>DEHO01000005.1 GCA_002351955.1 Flavobacteriales bacterium UBA2798
CCAATACTTCCGTGGCCAACAACGACTGGGCGGTGAATACAGAACAAAGTAAAACCAATGAGGTGGAGGTAATAGAAGTGCAGCAGATGGAAATGAATAGTGGATTGGATAATGTGAATGCAGAGAATGTAAATGTTTTTCAAACCAATAAACCATCGGAACAGGAAAACGAAGAAGTCGCTGAAATTTCAGTTTCCACCCGCGAGAGCAGAACATTTGATTTACCGAAATTGCATTGGGACAAACCTTCCTCGTTGAATAACTCAGGTAATGATGATTCATCTTCGGAAACGCGAGCTACAGTTGCAGTGAAACGAAAAAAAGGATCGCACTACAGTCAAACCGGCGGTTCTCGTCATTCTTCGGCGCGTAAGAAAACAACTTCCGGTAAAGTGAAGCGTTCCGGTGGAATGATGCCTTGTGTCGGATTTTGATCAGGGTTGGAAAATCCCTTTTTCCACCAATTCATGAATATGGTAGCGTTTGCCCTGGTATTCTGCCGTAACAAATGCATCGATTATACCGGCTTTAATCACTAAGCGACAAAACTCTTTTGCCTCCGCCCAGGTATCGAATGTTCCAATAACAAAACGGGTGATGTTGTCATCCAGTTTTTGTTTTTCAACTTTTCCCAGTTTCATTACCGTGCTGTAGTTGAAATTCTGCGGCATGTTGTAGGCTCCAATTTGAACATGGAAACGTAGTCCTTCTACACGCGTTGTTCCAAATTTCGAAAAGCGATCGTCGGTTCCGCTTGTGTTGGTTTTAAGCGTACCGTCGTTTGTGGCAATGGTTTTTAAACTGTCGCCATTGCTTTTAAGTTTTCGTAAGTATTCGTCTGTATAAAACTGTACATCAATGGTAGTTTCAAGGAATGCATCCACATCTTTCGTGTTGATCTTTCGCAATTGTGGTTCGAAGCCTTCTGCTTTAAAATAGATGACCAGTTCTTTTTCTGATGGAAGATTGATCAGGTATTTTCCACTTGCAGAATTGCCTGTATAAATACCTTGTGTTACTCCTGTGTATTCGTAGGTGATCCGGATTTCTGAAGCTGCAGGTTTGTCGTCGACGGTTACAACACCTTTCACGCGAATCATCCGGATCTGTTTTCCGAATATCCCCGGAATGATTTTGTAGATATCCTGCTTGCCGTATCCTCCTGCTTTTCCTGAACTGTAGTAGGCTGCCTGCGCATCTCCGGTGATTACAAAAAAGATATCATCGCCGGGTGTGTTTATAGGGAAACCCATATTGATGGGGTCCGACCAGGTGGAGTCGTTGGTTAAATCACAACGGTAAATATCATAACCGCCCATCGAATTGTGTCCTTGCGATGAAAAGGTGATGAACTGACCGCTGGGATGAATAAATGGTGAATCGTCGTCTTTATGCGTGTTGATCTTTGGTCCTGCATTGCGAATATTTCCCCATGATCCGTCGGGCTGCAACTGTGCTACATAAATATCCTTACCGCCAAATCCGCCGGGACGCTCACTTGAAAAGTAGGCTGTTCTTCCGTCGGCAGAAATGGAAATACTTCCTTCCCACCAGGGAGAATTGATCTTGCCGTAAAGTTTTTCCGGACTCGACCATTCTGTTCCTTCCAGATGCGAAACATACAATGATCCTTCATCGCCATCTACCGAACGGAACATGTACAATTCATGACCATCATCCGACAAGTACACGCTGGCATCATTTGCTTTCGTGTTTACAGGGAAGGGGAGTGGCTCCGGTGCTGACCATGCGCCTGTTGCGGGATCAAAATTGGAAATGAAAATATCTTCATCGTAGGAACCTGCTTCAACGGAATTACGGTTGGTGCTTCGTTGAATGCCTCCTGTAGAACGCGGGCCTCGATAGGTGTAAATAAGAACAGATCCTTCCGAATTGATCAGCGGAACATATTCTGATGCGCTGGTGTTTACCGGTAAGCCAATGTTTTCAATTTTTGCTTCGACCGGTTGTTTCAATAATTCAATTCCGTTTTTGCAATTGGTGATGTAGATGTCCGATAAAAACCGGAATTCGAAGGTCGACCATTTTTGTTCTTTGTATTTTTCAAACAATGGAATGGCTTCTTCAAAACGGTAGTTCAGCATCAATGCCCTCGCTCTGTAGTAAAGCGATTGCTCGCGTTCAAATGCTTTTTCATCGAGTTTTTCGAAATGGACAAGCGCTTCCTCCATGGCTTCCTGCATATTGAGCTGGCAAACTCCAATGCGGAAATGAAGGATTTTTTCATCGGGAAAATTCTCGCATAAGCGTTTGTATTTTCCAATGGCTATGTGGTAATTTTTTTCCTGGTAAAAAAATTCAGCAGAATCCATCGTGGCCTGGTCGGCAGGATCTTTCAGGAATTTTTTCTTTTTTTCGTCCTGANNTGCACTAAAAGAGAATGATATGAAAACAAGAAGAAATACGGTGTAGAATGCTTTCATAGATTAATAACTGATCAGGCGGTAAGTAGTGTCGTAATTCGGTGTGATCACTGAATCCGTATAGAATTGATTCATTCCTCCTTTGGTAACGGTCCAGGAAAAACGTATGAAACGTCCGCCTTTTCTTCTGCAGACGAATGAGGTGTCTACAGTCATACCCTGTTTGATAACCGGTGTATTTCCGCAGCAAATGGAACAGGAATAGCTCTCGGAGGTATTTTGGAAAATGATCTGATCCTGCACACCAACAGGAGAATTATTTTTTAATCGAACCGAGAAAAAGGATACCGGATCGAGTTCGAAATTACGGGTATTGCTTTCGTTTGCGCTGAACGCATCGGCACTTTCATTGATCTCAGTGGCGAAATGTCTTGGCGAACTTAATTCGAAACGGTATTCTGCAGCTGCAGGTTTTTCAAAACTCACCGAGTAATTACCTGAAGCATCTGTTGTAGTTGTAGCTATTGTTTTGAAGGCGGATGAAATACTTCCCGAACCGATTTCCTGAAATTTCACTTTTACGGTAACACCTGCTGCAGAAGATTGATCTCCTGAATTTGTAATGCGTCCTTTGATCTCAACAACGAGTTCCTTGTTTTTCCGGCAGGCAGAAAAAAAGAGGGATGAAAAAATCAGGAGTAGAAAAACGCTTCTCATTTGGGTGCTTTCAACAAAGTAACAAATCCTTTCTTTTCAAAGAGCTGTCCGGAGCCATCGGCAAATTCCAATACCCATACATAAACACCTTCGCGACCCAATTGATTGTTTATTTTTCCATCCCATCCCTGTGCTCTGTCATTTGTTTCAAACACGATTTGTCCCCAGCGGTCGAAAATGCGCAGTTGATAATTGGAGTAATCGGCAAAACTGATGACCGGAATAAAAATCTCATTTACCCCGCCAACCATAAATGCATTCGGTACCCAAACGATGGGTTCGATAACAGCGCAGGCAAGATTTGAAATACTGGTTTCTGCAATGCCAAAACTGTTCAGGCTTTCTACCGCTTCTACGTAATAGCAAATCTCTCCGTCGCTTTCGAGGAACATTGAAACATCATCTTCGTAGAATAACATTCCGGGCAAAACCGTTGCAATAGGAGCAGGATCGAACACGCCGTTACTGCTTCGGTAGATCCTGTATTCGGTTACAAATCCATCCCAACCCTGGTAGGCATTCCATTGCAGGGTTACAATTCCGCGAAGTGAATTTGCATCGATAGTAAGCAAAATCGTTTTCCCGTTATTCGATACCAATGCATCCTGTCCGCAACTGTCGATGGCGATTGCGCGGTAGTAATAACTACTTGATCCGACATCTGCTGAATAATCAAAAAACGAAACCGGATTTCCGCTTGGTACTGCCGTTCCAATAGGATCGAAGGGCAGACTCAGATCGGTTGTGCGTTCGATGCGATAGCCGAGTACTGTTGCGCTGAGATCGGTAAAACAACGCACTTCTACATTGTTGCCGCTTACTGTTGCAGTTTGTAAATAGTTCCATGCGGGTTGCGATGGTTGTGCAATGAACCTGCAGGCTCTGTTACTCAGTGATCGTTCCGTAGTTCCGTTTTCGTAGGCGATAACCAGATAACAAAAGGTGGAAAGTCGGTTTACATTTTGATGCACAAAATTAGTTGCATTGGTATTGCCAATGAGCTGAAATGCGCCACCGTTTTCGCTTGCATAAATTTCGTAATTCGCAACACCGCCGGTCCAGTTGATATACGGATTCCAGTTGAGCGTAACTCTTTGCGCACAAATGTTGAGCGAAGTGGTGAGGTAAATACTGCTGTGAAACGTTCCCATCGCCGAGGTGTTGGCAGTAGGAGGATTACCTGAAAAACAACTGTCGAATGCAGCAATACCGTATGATTCGCTGGTTAATCCTGCCAGTGATAATGCGTATTCGTAAGTGGTATTGTTTACACCATAAACGGTATCGATGATGATCCAGTTTCCTCCCTGATTTTGAAGTATGATGTATCCCTGGGTGTCACCTGCTGCGTTGACTTCCCAATTGATGTTGGCCAGTCCGCTTGTTGTGTCTACCGTTACGCTGGTAATGACGGGAATGTAGGGTGCGATTTGATCCTGAAATGTTTTTCCGTCGATGGAAGAAGTGGAATGACATCCAAGTGCATCAGAAATTTCTATTCGGTAGTTCAAAGAATCATCGCAAACGGTGATGGTATCCGAATAAAAATGCTGTGTTGCAGGAACGGTATTGATGAGTGTCCAAGTTCCAAGAGGGAATTCGCGATAGATTTCATATACTGCCGATGCACTGGGTAGTGATGGATTGCGCAAGGGATTCCATACAAGTTGTGCCGTTCCGTTGGCGGGATTATTCACCTGCAAAAACATTGTGCTGATGGTGTCGGAATAGGTTGTGCGTATTCCTCCGCAATCGGAATAGGTGATGATGTGATAGGAACGGATTCCCAAATGTGCATCGGCACCTACATGCGTGAAACTGTTTGTTCCAATGGCAGGCAAGGTGGCAATGAGTGTTCCGCTGTTGTAAATTTCGTAACGGTCAAAGATGGATTGCGGATCAGCAGATGGATTCCAGCTTAATGTTACATCGCCATTCGGTGCTACATCGGCACAACGGATATCGGGTGAGGGAACGGATGGTGGTGCAAGCAGTGTGATATTTGCCGTAAATGAATTGGCGCCGGGTACACTGCAATAATCATCGCTGAGGAAAAAAGTAAAACTGTATTGCGATTGCGTTGCACCGGCCGGTATATGATCGCAGGTGGTTTGCNNCTCCTGTTTGTGGTAATGTATTGCTCAATGTTGCACAGGGAGCATTGATACATCCATTGGCAGGATCTGTAAAATTAGTTCCGAACTGCAATCCTGTTGCGGTCATGATCACCGATTGCGGAGATCCGTCCTGCAACAATTCCGGATCGCTTGCAACAAGATTGAACTGAATCAAATCTCCTGCAAGAAATGTTCCCGACCAGCTTGTGCCCCCACCAAAAACCGGTGTTGCCGAGGGAGCGGTGTTCGGACCACAATTCACAATCACCATCAGGAATTCGCGGTACACTTCCGAAACCAAAACACCATTGCGGTACGAATCGGCTTTTACAACAATATTGAATTTTCCGGTGGTAAAGGATGTAAATGAAATATCGCCTGTTGCGGGATTGATTTGTCCGGGAACATTGCTCGCATTGAGTGCAGTTCCGGGTAGTGGAGAGGTAATGCTGTAATTGGGTGAATAGGGAACAGCTATGGGAAATGCAGGGGGATTGAATGTACCGGCTGCAATCTGATCGATGGGCGTTCCCCAACTGAAAACGACACTGTCGAGATCGGGATCGTAGGCGTTCTGACCAAAATTGGCTGCTTCTCCTGCACAAAATGCATATTGCGGTGAGGAAGTGAATTGCGGTGAGGAATCATTACAGGGATTACTGTTTGCTCCGCCATTGCTGTACATGAACGATCGCAGTGTTAATCCGTAAATCAATGCGTTTTGCAAATTATCACAAGCCGGTCGGGAAAAGGCATCCCAGGTAAATGCAAATCCTTGCGCCGGTGGAACTGCATTTAGATTTACAGGTGTCGATCTGAAAATGTATTCCTCAACAGCGTTCGGATTTCCGGATGCGCAGGTGATCTGGACGGGTCCGCCTGCTACTTGTGTACACACAGGAGAATTATCGCTTTGCGAAACAAAGATCAGAGGGATTTGCGTAATGCTTGGATGGTTCCACACCCGCAGCGATTGTCCTGCAATGCTGATGGATGGACCGGAACAGTCGCGGAAAATACGCAGCTGAAAAACATAATTCCCTGTACCGTCGCATGTCCAGGTAATATCACCTCCCAGCAAATGGGTGGAATTTCCGTATTGAGGAAGGAGTAAAAGCAGTCCGGTAAGGACAAACAATTTCCGTAGTGCGGTGCGGATGTTTATGGAGAAGTTGTGAATCAAGCCGGATCTTAAACGGAAAACAGAGTGGATTTGTTATGCAAATGACGCAGGAATCCCCTCTAAGTTGCGTATAAAAATCATGATTTTCCGGCCAGAATTTCAGTCATGTCGCCGGGATTCAAATACTTTATCGCTAAGTCTTTGATTTCCTGAGCTGTAATTGTATTTACCGTGTTTAAAAATCGATCGTAGTGGGAGTAGTCCAAACCGTAAAAATGCAGGGCCTTGAAACGGTCGGCCATGGCAAAGGGACCATCACTGTTGCGAAGGAAGGAACCCAGCATGTAGTTTTTAACCATTTGCAGCTCTTCGACGGGAATCGTTTTTTCACGAAGAAGCTGAATTTCCTTGTAAATTTCTGCTACTGCGTCTTTAGCGACATCCGCACCAACTTCGGTGGCGATAAAGAAATAACCTTCTTTCTCCAGCGAAACAACCGCCGATCCGATGCCGTACGTGTATCCTTTGTCTTCGCGGATATTCGCCATAAGTCGTGATCCGAAATAACCGCCGAGTGCAGTGTTCAGGACTTGCAATCCTGCAAAATCGGCATGTGTTTTATTTACCATTCTTCTTCCGATGCGGATTCCGCTTTGGATGGCATCGGGTTTTTCGATGAATAATTTTGTTGGGGCAGGATATTCTCCGGGAGTCCAGTTTTTTTCTACTGATCCGCTGATGCTCCACTGACCAATACTATTGTCGATGATCTCGCGAATATCGTCGCCAAACTGACCGGATGCGATAATAGTTAATCCGGATGCCTGATAATTTTCTGCATGAAAATCCAAAAGCGCTGCTCTGCTGAGGGTGTTAAAATCGGCTTCCCTTGTTTGTCTTCCGTAGGGATTTTCCATGCCGAAAACTGCTTCCATAAAACGCTGACGTGCGAGGTAATCGACCTTGGATTGATTCACCACAAATTGCTGGCGACCTTTATCAAGATTGGTTTTCAATTCCTTTTCCGGAAAGGTGGCTTCTTCCAGAATTTCTTTCAACAGCGGAAATACTTTTGCAAAGGAAGAAGTGAGGCAATGCAATGTAAGACTTGCGCGATCGTTATCGATTTCGGGCTGAATAAATGCGCCGTAATAATCGAACATTTCTGCGATTTGCTGTGCCGTTTTTGTTGGTGTTCCCTCCACCAGCATAGCGTTGGTAATGGATGCGATCAGCGAGCGGTTTTGTTTGCGGATTCCTGCATCGAAAATGAATTCCAGACGAAGAACCTGCTGCGATCCTGCACGAAGCGCGAAGAAGGGAATTCCGTTCGACAATACCTGCGTTTGCGGTCGGATCAGCTGTACGTTTTTTATTGCGTGTGCCTCAGGGGCAATGGTGCGGTCGATTTGCATATCAGTGGTTGGGATAATAGTAAAGCGTTGAACTGTTTTCCTTGCGAAGAATGGATTGCGCCACCTTGAGGATATCGGCAGCAGTCACTTTTTTGTAGCGGTCTATTTCGTGATTGACACGGTTTGCATCGCCCAGCAATTCGAAATAACACAACTCCATGGCCTTGTCAAGCACACTCATATCATTGAATGCTTTTGTTGTTTCCACTTTGTTCTTCACTTTTTCCAGTTCATTTTCCGGAATGAGTGTAGTGCGCAGTTCGTCGAGGGCCAGTTCAACACCGGTTTCCGCATCTTCCATTTTTACACCTTCATTCAGTTTTCCGCTTACAACAAATAAACCTTCATCCAAATCTCCGGTTATAAATGCATTGATCTCGCTGAATAGTTTTTTCTCTCTCACCAGCTGGTCATAAAGTCGCGATGATTTACCGCGCGAAAGAATATCCGACATCAGATCACAGGCGTAAAACGATTCCGAATCGCGTTTATCCATATGCCAGGCTCTGTAAAAAGCAGGGTAGGGGACATCTCTTTTTACCGTTAAACTTCTTGCTTCGGTTTGTGTGGGTTCTTTGGGAAGTTTACGTTCTTTTCGTGTTTTGGCAGGAATGGGTCCGAACCATTTTTCGCTTAGCGTTTTTATTTGTTCAGTGGTTATATTTCCGGCAACACAAAGAATTCCGTTAGAGGGAATGTAGTGTGTCCCGAAAAAATCACGCACATCCTGTAGGGTGGCATCCTCAATGTGTTTGATCTCTTTTCCGATCGTTGCCCATTTGTAGGGATGTTCTGCATAGGCAAGCGGACGAAGCAGCAACCATACATCGCCGTAAGGTTGATTGAGGTACCGTTGTTTAAATTCTTCGATCACAACATTGCGCTGTACTTCCAGACTTTTCTCGGAGAAAGCCAAACTGAGCATGCGGTCGGAATCCAGCCAGAATGCAGTTTCAAGATTATCTACCGGCAGCGTCACATAGTAATTGGTGATGTCGTTATTGGTAAACGCATTGCTGGTTCCGCCTACGGCATGCAAGGGTTTATCGAAATCCGGAATATTTACACTTCCGCCAAACATCAGGTGCTCGAAAAGATGCGCAAATCCGGTTCGCTTTTCATCTTCATCGCGGGCACCAACATCATANNAATGGGTGTCGACTCATCGCGGTGCACCAGTACTCTTAATCCGTTTGCAAGTGTAAAACGTTCAAATTGTATCATATCAGATTTTGTATTCAGATTGTTGTTTCCATTCGCGCAATGCTTCGTTGTATTCTGTCATCATCTCACGAACAATGGTTGCTGCAGGTTTTACTTCGTTAAGCATGGCAGCGATTTGTCCTATTTCCAGTTCCCCTTCATTCAGGTCTCCTTCAAACATTCCTTTTTTTGCTCTTCCTCTTCCCAATAATTCTTTCAATTCTTCCGGTTCGGCACAGCGGGAATAGGCCTCTTCTACCTTCTGGTAAAAATGATTTTTTATCAGGCGTACCGGAGTAATTTCTTTAAGGGTTAAAACGGTATCTCCTTCTTTTNNCATGCGCCGATGATTCTTCTGATGCAACAAATCGGCTTCCCACCTGAACGGCATCTGCTCCCATGATCATTGCAGCAAGCATTTGTCGTCCGTTCGCAATTCCTCCTGCGGCAATTACCGGAATACTCACTGCATTTCTTACCAGGGGTATCAAACAAAGAGTGGTGGTCTCCTCTCTTCCATTGTGACCACCGGCTTCAAATCCTTCTGCTACCACTGCATCAACACCGGCTTCCTGGGCTTTTTGGGCGAATTTTGAACTGCTCACCACATGCACTACCACTTTGCCATGATCCTTTAGCATTTTGGTATAGGTCTTGGGATTCCCTGCAGAGGTAAAAACGATGGGGACATTTTCTTCAATGATGGTTTGAATGTGTTTGTCGATATCGGGGTAGAGCATGGGCAGGTTCACCGCGAAAGGTTTGTTGGTGGCTGCCTTGCATTTTTTAACATGTTCTTTTAACACTTCGGGGTACATCGAGCCCGATCCGATGATTCCCAATCCCCCTGCATTACTCACCGCAGAAGCGAGTTCCCAGCCTGAGCACCAGATCATTCCGGCCTGAATAAGAGGGTATTGGATATTGAAAAGGGAGCAGATCTTGTTATTGTCCATGGCATGAATTTATGGTGTAAAACTAAGGCTTTTTGGCTGTGGCACANNGTGGCACACGACTTGCCTGCTTTCGAAACATTCTCTATATTTGAAGCTTGAATATGAAAACAGTTATGTCCAATAAACTCTTCGGAATGTTCGCGCTGTTGCTTGTTGCCCAAACGGGTTTAGCTCAGCGTAGTTCATTTTACAAGTTCGAAGTGGGTGGTGGCCTTGGTATGTCGAATTACCTTGGTGAGATTGGCGGTAAGGAAAAAACGGAGCGTCCCTTTGTTTGGGATATGAAACTGAACCAGACCCGTTGGGCTGTTGGTGGATATGCCCGCTACAAAATGAGCAATTATCTTTCTGTACGTGCCGACTTGATCTATGGTCGTATTCAGGGAGCCGATAGTCTTTCCGATAACCGTGGACGTGTTGGTCGTAACCTGAGTTTCCGCAATGATTTGCTCGAATTTTCCGGTCGTGCCGAAGTGTACATGTACAATACCAACGATGTTGGAGGTAAAGGATGGTACCGTGTCGATTTTAAATCCTACGTTTTTGCAGGAATTGGTGGAGTATTGCATGGCCCGAAAGCGCTGCACAATGGTGAATGGGTAAAACTTCGTCCGCTTACTACTGAGGGTGTGAACTACGGCAGAGTAACCGCTACCATGCCAATTGGAGTTGGATTCTTTTTCACCTATAAACGTCGCCACCGCTTTGGTTGGGAGATGGGTTGGAGAATGACATTTACAGATTACCTCGATGATATTAGCGGTGTGTATGCCGATCCATCCATGTTGCCTAACGCTACTTCTATTGCATTGGCTAACCGTTCTGATGAATTGACCGATGCTCAGCGTCCGCATATCGCAAATTATGCGCCCGGTCAGAAGCGTGGTGATTCCAATGACAACGATACTTATTTCTTTACCACCTTCACTTATGGTTATGTGTTCCGCGGTAAGAATCCGTTCTATACGCAGCACTATTCCTGGTTGGGAGGAAGAAAAGGACGCAGAACGATTTCCCGTGTGAAATTCTGATTCAGAAAAAATACAAAATGGAAAAGGCCGGAATTACCGGCCTTTTTTTATGAATTGAAAAACCTTGGAGAGCGGTTTTCGGATAAGCGTAAATAATCCGGGACGAAGTCCGTTCATGACCCATGCTTGTTTATCCTCTCTGTTTGCACGTATTCTGTTGCGAAGGCTGACATTGCTTTTTCCTCCTGCCCGCATCCTTACAATTACTCTGGGAAGATAGACCAGTGAAATTTCATGTTTATGAATAAAGCGCAACATGATCTCATAATCTGCAGCGCTCTTTAATGCTGTGGTAAAATTACCGAGTCGCCCATACACCGATCGCTTCACAAAAAACGTTGGGTGTGGTGGCATCCATCCTTTTCGAAATGCTCCTTTTTTGTACGTGCCCGCTTTCCAGTAACGGTTGATCTTCGAAGTGTTTTCGCGATCTACATAAACAAGGTCGGCATAAACGCCTTCGCAGTTTTCCTTCTGAAACAATGCGATAACATCGCGCACTACATTTTCATCGGCATACAGATCGTCGGAATTCAGAATGCCTACAATTTCTCCACTTGCCAATGCAATGCCTTTGTTCATGGCATCGTAAATTCCTTTGTCGGGCTCAGAAACCAGATGTGCAATGTTGTTTTTGTACTGATTGATAATTTTTAATGTATCATCACCGGAGCCTCCGTCAATAATGATGTGTTCAATATCCGGATGGTTTTGCGAAACAACAGATTGAATGGCATCACCAATGGTTGCTGCGCTGTTGTAGCATACGGTTATTATACTGACTTTCATCCGATAGTCCGTTCACGGATCTTTTGTGCGGGATTCCCTCCGTAAATGGAGTAGGCTTCCAATTCACCACTTGCCATGGAGCCTGCGGTAAGTACAGCGTGCGAATGCAGAACAGTGCCCGGAGCAACAATTGCTTTTGCGCCAATCCATACTCCGTTTTCGAGTGTGATGTCTTTTACGATCAGGTCGAAACCAGTTTTTGTGTAGTCGTGATTTCCACAGAGCAAAAATGCACCTTGCGATAAACAACAGTGATCGCCAATGTTTACCTGACCAAGATTGTCGATCCAAACTTTTTCGCCGATCCAGACATGGTCGCCAATTTTCAGTTTCCAGGGATATTTGATATTCACACCGGGTTTAATTACAACACCCGTTCCGATTTCTGCTCCGAATAATTTGAGGAAGAAAACTTTTGCTCCGCTGAATGGAAATAAGGGATTAAGAAAAAATAGTGCATTTACACCATACCATACAACGCGCTTAACTGCTGATCCGGGATGGTACCAACTGTTGGAATAGGTTGAAAGATCGGTCGTTTTTTTCATTGTTATCTGGAAAGAAATGGTGCAGTTCTGTCCTGATGCTTGCTGCCGATAAACAACAGATCTCCGGTGTGAAACGATTCATTTCCGGTGTAGCGGTGAATTTTTCCCTTCTGCACATAATGCGGGGTATAGCCAAGGGAGTTCAGCAAGTCAATGATCTTTTCCCTGTTTTCACCATCTGTTTCGATCTGGATAAGCGGTTGGTGTTTTTGCAGCACCGAAATCATTTCAGGGAGAATATGAATTTCATAGCCTTCCACATCACACTTGATATAATCAATGCGATCGAGATCTCCGAAAAGTGAATCCGGACGCATCATGGTCTCTTCAAAAATAAAATCATTGGTAGCATCGGTATTCCCTTCAACAACACGGGTGAGACCGTGACGAAAATGTTTGCTTCCGGAGGGAACGCCCATTTGTATGCGTGCATTGTTTTCTTTACCCAACGCAAAAGGTAATACAGTTACAATTTCTCCCAGTCGGTATCTTTTGATGTTTCTCTCGAGTACTTTTCTGAAAAGCGTAACGGGTTCTACACTCAACACTTTTCCGCCTCTACCGGTGAGGCGTGCGAAACTGACGGTGTAATAGCCGAGGTTTCCGCCTATATCAATAACGGTATCGCCCTTGCGGATCAACTTTTTTAAGAAGTAATGGAAACCGAATTTTTCCTTTACACGGAGTATGCCCGAAAAGTAAAGCGATAGAAATATCCTGCTTACAAATCGCAGATAACCTTCAATGCCGAGGAGTGAAAAAAGTATTCGTTTAATGAACATAGTAAAGGAAAAGCCCCGGTGATAGTGCCGGGGCTTGAGGATTTATTTCAATGTGATTATTCTTCGATTACGTTTGCCTTAATGGTAAGGATGGTTTGCGAAGGTTCGGTGTTGGCAGTTACCGTAACTTTTTTCTCCTGCGCATCTTTTTGCAGACCCGGCTTGTATTCTACATCAATTGTAGCTGATTTGCCGGGAGCAATTGGATCTTTCGGGTAGTTTGGGACAGTACATCCGCATGAACCTACCGCTGAAGTAATCAACAATGGTTCGTCACCGGTGTTGGTGAATTTAAATGCGAATTTGTTGGTTGAGTTCTGTTTCACCGTTCCGAAATCATGTGCATAGGTTGCAAATGAAATACGTGTGTTCTTCTGGTTCGGATTAACAGGAATGGGTGAGGTGGTTGGATCTGCAGGGTTTATTGTAGTAGACAGGTTGGGATTCGGATTTCCCATCGGATTGTCAGTGGGAACTCCTCCTGCGGGTGTAGCTACTGCTGCGCTGGTGGCAGGCTGAGGTACGTACGAACCACCTGATTTTTTGGTAGCAACTACATAGGTGTTTACAATAAGCGTAAGGGCAATCACACCCAGTAATCCTAGTTTTGCGGTCTCTCTTGTTTCTGAGTTCATGGTATTGTTTTTTTCAAAAATAGCAGAAAATTGGGAATTGATCAGGGCTTGTAGGCTAATTTCAATTTGTCGAAGGTGTCGTCTTCCAGGGCTTCCAATGCACGCAGGTAAATAGGATTCAAGGGATTAACCAGTTCGTAAAACTGACCCGCATCCCAGATGTTTTGAGCAATGCCGGCTTTGATCCTTGTTTCGATCACTGCACGGGATGTGCTAAAGCCTGTCGCTTCAAATTTTACACCTTCTTTTTCTGCAAATGCTGTGAACTCGTCGAGCAGTTTCTGATCTACCGCAAAGCCTTTCTTGAACTTCTGGAAATCCGGGTAATTCTTCTTCAATAATTTACGGTTATTATCGACGTACACCAGACAGAAATTATTGAACACTCCGTTGCGCAACAGATTGCTCAGGTATTCCGAACTGCGGGTGGTGTCGAGCGGGACAAATATATCGGGAATGATTCCGCCCGCTCCGTATACGGTTCTTTTGTTGATGCGTGTTTCGAAATGCAAAGAGTCGGGGATTTTTATGCTGTCAAGCGACAGCATTTCTCCACTGAGGTAACGCTGGTATTTTTCCTTGCGGTAGGCTTCTGATCCATCGTCGTATGGTTTTTGAATGCAGCGTCCGGTTGGGGTGAAATAACGCTGGGTGGTTAGGCGAACCTGCGAACCATCGGGCAAATTCATGGGTTTTTGAACCAGTCCTTTTCCAAATGAACGGCGGCCGACAATTAATCCGCGGTCCCAATCCTGTATCGCACCGGAAAGAATTTCACTGGCAGATGCCGAACTTTCATCAATGAGAAGGATCAGCTTACCGGTTTCAAAGCGTCCAACCTTGCGCGCATACGTATCCTTGCGGGGGAAGGAACGTCCTTCCGTATAAACAATCAGTTTACTTCCACTCAGAAATTCGTCGCATAACTCAATGGCTGTATTCAGGTAACCACCACCATTGCCTTGCAAATCGAAAATGAGGTTCTGCATGCCTAAGGTTTTCAGCGAATCAAATGCGCGTGTAAATTCTGCCATGGTGTTTTCGCCAAAACTATTGAGCTTGATGTATCCCGTTGTGGGTGTAGCCATATAGGAAGCATCCACACTGTAAAGCGGAATTTTATCGCGGGTAATGGTGTATTTGATGAGGTTTTTCTCACCGCGGCGTTGAATTTCGACCTGGACTTTGGTGCCTTTTAATCCCAGAAGTTTTTCACGCACCTGATAATTTTTGATGCCTGCTCCTGCAATGTTTTCTCCTTCCACTTTGATGATCTTATCACCTGCACGAATACCGAGTTTTTCGGAGGGACCGCCGGGAATGGTGTTTACGATCATCACGGTATCTTTCATGATCTGAAATCGAACTCCAATACCATCGAATCCTCCTTTAAGAGGTGCATTCATTTCTTCCACTTCTTTTTTGGGAATGTAAATGCTGTGCGGATCAAGCATCTCCAACATGTGGATAATGGCGGCTTCGGTTAGTTCGTCTTCCTTCACACTGTCAACATACATCTGCGAGATGTAATTCATTAACATGTTGAATTTGTCGGTTGTAGCTGAACGGTTGTTATGCTGGGCACGACTGATGTCCGGCATTAGGGCTCCAGATAACAGGAGCAGGGTGATCACAATTCTTTTCATGGCCTGAGCACTTTAGATTGAAGATACGCAAAAATCGGACCTGAGATCATGAGATGGGATGAACGGCAGGATGAATGGAATAAAGGTAAGCATGGAAAGTTTGCAGCAGATAACAAATAATAGACGGATCCGTTACAATAATCAATTCCTGCATTTACCGGGAAGGGACAGTGTAGATTAGTGGCTATGACAGACATAAGGGCAAGACATCGTTTTTTAGAAAAGTTCAGGTTAAATTCTGTGCTGAGTGCTGTTCTCTTTTTAGTTTTGGGAATGGCAAATGCGCAGGACGTTACCCGTAAATTACAAATGCAGTACCCGCGGGTAAAGGAAGCGTTCAGCGAAAAATGGGATGCCCTGAAAAAAGATATTCAGGCCATGGGTATGGAAACATCGGGCTTTAATGTTTTGTTGTGCGGGTTTAAGGCGGAAAAAAAATTGGAAGTGTACCTTTCTTCCAAAGGAGAAAGAACATTCAGGCATTTCAAGACCTACGATTTTTGCACGCTTTCCGGTGAGTTGGGACCAAAACGCAAACAAGGCGATTACCAGATTCCGGAAGGGTTTTACCATATCGACCGCTTTAATCCAAGCAGTAATTTTCATTTGTCGCTAGGAATCAATTACCCGAATGCATCCGATAAATTATTGTCCGATAAAAAATCGCCCGGTGGTGATATTTTCATTCACGGCAATTGTGTCTCCGTGGGTTGTGTTCCTATCACCGACGATTTGATCAAGGAGTTGTATGTACTTTGTGTGGAGGCCTCTGAGGGCGGACAGAAAAAAATACCGGTTTATCTTTTTCCTGCACGAATGACGGAAACTGCAATGGAATCGATGCGTAAAATGTATTCGCTTAATGCAGGCTTGCTCGATTTCTGGAACAACCTGAAAGAGGGTTACGATTTGTGGGATAAAAACAAACAGCCATTAAAATGGAAAGTCAATGAAAAGGGGAAATACCTTTTTCAATAAACTCAGAATGTAAACGCTTCTTTAAACGCTCCAAGTACTTCTTTGAGTGTTCGAACCGGAATGTCGATCTGATCGTTTACAATTGGGTTGGGTTTTACTCTGAGATCGCGCAAGGTCATGTGCTGATTTACAAAAATCATTTCCAGACCGGGAAAGAGTTCCATCAATGCATCGGCAATATAATTGATGCTCAGATTATCCTCCACTAAATCATAACGACCCGGTTTAAGGGTGTCTTTTACACTGATATTGGAAAGGAGGTTCGCCGTTTTGTCGATATGAATGAAGGAACGGTGCTGTTCTCCTTTGCCATTGATGGTGATGCGTTTTTGAAAGTTGGCATCGAACATAAACCGATTGATCACCGCATCGAATCGCATGCTTTTGGAATACCCGTACACATTTCCCAATCGCAATAAATAGGTGGGCATTTTTTGGAAGAGGCGGTTCACATGTTCTTCTCCGCGCATTTTGGAGATGCCGTAAAAAGTATTCGGATTAATCGGCGAATCGATGTCCACCAGTTCCGATGATGTGCCGTAAACCGAAACAGAACTTGCATAAATGAATTTCTTCACCGGTTCATCTTCCAGTGCATACACCAGTTCTGCTGTTCCCCAGTTGTTCACCTGTTCAAAAAGATGCGGATCCTGATCGGCGAATGGGGTGGTCACTTTTGCGGCCAGGTGATATACGATATCGATGCCTTTTAATGCTTTTTTCAACTTACGGGTATCGAGCAGATCACCCTGAATAAAGCGCACTTTTCCTCCCGAAAGTTTATGCATGCCAATGAACAAATTGTAATTGCCTCTGCTCAGATTATCGTAAATAACGATCTCTTCAATCTGAGCGCTGTGTTTAAGCAACTCATAGGTTAATTCTGTTCCGATATATCCGGCGCCGCCTGTAATAAGTATTCGCATGGTGGTTATTTTGTAACGAGATCAGTATGTAGTCNNGGTCCGCTGCGATCATTGCTCAAATCCATTTTGCGGGTGCAGGGTTCGCATCCAATACTCAGGTAGCCTTGGTTTTCGAGGGGATGTTTGGGTAGTTTGTATTCACGGATATAATCGTAGATCATTTTAGAGGTCCAGTCGAGCATGGGATGAAAACGAACCGATCCGTAAGGTGCCGCTTGTTCTGTTTTCATGTTTTTTCGGTTGGCATTCTGGTCTGCCCGGATGCCGTTGATCCATACATCGTACTCCGCCAAAAAGGGTTCTACGGGTTGGGTTTTATTTAAAAAACAACAGTAATCCGGATCAGATGCAAAATAGAATTGGCCCTTGGTGTCGCGTTGCAAATTGCGTGATACCAATGAACGGACATCAATGAGGTTGAGCCCGAGTTGTTCCTTCACCTGATCACGAAAACTCATCGTCTCCGGGAAATGAAATCCGGTATTGATGAAAAGAACGGGAATGCTTTTATCGATCCTGCTCAGCAAATGAAGCATGGGTATGGAATGGGTCTGAAAGGAGGAAGTGGCAAACAAACGTTTTCCCTGCGACTGATAAACTTCGATTTGTTCTTTTATTTCATTGAAATTCATGACACAAATATAGATTCATTGTTTATTAAATCCTGTCATAAAACAGCCGATTGTCCTATTTGATGTAGTGTCGCTTATTGACTGCAATTCCTTGTGGTTCGCCAAATAAACACATCAAATAGGGCAAATGGAAGGAATGTTGGTTCAGGGGTCTTGTGATCCGCTCTATTTTTGAAAAATGAAAATCAAAACAGCCACAGCATTGTTATCCTATTGGTTCTTTTACTTCTTCCGCTAAGGATGGAGGTTTGTTTCTGTTTAGAGTTTGAACAAACAGAAGGTCCTCCGGAATTTGGGGGACCTTTTTCATTTCCGTAAACCTGAAAACACCAGGCACAAACGGATCGGAAATGTTGCCCGTTATCCTATAGCGGAGAATGAAGTTTTTGTAAGTGAAATACTAATCGAATGGGTATGGAAAGTGAAAAGAATAGCAATGAATTCCGACTTCAGTTCCTGCGAAATAGCGGAAAAGGAGCAATTCCTGCTTACCTTTGTGTTCTCAGCGAATTGCTGATTCACGCTGCACAGATTAGAAAGGAAAAATCCAGATGAAAGTCCACTTAGATCTTCTTCCTCTTCAGGATTGGTTGCCCGGTCTGGAGCGTCCTTTATTTATTTCCGGTCCCTGCAGTGCAGAATCGGAAGAACAGGTGAGGGCTACAGCAGAGGCCATTGCGCAATCCGGTAAAGTAAAAGTACTCCGCGCCGGAATCTGGAAACCGCGTACGCGTCCGGATACCTTTGAAGGTAAAGGTGAACAGGCTTTGCCTTGGTTAAAAAATGCAGCGAAGCAATACGGAATGTACTCGGCAACTGAAGTCGCCAATGCAGCGCATGCCGAAGCCGCACTGAAGGCAGGAATCGATATGTTATGGATTGGTGCGCGGACAACGGTCAACCCTTTTTCTGTTCAGGAAATTGCAGATGCCATACGGGGTGTGGATATTCCTGTTCTGGTGAAAAACCCGATCAATCCCGATCTGCAATTGTGGATCGGTGCACTTGAGCGGGTCAACCGTGCTGGTATAAAAAAACTGGGTGCCATTCACCGTGGATTTTCTTCCTTCGAGAAATCGCCTTTTCGCAATGCGCCCATGTGGGAGATTGCCATTCAGTTACGGACCCTCTTACCTGAGCTCACCCTGATTTGCGATCCGAGTCATATTGCAGGTAACCGCGAATTATTGCCATTGGTGGCGCAAAAAGCGATCGATCTGGATATGGCAGGATTGATGATTGAAGCACATATCGATCCCTCTGTAGCATTAAGCGATGCACAGCAACAATTGAAACCGGAAGCATTACTCGGATTATTATCCGAACTGAATATCCGCAGCGCATCGGTAAACGATCCTGTCTTTTTGAATTTACTGGAAGAGATGCGAAAGGCGATTGACGAATTGGATGATGATATTCTTCAGCGCCTGGCAGCACGTATGCAGATTGCGGAAAAAATAGGAGAATACAAGCGCGATAATCAAGTTACCATTCTGCAGGTTCAGCGTTGGGATGAGATCATCGGGAAACGTTTGTTCCAGGGTAAGGCGATGGGACTGAGCGAAGAGTTTGTGCGGAAGTTGCTGGAGCTTGTGCATCAGGAATCCATTCGCAGACAAACGGGCGTGATGAATTCAAAGCTTACGAAATAAGCTTCGGATAAAGTTCAATGGGGAAATAAGGAATTCCCTCCCGAAATAGAATTGAAGGATTATTGCTCGCTGATCGTAAAGCGGTAGCTTTCCATGATAGGGTTATGGAGCAGTTTTTTACACGCTTCATCCACCAGTTTACCGGCTTCTTCCTTGTTGCTTGCATCAACGTTGAGTGTCATGTGTTTACCAATACGCACATTGCTGATCTGCGAAAGGTTGAGGTTTTTCATGCTGTTGCTTACTGCCTTACCTTGTGGGTCGAGAAGAGCATCGTGGGGCATTACGTCGATTTCAGCTTTGAATTTCATGACTTTTGATTGTATTGTTGAGTATGGAAATAAGGATGTACAAAACTACAATAATGGGAATTGCACTGACTTGAAATATTATTAACAACAGAGCAGATAGTCCTAACAGCGAATACCTCCATTCATTGCCTTTGAAACCAAACTGTTTGAATTTTAAGGCGAGCAACGGTAATTCAGCAATCAATAGAAAAGAAAAAATGATTGTTGAGGAAATGAGAAATCCAGGGGAAAAAAGGAAAATTTCTAAGGATGTAAACGTAGTTTCACTGAAATTAAGCTTGTAAGAAGGTGTCTGATGAAATTGTAAAAGGGCAAATTCATAGCTTTTGGCTAAAGATTTCAGGTCCAGAAAATAGGCTATTGATGAAAAAAACAAGGCATTGGCTGGGGTCGGTAGTCCAATAAACGAATCGCTTTGGCGTGTGTCGATGTTGAATTTAGCGAGTCTGTAACCTGATAACAAAGGGATTAGCATAGCTATGAAGGCTCCCATTGGATAAAGGCTATCAATGTTGACATCCTTGGTCCATAAGGAAAAACGCAAAAGCTGAAAAACAATTATTCCGGGAGCGAGTCCAAATGTTACCATGTCAGCAAGCGAATCAAGTTGTTTTCCAAGATCTCCGCTAACTTTTAACAGCCTGGCCAGAAATCCATCAAAGAAATCGAATACTGCACCCAGAAAAATAAGTAATGCTGAAAGTTGAAAATCCCAACTGAAACATGCAATTATAGCCAAGCACCCGCATAGCATATTGCCTAGGGTGAATAGATTAGGGATATGCTTTTTTAGTTGCACATGCAAATAAAGCGAAAAGGACACAATTTTAGCTCTGATTTTGAGTTTTAATGCGAACTTCTGAACTCCTTTTTTGTTTATTTTTAGCGTGTATTCTATGCGACACTTACTTCTCTCTTTCATACTTCTCTCTTCTTCGTCTGCGCTTTTTGCCCAGGCGCCCAAGTATTCCAACGAATTTTTGTCGATCGGTGTGGGTGCGCGTTCGCTGGGGATGTCGGGTTCTGTGGTGGGTTCAACCGAAGATGTTACCAGCGGATACTGGAATCCTGCAGGACTGAACGGTATTCAGAGCGATATGCAGGTGGGCTTGATGCACTCCGAATATTTTGCCGGAATTGCCAAGTTCGATTACGGAAGCATGGCTAAACGCATCGATTCTTCCTCTGTGTTTGGTGTTTCCATTGTTCGTTTTGGTATTGATGATATTCCGAATACCATCGAACTGATCGATCCTTCGGGGAATATCAATTACGATCGGATCTCTACCTTTTCTGCTGCCGATTATGCCTTCATGTTTCACTACGCACGCAAAACCGCCATTCCCGGATTGCAATTGGGTGCTACCGCAAAAATCGTTCACCGCCGCATTGGTGATTTTGCACGATCATGGGGCTTTGGAATAGATGTCGCAGCGCAATACCGTAAAGGCGATTGGCGCTTTGGTGCAGTGGCCAGAGATATTACCACCACCTTCAACGCCTGGAGTTATTCGCTCAGCGATGAAATGATCACCACTTTCCTGCAGACAGGTAATGAAATTCCTACGAACTCCATTGAGCTTACATTGCCGAAATTGTTATTGGGGGCAGGACGAATGTTCCGTATCAAAGAAAATTTTTCTGTACTGGGTGAGTTTGGTTTCGATTGCAGTTTCGATGGAAAACGCAATACCCTGATCAAATCTAATTTCATCAGTATCGATCCGCATTTCGGATTCGAAGCAGGATACAAAAACATCGTATTTCTCCGTGGTGGAATGGGGAATGTACAGCGCAGCATGCGAATCGATCAAAGCGGAAATGAAACCACTTTTCAGCCCAATATCGGTATAGGTGTTCGGATAAAACGTTTCGCTATCGATTATGCGCTTACCGATATCGGCGATCAATCTGTAGCACAATACTCCAACGTTTTTTCATTGCGGTTTGATATTCACAAAGCCGGATCATGAAAAAAATTCTCCTGCTGCTACTGATGGTATGGAGCGGATTGTCCGTCTTGGGTCAGTCGGCAGGTAACGAATGGATACAGTTTGGCGGACCCGGTAAGTATTTTGTTATTCCCGTTACACAAAGCGGAATTCATCGTATCGACTACAACACACTTCAGAATGCAGGATTGCCGCTGGGTACGATCGATCCGCGAAATTTTCAGGTTTTCGGAAGGGAAAAAGAGCAATTCATTTTTGTTGAGGGCGAGTCGGACGGAAGTTTTGATCCGGGTGATTTTATTGAATTCTACGCCGAGAAGAATGATGGTTCCGTCGATTCACTGCTCTATGGAGGAGGTCGATCATCAATGCCGGATACGTATTACAGTTTGTACAACGATACCATCTGTTATTACCTCACCTGGAATTCTTCATTGGCGAACAGACGTATGCCTCAATTGAATTCTGCTGCGTATGCTTCTTTTACACCATCCGATTGGTTCTGGTCGGAGGTTTACAAAAAAGTGGCGCTGCGGTATTATCAGGGTCCGCAAATAGTTGGCGCATCGTCCAGTCATTTTTTATCGGGCGAGGGCTGGTACAATGATCTTTTGTATGCTTCATCCGGAAGTTCTCAGATCGATCTTTTGCCGACATCCTTTCCTTATCAGGGAGCGGGTGCACCGGATGCATTTGCGAAATTTGTTTTTTCCGGCAATTCGAACGCAACAACATTTCCACCTCTGCAACCCAATCACCATATGCGGGTCGGATTTGGTCCTGCCAATACCTTGTTCCTCGATACCACTTATGTCGGATATCGGATGATCCGCTCAGACGGTGTGTTTCCCAATGCTTTGCTTTCCGGTGCCGGATCGCGCATTCAATTTCAAACTGTAAACGATCTCGGTGTTGCGTCGGATATACAACAGGTCGCATTTTCATCGATCAGGTATCCGCGTATTCCGGATTTAAATACAGGAACAGCGCTTGAATTTTTTGTTCCTGATCATGGATCGCAAAACCATACCCGTATCGATTTTCAGAATCCTCCAACGGGGAATTCTTTTGTGTATGTGTTGGGTGATACACTAAAACGTATTGCTCCCGAAGTGAATGGTGCATTTTCCTCCGTTTTAGTTCCCAATCATTTTTCAGGTACAGAACAACGCTTGTGGTTTTCTGCAGAATCAGCTGCAATTTCCGTCGCACAAATTTTTCCGGTGAACGGAACAGGCGATTTTACGGATTATGCGCAACTGAATCCCGATTCGGTGTTTTTGATCATTACGCATTCCTCACTGATGGGAGCTGCACAACAATATGCACTTTACCGATCTTCACCTGCAGGTGGTTCTTACCAGACTCTGGTTGTGGACGTGGATGAATTGTATCACCAATACGGTTGTGGTATTCCGAAACATATTTTAGGTGTGCGCCGATTTTTGGCAGATATCACCAACGAATGGTCCACCGCTCCTTCGCATTTGTTTCTGATCGGTAAAGGAATTCGTGAAGCAACGGAATCTTCCAATGGAACATTTCCCGGATCGCGGCAATCACTTTCGGCGTATCAGCAGAACCTGGTTCCTTCTTATGGTTATCCTTCTTCCGATCAACTGATCTCTGCCGGATTGAATGGTGTCTTCACCGCTCTTCCTTCAATTCCAACCGGACGACTATCTGCTTCCGATCCGCAAACGGTGCTGAATTACTTAAGTAAAATGCAGCAATACGAAGCGGCACAATCACCTTTTTCTTCGTACACGATTCCCGATAAAGAATGGCAAAAACAAATCATGCATTTCGGCGGAGGAACAACAACATCGGAACAAGCTGATTTTTCCTATTGCCTTTCGGTATATGAAGCATTACTCGAAGGCGTGAAATTCGGCGGGAATGTTCAGACCTTTCTGAAACAATCTTCAGATCCTATCGATCCGATCGAATACGCTGAAGTGATGCAACAAATTCAGGACGGTGTTTCCATCATGACATTCTTTGGTCACTCCACCATAAACGGATTTGATCAGAACATTGATGAACCCTCTAACTGGAACAATACCGGTAAATATCCATTTCTCATTGGTAACGCATGTTATTCAGGCGATATTTTTCAACCGGGTATTATCAGTGCTTCCGAAGAATTTGTGTTTGAACACCAAAAGGGAACCATTGCTTTTCTATCGACTTCAAAACTCGGATTCGTTCCTAATCTTCATTCCTTCTCAACCGTTTTTTTTACAAGAGTTGCCAATGTGGATTACGGATTATCGGTTGGATACATTCTGCGGCAGACTATTGGTCAGATTCAACCCTCAACTGTTGGCGCAAACTTATTACAGGAAAATGTGTGTACGCAAATGACACTGCATGGCGATCCTGCCTTAAAGATCAATTATCATCAGGCACCGGAGCTGGTGGTTCGTCAGCAGGATGTTTTTTTCAATCCTTCAACAGTAACCCTCGCCGATGATTCGATCAATGTAAATGTGGTGGTGACCAACATCGGACGCGCAACAACGGATACTGTAATCGTTGAATTGCGACGGCATTTCCCCAATGGATCCGATTCCATTTATTTCAAAACGCTGAATGGTTCATTCTTTAAAGACACGCTTACTTTCAGAATTCCTGTCCTTCATAATATTGCAGTTGGCATCAATCAGTTCGAAGTCCTGGTGGATATTCCGAGTTTTGTAACGGAACATGCTGACGAAACGGGAAACAATCAGGTGATGGTTCCCTTGTTCATCAGTTCGAACGGAATCATTCCGGTTTGGCCATATGAATATGCAATTGTTCCGGATAGTGTAATGGATTTAAAAGCATCTACCTACAATCCACTGCTTGGTACACGAACCTATCGTTTCGAAATTGATACAACCGATCAGTTCAACAGTCCTGTACGAAGGCATCAGCTGGTAACAGCTCCCGGAGGTGTGATCATTGCGCGTGCAACAAACTGGTTGAATTCCATGTCGGGCATTGCTTCGCTATTGGAGTTTGCCGACAGTACTGTTTATTTCTGGCGTGTTACTCCGGATAGTTCCGTTTATTCCTGGCATGAAAGTTCTTTCCAATACATCTCCGGATTAAATGGTTGGGGTCAGGCGCATTTTTATCAGTTTGAAGCGAATCATCATCAAACGATGAATTACAGTCGTGCCAGCCGCTCCTGGTACTGGGATCCGAATCTCCGCAGAATTGGTTGTGATGTTTATTCTTTCGCTGCTAATTCTTCTGAATTTTTTGGAACACTTTGGACACTCGACGGAAATCAGCAGGATTACAGTGGTTGTGGTGTTGATCCCGCAATTCATGTTGCCGTCATCGATCCTGTTACCATGGAACCATGGGGAACTTACGGTTGCGATCCGGTAACGGGTGGATCATGTCCAACCTGCATCATGGTGAATCAGGATCGTCAGTACGGAAATGTTAACGACGGTTGTGCCTGCAGAAATCGGGTAGAATTTTATTTCTCCTTTAGAAATACGAATCCCGTAGAAATGGATTCTCTGCTCAGTATGGTGAATAACCATATTCCCGACGGACATTATGTGTTGTTGTACACCTGGCGTTTTAACGATTACAGTACGTGGACACCCGCTCATTATGCGATGATGAGTGCATTGGGAGCAGGTGACAGTATTTATCCCGGACGACCAAACGAATCATGGATCGTGCTTGCGCGTAAGGGAGATCCCTCGTTTACCAAAGTGGTAATGGGACAAACAGGTCCCGGATTTGTTACCATGAACGATACGATTGTCGGATTTGATTTTGCCGGTGCAATGACATCCGTTCGTGTAGGACCATCTTCCAATTGGGGTTCATTATACTGGAAATACAAATCACTCGAAAGCCCATCGCGCGATTCTGCACGTATTTCTGTTATTGGAATTACGTCGTCCGGAAGCGAAACACTTTTATTCGATACTTTATTTACGCCTTACGATTCCATTCTCAACTTAGGAAGTCTGGTGGATGCATCCGTGTATCCTTACCTGCGATTGCGCGGATGGTTTACGGATACAACTTTTTTCACTCCCGCACAGGTGCAGCGCTGGCAGTTGGTGTACACTCCTGTTCCCGAAGCTGCAGTGAACGGTGCGGCAGGATTTTATTTGACACCCGGTGCAGATACCATTCCCGAAGGGAAACCGTTTGAGCTTGCCATTGCCATTGAAAACATCAGCAACCAAACAATGGATTCGCTGCTCGTGCATTATTGGATCGAAGATGCAAACAGAATCAGGCATTATTTGACTTACGGTCGACAAGATTCCCTGCGGCCGGGACAGATTTTATTGGATACCATTCAAATCGATACCCGTGGATTTTCCGGATTGAATAGCATTTGGATGGAAGTAAATCCTGTTCCTCTGTTGTCGGTGAACAATACTTACGATCAGCTGGAACAATTGCATGTCAACAATTTTGCGCAGATTCCTTTTTTCGTGCAACGGGATATTACGAATCCTATTCTGGATGTGACTTTTGATGGAATGCATATTCTCAACGGAGATATTGTGAGTGCAAAACCATTTATTCTTGTTTCACTAAAAGATGAAAATCCCTGGATGGTGATGAATCAGGAATCGGATACTTCGTTTTTTGCAGTTTATCTCACCGATCCTACCGGTAATCAGCGCAGAATTTATTTCAGAGAAAATGGTCAGCCTGTTCTTTTGTGGTATCCTTCTTCCGGTGCGGGAGGAAAATTCAGAATTGAATACCAGCCACAATTGTTTCTGGATGGAAAATACACCTTGTTGATCCAGTCGAGCGATAAATCCGGCAACAATTCGGGTAGCAACGATTACCGCATTCAGTTCGAGGTGGTGAACCGGCAAACGATCACTGAAGTATTGAATTATCCCAATCCCTTTACCACGCGCACGCATTTTGTGTTTACACTCACAGGGAGTGAATTGCCCGATCAGATGAAAATTCAGATCATGACCATCAGCGGAAAGGTCGTTCGCGAAATCACCATGGATGAATTAGGTCCCATTCGTATCGGAAGAAACATCACCGAATTTTANNCCGATGAATATTTTACAAAAGGCATTGGTAAAATGGTACTGATGCGCTAAACAAAAATGTATGATCCGAATTGAATATATCCTTTTACAAAATGATGCAGCCTTTCCGGCTGAACAGGAATTTTCTGCGCTTTTTATGCCCGGGTTCTGGAAAGATGAAAACAAGATCAGTGTAGACAGCGATGCTTCCGTTCAGTTCGATCAACCCGGAAAATGGAATTACCTGGATATCGAATTGCTGGATGATGACAGAATCACGCAGGCAACATTCAGAATAGATGTATTCCGCGAAAGTAATTATCCCCGTTCTGCTATGTTTACCGATGCGGATATTGAAAGCCTGNNAGGGCCGCTTTAATGGTTCGGCAGAAATAAAAAATATTGCAGGCTGGTGTTTCACTTCATTAATGCTCGAAACAGAAGATCCACGCATGCGCAAGGAGTTTATCCAATCGGTTGATCGTTTTCTCAAGGCAGCAGGTGGAATCGTAGTGTATCCCGAATTGATGAATCCCGAAACGTTTCGCAGTTTTCATTCGCTCGTTCAGGATGTACCCGAGCCGGAAATTGAGCCGGAAAATGATGATTATTTGAGCAATTGAAAAAAGGTGAACTTGGCCATCGACCAGGTCTTATCCATTTTGCGCAACTTTTTTTCGAAGAATTCAAAAGCCTCCGGCCAGCTTTCCTTTTCAAATAAATTGGCTTCAGGAAGCTCTGCGTAAATGCGCGAAATTTCCAGTCCGTCCTCGGTGTGATGGTCTTTCAACCAATACATCTCACCAACATGCTGGTGCAGGACAGTCTTCATTTCCAGAAATTGATTGTAAACTAATTCCCGTACTCCGGGATCGCGGTGCTGAATGTCGATGCAGAAACGCGCACTGCTGCGGTCGATCTCGCAACGGAAATACAAATCATCAACACCGGTTTTGTATTTCATCCAATTGATACGCACCTTCTCCGAAGAAAGTCGTCGTGACATTTTCAGTTTCAGAAATTCAAAGAATTCCTGACGGTATTGGGAGGCGTAACCTTTTGGATACATGATTTATTTCTTTTTCCAACGCTCCAAACGCGGAATATAGGAGGTATAAAACCAACGACGCAAGGGACCAAATCCCTGTTCCTTGAATTTTTTTCTCAAAAATTGCTGCATCTCTTTTGCAGTAGTGAAATTATCGATGAATTTACCGTTCTGAAAACAATAACTGCAATACATCTTGCTTTTACTGCCATCAGCATTGGTTCCTCCGCGCTGAAGATCTTTTGCCATTGGCATGCTGCAGCTTTGACAAAAGTCATTCATTGTAGCCATAAACTTCTTTTTTTGTAAAGATAAGGGTTTCTGAGCATTCGCTACCTGAGCGGCTTTCAGTAAAATACGGTATTTCACGGAGGACAGTTTCCGGAATTTTGACATACTTTCATTTCCTATGATCCGATCACTTATCCTGCTATTTCTGCTCCTTGTTTCGCAAACAAGAGCACTAAGCGAACTGCATGCGCAAACCTATCTTGTAATTCGTCCGCAGGGACATAAGGTTCAGACAAGGGAGATGTGTATCAGCAAGGATGGTAAGACCATTTTTACCGGCGATTTTGATAAAACCATCATTGCATGGGATGCTGCAAACGGAATGCCGATACGTGAATACCTGGGACAGATTGGTCCCGGTAACGAGGGGATGGTTTATGCACTGGCTTTGTCGCCGGATAATTTAGTGTTGGCCGCAGGAGGATGGTTCGGCAAAGACGATGAATCGGAGAACCTGGGCGACATTCGAATCTATGATGTAGCAAGCGGAAAAATTAAAAAGGTAATTCATGGACATGCCAATGTGATCAATGATCTTGCATTTACTGCCGACAGTAAAAATGTAATTGCAGTAGATGCCGACGGACGAATAGTTCAATGGAATTGTTCAACGGGCGCTTTGGTGCGCGAATACAACTATGCGAAAGAAGTGGATGTGAAAGATGTGTTCGTGAATGGATCGAATTTTGTAACCGGCGATGATAAGGGCAATCTGGTATTGTGGTCGACCGAAAACAGTAAACCCATTAAGAAAGATGCATTTTACAAAGGATTTCAGATCCGCGATGTGGTAATTTCTCCCGATGGAAAGTGGATCGCCTGTTCGGGAGAACGATTTATTTCGGTGTACAATGAAAAACTGAAACGCATTGCTGATATCGACAATGAAGTGGTCGCATCTTTTCTGCGTTTTTCACCCGACTCCAAAAAAATTCTTGCAGGATGTTCTACTACCGGAAAAGAACACCATTGCAATGTGTTTGCACTCGAAAACAATGCCTGGGTTGAATATGGAAGTTATGATGGTCATACCAGTTCTGTGATATGCGGTGGATTCATTAACGATCAAACGATGGTCACTTCGGGAGGAGAAAGCAATGAGATTGTGGTTTGGACCATCAAAGCGAAATCGGAAAAGGCAAAAGTAATGCGAACAATGCGTGGAGTAGGGCAGTCCTTTTTCGCTGCGGCACTTGCGGATAAACAAATTGCTTATACCACCACATGGACAGAAAATTTTGGTCTCTCGCATTATACCCGGCAATTTGATTTAGTGGGAAGAAAAGACGCAAAAATTGATTCAAAAACAAGTTGGAACAGACCGCTTACACAACTGGAAAAGTATTCCCTGGTACGCGCACGGGGTGGAGTAGAGATGGAGCAGTTGAATTCCAAATTACTGATTCAGCGCGATCGTAAAATTGTCGATTCCATTGTGCGTGAATACTGGAATGGTTCTCGGCATAACGTATTCGGATTTCTCCCCGAAAATTGGATCGTTTCCGGAGGTTCCTACGGAATTTTGAGTGCCTACGATCTAACGGGGAATGAAGTCTCGCGTTTTGTCGGACATGAAGGAGATGTGTGGAGTTTGTCGGTTTCTGCCGATGGTAAACGCATGATCACTGCATCTTCTGATCAAACCATTCGCATCTGGCCACTGCATGAAGTTGGAAAACCAACTACTACTTCTTTGCCGCTTTCACCAATGGAATATTCCAATGAGCTTGAAGTAGGACCCACCTTTAAAAAAGTATTTCAGCAATTGGGAGTAATGCGTGAAGCTGATGGTAAAAGCATTGCTGATTGGAGAAAAGTGATTCAGGTTTTGAATCAAAACGATTTTTCATGTCAGTTTCTCGAGAATAAATTATCGGAATCAACACGGAATTTTATTTATCCGGTTTACTCCCTTTTCATTTCCACCGAAGGAGAATGGGTCGTATGGAATCAGGAAGGTTATTTTACCTCCTCCCGCCGCGGATCGAAATATGTTGGTTACCACATCAATCAGGGAAAAGAGAAAGAGGCGCGTTTTTATCCTTTCGAACAATTTGATCTCAAATACAATCGTCCGGATATCCTTCTCAAAGATATTGGCGGGGTAGCTCCTGAAATCATTGAAGGCTATCAGTTGGCTTATAAAAAACGATTGCGCAAAATGGGATTCAAAGAGGAACAATTGGGTGTGCAAATTCATATTCCGGAGATTGAGATCGTGCAGCATTCAGTAAATTCCGGAAAAGCGAAAATTGCATTTCGAGCAAGTGATTCGGAGTTTCAGCTCGAACGTTTAGCGATTAGCATTAATGATGTTCCCCTATACGGATCGAAAGGAAAAAAAATTGAGGGCGCAAAACTGGAATCGGAATTGGAAATAGAACTGATGCCCGGAAGAAACAAAGTGCAGCTAAGCGTGATCAATAGCAGGGGAGCAGAATCAATGCGCGAAACCGTTGTGCTGCATTCAGGTCAGGAGCAATTGCCTGAATTGTATTTGCTTTCTATCGGTGTAAGCGAGTACAAAGACAAAAAATTCAATCTGCGTTATGCTGCTAAAGATGCAAATGATATTTCCGAATTGGCATCACGAAGCACGGCATTTTCTAAAGTGAATCAGCTTGTGCTCGTCAATGAAAAAGTAGATCTGCTTGCATTGGAAAAAGCAAAGACTGAGTTTTTATCCAGGGCAAAACGCAATGATGTGGTGATGGTGTTTGTGGCGGGACACGGAGTTTTGGATAAGGACCTGAATTATTTTTTCGCTTCACACACCATCGATTTCAACCAGCCGTCGAAAAATGGAATTCCCTATGAGAAACTGGAAGAATTACTGGATGGTTTAACTGCGATCCGCAAAATATTACTGATGGATACCTGTCATTCCGGAGAGTTGGATAAGGAAGAAAATGAAGCAGGAACACAAAGCGCCGAAGTGCAATCGGATATTAGTTTTAGAAATGCAGGAACCATTGGTGTTGTCAGTAAAGGCGGATTCGGAATCAAACAAAGCAGTCAGCTCGCTACGGAATTATTTACCGATTTACGAATAGGAACGGGTGCATTGGTGATCAGTTCTTCGGGAGGATCGGAATACGCGATGGAAAGTGCGCAATGGAAAAACGGATTGTTTACCTACAGTCTGCTCAATGGAATTGCTTCCGGTAAGGCTGATGTCAACCATGATCAGCAAATCACGATTGGTGAACTGCAGGTGTATGTTGCAGAACAAGTGCAATCCTTATCCGGAGGAGCACAACAACCCGCCTTCCGAAGGGAAAACCTTGAGTTTGATGTGAGGGTTTGGTGATTTTTCCATTCGGTAGTCTTGTTTTCCGAAAATGAATAGGGATGCTGCAGGCAAATCTGTTTTTTTATGTCGGATTTTTTTTGAATGTTTGACTATGAACTTGGTTCAGCATCCTTCCGGAATCCAATGGTACAATGCCGGTCAAATCGCGGTGCCTCACGCTTTTTTTCTGCGTCACGGTGGTGTTTCTCCTACGCCTTGCGATGCGTTAAATTTTAGCGGTTCACTGGATGAGGAAGAAAACGTAAAGGAAAATCGCCGACGTGCATTTGATGCGCTTGGTTGGGATATCGAAAAAGCCGCTTACCTGAAACAGATTCACAGCACCATCATATGCGATGCAGAATCCGGTCAGCAGGAGGGCGATGCGTTGGTGACCAACAAAAAAGGAATTCCTATTGCGGTGAGCGGAGCAGATTGTTTTCCCGTATTGTTTCACGATCCGGTGATTTCTGTAATTGCTGCGGCGCATTGTGGCTGGAAAGGAACCATCAACCGACTGGCAGGAAAAGTAATTCTTCGCATGCAGGAATTGAATTGCAAACCTGAACATATACACGTTGCCATCGGACCGGGAATTTCCCGCATGGCCTACGAAGTCAGTCCCGAGCTTATCGATCAGTTTCGTGAAGCAGGATTTTCGGATCATAGTTTTTCCGGCAGGCACCTGGACCTGGCACAATGCATCCGACAAAACCTGATGGAATCCGGTATTTCTGAAGCTCATATCCAGACGCTTGCTCGTTGCACCACCGATGCTGATTTCTTCTCCCACCGCCGCGATAATGGCCGTACAGGCCGTTTATGGTCAGTTATTTGTCTCTAACCCGACTTTTTTTCACCCGAAACTTGCAGGTTGAGCAAAAACCCTTATTTTTGCCGTCCCTAAATCATTGGTTCGGTAGTTCAGTCCTGACTAAACGCAGGTTTTGAGAAACATCTACCAATTAGTTCTTTAAAAAATTGATTGAATAATAAACTTGATCCACGCACCTGCGTTTGTCAGGATCCAGACAGGCTTTGCCTCGTCTGGATTGGTTAGGCTCATCTTTAATTATTCAGAATTTAATAATAGGTTCGGTAGTTCAGTTGGTTAGAATACAGCACTGTCACTGCTGGGGTCGCGGGTTCGAGTCCCGTCCGGACCGCAAAAATGCTCATCAATTGATGAGCAT
>DEHO01000038.1 GCA_002351955.1 Flavobacteriales bacterium UBA2798
GACAGTTCGGTCTCTATCTGTTGCGGGCGTTAGAAGTTTGAGGGGAGCTACCATTAGTACGAGAGGACCGTGGTGGACGAACCGCTAGTGTACCAGTTGTCCCGCCAGGGGCACCGCTGGGTAGCTATGTTCGGACGGGATAAGCGCTGAAAGCATCTAAGCACGAAGCCCACCTCAAGATGAGACTTCTTTTAAGGGCCGTAGAAGATTACTACGTTGATAGGCCACAGGTGTAAAGTCAGCAATGGCAAAGCCGAGTGGTACTAATTGCCCGTAAGCTTCCGATCCGTCAGATTGCTCGTGGAACGATTCTCGGCTGTTTTGGTCTTGTCCGACAACCTGTCAAATCGCTTTGACGATTTCAGGTGACTATTGCGGTGAGGTCCACCTCTTCCCATTCCGAACAGAGAAGTTAAGCCCATTAGCGCAGATGGTACTAGGTTTAAACCTGGGAGAGTATGTCGCCGCCGTTTTTCTTAAAACCCCGAGCACCTTTGGTGTTCGGGGTTTTTCATTTATACTTGTTCCATCGTCTATGGGCAGGATCATCCATATCCTAATTGTTGTTTTTGTTCTGATCATCTTTAAAGATGGTTCAGCTCAGCGCGATTCTGTATCGTTGCTTCGAATCCACAATGGTGATACTACCCAGATAGCAGATACGCTCGATGGTTTTCATCTTCGGTATTTACCTTTTTATTACGAAGACTTGGGTAATAATGGCAGTAAACGATTTTCTCTGCTTGCAAAACAGTCGGATTTTATCCTCTTCGGTTCCGTTTCATTCCTGAATGAACAGAACTACAATAATTATCGCTCAGCTATTGCGGTAACCAGTGCTTCCTATATTCTCGGAACCAATAAATCTCAGGAATTAAAACTTTTACATGTTCAACCTTTAGGTAAACAAGTCCATTTTTGGATTGATTACCAGCGTAATCGTGCAGAAGGATTTTTTCTATACCAATTAAACGACCAGGATATCCTGAATTTTGGGGTGTCCTATTTGGGGAAAAGAAAAAAATACTTTGCCCCAATCAGTGCGCGTTTGCACGATTTAGACAGGCAAGAGAATGGTGGTTTGCTTGATTCTGTATATCGTGCTGAAAATTTCGGGAATCCCCGTTTATATCCAGTTAGAATGCGTGATGGTATTACGAATCTCCGAAATAGAGAGCTAGGCCTTGAACATGGGGTCTTTATCGGAAAAGGGTTCAGTGTGCATCATGTAATTAATGTGAGCGATAAAGAATTTATTTATTCCGGAAACCCTTTAAACGGATACTATGGAAATATCTTTTTTGATTCACTCCAAACCAATGACAAAACATTTGCATCACAATTGAAGAATAATGGTTTTCTCCAATGGAAAAGACAAAAGATCAATGTAAAAATCGGTGCAGGCCATTACCTGAATAATTATCGTTCAAATGGAATTTCGTTGAATAATCATTCCTTTTCTACAATTATTAATTTCAATTATTTTGATTCTACTCATGTAGTCAATGCAAATGCAGAATATTTTCTTACCGGTTATCATGCCGAGGATTTTAGGTCGGAAATAAAGTATAAATTTTTAAAGAAGGGAGAAAAATTCATTTCATCAGAACTTTGCGCAATGCAAAATTCACCTGCACTAAATACTACTTACACCAATTCAAATCATTATTTCTTTTCCGGTATTTTTCTTCCTGTAGTTTCTGTTTCTGCGGATGTAAATATCCATTTTTGGAAAGATAAATTGGCAATAGGTTCATTTTTTGTGCATACAACAAATGGAATGTATTTCAGAGAAAGTGAATTCATTCAGGATTCAAGTTCTGCAATTGCCTATGGTGGTAAGGTAAGTTTTGCCTCAAATATCGGAAAGCACTGGCGGTTTAAGGCAGAAGGTATTGTACAGCAAACTGAAAACGAAAACGTATTCAGAATTCCTGGTTTTATCGGATGGGGAAGTATTTTCTATTCCGGTACAGCCTGGTCAATGAGATTCAATACGGGTGTCAGCACACGTTATTATTCCGGTTTCTACGGTAATGCTTTTGTTCCTGCTTTGAATATTTATCAGCTTCAAAATACTCAACTTACCGGAAATTACCCACTAATCGATGCCTTTTTTGAAGCCGAAATCAGTACGGTTAGAATCTTTATTTCTGTAGATCACATTCTAGATGGAGTTCTAGGAAAAGAATTCTTTACTGCTCCTGGGTATCTTATGCCTTTGCGGACTATACGTTTTGGGCTACGTTGGAAGTTTATCAATTAAGTTTATAGTGCTGTAAACAACAACTCTAGTAACTCAGGGTTTTTTGCAGCGTTAACTCCAATTGTACTTTCGTTTTTATCCTTACCCGACTTCTCCTGTTCAACGCCGGTACTAGCTGTTTTTGTTGATGAAGCGCCTTCTTCTGCTTTAGTATAGGATTCCTTTGCAGAAGTTTTCTTTCTGGAATCGGATGTAACCGCTTTCTTTTGTTCAACACTTGTTTCCAGCAGGAAAACTGCATCATCTGTCTTGGCAGTAGATTGGGTGTTTTGACTTAAGTTTTCGCTTCTGGAACTGTTACCTTTCGCAAATGCAAATGAACTTACCGAATCCATAACGGTAGATTTGTATTCGTCATTTAGTTGAATGTCGACGACCATCTCTCTTGCTGCTTCCTTTTCAGTAGCTTTTAACATTTCTCCACTTGAATGATTGTTATCCAAATCATGGGATACTGCAGGGGAAGGTGAGGTCCTTTCTTCTGATTTGTCTTCTGAACCGCCTGCAACTGATTCGAGCGGACTAGCCTCTTCAATTGTGGTTGGATGCACAACATTTTCGTTTTTGTGCAAAGCGATATTTTCGTTTTTGTCGTTGTTTGATGTGAATAGAAAGCTTAGTCCAACTATGATTAGTGCCAGACCCGCAAGTTGAAAACCGGGACTAAAGAACAATGATTTGTTTTGAGGGAAAAGCGTATTCCACCAGGATGTTCTCCCACTGCCTGCGGTTTGTTTTCCATGAACACGATCAAATTCAGCAAATAAGGTGTCTTTCACAGCTAATTCAGGTTCCAAAACTTCTTCAGTTCCAAAGCTCATCCTGATATTGGAAAGGGTATGGCGCATTTCAGCATACTCTTCAGGCGAATCGATTTGTGTAAGTACAAACGATTGCTCTCCTTCAGTTAGTGCATCGAAATCCTTATTCCGAAGAAACCATTCGATGTCGTGATTGTGATATGTAGGGTAATCGTTATTCATAAGCGTTGCTCAATTTGGGGTCGAACATTTTTAATTTCTCGGATAGTTTTTTTAAGGTGTAGAATAAACGCGATTTTACAGTTCCTTCTGAGGCTTCTGTAATCTCTGCAATCTCCTTAATCGACATGTCCATTTTAAATCGTAATACGAATGTGGTGCGTTGTATTTCCTCGAGTTTATCTAATTCAACCTGTAACATCTCCTGGAATTTTCCATGATCGATGGCGCGTGAACTATCGGCTGATGTATCTGCAACTGCAAAGTTTTCGTGTCCCATATTTACGGTGTTCTTGCGCACTTCTTGTTTTCGGTATTCGTTTTTACACATGTTATTGGCTACAGAATAAATCCAGGTTTTGAACGGACGGGATGCGTCGTACGACTCAGGTTTGTGCACGATCTTGGTAAACAGATCCTGCATAAAATCCTGTGCCTTTTCACGATCCTTCCAGAGCATCCGGCAGAAAAAGTTGACCATCGGTTTTGCATACCTCGAGTACAATTCCTCAAAAGCACGCTTATCGCCGTCAACGATTGCAGCCATCAGTTCCTCATCGGTCCTGTTCGTATAGTTCCTTCCGAAAAGCCCCATCCGACCGGTTCTGCTATTTTTTCATTATCATAGTTCGTACTTGTTGTTCTTTTCCTCCTTCCGAGCCGATTTTTAAAGCCAGTTCTTCCGTTGCCTTGGCCTTATCATTCAAACCCTAGCTCAGCAAATAATCTCTAAGCAGAAGTAGTCCGGGTACATAATTCATGTTGATTTTTGCACTTACCGAACCCTGTGCGATTTTTTTGGCAAGCTCTTCCTTTCTGAATTTTTTCTCCCAGTTTTCAGCAATCACAGGGAGATTATCAAAACCTTTTTCGCTGTATTTGAATGCCAGTCCTGTGAGGAATAATTTCGATTGTATCGGGCGGATTAAATCAGGTGCCACTGTTGTTGCCAAATAGCTTGGACGCTTCAACGAATTTTTTTGGAGGAACTCTGCAACGAAAGCCGCTTTGTTGGTGTAAGGACTAGCGGTTACATTAATTCCAAGCTCCCTGAATTTCTTTTCACGGTATTCCGGTTTTTCAAGAAGATCCATGTAAAGTATGAGTACATCTTTTCGGTGATTTTTTACCGTTTGCCAGATAAAGGATGAATGAGAATCCATTTCACCATGAGTAATGATCACAGCATTTTCATCAAGCGATACAAGAAGATTGTATGCAAACTCCATGATCTCTTTCGGAATTTCTCCGGATTCATTTAATTTTTTACACCAATCTGTTTTCCGAACAGCATCACCCGTCAGTTCATAATACGAGACAAACTGATCAAACAGCTCTGTCGCTTTTGGATTGATCTCATAAGCTTTTGCCAAAAATCCAAATAAGCGTATATCGTGATTCCCGTTCAGGTATTTGGCATAATTGAATTCATAGCTGGTAGGTACATATTGCGACATCTCATCCACAATCTTGTCGAGTTCACTTTGTTGTTCTGTGTTAATGTCATTGCTGGTTTTGGTGTAGTATGAATACCGTTCTGCCTTGTAATAGCCAAGCCATGATTTTGCATCGTACTTGTTAAAGTCAACAGCTCTGCGAAGGGTTTCGGTCTGACCTCTGTAAAATCCCGGACTCTGCGCAGAACGTGATGGCTCCAGAATAACTGGGTTTGCCAGATTTTCGTTCATATTGGTGCTTTGCGACTGGATCTTGTTCTTTTCCTCCTGAGGCGGTTGTTGTCCACCCCCGGTATTGGTCTGCCCCATCGCCGGCATAATGCCACCAAGGGCAAGAAGTACCGAAACAAATATGTATTTCATGGGTTTCATTTGATAGCTGTACACCCTTTTAAAGTAAAGGTTCAATGTAGCGATTTTTATTCTGTTACTTTTTTGAATGTTCTGAATTCCTTAACTTTATCGTAGATGGAGTATAATTACTACAAAATTCTTGGAGTCCACCAGAAGGCCAGTGATGCGGAGCTGAAGGTCGCCTTTCGCGAAATGGCCAAAAAATTCCATCCCGATAGAAACAAAGCCCCTGATTCTCACACCTTTTTTCAGGTTTTGAATGAGGCCTACCAAACACTTTCTGATCCTGTCAGGAGGTTTTCATACGACCAGAAATTGGGCTACAAAACTATTCTTGAAGAGCCCCAGGCGGCTGCAAAAAGAGGGAGCCGGGAATGGCGAATGGAACGCAGAAAACGAAACGCAGAATATTCTCATTCCATTCACAAAGCACCTGAAATGTGGGAGCCTCATGTTATTGTTAAGTTTTTCTTTTATTGTGTTGCACTGGCATTTGGATCGTTTACCATGTACTATTCCGGTGATTATATTCTGAATGGACTCTGGAGTCCGGTGATGCTTTGGGTTCCTCTTTTGGGTTTTTTGATCTTTCTTGATGCCCTCAGCGGAATGTTTACCGGTCAACCTGTTTTGACGGTTAAATTGTTTTCCCGTCTTAAACAACGCTTCTCTTAACCATTGATGGTCTANNTTGAGGAAGTTTCTGAAAATTTCAATTAATAAATCAATTCTCCTATGGGATTAATGAAAGAATTCCGCGAATTCGCGATGCGTGGCAATGTTGTTGACCTTGCTGTCGGTGTAATTATTGGTGGTGCATTCGGTAAAATTGTAAGTTCGCTTGTATCCGATATCATCATGCCGCCAATTGGTATGCTGATGAAAGGACAAAACTTTGCTGATCTTTTTATGTCGCTCGATGGCAATACCTATGAGTCGATCGCTAAGGCCAAGGAAGCAGGAGCGCCGGTATTGGCATATGGTTCCTTTTTACAAACTGTGCTTGATTTTATCATTGTTGCATTTGCCATTTTTATGATGATAAAAGGAATGAATCGTCTTAATAAACTGAAGAAAAAGGAAGAAGAAGCGCAAGCAGCAGCAGCAGCCGAACCGGAACCTACCAAGGAGCAGGTTTTGCTTACTGAGATTCGCGATTTGCTGAAAAAATAATTATACATCGAAACTGTGCGGAGAGAAGACCTCAAAGTATTTGAATTGAAAAATGGTATTCAAGCCGTATTCGAGCCTGAAGATCATTCGGAAGTGGTGCATGCCGTACTCACTATTGGTGCAGGTACCCGTGATGAATATCCGGAAGAACAGGGAATGGCGCATTTTATTGAGCATTGCCTGTTTAAAGGGACAAAAAAACGAAATGGGATTGAGGTCATCTCTCAACTGGATTCTGTTGGAGGCGAATTGAATGCTTACACAACCAAGGAGGAAACGTGTATTTATGCGTCCTTTCACAAGCATTTTCTGGAGCGGGGATTGGAACTAATTGCTGATATCGTTTTTCATTCTGTATTTCCACCTGCAGAAATGCGCAAGGAAAAAACAGTGATCATCGATGAGATCCGTTCTTATCTCGATTCTCCCTCGGAGTTGATCTTTGATGAATTCGAAGAGCAGGTGTATAAGGGGCATCCTCTGGGACATAACATTCTTGGTACAGAAAAAACCTTGAAGCGTTTTGACAAAGCGATGGTCAAGGAATTTATGCAGCGGAATTATGTACCTTCCAGAATGACGCTCAGTATTTCCGGGAAATTACCCGAAGCGAAGGCAAAATTTCTTGCCGAAAAATATTTTGGTCATGCTCGTTCATCTGATGGGTTCAATTCAAGGGTTCTTCCAGTACCGGCAAAACCCTTCAAATTGAAAAAGAACTATTCCACCTTTCAGGATCATGTTGTTTGGGGTGGAACAGCATACCGTTACGAAGACAAAAAGCGTACTGCGTTTGTATTGCTCAATAATGTATTGGGTGGAAACGCAATGAACAGCAGATTGAATCTGGTGCTAAGGGAAAAACACGGTTTTGCATACAATGTGGAAGCCAGTTATGTTCCGTATACGGATACCGGATTGTTTACGATCTATTTCGGTACGGATAAACGCAACAGAGCAAAATGTGAGGAATTGGTCTTAAAGGAACTGCAAAATTTCCGCAAGAAAAAGTTCACCTCATCTCAATTGGAGCAAGCTAAAATTCAGTTAAAGGGTCAACTTGCACTTTCCGAAGAGAACCGTTTAAATCGTGCTCTTGGTCTGGGTAAAAGCCTATTGCTTTACGGTAAGATTCAGAAGATGCGTGATGTTTACCGTCGCATAGAAAAGGTAAGTGCAGAAGAGATGCAGGATGTTGCCAATGAGTTATACAATCCTGATCAATTAAGTCGATTAGTTTATACCAACAAATAATGGATTTCATTGCGCCTGAACTTGATCAGTATGCCTGCTTACATTCCGATGAAGAATCTGAATTGCTAAAGCGGATCAATCGCGAAACACATCTTAAAGTCTTAACCCCTCGTATGCTTTCCGGTCACCTGCAGGGAAGGGTTCTTGCGATGCTTAGTCATATGATCAAGCCACGAAGAATACTTGAGATCGGTACGTATACAGGCTATTCGGCATTGTGTATTGCAGAGGGAATGACAGCTGATGGAAAAATAATAACCATTGATATCAACGCAGAACTTGAGGAACGTGTTCGTGGATATTTTGCAGAATCACCGTATTCCGGAAAAATTGATTTCAGAGTTGGTAATGCAGTTGATTTAATTCCTGGAATAGAGGAGAAGTTTGATCTTGTATTTATTGATGCAGATAAGATCAATTATCCTGCCTATTTTGATTTGGTAATGGATAAGCTAAACACCGGCGGATTTATAATTGCCGATAATGTATTGTGGAGTGGAAAGGTTTTGATGGAGGAAGAATTAATGGATAAAGACACAAAAGCCATTCATGAATTCAATTCCAAAGTGCAAAATGATTCCCGTGTAGAAAATGTACTTTTCCCTATTCGCGATGGGTTGATGATTGTGCGGAAAAAATAGTTATTTCCTCACCAGCAATACTACATTTTCCACATGGTGCGTTTGCGGAAACATATCAACCGGCTGCACAACTTCAATGGAATAATTGTCTTTCATAAGTGCCAGATCGCGTGCCTGTGTGGCANNACGCTGCTTTCAGTATGGTTTGAATGACATCTTCATGCATTCCTGCTCTTGGAGGGTCGGTGATGATGACATCAGGTTGCCCATGTGTCTGAATGAAGGTTTCGTTTAACACATCCTTCATGTCACCGGCAAAAAAATCAGTGTTTTTTATTCCGTTTGCTGCTGAATTCTTTTTTGCGTCTTCAATCGCTGCATCCACATATTCAACTCCAATTACTTTTTTAGCTTTGGAAGCAACAAAATTGGCAATGGTACCGGTACCGGTGTATAGGTCATACACAATTTCATCCCCTTTTAATCCTGCAAGCTCTCTGGCAACAGCGTAGAGGTGATAGGCTTGTTCCGAATTGGTCTGGTAGAACGATTTTGGTCCGATTATGAATTTTAATCCTTCCATTGTTTCTGTCATATGTGGTAATCCTTTGTAAAGGATCATATCCTGATCATACAAACTATCGTTACGCTTGGTATTGATCACATAAAACAATGAAGTGATCTCCGGAAATTTTTCGGATAGTGCATCTAAAATCTCTTTTCTTTCAGATTCTACATCGTATGCAAAAACTACAGTTACCATGACTTCTCCTGCCTGGGTGTTGCGTATGACAAGGTTGCGCAATAATCCTTCCTGCGAACGGAGATTGAAAAAACTGATTTCCTTTTCAAGCGCATATTGGAATAACCAATTGCGAATGGAATTGGCAGGCTCATCCATCAGGTGACACTCATCGATGCGCATTACGCGATCAAACTTACCTGGCACATGAAAACCGAGTGCCGGTCCGATAGTCGTAGTTCCTTCACGAACCTGCTCAAACGTAAGCCATTCGCGGTCGGTAAAGGTGAATTCGAGTTTATTCCGATACCTGGATGTTTTCGGTGCGCCGAGAATAGGACGAATAGAAGGAAATTCAAGATGACCGATTCGTTCGAAATTATCGCGAACCTGTTTTTCCTTGTAATGCAATTGTTTTTCGTAGGCGAGGTTTTGCCATTTACAACCTCCACAATTTCCAAAATGTGCGCAGAATGGTTCGGTGCGAAATGCAGATTCTTTGTGAAAGTGAACAGGAACACCCTCAAGAAAGCGACGTTTTTGCTGAATGATTTTAACATCTACAATGTCACCCGGAACCCCGCCATTCACAAATACCACTCGCTCGTCCCAACGCGCAATGGATTTTCCTTCCGCTGCAGCATCAATGACTTCCAGATTCTCAACGATTTTGCCAATCATGGCTTTTTTTGCACTTCCCATAGAGGGGTAAAATTAGCTATATTTGTGTGTTGAACAGTTTTTATTGACTGTGATTTAATTGAAAGACGATGATGACCATGACCCACTCCGGAAAAACAGCTGAAGAATTGATGTCCCTCGAGGACAAATACGGCGCTCACAATTACCATCCCCTTCCTGTTGTATTGGATCGCGGTGAAGGCGTTTTTCTTTGGGATGTGAACGGAAAACGTTATTATGATTTTCTATCAGCCTATTCCGCCGTAAACCAAGGACATTGTCATCCGCGCATTATAGGTGCAATGACTGCACAGGCCGGAAAGCTCACTTTGACTTCGCGTGCTTTTTATAACAACATGCTGGGAGTTTATGAGAAGTTTGTAACCGGATATTTTGGTTATGATAAAGTGCTTCCGATGAACACTGGTGCAGAAGCGGTTGAGACAGCGATAAAAATTTGCCGTAAATGGGCTTATGAGAAGAAAGGTGTTGCAGAAGATCAGGCTGTGATTGTAGTGTGTAAACAGAATTTTCATGGTCGCACTACTACCATCGTTTCATTTTCGAGCGATGATGATTCACGCAAAAATTTTGGTCCATTTCCTTCCGGATTTGTTGCCATTCCTTATAACGATTTGTCGTCGCTTGAAAAAATGCTTGAGAACCCAAACGTTGCAGGTTTTCTTGTTGAACCTATTCAAGGTGAAGCAGGCGTAAATGTTCCTGCAGAGGATTATCTCCGTCAGGCAGCATCAATGTGTAAAGCGAAAAAGGTATTGTTTATCGCAGATGAGATCCAAACCGGAATTGCACGTACTGGTTCGCTGTTGGCTACCTGCGGAAATTGTTCCTGCGAAAAAAAATGTGAACGTCAGCCTTCAACCTATTTCAAAGCCGACATGTTGATTCTCGGGAAAGCCCTCGCCGGTGGCGTATATCCGGTTTCGGCAGTGCTTGCTGATGATGAGGTAATGATGGTTATTAAACCCGGTCAACACGGTTCAACCTTTGGCGGAAATCCTGTTGCCTGCGCCGTTGCCATTGAATCGTTGAATGTGGTAAATGATGAATCCCTAATAAAAAATGCAAGAGAACTCGGTAAGGTCTTCCGTTCAGAAATGGAAAAACTGATTGCAGAATCACCCTTGATCAAATTGGTGCGTGGAAAAGGCCTGCTTAACGCGATTGTAATTAATGATACTCCTGAAGGTAAGACAGCCTGGAATTTGTGTCTTAAACTTGCGGAAAACGGCCTTCTTGCCAAACCTACTCATGGAAATATCATTCGTTTTGCTCCTCCTTTGGTAATGACGGAAGAACAATTGATGGATTGCGTCTCTATCATCCGCAAAACGGTACTCGAATACAAAGTTTGATAAAGACGCTACTTTATTTAAACAAAAAAGTCCGGTATATACCGGACTTTTTCGTGCTTTACCTGGTGTTATTTCCCTTATGGGATCTTTATTTCTTTTCCTGATAACCTACAATACGATCGATGGTGCTTGTTGCCACGAAATGGTAACCCGGACGCGCTTTCTCGTAAATTTTGTTGGCCAGTTTCTTTCCTTCAGGAATTTGGATCATGGCTTTGTAAAGTGGTGTCAAAAACTTTCTGCGGCCTACACTGGTCAGGAATGCTTCGATCTTTGGATTGGCTTCAGTGTATCCGCTGTTAATTGCGATCTGAAACCATAAACATGCAATCTCTGCATTACCGGAATTGGTAAACCCAAAGCTGTTATCCAGGTCTTTCAACTGATTTTTATTCAAAACCTGTGGAATGTTTTTGAGGAAGTGCATCCACTCATGCGTTGACCAACCTTTGGTAGCGAGGTCTTTTGCAGGGGTTCCGGTAGTCCAGCGTCCAATTTCAGTATCAACCGCTTTGAATTTAGAAGAGTTGATCATCGAGATATTGGAAGGAATTCCGCGACCATGAACCCATTCGTCAACATTCACTTTCAGGTTGTTTTTCTTCACAAGGTTCTTATCGAGGTAATCAAGGAAAATCTCAGTGGTCATTGGTTGAAAGGAATGCTCAGTGAAATAATTTCTCAGGAATTCATCGAACTTAACGCGACCGGCAGTTTCTTCGAGCATACGTAAAAAGAATGCTCCTTTTTCGTAAGCAATTTCCGACATTGCATCATCTGGATTACGGTCAGAAAGGTCGAGTTTCAGTTTAGTATCATCCGGTGATCCTGCAAGGCCTTCCACTTCATTGAGAAGATCCTGGTAACCCAGTTGAGCAAGCATTTCAGCATATTCCTTGCCGTAAAGTTCTTCCATGATACGACGTTCGAAGTACACTGTAAATCCTTCATTCAGCCAGAAATCGTTCCATGTTGCATTGGTAACGAGATTACCCGACCAGCTGTGCGCCATTTCGTGTGCGATTAGCGAAGTGAGCGAACGGTCGCCCGCGATAATGGTTGGTGTTGCAAATGTTAAACGTGGATTCTCCATTCCGCCGAAAGGGAAACTTGGTGGAAGAACGATGATGTCGTAACGTTCCCATTTGTAAGGACCGTACAAACGCTCAGCTGCTTCCAGCATTTTTTCTGTATCGGCAAGTTCGTCTGCGCATTTATCCAGCATCGAAGGTTCTGTATAAACACCGGTGCGGTTTCCAATGGGTTTGAATACTAAATCACCTGCTGCAAGTGCGATCAGGTAAGAAGGAATCGGTTGGTCCATAGTGAAATTGTACACCCCATCAGCCGATTTTTCGGTGGGGTTTGTTGCACTCATCACAACCATTATGTCTTTGGGTGCAGATACTTTTGCCTTGTAGGTAATTCGGTTACCCGGTGTATCCTGAATTGGAATCCATGTACGGGTAAGAATAGCCTCTCCCTGTGTGAGCAGGTATGGTTGTTTTTTACCGGCAGTTTGTTCAGGTGTGAGCCATTGCAATNNCAATGATCTGTTGTGCTGTAATGAATCGCAACCTTTTTTGCATCGCGGCTGATCGGAACAAAAATGGGTGTTCCCAAAAGTTCGTCATCTTCTCCCAGTGCAAAAGTTGCTTCGGTTTTATCGTCGATCACAATTTTTTCAATCGCTAAAAACTTGCTGTCGAAAATAATAGTGTCGCCACCTTCGTTGGTGATGTCGTATGTAGCAACTCCTTTTACCAGCTTCTTATCGAAATCAAGGTTGATGTCGAGAAACAAATGGGTTGCGTAAACTTTATCGATGTTTGCGTAACTGTGCTCATCCTTCACGTTAAGGTGCTTGCTCTTGATGCGCGTTGCATCTTCGTTGGTGGATGCATCGGATTTGTGCTCTTCTGTTTTTGGTGAGCACATCGCCAAAAGAACGGTGCTGCTCAGAAGAATTAGGTGTTTTACTGACATTGGACTGTGTTTGTTTAGGGTGCGCTAAATTAGAAGTTTACGCAAATGAAACAAGTCCCATTTCGATAACCTTCTCATTTCGGACGATGAATAAATAAAAAAGCCTCCCACTTAACGCGGGAGGCTTTGAAAATGAGGGTAAAAGCTTATTTGACTTCCTGCATGAGTTTACGCACAAATGGCGAAATAAGTATTAAAACGCCACCACAAATGAGGGCATACAAGGCTAATTGCTCGTAACCGCTGGTGTAGGCTTCCAGTTTTACCGCGGCTGTGGCGTTCTCATCCGGTGAGGTCATTCCTGCACCAAGTATTCCTGCTACATACTGACCGTATGCACTGGCAAGGAACCACATACCCATCATTACGCCCNNCAAATGTTTTGGTGCGAGTTTGGTCATAATGGATAGTCCGATGGGAGATAAACAAAGTTCACCAAACGTAATGACCAGGTAGGCAAACGTAAATACGTCAAGCGATGTTTTTCCATTTTCATCTGCAAAGAATTTTGTTGCGTAGAATATGTAGAACGCAAGTGCAAGGAATAAGAAGCCGAGTCCGAATTTAATAAGTGTATTGGGTTCGATTTTCCGCTTTGCCATCCATAACCAAAGGAGTCCTAATAATGCACTGAATGCAATTACAAATACCGAGTTTGCAGAGTTGTTGATTACATTAGGATCAACACCATTAACTCCAAGTAAAGTGTCGTTCAGATTGTATAGAGCAAACAAGCTAAGAGANNCACTCTGCTCAAAGAATGCCCAGAATACGATGGAGAAAATAATAAAGACCAGCGCTGCCAAAAGCTTCTTAACCTCAGGTGCACTTAGTTTTGTCATTTCATAACCTAAATAAATCAAAGTACAAGGCCCAATAATATACATGAACAGATCAGTATATTCTGTGTTCTGGACCATTATCAGAATAAAGGGGATGCAAGCGAGAGAAACAGCATAAACAAGATATTCGCGCAAATTTCTCTTCTGCTTTGTAAGGGCTTTTAGTGGAGAATCACCAATAGGACCCATTGTTTTTTGAGTGAACAAAAAGGTGATCAAACCAATTGTCATTACTATTCCGGCAAGAGANNCATCTCTTCTGGAATCACCCTCTTTATAAAGTGCTCCAACCATTGTTGAAATATTCGGTTTGAAGAAACCTGTTCCGATAACGGTAAAGCTGATGCCAATAAAAAACAGATCCACCGGGGAAAATGCAAGAATCATACTTCCGATAATCATAAGGCTTCCACCCCAGAAAAGGGATTTCTTGAAACCAAGTATTTTGTCGGCAAATAGTCCGCCAATAAAAGTGAATGCATATACGAATGCTTGTATTGCACCATATTTCAAGTTGGCATCCTTCTCAGGAAACATAAGTTGTGTTACCATAAAAACGGTTAGCATTCCACGCATACCATAAAAGGAAAAGCGCTCCCACATTTCGGTGAGGAACAAATACCAAAGCTGCTTGGGATATTTTCCTTCAAAATTCTGGATTTCTTCCAGTGTCAATTCTTTACTCATAGCGGTGCGAATTCAGATTTAAGGATGATCGGTTAAAAGATGTTTTTGTCCTGCATGGTTTTCTTGAGCCATTTCAGCTGTGAGAACAACAGTACAAATGCAAGTGCGCACAATGCGAAATTGATAAAGAAGTAATTGGCTTTATTGTCAATTCCTTCCCATAGTCCGCCGAGCATTCCGGATAGTTTGTTTCCGACAGATGTTGAAAGGAACCATCCTCCCATCATCAATGCAGTTAATCGCGGCGGGGAGAGTTTGGATACCAGTGATAATCCCATTGGTGAGAGGAATAATTCACCTATTGTAATTACCAGATACGAGTTGATAAGCCACCACGCCGATGCTTTTTCATCGTGAATATCGACACTCCATACGGCCATTACCATCACAAGTGCAGAGATTCCTGTGATCAGGAGTCCGTACGCAATTTTTGCAGGTGTGGAGGGCTCCAGGTTTCTGCGACGAAGGAATCCGAAAAATCCAACAATGATCGGGGTAAGTAGCACCACCCAGAAGGGGTTGATCGACTGGAAAATTTCAGTAGAAATGAGTTTCAGGTTTTGTCCTACCGGTGGACGTTTTTCTTCCGGTAAATTCTGGAAATAGGTTCGCGAATGACTTTCAAGTGCAAGTGAATCCTGAATCAGTTTGTATTCTGTTTTATCGTTTGCCTTGATCAATGCCTGAATTCTTTCTTCACCTGATTTCATTCTTTTTTTGAAAGTGGAGTCGGGAACAGCAAAAAGATCGGGATCGTTTACAACGGTTTGATCAATTTTCAGGGTAGTGAAAACGCTTTCTGCAGGCTTTGGAATTTCACGGTCGGTGTATTCTTCTGCCCAAACAGTAAGTGCATCTCCATTCTGGTGAAAAACAGCCCAGAAAACCACAACACATGCAAAAACAGTAAGCAATGCAGCAATTGGTTTTTTGTCTTCTTCAGAAGCCCGTTTCCAAAGCATCACGTAGAACAACACAACAGGAATACATCCGAAAATAAATGCATCATTGGCATCAGAACCCAACAGATTGCCGGGAATGAACCAGCCTATGATCCCCATAATGAACAATGGAATAAATACCGATGCAAGGATGTATCCAATGGATTTATCCTCTTTTTGAACCGGTTTGATGACGTCTGCTTCTTTTACGTGTTTGGTCCAGATCATGAAAATCGCGAGACCAAGTAGCATCCCGAATCCGGCGGCCCAGAATGCCCAACCCCAACCGAAGTTGATACGGAAATAAGCAGCTACGAAATTGCAAATGAAGGAACCAATGTTGATTCCCATATAGAAGATATTATAACCCGCATCTTTGTTCGCGCGGTACTGATCGTTGTTGTACAGATTTCCAACAAGAGTTGAAATGTTCGGCTTGAAAAAACCGTTACCAAGAATAATGAGCAATAAGGAAATGTAGAGTGTTCCAACATCATTGTTTAATCCCAACCCGAAATACCCTGCTGCCATCAATAAGCCTCCAATCACAACGGATCTGCGATAACCCAGAATTCTGTCGGCAAGCAATCCTCCAATAAAAGGGGTGAGGTAAACAAGTCCCAAATAGGTTCCGTATATATCAGATTTGGTTGCTTTATCGAATCCCATTCCTCCATTCGCTGCCGAATCGAGCATGTACAGGGAGAAAATCCCCAGCATGAGGTAGTACCCGAAACGTTCCCACATTTCGGTGAAGAAGAGAACATAAAGTCCCTTAGGGTGTTTGCCACCTGCTTTTCCGTTGGTCATTGGCTGTCCGTAGTTTTTTAGGAGTGCCAATATAGGAAAAAGAGGGAATAATCCGTGAAGCCCTCAATGCGATATTTTCAGTTGTTGAGGGTTGATAATCAACTTATTCAGCGGGTTTGTTCATGTCTTTTTTATCTGTGAACCTTTACCGGATCAACAATCCTGAAAAATTCCCGATTGAAAAGCCGGAAGTACTCTTTCGCCTTGAATTCGGTAAAGTAAGGAATGAATTTGCTCAGCGTGCGGCGGACATCTTTAGGATAAGCGTTGAGGTAACGCATTTTTTCGCTGCCGTTTGCTTCCATATCGACCTGAACCGTGGGCTCCGGCATTCCTGTTATTTCATAAAGTTTATCCGCTTCCAAACCCGGATGGGGAAATCCCCATTTGTCGAGTCTTGCTTTTAACCATGTATTTACGATTTCCTTTTCCATATGGGGCGTGAATACGGATTGGTAGATTTTTACCGGAGGAATTTTTCCGCTCTGCAGGAGGGATTTTACCAGTCGACTCATAAATATATGGTCAGGATGTCCGTAACCACCCTTTACATCGTCGAGGGAAAAAAGTACACTTGGTTTGAAATTATTGATGATCGAAATAAGCGTATCTCCAATTACCTGTGTTAAATATTGCCGGTCTATCATTTCATAGGGGATGGGCATGTAGGATAGAGTAGTGGTGTCTTTACCAGGTCTGTAATTGGTGTTGCTCAGGATCTTTCTGTAATGATGGTAAAGAAACCGTGCAGGAAGCTTTCCATTTTTTGAAGGATGTTGCTGAAGGCAGATTTGCATGATGATCCACCCTTTCTGTTTTAGCCTGAACAAAGTGCCCGACATCGCACAATCATCATCGTCGTGCGCTACTATCACCATTGCCCGCTTATTGGTGGTGGTATCCAGAAAAACATCTTCAGGGTAGATTTCTGTCGGGGCGAATTTCTCCAGGTCGCTGAGTTTGACCTTTTCCTTGCTCAATACTAATAAAGGATGAAGCAAACAGACTAATAGGGTTATTCCGGATTTCATGATCTGTTAAATGTCAGGTGGAGTTTTTATTGTCTGATTAATTCGCGTGAAAATTTCAATTCAGGTTGAGTCATTAGTAACTTTTCAACTTTATTGCCCTTTAAAATGAATTCATAAAAAATTTCAGGATAATAATTCATTATTACAAATTTGGTGCTTGATATGGCTTTCAGCTCAAATTTTTCACCATTATCAGTTGGTCTAAAAAGCACTCCATTTTCGCAGATCAGTTTTATTACTCTTCCGGAGCTGTTCATATAATTTCCGGCATATAGTTCTGTTTCCTCATTTGTAAGTGCAATGAATTTATGAGGTTCAATGTTGTAGAGTGCACGTCTTAACTCCGCTACCGGTAAGTTAGTAGTGTTGTGAACGTAATTCATTAGGACAATTATTGTTTTATCATTTTGAAGATGTCTCTCAATTAATGTCATGTATCCCGGCCAGCCTCCGGTATGACTAACTATGTTTCCATAGACGCCATTGTCTTCTATAACCCAGCCAAAACCATAATTGGTCTTTGTTTTATCATTTATTTCCGCCGAAGTGAAAATCTCATCTTTTGATTCTTTTGAAATAAATTTATTACTGCGCAGAGCTCTATCCCATTTAAGTAAATCAACAACAGTTGAGTTTACTGTTCCGTCCCCAACAATTCCATCCAGCCAAATCACCATTTTTAATTCGTCTAATTCATCCGGTAAAACATATTTTTTTAAACTATCCGAATAAACATAACCATATGCATAATTGGGGATAATTCGGGGTTCATATCTTCTTCTGTAAACAGAAGTGTTTTTCATTTTCAGAGGCTTAAATATGGCTTTATTTAAATAGTCGCCATACGTCATTCCTGATACCTTTTCTATAATGGACGCTAATAATGCATACCCTGTATTGCTGTATTCCCATTTAGTATTTGGTTCGAACAATGTTTTGGGTTTTAGTTTAGAAAATGTTGAGATTATATCTTTATTGGTAGCAATTTTATTTTTATCAAATGTGCTATCCATTATTTCCATGTAATCAGGCAAGCCGCTTGTATGGGTAAGCAGGTTTCTGATGGTGATTTTAGAGTAATCAGATAATTCAGGAATATATTTTGAAATTTCATCTTCGTAACTCAGTTTGCCTTTTTCTTTAAGTAATACAATTGCAGTTGCTGTGAATTGTTTCGATACTGAAGCCAATTCAAATATGGAATTCTCATTTAACTTTTCTTTTGTGCTTTCATTAGAAAATCCAAATGATTTTTTATAGATCACTTGATCCTTTTCAAAAATCAATACATTACCATTGAAGTTTCCTTGACTAAAGCATGAAGTCATTATGCTGTCAATTTTGTGAACATTATTTTGTCCAAAGGTGATTTGCCCAATAAGCAGAAGTGATATAACGGTTATAGGTTTCATTTTTTTTCCAATTAAATTTTTAAACAAGTGTGTTAATGCCCGAAGGTTTTTGTTTTTGTAATCAGGTTCCTAAAAAAAACCTTTGCATACTCAGGAAGTGGATTTGAACGTTTGAAACAGGTTGTTTGGAATGCTTCTTTTGCATGCCATCTTTTTTATGACTTAATTCCAAAAGTTAAACAAACCCCAATATCCAAAACTTAAAATAAGGATCAGATAAATCAGATTATTGATTGCCAAAGTGGCTTTAATCCACCATCTCGTCTTGAGATATTTATAATTTTTAAGAGTAAATAGGATAAGCGGAATGGTAAAAGCTAACAGTAAAAAAGGAATGTAGGAGGATAAACTAATTAATGCTGAAGCATAATGTTTGTAGGGTGCATCAAAGTAATAGATGTTCTCATTAGTAACTAATACAAACAAATAACCAATTAGAAATAAATTAATTCCTATTATGAGAAATGTATGTTTGTAAGTAATATTTGTGTTTTTCAATTTAATTGCAGCAAAAGTGAATAGGACGATAAAAAAGAACAATAATCCACCTATAACCACAAGCAAAATTCTCAACACCGGCGTATTAAAAGGGGTTATGTAACTTTTAAGTCTTTCAAATTCTGGATTCGCCGGGAATAAAGTTGAAACGTCAATGATATGGTCACCTTTAGCTAACTCCTCTGATAAGTTAAATTGAACCGTCGAATCGTAATTGTGGTAAAAAAATAGATTTACAGATCCTTCTTTAGTATCCCAAATTGATGTGAGAAGTGTCCCGTCGCCATTTCTTTTTCTGCAAACATGCATAGTATCTGACAGGGCTGTAAAATAAGCTAGAGAAGGTGTGACATCCTGAGTTTTTAAATAGTCTTCCCCGTNNCCGTTTCGATAGCGTTCAAGCTGTCTCGCTTTTACAGGGTCTGTAATTGATGGACAAAAATTAGATAAAACATAATTCGAGTCATTACCTTCAATTAACATATAAGGCTCAACAATCAGGTAGCTGCCGTTTGTGTCAATATAGATAAACACATGATCATGAAATACACTATGATCGTATTTTTCAATGTAATTCCTAACTTCTTTTGCGGTCGCACATTTATGAAGGATATCCTCCAGATAGTCAACTTCATTACCAACTTTAAGCCTCTTTGGAAAAGGATTTTGTTGTTTTGGATGATAGGCTGCCAACCTGGAGAATGCAAGTCCTTTTTCATTCATTCCTGATTGAGGTGCGGTTTTGTTAGCTCCAGTGGGTCTTGCTCCGGTAAATGCAGCTCCGTACTCGTTTGAATTCTTAGCCGTTGCAAACCATATTTTTGGAGTAGTATACCAAGTGTCATGATTACAACCAACTACAGTTTTTCCATCAACGGTAATTTTATACATGCTGCATGCATTTGCCTGCTTATCGAAAAGAATAATAAAGCAAAAAACACATAAGATCAGAAGAGTCCTTACAATTTTCATGTACTTTAATGGGGTTAGCGTTTCTCTATCAATGCCAGCAACATTACTTCAGTTCATCTGCAATCACTACAAATTGGAAATAGTCCAGTAAATCTCTTTGTAAATCGCAGAGGTTCTGATACGCATTGAGCATAGTACTGCCCGGGGAAATACTCAGGTCTATTTCAAGTTCCGGAATTCCTTTTCCGGCCAATAGTCCGCTGAATCGTTTTTGGTAATTGCGCACATCTTTTTCAATGTTCGGATACACTTCGCGGTAATAGGGAAGCGATTTTTTTGTTTCGTCGTTCAATTCATTTGATCCTGAATTCGCAAGCAATTGCTGTTTTTCAGTTTCAATTCGGTCCACCATTTTTAAGGTTTCGTTGAGGAACTGCTCACGATCTTCCGATTCAATTTTCAATCCTTCCAGTTGTGTCCGGCTAAAATCGGTGCGTTGGTGTATGCCGTAATCCGAACGTTCAATCGTTCTGATTTCTTTTTGAATGACCGCCTTACTTTTCATTACTGTAAGCATCGACATTGTAAGTCCGGCACCTGCAAGCATAAGGATGGATGTGGTGAGGGTATTCACTTTCGAATCAGCATTTCGTAATCCTGTGATCAAATAAATCGGAATGAAAACAAAAATGGTGAAGAACATTGATCCCTGTGTCATTACGTTTGCTCCGGGCCAGTGCATGACTTTAAACAACACCCCGGTAACAATGAGCAGACACATTGGGATAGCGAGCATGAGAATACTTCTTTCGCGTCGGTGTTTGCTTTCTCTGAATTTAAGGGTAAACATGATAGGTAGAAACACCACAGTAAAAATGGCAATTCCCAATACCAGTAAGATACCTGCACCGGGCAGATGAAGGAATTTCAGAAGGGCTCCAACAAGAATACCCAAAGTAGAAGTGATACCGGAAAAAAACATGAACTTTTTCATGGCATAATAGTGTTTGAAGGTTAATAACAGTTGAGTTTCTTCTTCGATTTCACGCAATTCGGTTTTGTAAAAGCGTTTCAAGACTTCCGACAAATACGTATCGAAGTTTTCGTTTTCATTGTATTCTTCTTCGAGAATGCAACAGATATGATCCAGGAGGTTCAACTGCAGGTCCTCCGTTACAACGCCATGGATCCGAATGACGTTGTGGATCTTTTCTATTTGCAATTCATTCAGGCTATACATTACCCGTTTGGGGTTTAATGTCGAGCAGGAATTTCATGGTTTCCATGAATTCGGAAAACTCATTTACTTTCTCTTCCACTTTGCTTTTTCCTTTTGGAGTGATGGAATAATACTTGCGAATTCGTTTTCCGATGTATACGGTTTCTGTTGTAACCACACCTTCTTCCTCGAGTGCATGAAGGGTAGGGTATAGCGCTCCCTCGGTGATCTGGATCTTGTCGCCGGTGAGTGTTTTTACCTTCTGGGTTATTTCATAACCGTACATTTTTTCCTGGCTTGTGAGCAACTTTAAAACGATCGTTTTTAAAGTCCCTTTGATGAGTTCTGATGAATACATAGGTCAAAGATACATAAGATTTCTATGTATGCAATAAAAATGCATAAGAAAATTATGTATCGAATTTAATATACTGATTATTAGAATAATAAAATTCAAAAGCCCGACTCGCGAATCGGGCTTTGACGGGTTTAAAAGGACAGCAACCACCTTTTCAGGGACAGTCCTATCTTTGCTCTGGCTCTGGCGATGTTGGCGCGCATGCGCTCGATCTCGCTTTTTTCGGTGCTTTTTCGGAGTGCCTGGTAATACGCTTTCATGGCTTCCTTATACTGTTCTTCCAACTCAAAACTTCTGCCAATCTCAGCCCATAATGCAGATTTGGAACTTCCGCTCACTTCAAGACCAGCAAATGCTATTTCCCTTGCTTCCCGGTACCTGTTCTGGTGGATCAGAAAATTGACATAATTGAAGTAGACATAAGGCAAGGTAGGTTCAAATTTTATCGCTGCCTTATAGTGGACTTCTGCTGCTGCGTATTCATCAAGTTTCATATACAGCAGCCATCCCATAGCATTGTGCGCTTTTCCATAAGTAGGATCTTCCAGTAAAATTTCATGCAGGGTTTTTCTTGCTTCGGCATTTTCGTCGTTTTCCAACTGCTTGTTTGCAATCATATACAATTCGTCGATATAGAATAGAGTGTTCATTGTTGTTCTTAAAAAAAATGAGAATAGGATTTTTCCTTCCGCTTGCGGAATGGTACTAATGGGAGGAATTTTTCAAAAAAAAATCCCGACTGTGGGTCGGGATCATGATGCAACTAGGAATGTCGCGGCATGAGCCCGATGCACAGGATTTCCCCGAGGCTGTAACGATTACTCGTTGGTGTGCTGAGGTAAAATGAAATCTGATACATGGTTGTTCTGTTTTGGTCAATGACGACAATTTATAAAAGGGTTGCCAGCAGAATTTGAAAAATGCGGATAATAGCTAATTGCCAACAAATAGAAAAGTATAGTATCATTTCTAAAAGCGATTCACGATTTTTGATCATGAGGAATTTTTTCATCTCTTTTATTGCCAGTCTGCTTGTTTCCTGCGGAGGTGGAGAATTACCTGTTCCCCATTCCATCAATGAAAAAGATTCGCTGGTTATCATTGTCCAGCCTTTGGGAACGGTGAGTTGGGACTATCAGCATGAGGTTGCAGAAGCATTGCGTATCCATTATTCTGCCCGTGTTTCAATTGCCGAAACAATAGCACTGCCTGAACATGCACGATCTCCATTTGCGCGCGAAAGGTACCGTGCAGATACCTTACTGCGTTTTTTGAATCTTCATTTGCCTGAAGGAACGGATAGGATTATGGGTCTGACCACAGTAGATATTACCACAACGAAAAGTAAAGAACCGCAATGGAAATACCGCGATTGGGGGATTTTCGGATTAGGACAATGTCCGGGCGATGCCAANNTTGGGAGCAAGGAACGCAAGTGCGGAGCTTAAACGTGAACGACTCCGGAAAATTGCGGTGCATGAGATTGGACATACTTTCGGTTTGCCTCATTGTAGAAATGAGAAATGTATTATGAACGATGCTGCAGAAAAAATAGCGACAATAGATGCTGAAAAAGAAAACCTGTGTTCGGATTGTAAGCGTCTTGTGCTTAGGTAAGTTGGCCGTGCTCAGTTATTGTTATCGGGAAAAATTTTTCCAGGGTTGAGGATTCCATTCGGATCAAACACCTTTTTTATGTTCCGCATCAATTCGATCTGTACCTGCGGAAATGCGATATCCATATAATTTTTCTGCACCCATCCAATGCCATGCTCACCCGATAAGGTGCCTTTTAGTGCGACAGTTAATTCAAAGATTTCGCGAATTCCCATTGGTAATTTCTCGTTCCAGTCCGANNTTGACATGCAGATTTCCATCACCGGCATGACCGTAGCACACGCTTTTGAATCCGTATTTTTCTCCGATGCATTTTACACCTTCCAATAAACGAGGCAATTCGTAACGGGGAACAACGGTGTCTTCTTCTTTATATACAGAGTTCGATTTTACCGCTTCACCAACACGACGTCGCATTTTCCATAAAGCTTCCTTTTGTTCTGCGGTATCAGCAAAAAGGATTTCATCACATTCGAAGCGTTCCATAATGGCGGCAATTTTTTCTGCTTCCTTGTAAAGCATATCCAAATCATTTCCGTCCACTTCTATAAGCAAATGCGCCTGCACTTCATCTTTAATGGGAATGGAAATTCCATCCACAAAACGGAGTGTCCAGTCGATGGCATCGCGTTCCATAAATTCCATTGCAGAAGGAATAATGCCTTCACGAAAAACCGCAGATACAGCCTCACATGCTTTTGTTGCATTGAAAAATGGAACCAGCATGAGTACATTTTGAGCAGGATAAGGCCAGAGCTTTAATACTGCTTTTGTGATAATTCCCAGTGTGCCCTCACTACCAATCATTAGTTGTGTAAGGTTGTATCCGGTGGAATTTTTCAAAGTATTCGCTCCTGTCATGATCACTTCGCCATTGGGTAGCACCACTTCCAGATTGAGTACATAATCTTTGGTTACACCATATTTTACCGCACGTGGTCCGCCCGAATTTTCAGCGAGGTTTCCTCCTATGGTACAAGACCCTCTCGACGATGGATCGACCGGATAAAACAATCCTTTTTCGATTACTGCTTCTTGCAAAACCTGTGTTATAACTCCGGGCTCGGTGGTAACCTGCAGGTTTTTTTCGTCGATTTCGATGATGCGGTTAAAGCGTNNGCGTTCCAACGACAATCCCACTCCACCAAAAACCGATAAGGCACCACCGCTCAATCCAGTGCGCGCGCCGATTGCGGTGACAGGAATAGCATGTTGATTGCAATAATTCAGTATTGCCGATACTATCTGAGTTGATTCCGGTTTCACTACAACTTCAGGAGGAAAATTCAGGTCTTCGGTTTCATCGTGTCCGTATTCTTTTCGGATCTCCTCCGAAGTAAATATGGCATCTTTTCCCGCTATGCGGATCAGCGCATCAATGTCTGTTTTGGTGAGCGGAGAAAAAGCCATTCTTCAGGCTTTGGAGCGCATTTTTTTTGCGCCGTATTCAATTGCAAATATCAATGCGAAACCAACAACAAAAGCAAGCAGACCAATCATCCATGAAGAATCTGCAGGCAATATGTTCGCCTGCTGAAAAGGAATTTCTTCTCCTTTGGAATTGGTATAAGTGCTGATGGTTTCTTTCCATGGCCATACTTTATTCAATGATCCGAGCATGAATCCAGCAAGTAAGGCAATGGTAAAATCATGTGCTTTTTTCAGCAACCAGGATAAAATGCGTGAGAAGGAAAGAAGTCCAACCAGGCAACCTCCTGCAAAAAGCGCAACGATTTTCAAATTCATTTCGTGAACAGCGCCCAGAACAGTAGAGTAGGCTCCAAGAAGAACCAGAATAAAACTACCTGAAATACCCGGAAGAATCATTGCGCAAATAGCAATAGCACCGCACACGAAGATGTAAACCGAAGAACCGGTTTCGCTCATTCTGCCCAGTGTGGTGATGTAATAAGCCGCAGCGGCTCCAATAATGAAAGGGATGCCTGTAAGTGTGGTGAAGTTTTTTATTTCACGCAGAACATAAAAGATCGATGCAAGTACAAGTCCGAAAAAAAACGACCAGATGAGCACCGGGTGATGTTCAAGCATCCAGGTTATTCCTTTGGCAAGCGACAGAATACTAATGAGGATTCCTGCAAAAAGTGCCAGCAGAAAATTGGCATTAACAGCTTTCCAGAATCCTTTGATATCGAAACGCAGAAGCAGTTTCAGGTTGGTAAGATTGATCGCGTTGATGGAATCCAGCAGTTCGCTGTAAATACCGGATATAAATGCAATGGTTCCTCCTGAAACACCGGGTACAACATCTGCTGCACCCATTCCCATACCCTTAAGCGTAATGGTGAAATAATCTTTGAGTGAACGTTTCATTAATATTTTTCCATTGTAGGATCAATCTCATCGGCCCATGCCAGGATGCCTCCTGCAACATTGTACACGTCTTTGTATCCCTGTGCTTCGAGCGCATTTACAACCGCAGCTGAACGTTTGCCGCTTCTGCAATGTACATAAACAGGAATGTCCTTGCGGATCTGTTCCAGTTGTTCCATTACATCACCCATTTTAATATGCAGTCCGCCAATATGAGCGATTTCCACTTCGTAATCTTCACGCACGTCAATGAGCTGAAAATTCTCATTGGCGTCCATTTTTTTCTTCAGTTCGCTTACGCTGATCTCTTTCATACTTATTTCTTTTTCTTCTCTGGATGTTTGATTTTTTTGGCGATTTCGTCGGGTAGGAAGGTAAAGAAGGTATCACCGCGCAATCCGAGTCGCAAACATTCCATGGCAATTACTTCAAAGGGTGCGATATTTCCAAGGTTGACATTGGCACCAAAATATTTGATGAACCAAACCTGCTGTTCTTTTTTAGGCGCTTCCCACATGATTTTTTCTGGTGGGACTTTTGCTGTGATCTTATTGATGAGCATGGTATGTGCGTGTCCGCTGGGACGAAAAATTCCAACTGTTCCGCTCTCTCTTCCTTCAGCAATTACTTTCCATGCACCTGCTTCAATTTCGCTGTTCATCATTTTGATCCATTTCCCCGGGGAAATCAGAATGCCTGCTTCTTTCGATCCAACTTCCGACAGCACGGTAAAATCTTTTGAAAGCTTTTGAATGTACTCCAGTTTTTCATCGTGATCAAGTACAATAGATCCGTCTGAAACTTCGGTGACTTCCAGTTTGTATTTGGAAAGCAATTTGCGGTATTCATCAAATTTTCCGCGGGCAATGAATGCNNTAGTGTGCCACCAAAGTAGCAACGCATACCGGCATCTTTGTAAATTTTCAGCTTGTCCTCGAGTCTTGGCGTAACCATCGATGTTCCGAAACCGAATTTCACAAGATCGGTAAAGGGCGCAGAGCTATCGCAAAACGCAGCGGCTTCTGAAACAGAAAGACCTTTGTCCATCATCATGGTAACGCCACTTTCACGTGGTTTAGCCGGACGTTCGGGGATATAGGGTAATTTAAAATTCATCATGATCTGTAATGTTCGATGAGTTGAGAGATGTCGTTTTGCTGACTCAATTCCGGAAGATATTCAAAAAGTTTTTTGTGTGCTTCAAAATCAATAAACAAAGCATCGCCTAATTGCAGAAGTGCTTCGTTGTGCTTACCGCAAAGTTCAAGATAGGCAACTCTTCGGTAAAGCAGGTCAACCGGTTGTTTTTCGCCGCTGAGGTAGAGATCGATTTCCGCTAATGCGTGTTCAGGGCCTCGCTGTTCTAATAGAAAATGAGAAAGATCAAGAATGATTTCCTGATTGTCCGGATCCATTGCCAAGGCTGTACGATACGCTTCTTCAGCTTTGGAAGGTTCTTTTTTCTTATCGAGAATTTCTCCGAGTATATACCAGAAATCAGGATTTTTATCATCCATCGCAATGGCTTTTCTCAGAAAGGCTTCTGCTTTTGCATGATTACCCTGCATACTAACTGCAATACCCAAACCGACCCATCCTTCTGTAAGTTCTTCATCGATTTCTGTGGCCTTCAAAAAGTTTTCGTAGGCTTCTTCCGGCATTTCCAGTTTTTCAAAACATTCTCCGATATAGCAATAGGTAATGGCTGCGGGATCTTCGTAAATGAATGTTTCTGCATAGCAATTGATCGCCTCGTGGTACATTTCCAGTTGTACGTAGGCATTCGCTTTGTTGAAATAGGCAGAAGAAAAATGTTCGTTGATGGTGATGCAAAAATCGTAGGCTTGAATTGCTTTTTCAAACAAGCCTTTGCGCAGGTAACCGTTACCCAGGTTGTACCATGCCGAAAAAGAGTAGGGGTATTCGTCAATGAAATTATTGAAAAACACCACGCTGTCTTCTGTGCGTCCTGCCATGTCGTAACAAAACGACAATTCAAAAAGCGCTGCTTCATTTTCCGGATTGATCCGCAATGCTGATTGCAAGGTTTCAATGGCCTTATCGTATTTTTTCTGACTCTCGTATTCGAATGCGAGATCCACATAAAGATCATCGGTTTCTTCCTCCGAAAGTCGTATGGCATGCTTTAAATGCCGAATCGCTTCATCGTGGTTGCGCAACTGACTGAAGATGGAAGCCTTCATCACAATCGTATCTACATTGGAAGGTTCCAGATGCTCGATGCGATTTAAAATTTCGAGTGCCTTATTCAGTTTACCGGAAGACGCATGAATTTCTGCTTTGCGCAAAAGAATGGGAACAGCATCGGGATGTTGCGATATTGCAATGGAAATTCCCTTCAAGGCCGATTTAATATCGTTGCGATCGAGATAGTGATCGATGAGTGCTTCAAAAACATCTACATCGAAAAAATAATTCGCATTGTTTTTAATCATCTCCTCAAACCGATTGAGATGCGGACCCAGATCTTCCGGTTCCTCATTGCCTCGGTCGTTGTACCCTTTGCCTTCGTCCATAGTTGTATTCTGGTACAAAGATAAGGACTAAGACCTACCTAAGTAGTGAAAATCAGTGTAAGTATTAACAACCGGAAGATGTTGCGTTTTTATTAAACGACTGTTTTTCAGCGGTTTGTTCGTGTTGGTTTAAAAGAGCCAGGGAACGCTGTTGAAATCCTTTCGTTCGAAAATTTACCCGGAAATTCACTGAGGATCAAAAGCATAGGGATAAAGCTCCTTATTCTTTTACCAGTTTTCCTGTTTGTCGGCGGCTACCTTCTATGATTTCCATCAGATAAATGCCGGCCGGTAGGTTTTGTGTTGGTAGAGTAAATCTCTCCGAAAAAAGTGTGCGGCTGTAAATGAGTTTTCCATTCAAATCGTAAAGGAAAAATTCAGCACTCCCACTTTTCAAAGCTCTGCCTTCCACAATTGCATATTCGCTGCATGGATTCGGAAAAACGGAAATCGGTTCAATTCCACTTATCTCTCCAATACTTTCTACCAATGGCGGATTTCGAACAGCCTTAAGAATTGTTCCCTTTTCACCAACGGCAAAACCAAGATTTGCATTTGCCGAACTCATGATGGTGCCGGTATTTCTCACCGCAAAAAGTGTGTCCGATCCGTTAAAGGATTGAACATCGTTTAGTCGGTTACCCTGTGGTAATGGATTTAGCCACGACCAGGTAAAAGCATTGCTGCTCATAGGGAGAATGAAGCAAAAAATAGTGAAAAGAGCAAAGAAAAATCGTGACGTGTTCAGGGTTTTATATGCATGAAAGTAAACAGATTTCGTTCGGGCAGCACTTTTTTTTTACTTGTTCGCAGTCATGGTTTTAAATAAGATTACTTTAGCACTTGTAATTTTTAGTTATGACTCTCATCAAATCCATTTCAGGAATTCGCGGAACAATCGGTGGTCATTCAGGCGACGGACTAACACCGCTTGATACGGTAAAATTTGCTGCTGCATACGGACAATGGCTGATCAGCCGCAATCCGCGCATGAAAGTGAAAGTTGTATTGGGAAGAGATGCACGAATTTCCGGTGAGATGGTTCGCTCGCTGGTCTCAGCAACCTTGCAGGGAATGGGAATTGATGTCATTGATTTAGGATTATCCACTACACCCACTGTTGAAGTAGCTGTTCCGGGTGAGAAAGCGCATGGAGGAATCATTCTCACTGCTTCACATAATCCGCGTCAATGGAATGCACTTAAATTGCTCAATGAAAAAGGAGAATTTATTTCGGGTGCTGACGGTGCAGAAGTATTACGCATAGCAGAAGCTGAACAATTTTATTTTGCTGAAGTGGATGATCTGGGTGTCTTTTCTACCAGTGATACCTGGATCAAAAAACATATTGATTTGGTTCTTCGATTACCCTATGTCGATAAAGATGCAATTGCAAAAGCAAATTTGCACGTTGTTGTTGATGCGGTAAATTCAACAGGAGGAATTGCTGTTCCTGCCTTGCTTGAAGCGCTCGGTGTGAACAGCATTACAAAATTGTATTGCGAACCGAATGGCGATTTCCCTCACAATCCGGAACCATTACCTGAACACCTCACTGAAATTTCTTCACTTATCAAAAAAGAAAAAGCGGATGTAGGAATTGTGGTAGATCCTGATGTCGACCGCCTTGCTTTGGTTTGCGAAAACGGAGAGATGTTCGGTGAAGAATATACACTGGTTGCCTGTGCCGATCTGGTATTGCAATCAAAAAAAGGTAATACAGTTTCCAATCTGTCTTCAACACGGGCTTTGCGGGATGTCACCGAGAAATACGGGGCAACGTATGCAGCATCGGCTGTTGGTGAAGTTAACGTGGTGGATTTAATGAAATCAACAAACGCAGTGATCGGTGGCGAGGGTAATGGTGGTGTTATTCTGCCGGAATTGCATTATGGTCGTGATGCACTTGCAGGTATCGCTTTGTTCCTGACATTACTTGCGAAAAGTGGAAAATCCTGCTCGCAACTTCGAGCTTCTTATCCTGATTATTTCATTTCAAAGAATAAAATCGAACTCACTCCGCAAATTGATGTCGATAAGGTTTTATCTGCCATGAAAGCGAAATACGCGTCGCAACCGGTAAACGATATCGACGGCATAAAAATTGAATTCGGTAACGAGTGGGTTCACTTGCGTAAATCAAACACGGAACCCATTATCCGTATCTATTCCGAATCAAAAGACAAAGCCTCCGCCGACGCACTCGCTCAACGCATCATTGTAGATATTCGCGGGATAGCAGGGATTTGATTATACCGATTTCCAATTACCAATCACCGTTCACCGACTTGTCCCGACCGATAGCGTCGGGATCACTGTTCACCCTTCACTGTTCATCCTTCACCAATACCATCCTCACAGATTTTTCTCCACAAAGTTTGTCATCATCGTAAAGAGATGCAAACGCGTGTAGCCACCATAAATTCCGTGATTTCTATTGGGGTAAATAAACAGCTCAAATTGTTTGTTGGCCGCAACCAATGCGTTGATCATTTCCATTGTATTCTGGTAATGCACATTGTCATCTCCGCTACCATGCACCAATAAAAGTTTTCCTTTTAATTTCTTTACATGATTGATCGGTGAATTATCATCGTAACCGGATGCGTTTTCCTGCGGACGTTGCATGAAGCGTTCGGTGTAGATATTATCGTAATACCTCCAGTTGGTAACCGGCGCAACAGAGATTCCGGTTTTGAAATATTCTGCTCCTTTGGTCATTGCCAATAAGGTCATATATCCCCCGTAACTCCAGCCCTGAACTCCTATACGCGATTTATCAACCCAACTTTGTCGTCCGAGCCATTTTGCCGTTTCAATGAGGTCTTGCGTTTCCAGTTTTCCGAGTTGTTTGTAGGTGCATTTTTTAAATTGTTCGCCCTTGAACATGGTTCCGCGTGGATCAACACATACTACAAGATATCCTTTCTGGGCAAGCATCTGGTGCCAGAAATAATTAGGACCATCCCATGAATCCATCACTTCATTGTTGCCCGGACCTCCATATACAAACAAATAAACGGGGTATTTTTTTTGCGGATCAAAATTGGAAGGTTTGATAATGGAACCGTCGATCTCAACATTTTCTGAAGTGGTAAATTTGAAAAATTCTTTCTTCCCTAAATCATATTGTTTCATCCTGTTCATCACTTCCTTATTGTCCATTAGCACTTTCAATTCCTTACCGGTACTGTTGTGCAAAGTGATGTAATACGGTGTATTGGCATCAGAATGGTAATTGATGTAATACTTCATCCCATTGCTGAAATGTGCATCGTTAACACCCGGACGTGTAGATAGTTTTTTCTTTCCGCTTCCATCCAATTTTACCACGTACAAATCTTTTTGATAGGGAGCTGATTCTGCAGAGATGTAATAAATGAGTCCGTTTTTTTCGTCGAGCCCCTTAAACTCCACCACGTCCCATTTTCCGCTGGTGATCTGTGTTGATTTTCCATCGAAACCAATCAGGTAAATATGATTGTAACCGTCTTTTTCCGAGGTGCGGATAAAGGCATCTTTTCCTTTTAAAAAGATCAGATCATCATTGATCTCAACATAAGTGGATGAACTTTCGGTGTACATCGGTGTCATCGGCAAAATACCGGTGCTTCCGTTGCCGGCTTTTACCAGACAGTATTCCAGTTTGTTCTGCAGGCGGTTCATGCGTTGCACACACAACACATCATCGTTGTTGGTCCAGTTGATGCGGGGGATATATATATCCGTTTCAGGACCCAAATCAATACTTGCTTTTTGTCCGCCGTTAACTGAATAAACGAACAGACTGATCAGTGAATTATCTTCTCCTGCCTTGGGGTATTTAAAAGTGTAGAGGTCCGGATAAAGTTCTCCGTACATGGTCATGGTAAATTCCTTTACCTTGCTTTCGTCGAAACGGTAATACGCAATTTTGGTGGAGTTGGGCGACCAGTAAAAAGCTTTTACAATGGAAAATTCTTCTTCATACACCCAATCGGTGCTACCGTTAATGATAGCGTTGCGCTGACCATCATTGGTAACCTGCGTTTCTTTTCCGCTGGCCAGATCGTAAATGAAAATATCATTGTTACGTGTAAAGGCAACCTTTTTTCCATCCGGAGAAAATTCAGCGAGCATTTGTTTGCCTTTTGCAAGATCTCCAAGCGGAGTTGTTGTTTTTTTCCGGATATCGTAAATGAAATAATTGGCTGTGTACGATCTGCGGTAGATCGGTTCGATGCCCGAAGCAATGAGCAACATGGTTTCGTCGGCATTGAATTCGTAATCGTCAATCATCACCGCTTCGCCATCGTGTTTGATATCGACCGAAGAAACGATACGACCTACTTTTTTATAATCTTTAAAACTGTATTTGTTCACAACACCCACACCGTTCTCATTATCGATGGCCGTAAAATGTCCGCCGTCGTTCATGGATCTTACGTGATCGACACTCTCAGCATACAATGCCGGACTCGCCCAGATGATTTCGTTGCTGAGCATTTGCTTTTGTGCCTGCAGTATTCCGGGTAAAAGAAATAGGGTGAAGAGGAAAGTTCTCATAGTGTGATTTGTGTAAAGGACGAAAATACCAAAAATCAATCCATTTTCGGTCCAAAAATGGGGAATGGCATATATACCTGAAGAATGGAGCAGGAGGACAGCCATCCTGATGAATGGAATTGAGGTGAAATCCCTATTTTTGAGCCGTGAGAAATGGTATAACGCTTTTTATACTCCTGGTTTACACCTTGTCTGCAGGTGCTCAAATCGGTGATGCAACGATCAATTCCGAAGGCAAAAGGATCTCCTTCATCTCGGGCATGCTCTTCAATAACAAGGATTTCTTTTTTGATTTTGGACTGGGTTATGAAAACCTTACTGCTCAGTGGGCGATTCGACTTGATGTGGATTTCAGACCCTTCTTCAAAAAGGTGCAGATCAAGAATGAGGATGGCAGTATCGATCAGTTTTTCGAGCGGAAAACCTTGTTGGGAATTGCTGCCGAAAAACGATTGCTGCAACTTCCGGTTGGTTCGTCCACTTTTCGGTTTTTAGTAGGCGCAAAGGGTGGCGTTATGTTCGGGAATTACCGCGGGCTTCGTCGCCACGCCGAAATTCTTCCTTATGTTTCACCTTATGCTGGTGCTGCTTTCGATATTGGTTCGGGTGGCATGTTTAAGTTCGGCTATTCTTTTATGGATTTGCAAAACCCGCGCATTCCGCAACACCGGATCTTTTTCGGAATTACTTTTTATCTCACTGAATTATGAATAAAGTGCTGCTTGCAGGTTTTTTTATGGTGCTCTTGTTGCAATCCTGTTTCCGGAGTAAGGAGTGTGATCCGAATAAAATTTGCGATACCAATAAACCGGATTCTTCCTGGGTGAATATTCAATTCAGCGCCACAAAATACGGGATTGGTGTTCCCTTTATCATTTACAATGGCGATGCCGAAGATGAACTTGTGGTTTTGCGTGATACTGCATTTACAGATAAACTTTCGTATTACCTCCCCATTTCAGAACGCTATTCGGTAAAGGCTGTGTATTTGATCAATACAACCGCCAATACAACCAGGGTTACTGCCTACGATGGTGGTAAATTGCGACTTGAAAAATCATGGAACTGCGATGAGCGTTGTTACAGCGCTCCTGATCTCAATCTCGATTGCCGTTTGCTCGAATGAAAATGGAGATCGATAAACTTTCCTATTCCTACAAAGAAGGAAATCACGCTGTACTTAACACTGTTTCGTTTTGCATAGAAGATAGTTTTTTTTCTCTTGGAATTGCAGGACGCAGCGGTAGTGGAAAAACAACATTGCTTAAAGCGATCTATGGTCTGCTGAATATCCGGTCCGGACAAGTTCGTTTCAATGGCGAACGTGTGGAAGGTCCCGATCAGCATCTGATTCCCGGGCATCCGAAAATGAAACTGATTGCTCAGGATTTTGCGCTTTTGCCCGATCACACCGTTGAAGAAAATATTTATACCCGATTACTGGCCTACACCCCTGAATTCCGTCGTGCAAAGGCNNTAAGATCGATCATTTGCGAAAAGAAAAACCCTCTGCACTAAGTGGTGGTCAGCAACAAATGCTTGCCATCAGCTGTGCATTGGCCGAGGAACCGGAATTGCTTTTGCTCGATGAGCCATTCAGTCACCTCGACAAACTCACGCAATCGGAAATCATGCAATACCTGCGCGAATTGCGGGAGGAACTGGGTTTCTCTTTCATTTTTGTCTCGCACGATGCTCCTGATGTGCTCGAGGTGTGTGACCGTATTCTCATCATGGAAAAAGGAAAGATACTGGAGCAGGGTGATCCGCTTTCGCTTTATTTTTCTCCGAAACATGAATACACCGCTGCACTATTCGGGATGTACAATAAGGTCGGTAAACAATTCATCCGTCCCTCTTCCTTGAGAGTCACTACCGAAGCGCACGCACTTTTTTCGGGTAAGGTTGCCGATTCCGGATTTCGTGGTGAAAGCTGGTGGATCAAAGTTCGTTCGGGAAAAAAGGAAATGATCTATCTGAGCCTGAATCCACCTCCTGCCATTGGAAAATTGGTGCACCTCAAATGGTGATGCCGGTCCGGATGTGACGCACTTTAAGCAGTACGATGGCATGGCTATTAACATCGGTTTTCCACAATTCAGTGTGTTTCCTTCGGATCTTTTTTGCTGGAAGTCAGCTTGCTAGGTCTTGCCGGGGACAGGAAAACTTTTTTTCCCTTTTTCCCTCGCAACGCTTACATTTGGAGACTTAAAAAACACATCATGAATCTTCACGAATACCAAGGTAAAGAGATCCTTTCCAAGTACGGTGTCGCCATTCAGCGCGGCATTGTGGCTCACACTCCTGAGGAGGCGGTGGCTGCCGGTAAGCAACTTGAGTCGATGACCGGAACTAAGTTCTACGTTGTAAAAGCACAGATCCACGCAGGTGGTCGTGGTAAAGGCGGTGGAGTGAAAGTGGCCAAGAGTCTGGATGATCTCCGTGAAAAGGCAACCAACATCATCGGCATGCAACTGATCACCCCGCAAACACCTCCAACAGGTAAAAAGGTGCATAAAGTGCTGATCGCTGAAGATGTGTACTATCCCGGTCCTTCCGAACACAAAGAATTTTATATGTCCATCCTCCTCGACAGAGCTAAGGGTCGTCACACCGTGATGTACTCTCCTGCCGGTGGTATGGATATCGAAGCGGTTGCTGAAGAAACGCCGCACCTGATCTTCAAGGAAGAGATCGATCCGAAAGTTGGACTGATGCCTTTCCAGTGCCGCAAAATTGCTTTCAACCTCGGTTGTTCAGGCAATGCGCACAAAGAGATGGTGAAGTTTGTTGATGCGCTCTACAAAGCTTTCCTCGGTTGCGATGCCAGCATGTTTGAGATCAATCCTGTTTTCAAAACTTCCGATGATAAAATCATTGCAGTAGATGCAAAAGTTACGCTCGACGATAACGCATTGTTCCGTCACCCGGCTTATGCAGAAATGCGCGATGTAACCGAAGAAGATCCTACCGAAGTAGAAGCCGCTTCCTTCGACCTGAACTATGTGAAACTCGACGGTAACGTGGGTTGTATGGTAAACGGGGCAGGACTCGCAATGGCTACCATGGATATCATTAAACTTTCAGGCGGTGAGCCGGCTAACTTCCTCGACGTGGGAGGTACTGCCAATGCACAGCGCGTTGAAAATGCTTTCCGTATCATCCTTAAGGACGAAAACGTAAAAGCAATCCTCGTTAACATCTTCGGAGGAATTGTGCGTTGCGACCGCGTTGCACAAGGTATTGTGGATGCCTACAAAAACATCGGCGATATCCGTGTTCCTATCATTGTTCGTTTGCAGGGGACCAATGCCACTGAAGCGAAAAAACTCATCGACGAAAGCGGACTAAAAGTTCACTCCGTAATTCAGCTGAAAGACGCTGCTGCGAAGGTGAAGGAAGTTCTTGCTTGATTTTTGGTTGAAGAGTGATTAAGATATAATTTTAGAGAAAAGGCGTCCAAGGACGCCTTTTTTTTGTTGGTGTTTCATTGTGTTTTTGTGCCTTAGTGGGTTTTCCTATCTTTGTTTTAAATACGTTTCTCATGCAAATCCTCGACGGTAAAAAGACTTCTGAAGAAATTAAATTGGAAATAAAAGCCGAAGTGGATGAGATCCGTCGCAAGGGTGGAAAGATTCCACACCTGGCTGCTATTCTGGTGGGGAGCAATGGGGCGAGCATGACGTATGTGAATTCCAAGATCAAAGATTGCGAAGAGGTGGGTTTCAAATCATCGCTTATCAAACTCTCCGATACTGTTTCTGAAAAAGAATTGCTGCGTAAGATCCGTGAACTGAATGCCGACGAAGATGTGGATGGTTTCATTGTGCAATTGCCTTTGCCACAACATATCGAAGAGAAAAAAGTGATCAAGACCATCAAACCCGAAAAAGATGTGGATGGTTTCCACCCCGAAAATGTGGGGAAAATGGCGCTGAACCTACCCGGATTTTTGCCTGCTACGCCTTATGGAATCATTCAGCTTTTGCAACGCTACAATGTCGATACCACCGGGAAACATTGTGTGGTGGTAGGACGCAGTCATATTGTGGGATTGCCCATGAGTATTTTGATGGGACGCAATGCCTATCCGGGAAATTGCACTGTTACACTAACGCATAGCCGTACAGTTAACTTCAAGGAGATTTGCCGCTCTGCAGATATATTAATTGTTGCCCTTGGAAAACCCAATCATATTACCGCCGATATGGTGAAGGATGGTGTGGTGATTGTGGATGTAGGTATTACCCGCGTACCTGATACCAGCAAGAAAGCCGGTTACCGCATTGTAGGTGATGTGAAATTTGATGAAGTGGCACCAAAATGTTTGTTCATTACTCCGGTGCCGGGTGGGGTAGGACCAATGACCAGAGCTTCTCTGCTCAAGAATACCTTGTTGGCGTCGAAGAGGTGAGTTGTTGGAAGGGAAGAGTTTGGTGGTATTAGTTATTAGTTAAGAGTTATTAAAGAGGAGTCATTAGATAGGAGTTATTGGTTAGGAGTGTCGCTTTTTAGGTTTTTTGCTCAACATTAATGAATCAATTGGAGTTTTTTTGTGATAAGGAGTTTCATGCAGCTGCTTTGGAGAGGGGGGAGTATGAACAGTGCCGTTTTGTGGCTTGCGATTTGTCGGGGATGGATGTGGGTGGATGGATCTTTTCGGATTGTGTGTTTGAAGATTGTAACCTTAGCCTGGCTAAACTGGAAAAAACCGCTTTTCGTAAGGTGGAATTTGTGCGTTGCAAGATGCTCGGACTGCGTTTCGAAAATTGCAATGCGTTCGGATTGGATCTTTCCTTTCGTGATTCTCAGCTCGACCATAGTTCCTTTTACCGATTAAAACTAAAGTCTTCGTTATTCCATCAATGTCGTCTGCTCGAGTGCGATTTTAGCGAAGCCGATCTCAGTGCTGCTGATTTTTCTGGATCCGATTGTTCGGGCGCACAGTTCGATCAGTGTAACCTGGAAAAGGCCGATTTTCGCAGTGCGGTGCATTACATTATCGATCCCGCCAACAACCGCATTAAAGGTGCCCGCTTTTCGCAGGATGGTTTGAGTGGTTTATTGGCCACATGGGGAATAGTGGTGGACTAGGCTTGTATTTATTCTTTTGAGCACGGTCATAATTTCAACTAGCGGTTTATTTTTTTTTCAGCTCCACTACCATAGTTTTATTTCGAAAATTATATCTGAATAAAGGAATGTCCTGGAGTTGATCCTATTTATTGCATGCATTGGCCGTTTGCAAAGGCATGAATTAGCAGTGGATTTGGTTTGATATTGTTTTAGGAATATGTAAATTGGGGTTTATGGAAGAATATCCTGAAAGAATTGAAATCTAAAGGTTCGCCTTATTTTGGTGTTTTTGAATGGGGGGGGAATGGTAAGTAGATAAATAAGTTGGGCAACATGCAAAAAAAACTAAATGGAAAACAATAAGATATTCATAAGTCACTCATCGAAAGACATCAAGATAGTTGAGGCATTTGTTAAACACATACTGAGACTTGGACTTGACATTTCAGCTAACCGAATATTTTGTACCAGCATGGAAGGTCACGGTGTAAAAAGTGGCGAATACATACCCGACCGACTCAAAGCAGAGATAAATAAATCTTGCATTGCTTTTCTGCTAATTTCAAAAAATTACAAGAAGAGTGAAGTATGCCTAAACGAAGTAGGTGCTGCTTGGGTGTCACTTGAAAAAACCAATGTTATTCCAATCCTTTTGCCAGATGTAGACTTTAAAGAGTTAGGTTTTCTTGACTTAAATAGATTAGGATTAAAAATTTTTGAAAAGAGAGATTTAATCAAACTTATACAAGACAACAAAGAAGCACTGAATGCGAGTTTTAATTTAGAACTTGTCAATAATCAAGTTGAAGAGTTTCTTAAGGAAATACCAAATGGAGAACCTACTGAATCGGAAAGCCAAGATGAACCAGAAGAAGTTTCAGAATGGAACGCCTGCTTTCAAAAACACTTAATTCCTTTTGATAATATTATTCGAAAAGCTATACCAGCCCATAATGATGGTGTTCACCAAATTGAAGACCGAAAAGTCCAGACTAAGATTCTCAAGGATTTAAGTGAATCTGATTTTTTAAGAACGTTATGGTACAAACAAGCAGAAGGTGATTTCTATGTTGAACGATTACGACAACTTCCATCAGGAAATTGGTTAGTCTCGGAATTTAATTGGGAAATTAATATTTCATCCATGTGGGTGTGCAAGAGTACTGAAATGCAATATGAGTTTATTCTTGTTCACTCTGATGCACTACCCCCTATTAAAATCAATTCTGATATTGGCGGAGAAGATTATAATGTCGGTGTTTTAACAGATGGTACAGTAGTGAGTGAAAATGAGAGATTAAATGGTTATGCAATTATAAATGGAGAAACTATCGATGTGCATGAACATGGCGTTGAACCACGTGTGAGAGACAGTGAGCCACATTGGATTTTCTTTGTGTCTGATTACCACAAAGCAGGTTTCAACGCTGACGAAGCAATTGATTTTTGCGAAAAACTTGACAATGGTGAAATTGAAGTAAACTCAGAAAACATTATGAAATTTTTACGCTCATTAAGAAACCATCCAACGATAATTAGATGGAGATAAAAAAAGCACGATTGCCCAACAATGGCTATACGTGTAATGCGGGGAAAGTGTTTATATAAAGGTAATTACATTAAACAAACATTTCGGTATGCGGCCAGTAAAGTGACTTGAAATCCCGCACTACGTATAGCTGAGACCGTAAGCGGAAAGTAATCCAAGACTGACAAATAATTGAGATGAATATGCTGAATACATATCTACCACAAATCTTAATCTTCATTGGACTGTTGTTAACTTTTTTAGGAGGTTTAATCAGCTTTAACCGAGACAACCAATCAAAAATTATAAACATGAAAAAGATTTATTTGATTTTGTTTGCGACACTATGTACGCTGACTTCAACAGCACAATTTGTCGCGAAAATGGAAGTAAAGGAAGATATTCCCGGTCTTTGCGACAAGAATGAAGTTTACGCACTATTTCCCTCTTTTAAAGGTCAGGAAGAAGCTGTTTGTCCTATTACAAAAGAACAAATAATCCAAAAGTTAAATTCTGAAGTCGCGTTTTTAAAGGACAATCCTAAATACAAGGACAAGGGAATGATTGGCCTGGTGATTAATTGCAAAGGAGAAGTCGTAAAATGCAAAATCGACAACAAGACAAAAAGTCCTGAGTTGGACAGTCAAATAGAAGCTGTGTTTAATGCATTAGGAATATGGAAAGCCGGAAAACTAAACGGAAAAGAAGTGGATACCTCATGGCTCTTTAGTTTTAAAATAAAGAATGGGAAATTCGTTTTAGAATAGGTTTTTTGAGTGGGGGGGGATCAACAGTAAGATTGAATAGGCTTGAGGCAATCCAATAAAAATTAGGTTGCTTGTACTGTGATTCTATGTTGTAGCTCATATAATCTAAATGAAACCAAGACAAAGAAATAGCAGGTGAAAACTGTAAAAAATGAAAATATAATTTGGAAATCATTCGCTGAAAGGCATAATGCGAAATATTCAAAAGTTCGATTTGGAAATAGTGATTTTATTGAGTTCATTGGCGATCCTCATGGTATTTGTATAGATAATTTTACTAGATATAGAACAGTATCAATGTCCACAGTATCTGAGAAGTTTACAAGATCAAAAGCTGAATTCAAAAAGAAAATAGAATTTGACTTTAAAATAAGACCAATAAAAACTTTTGAAAGAATAACAAGATTATTTAATCAATCCAGATTCAAGAATGTAATTAATAATTATGTTTATTCATCTACCAATTTTATTTCAGCAGATATTTTTTTTTCTAATAGAATGATTCATGACACATTAGACAAATACCAAAATTTACAGATTGAATTATACAGTAACATAGATTGTTTTGATGAAGAAATAAAAGAAGGATACCTACAGTTAAGTTTAACAAAAGATGGAATATCCGAATCTGAAACAGAATTATCTGATCTATTTGAACTCACTAAAGAAATAATTTCTGTACTAACTAAACAAGGAATGATCGAGGGAAAATGAGCAACTTACACCGCGTTGCACTAATGACTAGATGTTCTATAACCGTATATTTCAGGATTAGCGGTGCAAATTTGGAGTGTTGTGTCCAGTATGTATAATATTCATTGCTGGTTTATCCACCACGTGCCGGAAGTCGAAACCCACCCGAACGCAAAGCCTACAAAAGTTAAACGAAGAACAACCGTGAATCCATGATGCAAAATCTTTTATTTTTATTTTCATTCAGTGTTTTAATAAGCGCATGTAGCTCATCTGAAAAAGCTGATGCGGTTGTATCAAATGAGGTAAAAAGAAAAAATCCTATCTGCTTCAATCATGCTGTCCTTGTTTTGGACTCCGCTACATATTATGAGGTGGTAAATTCTGAGTTTATTAAACAATTCGCATTCTCAGAAGAGAGACAGCTAAATGGTTACAAGGGGTTTTATCTTTTCGGAAAAACGAATTATATAGAGTTATTCCATCCTAAAAGTTTTGACGGTTACAAAGAGGAAGTAGGAGGAATGTGGATTAATCTAGTTCCACTAAAAGCAAATTACATCAATAATCTGAATTGGAAAAATCTCGATTTTGTTACCTATGAGTCTAATGATCATTACTATGATTTATCATTGATTGTTGGTGATTCAATTAACCCTATCGCAACCTGGGAAATGACAAAGGAACACTATGAGAGCCGGACAAAAAAAGAATACAGTGATTCAATGGATTTTTTGCCTGTTGACTACAATAGTCTTCAAGATTCGGATTCGTCTTCTAACTACTTAATGAGTGATGTCAAAGGAATCGGAATACGCTTAAATCCTGATGACAGTCTGGCCATAGTTAGCTATTTAAACGTTATTGGTTTTGATGATATCTCAGAACAAAAAGGATTTGCACGAATTTCAAATAACGATCAATTTATTGAGTTACATTTATCAAGTGCATATGGTTCGCCAACTATCAATCGATTTTACATTCAATTGAACAAATCTGTTACGAAGAGTAATGTGCTAATGGGTAATTCCAGAATTGAGTGTGAGGGTAAACAGGCAATTTGGTATTTTGAATAAATTAGTGTGTGATTCACTGATTGTGGGCGAACTATTGCGTTTTGCGCGGATTGGTGAACAGAACGAATAGAGATTCACAGATTTACATAATTAGAAACAATGTTAAACAATAAAAAGAATTCAATCCTACCACTACTCGCATGGACACTATTTGTTGCCATTTCCGCATGTTCGAATCATAGCGGCAATGCGTCGGTCAATTCTGCGAATGGAGAAGACTCAGACACGGCAAGTTTTTTATCACCGGATAGTTCAGTTGTTTGGACCTCCGGCTTACCCCTCTGCATCAATTACGGGGAGTCGAAGTTTGAAGCGTCTTCTGATGCAGGTTATATTCAATACTCAAAATCCGACAAAAACTACCTTCAGGGGAAGTCCCTATTAACCCGGGAGTTTATCCAGCGCAAGTTGTTTGCTAATTCCGAAACGGTTTACATTGAAAATATCTGGCAGCATGATACAGTAGGCACGGAGCAGATCACCGNNACGCGCAAACTATTATCAACTTGATACCCTCTTGCGGGAAAAGTTGTTTGATGGGATTTTGTTTGAGTATGTTGAAAGCGAGGGCTCACAAAAATACCTGTGTACATTCGATAAAGCAGGTAAGCTGATATCCAAAATGACGATTGCACTGTACCATAGGTCCGGTACATATGCCAACGACGATGGCGGAAGAAGTCCATTTTGGGCCTCTTCCGAAGGCTGTATCGGGGAAGACCTAAGCGTGCATGTAGATGCCGGAGGAAACGGCAAGCAATCCTATCAAATTCACCAGGACGGGAAGATTACCAGGGAGTAGGGTAATTGAAATAGTAAATAAGAATTCAAAGATTTGATTGTTAACGTTTTTCTCTGCTGCACTCTACTCGCATTGATCCTTCCGAAGTGTCCTTCTGTTATCTCCCTCCAATTCCCCGTGAATTCAAGTTATACTGGAAAAATTCTACCAAATTCCAGTTTATAGTGGAAAAATTTCTACGATCTTTCAGTAATTCGTTGCTTTTCTTATGTTTGTTTATTTAACTGTTTATCAAGTATGTAATGTTGAATATTTATTTTATAATAGAAAATTTCTACATGAAAGTGCCTTTAAATGGAAAATTTTAGCTAAATTCGAACTGATAGTTGTTTATAATGGAAAATGCTTCACCATTACACTTGCAGGAGGTTGTTTTCTCAACGGGCAACCGAGCCGCAGGTAAATTGATTTCGGAATTGGAAAGTGCCGGGAAATTGAGGAAGATCGCGCCCAGAATTTACAGCTCGAACTTTAACGACAACCCCGATGTTATCATAAAACGTAATCTGTTTACCATACTGGGAAAGCTTTATCCCGGTGCTATTCTCAGTCATCGTTCCGCATTTGAGTTTCAGCCAACAACTTCGGGTCAGATTTTTCTTACCTATTCGTATACCAAGAAAATTTCTCTGGGGAGTATTACACTGCGATTTTTGGAAGGTTATCCGCCCATTGAAGGTGATCTGCCATTTTCAGGTGAGCTCTATGTCTCTCAACCGGAACGCGCGATGCTTGAAAATTTACAGGTTAGTCGTCAGTCAGGTCCTCAATCGAAATCGCTCTCCACTCGTGATCTGGAAGAAAAACTGGAAGCGATTATCCGCACCAGGGGAGAACAAGGATTGAATGAATTTAGAGACAGGGCAAAAAGTATTTCTGTTCAGCTGGAAATGAATCGTGAGTTTGCTATACTTAACAAACTCATAAGCGCTTTGCTTTCAACTCATCCTTCCCGGATACTGAAATCTCCAATAGCTATGGCTCGGGCAATCGGGAACCCGTATGATGCAACTAGAATAGCATTGTTCGAGAAACTTTTTATTGCATTGAATAAAGANNTTTTTTGAAGCCTATTTTTCGAATTACATTGAGGGGACAGAATTTGAATTGGAGGATGCCCGAAAAATAATTTCTACTGATACCCCAATGCAAAACCGAAATGAAGATTCACACGACATTCTCGGAACCTTTAAAATTGTATCCAACAAAGCAGAAATGAACCTGATTCCGCGTAATCCGGATCAATTAATTGAAATGCTCTTGTATCGCCACAAGGTATTGCTGAGTGCGAGGACATCAAAAAATCCCGGTTTGTTTAAGGACAAAAACAACCGTGCCGGAGAAACTTATTTTGTCGATCATGGATTGGTAAAAGGGACGCTAAAAAAAGGATACGAGTATTATCAGGCTCTGAAACATCCTTTTTCAAGAGCTGTTTATATGATGTTTATGGTTAGTGAAATTCATCCTTTTCTGGATGGAAATGGACGTATTGCCCGGGTAATGATGAATGCTGAATTAACAACTGCTGATCAAGCAAAGATTATCATTCCTACGGTTTATCGTGATGATTATGTAGGAGCGCTTCGTAAACTCACACGACAGGCAGAACCTTCTGCTTATATTCGCATGATGTTGCGGGCATGGAAGTTCAGTTCAACGATCCCGGGAGAAAATTTTGATATAATGAGAAGTTACTTGGAAGAGTGCAACGCATTCAAAGATCATGATCAGGCAAAATTAAAATTCAGGTTCCCTTGATGGTGGTGTAAAATGAAAATGGTTAATTCGTAATTCAATAGGTTTTTGTATAAATAGTTTTGATTTTGAACCCATGCCAATGACCACCACCATCGAAACCTACCTCCTCGAAGGCTGCGGACGCTGCTCTTTGGGCGGAACACCCCAATGCAAAGTGCACACCTGGAGCAAGGAACTCAAGGCCCTGCGCAGCATCGTGCTCGATTGTGGTCTAACCGAAACCGTAAAATGGGGAGTACCCTGTTACACACACGGCAAAGCCAATGTCGCCATCGTTGCTGCATTCAAGAATTACGCCTCTATAAGCTTCTTTAAGGGCACTTTGCTCAGCGATGCAGATAAGCTCCTCACTGCACCCGGCGATAACTCACAGGCAACACGACAAATCCGTTTCACAAGCGTTAAGGACATCGTAAAACACGAACAGGAGATTCGCAACTACATCTTCGAAGCCATCGAGATTGAAAAAGCAGGATTAAAAGTTGATTTCAAAGCCAAACCCGCTCCCGAATATCCCGAGGAACTTACTGCGATCTTCAAAAAGAAACCCACTTTCAAAAAGGCCTTCGAATCACTCACCCCCGGACGGCAGCGTGGTTATCTTCTTTTCTTCTCCCAAGCAAAACAATCTGCCACCAAAATTTCCCGCATCGAAAAATACCTCCCTAAAATAATGGATGGAAAAGGGATGATGGACTGAATTAATGTGCTAATATGCTAATGTGCTAATGTGCGAATATTTTAATGGGAATCTTCTAATCCCGATGCTCCCGGTGGTCGGTCGGGATTGATTTTGACTGAAGTCAAAATCAACATGCGAATAGTTTCTGCTTCAGGAAATCCCCTTCAGGCGAAACCGACGAAAGAAGTTACTGCCAAACGAAAAATCCCCCATTCGCGCAGCGCAAATGGGGGATTTTTATTTCAATTTATCCTTCTAATCCTAATCGTAGAAGGATCGTTCATAGTATCCTTCGAAGCTTTGGCGTAGAAGGACTGCTCATCGTTCACTGTTCACCAATCAAAACACATACCTCACACCAAAATAAACTCCCCTTCCTCTGGTACGAAAACCATTGATCTCTGCATACTGCGTATCAAAAATATTTTCAATTCTCAATGTCGCGCCAATACCGGAATTGTGTTTCCAGGATGCATTAATATCAAGCAAGGTGTAGTCTTTTACAAGCAGTGTAGATAAACCACCTGAAGGATAAATACTGTAATCGTAATACAAATCACTGCGCGCTCCTGCCATGCGGAGGGTGGTGCTCAGATCAAGTCCTTTCACCGGTTTCCATCCAAGTGTGATGCGTGCTGTTGTAGGTCGGCGGGAGAGTCCGAGTTGTTCCGTTTCTCCAGTAATGAATGCACCGCTGCTGTAAAGTTGAACGTGGTGTCCTTTGGTTTGTGCGGTGTCGATTCCCTTGCTGAGAAGAACAATTTTCCCTTGTACAAGACTTGCATTGGCAATGACGTACACTTTTTCACTCAGCTCCGAACGCAAACTGATTTCTACGCCGTTGCTGTAAAGCGTTCCAACATTGACATAGGTTGCACCAACTCCATCCATCCAGCCCAGACTGTCGATGGATGAATTCTTGTTCCAGAGATTCACATAATCGATCATGTTCTCAGTGCGATTGCTGAACCAGGAAACGGTCATCAAGGATGTATTGCTGATGCGGTGTTTCAATCCTGCTTCGAACGAGCGTGAGATTTCAGCATTTAGTCCGGTATTTCCCAATGTGATGCCGTAACCGTAAAAATCGTCGGGAGCATACAATTGGTAAAGCGATGGTGCATTGAATCCGGTAGAGTAGGAGAGGTACAGCAGATCTTTTTCTCCAATCTTTAATGATGGATTGATCTCTCCGGTAAACGCAGTACCAAAACTACTGTTGCTGATGTAACGTCCACCCATTGTGAGATCGAAATTTTTCGCTTTCTCATTGATCAATGATCCGTTCAATCGCAATTGTGAAAACGCAGAGATTGTATTGATGTGCAGATTCAACGAATCGAGATTGCTCTTGCTTTCGTACATCCAGGCAGTATTAATGTAATACGATTCCTGATTCATGGTTTCCTGATAAAAGGATGCGCCTGCAATGAAACGGATCTTATCCGAGAGATATGTGAATTGCAGATCGTGCGACATCAGTCCTCCTGTGTTTCGGCTATCGGAATACGTCTGATCGGTATTTCCCAGTGCATCGATCACGGATGAATCATTCACAGCATAACGTTCCATCATGGATAATCCGCCGAGGTAACTCAGTCGCATTTTCTCGTTGAATTTGTAATCGATACCTGCACTTATGGCTTTGCGTTTGAAATCGAGTGTGTAATTCTCATCATCATTAAACGCGCCTCGATCGATATCCGATTGCTGATCGTGCAAACGAAGACTGGTCCATGCACTGAATTTTTTCTTATCAATACCGATCCTGGCAGATATATCGGTTTTTACGAATCCGTCTCTGTCGCGGTTTTTAAATACACCTGCTGTTGTTACGGTATCCAGCGTTGCATCAATGCCGGTCGAATTCATTCGGTACGCTGATGCATTAGCATAGAATCCGCTGCTGGTATCTCTGTAATTAAGGAAGACTTGTGCATTCAGACTTTTTCCTTCGGGAGCAAAGAGTCCGCCCTCTGCAAGAACACTTCCGCTTAGTCCTTGTTGTTTTCCTTTTTTGGTGATGATGTTGATCACTCCTCCAATGGCTGATGAACCATACAAAGTGCTGTGTGAGCCGCGAACAATTTCGATGCGCTCTACATTGGCAAGAGAGAGCTCTGAAAGATCAACGGCATTGTTAACCGATGAGGGATCGGTGATGCGTACTCCATCAATAAGAATAATCGTCTGGTTGGAGTTGGTACCCCGCATAAAAACGGTTTGGATCATTCCGGGATTCTGGTTGGCACCTACCACGTAAATGCCTTCCTGTGCGGTGAGTAATTCGCCTACATTGCGGTAAGCCATTTTTGCGATTTCATCTGATCCGATCACCGTAACACTTCGCGTGGTTGCGGATGGATCTTCCTCGATACGTGAGGCGGAAACGATGACTTCCTGAAGCAGTTTGCTGCTGTCTTTGTCCTGTGCTTTTGCGGTGAATACGTTTACCGCCGTTAGTAGCATCAGGACCACTTTTTTCTCCTTTTTCATTTTTTAGGATTAAAAAATTAAACAAAGGAGTAAAGAGGTCCGCAAATGGAAAAACGGAATAGGTTCTCCATTCGCAGATTCTTTACCCGAGAACCTGGGAATTGAGAAGAGTTGCGGTACGCGCGCTGTACGATGGCTCATCCCGGAAATGGCAGGTCTTCTGGCTCATCCTTCGCGTTGCCTTCCCGAATGCCTGAGCAAACAGTGGTGGTGTATGTGAACGCATGGAGATTTCTCTCCGGACTTACAGCTGCGGGAACAGCTCCCGGTTTACACGGGATTCCCTTTTCATCCTCCTCCCGAAGTATCGGGATTCAGAACCATATCCGGGCCGAATATACTCAAAATCCCGGGCTTCAGCCCGAGGATTTTTCCGATTCCTTTTATGTAACCCCGGGCTTCAGTCCGGGGTACACTCATAGGATAGGATAGCAAAGCTATCCTATCCTATGCCAGACTGGATGGGACCATAACCTAAAACAAATCTTCCACCTTTTTCGGACGACGATCTCCCATCCATTCGAAATCTTTGAGAAAGCGATCCTTGGGATTAATCTTTGTCATTGGAAAAAAAGTAGCCGTAGGCTCGGTATGAAAAACAATATTGCTGATCTTATTTTCTTCAACGTAAATATCAATATCCGAACATTCTGCCTTGTTCATGCCAATGAGCGGTTTTCCTTTTTCTCCGGCGTAGTAAATGGTCTGACCATTTCCTTTAATGGAGATGTGTGATAGTTTTTCATCCTTGAAATAGCCATGCATGGTTCGTCCTTTGATCTGGTTATAGCAAAGTGAATCGGCAAATGAAGAGATGAAACAATTTCCGATGAGATCGATGCGATGCAATTCTTTATTTCTGAAATGCACCTCCATACGTTGTGCACTTAATTGCTGATCATCCTGCCAGATTACCGGTTTGCCGAGCAGGTTCAGCACCGAATCTTTTTCATGGTAATCGAGCGTGTCGCACATGCCCTGAACATCATTTCTGAAAAAACGGACATTTCGCCACGCACGCATCCACTGAGTGCTGTCTTTACCTTCGCGTGAAGCAAATAAAGTATCTGCATGAAGATACAGGGTGTCATCGTCGAAAGGTCGCATCATTAATGCGCTGTCGGTTACGAATGCAGATTTTAATTTTTCATTGAACCATCCGTATTTTCCGGAGAGTGTTGATTTGTTAGTTGTGTCGTAAAGCGAAAAAAATCCGCGTGCTGTACCCAGTCCTGATTTCTGCGAATAATCGAGCGTATCGCCGCGAAATTTGTATTCGCCGTTACTCATATAAACATTTTTGATAAAACGCGATTGATCTTTTCGTGTATTGTACCATCCTCCTTCGCAGAGGATCACACCATCGTTGGTGCGCAAAACGGTAGGACCATAAAACCATGCGGTTTCCGTTGGTGTATGATAGCGAAGTGTATCGCAGGTCATGGTGTAATCCGGATGTTTCAGCATAACTTCTCCGGAGAAAAAAATATCCTTGCTTGCCGATCGGTATTCACCAAATTTGCTCGTGAGAACATTTTTATTTTTTGCAGAGCGAATAATTCCTCCTGTAGAATACCATCCGCGTCCTTCCTTCGAAACAAATTCAAGCGAATCGGTTTCCATGCTCATATCGAGCTCCACCATTCGAATATGTCCGCGTAATTTTCCGTAGCCGGTATTGCCATCGTAAAAAAGAGAATCGCCGTACATATTCAGACTGTCGCCCTGTTTCACATGGAGGTGTCCGAACGCAAATAGAACATTACGCTTCTGGTAGATCCATGCGCTATCGCAATACATGAGGGTGTTGTCGTGACGCACCTGCACATTACCCAGTGCGCGCTGGGCATCGCCTTTGCGTTGATCGAAAATGACTTTGTCGGCATTGAGTANNGATTCTTTCCTTTGGTTCCTGTGTTTTGTGCATAGCTGATTGATCCGCCAAAAAGCAGGAAGGTTATCAGGATATGCAGTGATTTGATCAAGGTTTAACAACGCTGGTTTAGGTATTATCGCATATTTCGTTCCAAAAAAATATCCTGCCCTTGCGGAGCAGGATATTCGGTGTTCTGTTTTTTTACTTACCGAGTTTGGCTTTCAGACCTTTGTCGATCTCATTAAGGAAATCTTCGGTATAGAGGTAGTTATCGGCAGTGACTTTATCTCCGTAAATACATACTGCGAGGTCTTTCGTCATTTTTCCGCTTTCAACGGTTTCTACACATACTTTTTCGAGTGCATCCGCAAAGTTGATCAGCTCCTGGTTGTTGTCGAGCTTACCACGGAAGGCCAATCCGCGACTCCATGCGAAGATGGATGCGATAGGATTGGTTGAAGTGCGATTACCTTTCTGGTGTTCGCGGAAGTGGCGTGTAACTGTACCGTGTGCAGCTTCTGCTTCCATCACTTTTCCGTCGGGAGTTACCAATACAGAAGTCATCAGTCCAAGCGAACCAAATCCCTGTGCAACCGAATCAGACTGAACATCTCCGTCGTAGTTCTTACAGGCCCACACAAATTTTCCACTCCATTTCATGGCACTGGCCACCATATCATCGATGAGGCGGTGCTCATAGGTAATTCCGGCTGCTTTGAATTTGTCTTTGAATTCTGCATCGTACACTTCCTGGAAAATATCCTTGAAGCGTCCGTCGTATTTTTTCAGAATCGTATTCTTTGTAGAAAGGTAAAGCGGCCATCCTTTTACAAGCGCCATGTTCATACATGCACTGGCAAATCCACGAATGGATTCGTCGACATTGTACATGCTCAATGCAACTCCTGGTCCGTTGAAGGAATATACTTCCTGCTCAATCACAGTTCCGTCCTCACCGGTGAATTTCACCATCAGTTTTCCTTTGCCGGGTACCACGAAATCCGTAGCACGGTACTGATCACCGAAAGCGTGACGACCAACAATGATCGGAGAATCCCAGGTAGTAACCAGACGAGGAACATTTTTACATACGATCGGCTCGCGGAATACTGTTCCGTCGAGGATATTGCGGATAGTACCATTCGGCGACTTCCACATTTGCTTCAAGTTGAATTCCTTTACACGTTCTTCGTCGGGAGTAATTGTAGCACACTTGATCCCAACACCGTGTTGTTTAATGGCATTTGCAGCATCAATGGTAACCTGATCGTTGGTGGCATCACGGTTCTCCATTCCAAGGTCGTAGTACTTGATATCCACGTCGAGGTAAGGAAGGATAAGTTTGTCCTTGATGAATTTCCAGATGATCCGGGTCATCTCATCACCGTCGAGCTCTACAACGGGATTGGCTACTTTGATTTTGCTCATGGTTAAATCGTTTTGTGAGGGTGGCCAAAAATAACTTTTTTCACAGCAAAACAAGAGGGAAATTATTCACAATTGTTGGGGGATGGTGAACAGGGAACAGTAACCTATTACTCTTATCCCCTAACTTATAACAAATATCTATTCTGCCATCAATCCTCTTTTTCGGGACGGTAATAATTGGAAAGTGAGGAGATCATTAAGACCAGCAACACAAATACCACCCCAAAGCCAAACCAGGCCCAGGCCGACATTCCGTACCATAGTGGGGGGACCTGCGATACTACAAGCAGTGCAGAGCCTACCAG
>DEHO01000047.1 GCA_002351955.1 Flavobacteriales bacterium UBA2798
ATTGGCAGCCGGATTCGATAATGATGCGCGGTTATACGATCAGCTTTCTTCCTATGGATTCGGTTTTATTGAAATCGGAACCATCACCCCTAGAGCCCAGGAAGGAAACCCCAAACCCCGACTTTTCCGCTTACCGGCAGATGAAGCATTAATCAACCGGATGGGATTCAACAACGNNCACCCAATACGCCAAATCTCCGCGAACTTCAGGAGAAAGAACCATTGAAAAAACTACTCGGCGGCTTAATGGATCAGAATCTGAAAAAGAATAAACCAAAACCAATTTTGCTGAAAATTGCACCGGATTTAACCAATGAACAACTTGATGATATCATAGAGATCGTTGCAGAAACTAAAATTGCAGGGGTTATCGCAACTAACACTACTATTTCACGAGAAGGGTTAAAGACACCGGTACAAAAAACAGAAAATATTGGTGCCGGAGGTTTAAGCGGGAAGCCGGTAAAAAACAGATCTACAGAAGTCATCCGTTACTTATCTGAAAAATCAAATAAGTCATTTCCAATCATTGGAGTTGGTGGAATACATTCGCCTGAAGATGCAATTGAAAAACTCAATGCAGGCGCTAGTCTGATACAACTTTATACAGGATTTATTTACGAAGGACCGTCTCTCGTAAAACGGATAAACAAATCATTGCTGCAAAACAACAAAGCATGAACAGTCAGGTAAAATTGATCGAATGTCCGCGCGACGCAATGCAAGGGCTAAAGGAATTTGTCCCTACGGAAAAGAAAATTCACTACATCAATCAAATACTGCGGTGCGGATTTGATACTGTAGATTTCGGAAGTTTTGTTAGTCCAAAAGCCATTCCTCAAATGGCGGATACAGAGGAAGTATTGGCAGGTTTGGATCTTGCTTCCACAAGCTCTAAATTACTAGCTATCGTGGCCAACGTAAGAGGTGCGGAAGATGCATGCAAACATGCTGTGATAAGTTATTTAGGATTTCCATTTTCCATTTCAGAAACCTTTCAGCAGCGAAACACCAATTCCGGAATTGCAGAATCGCTCGAACGCGTCAAGGAAATTCAGAATCTCTGTATAAAACACAACAAAGAACTGGTCGTTTATATTTCCATGGCATTCGGAAATCCGTACGGAGATGTTTGGAACAGCGATATTGCGATTGACTGGTGCCGTAAACTGAATGAAGAAGTCGGCGTGAAAATTCTGGCGTTATCAGATACCATTGGGATTTCTGCTCCAGATAACATTGATTACCTCTTCCGTTCTCTAATTCCTGCTCTTCCCAAGGTTGAATTTGGAGCCCATTTACACACTACCCCTGGAACATGGAAAGAAAAAATAGATGCTGCATGGAAGGCAGGATGCAGAAGATTTGATGGAGCAATTAAGGGTTACGGAGGCTGTCCAATGGCGAAAGATGAACTAACCGGCAACATGCCCATGGAAAACCTTCTCAGCTATTTTAAAGAGATTGGAATGAATTCCGGTATCAATGAGGAAGCTTTTTCCTCTGCTTATTCCGGAAGCTCAGAAATATTCCATTAACAAGCTTAAAAAGCTGATTACTAAAATAACTACGATGTTAGTTATTTTATTTGTCCGGTTGTTTTCCCTGGGTTTTTAGCCACTAGTGGAACGACAAACATGTAACGAAACCCGAATTTTTCCGTTTTAGCTACATGAAGTATTTTGTGATTTTCCTGCTCTTTTTATCGGTCCGAATGGATGTGAAAGCTCAAGGTTGTTTTTGTGATGCAGCCAAACACAGTAGCGGAAATGTACATTTTGGATTAGTGGGTAGATATGGCCTTGCCGGATTTAATGATGGGAATCTCAATGCCACCCGAACAAGTTTTTCCCCGGGATTTAGAATCGGTACGCATATTACGGATGTACTCACTATTCAATCCGGTGTAGATTATTACAGTTTCAACCGGCTTAACACAAACACCCCCTCGTATCCCTTCCACAACCAAAGTATCGTCGAAATTCCGATTCATTTAATAGGCCGGATTGCACCCGATAATGGCAGGATAATGCCTTATTTCGGTCTCGGATTCTCTTCAAGATTTACACCAAAATCCAATTATTATTCCAGTCTGGATAACCCCGATATCGGATATTCCACAGAAGAAAAGATGTCGGTAAATGCCGATGCGATGGCAGGAATCTGGATCTTAATTTCTGATCAATTCTCTATTAGTGCAGGACTAGAACACCGTCAATCCTTATTGCCATTGGTCAGTGAGGGAGTAAAAGCTGAGCATTTAAAATCATTTACCTCGGCACAAATAGGTTTCCAGATCCATTTCTGAACACTATTTTTGCAGCATGCGACAACTCCTAACGTTTTCACTGATCAGTGTTATCCTTTTTTCCTGTTCATCTGAAAAGAAAAAAGCAAATCCTGTTGAAGTCAGCGATTTTATCAGTGAAAAAATCCTAATCGATCTTTCTTATCCACCTTACCAGGATACGGTGATTCCACAAATCATGGCCAGACTGGGTTTATGTGAATTGGAAGGTTATTCACCGCTTGACACCAATAAACGTGCGCCCTGCAGTCATGAACTTTTTCGTGTTTTTATGAATCACGGCAACGCGAATTGGCAGGATGGATTTCTGGTTGAAGTACGACCTGGGGTTTACTCTCCCGAATTCCGCTTGCTTTCCATTGCACGCGTTGAAGGTGTGTATAAAGTCACCAACGATTATGCCGGCGAATTACTCGAGATGCGAACTACTCCCGAAGGAATGTACGATCTGATCATTCGCTATGTAGATGGTGTAGTTGGAACGGTTGCTATTTTTCACGAATGGAGAACCAACCATTATGAACCCATCACGGTGGTTGAATTAAACGACCACTTCGTTAAAGAAGAAAAAATGGACTCGCTCAACAGTGTTTACATTGGTAATTTCTCCTGGGGATTTTAGTGAGAACGGAATTCAGAATCTTTAGTATTGCACTGCTCACCTGGTGTGTGTTTGGAATAGCCAATTTGTTTGGACAACCCGGGAAATTTATTCCTCCTCTTCACATTGATAATTTTTTTCTGACAGCCCTTGCAGCGTATTTTTTCTTTTTTTCAGAAAAACCCATCCCAAAAATGGCCCTGCTAAGCCTCTGTTGTTCCCTTGCAATCAGCACATGGCTCGACTTGAATGATATCTCATCTTCAACAGTAATTTTCGGTATGCTCTCACTTGTNNCGGATTACCTGCAAAATTTCAAATCGGCCGAACAAAGCACCAACAAAATATGGCTGGTTTTTTTAATGTTGTTTTTTGCTACTTTTTTCTTTTTGATTGCAGCACGTTTTTATACTGAGAATCGCTTAATGAGTTACTCCTATTGGGCAAGCGGTTTTATGGCCATCCTTCTCCTGATCAAAAACAGAAACTCATCCCCCATTCAATTGGGCACATACGGTTATTGGGTGATCATAGCATTATCTGCATTATTTGATCTTGGAAATTATCTTGCAATTCGTGCATTGGTTTAATTTTCCACTACCAAAGCTGCCACTTCTTTTCCCACCAATGAACCAATAGCCACACCCATTCCCCCCATGCGTACGGCACAATACAAATGTTCATTTAGCTTTTGCACCAACGGGCCCCTGGTTTCTCCCACTCCCATTACACCGCTCCAGCGCATTTCTATTTTTGGTTTTGCATAGGGAACTATACGCTCGAACAGCATTTGCTCCAATCGATCCTGAATGATTGGAGTCTGGATCATATTAGTGCTGTTTTCACCCGCAAAATCTAAATTTCTTCCACCGCCAAGCAGGATGCGGGTGCCTATATTTCTGAAATAGTAATAACCCTCATCAAAGTGGAAAGTCCCTTTAAATTTTAATCCGGGAATAGGTTCTGTAACCAAAACCTGAGCTCTTGCGGGTTCAACATCCAATTGAGGCAATAGTTGTTTTGCAAACCCATTTGTGGTAACAATAACCGCGTTGGCTTCAAATGAAAAACCCGCAGTGGTAACAATGCATTTGCCTTCTACCTGATCTACGCCAATTCCGTTCAGAATGATAACACCTTCTTTCCTTGCCAATTTTAGCAATGCATGCATCATTTCCCCCGTATTTATCTGGGATTCAAATTGATTTTTTATCGTCCCGATAAATCCATTAAAGCCGAAATGATCCACTGCCGAGGGATTGGTAGCGTAAACCTGCTTTCCAATAATTGCTTCCAGTAGAGCATTAAACTTTTCAATTGTATCGGCTGCCAACTCATAACGCTCCGCATCATCAAACAATTCATAGCCACCGAAGTTTTCCAATCCGATCGACTGATCGCCGAGTAACTGCCTAAGATTCAACAATCCCCGCCATCTTCGTTCCACTAATGCAATTGTTTGGGACTCCCCCATTCTTCCGAAGTCATCCATCAATTCGCTAACACTTCCAAAACAAGCAAAGCCTGCATTGCGCGTACTTGCCCCGTAGGGAAGGAAACCTCTTTCCAATATAATCACCTTCCAGTCAGGACGTTGCCTTTTTAATTCAATAGCCGTTGAAAGGCCTACAATTCCGCTGCCGATCACACAGGCATCGACCTGTTCAAAAAAACGCTCCTTTTCCCAGTAACTCAATTGCATAGGGTCCGTTATATCTCTATGTTTTCCACGAATCTAAAGCAATTTTCACGATATTTGTAAGATAGCCTTCAACCACTTTAAGGCTTGAGTGTACCGAATGATAAACGCGTTGATGAGGAACCGGCTTTTTCTTGTTTTCTTTTTGTTGCTTGGAACGGCATTGCATCTCCATGCACAGGAGAAACCCCTTGCCTATTTCGAAAATCCGAGGGTAACAGACAAGCTTACCGGCAAACCAATGGCCAACGTAACTGTTACGGTTGAATCGAGCGGCAGCACGGTTGAAACCAAAACCACCGGATCGAATGGTAAATTCAAATTAAACCCGATCAAGCTTGATCAGAAATACAAAATAACATTTTCCGCGCCCGGTTATCAAACCCGATTTATTGAAGTTGATTTAACTGGAATTCCCCCTGCGCATATTCCTGAAGAAGGCTATAATTTCCCTTTGGATATGTCGATGGTTCCCAAATTACCTGACATTGACTATTCCCCCCTTGAAAATAAAACTACTGGGATTATTCATTACGACAAAAAAGCGCAGGATGTAGATTGGGATTTTAAAACGGTTGAAGCCTATAATAGTGAGCAGGCAAAAATCCTTAAGAAAATTGAAGAGAAGGATAAAGGGAACAAGGAAGCAGATGCAAAATTTGCAAAACTTGTGCAGGAAGGAGATGCAGCAACAGGAAAGAGTGATTTTGTAACAGCAATTGCAAAATACACTGAAGCATTAACTGTAAAAAAAGATCCGGCGGTTGAGAAAAAACTGGAGGATGTAAAGAAGAAACAGGAAGATACTGAAAAAGCAAAGGGTGTCGACAAACAATACCAGGAAAAAATTACAGCCGCAGATCAGGCATTTAAGAGTAAGGATTACGCCACAGCAAAAACTCTTTACACTGAAGCAGGAAAACTAAAGCCATCGGAACCACTTCCTCCGCAAAAAATAACTGAAATAGATAAGTTGATTGCGGCGGAAATGGAGAAGGAGAAAAATTATTCTGCGGCCATTACAGAAGGGAATAAACTATTTGATGAAGGAAAATACGATCTGGCCATTGCCAAATATACCGATGCCCAAAAAATAAAACCTGCAGAACAGGAGCCAAAGGATCTGATTGCAAAGGCCACAGCAAAAAAGGCTGAAGCCGGAAAAAAAGATCAGGAATTCCTTGCCTATGTTAAAAAAGGTGATGATGCCAATACTTCAAAAAAACTAGACGATGCCATTCTGAATTATTCCGAAGCGCTTAAGATTAAACAGGATCCTGCCGTTCAAACGAAACTCGACAAAGCCAAATCGGATAAAGCGGCTTTGGATGCAGCAAACAAACAATACAATGATCTGATTACCGAAGCCGATAAGGACTTCACTGCTTCAAATTGGGATAAGGCCATCGATAATTATTCGAAGGCGCAAGCATTAAAACCCTCCGAAAAATATCCTGCCGATCAGCTAGTGCTTGCCAAACAAAAAAAGGCCGACGCTGAAAAAAATGCAACCATAGAAAAGCAGTACAACGACCTGATGAAACAGGGAGAAACGGATTTCAATGCAAAGCAGTGGGACAAGGCAATTACTTCCTATGAAGCCGCCAAAAAGGTAAAACCGGCGGAAAGCAAACCACAGGAAATGATCGATCTCGCCAAACAAAAAAAGCAGGAAGAACAAGACAAGGAAAAAAATGCTGCACTTGATAAGCAGTATAATGATTTCATGAAACAAGGGGAAACAGACCTTGCCGCAAATCAATATGATAAAGCGATTACCTCTTTTGAAGCCGCTAAAAAAGTGAAACCGGCAGAAAGTAAACCGGATGAAATGATTGAGCTGGCCAGAAAGAAAAAGCAAGAGCTGGCTGATAAGGAAGCCAATTCGAAAAAAGCAAAAGATCTGGTAACAAAAGGAGATGCTGAGATGCCCAAAAAGAATTACGACGGGGCAATTGGCTTTTATGAAGAAGCAGTAGGATTGGATCCTCTTCCTGAATACAAATCCAAACTCGACGCTGCCCGTAAAGCAAAAACAGATGCAGAGGCGGCAGATAAAGCGAAACAGGCACAGGAAGCAAAGTATCAGGAATTCATCACCAAGGGCGACGCTGAACTTGGAAATTCTGAATACGATAAGGCAATTGCCTCTTACAATGAAGCATTAAAAATAAAGCCGGGTGAAAAATATCCCACTGATCAGATTGCAATAGCCATTAAGAAAAAAGCCGATGCCGAAAAAAATGCTGCACAGGAAAAGCAGTATACCGATCTGATGAAGCAAGGAGAAACGGATTTTAATGCGAAGCAATGGGACAAAGCCATTACCTCCTATGAAGCCGCCAAAAAAGTTAAACCTGCGGAAAGCAAACCACAGGAAATGATTGATCTGGCGAAGCAAAAAAAGCAGGAAGAAGTCGATGCCGAAAAAAATGCAGCTTTAGATAAGCAATACAATGATCTGATGAAGCAAGGCGATGTTGATCTCGCTGCCAACCAATACGACAAAGCCATTACCTCGTACGAAGCCGCTAAAAAAGTAAAACCGACTGAAAGCAAACCACAGGAAATGATTGATCTGGCCCGACAAAAAAAGGCCGATGAAATGGACAAACAGGCACGGATCAACAAAGCAAAAGATCTTGTGGCAAAAGGTGATAACGAACTAACCAAAAAACAATACGATAATGCCATTTCGCATTATGAAGAAGCCATTGGCCTGGATCCGAAACCGGAATACCAATCAAAACTGGATGCAGCCCGTAAAGCTAAATCCGACGAAGAACTAGCCAATAAATCGAAAGCAGAAAAAGAAACGCAATACAAAGATTTTCTTGCCCAGGGAGATGATGCCTATCGTAATGGTGAATGGGATAAAGCAATAAGTGCCTACAACTCTGCACTTGCAATTAAACCCGGAGAAAAATATCCGACCGAACAAGTTACGCTTTGCAAACAGAAAAAATCGGATGCCGAAGCTGCTGCTGCAAAAGATAAAGAATACAACGACTTTATGGCAAAGGCCGACGCAGATTTGGATGCCGGTAATTTTGATAAAGCGATTGAGAATTATACAAAAGCATCCGGAGTTAAACCAACCGAACGTCGTCCCGGAGAACAAATAGCAATAGCCAAACAACGTAAAGCCGAAAAAGAAGCCAATGCAGCCAGCGAAGCCGAGAAAAAGGCTAAGTACAAGGCCGCAATGGATGAAGGTGTGAAATTCCAGACCGAAGGGAAATTCGACCAGGCTATTCAGAAATACGAAGAAGCACTCAATTACCAGCCCGGTGATAAAAATGCACAGGATCAACTGGAAAAAGCCAAAAGAGATAAAGATTCAAAGGAACAGGATAAACGGAGAATGTATGATGACCTAGTAAAGTTTGCTGACAAGGAATTCAATGCCGGAAATTATGCTGATGCAAAAGGTTATTATGACCGCGCTGCAAATGTTCTAAAGAATGAGCAATACCCTAAGGACAGATCCATCGAATCGCAAAAGAAACTCGATGAAAAAAATGCACTTGATGCTAAACGGTCTTCCTACAATGAAGCCTTGAAAAAAGCAGACGATGCCTTCAATACTTCCAACTGGCAAGCTTCCATTCCACTATACGAAGCTGCTGCCAAAATCATTCCTGACGAATTGTATCCCGGTCAGCAAATTGAAAAGGCAAAACAAAAGATTCAGGAACAGAAAGACAGAGAAGCAGATAAAGTTCGCCTTGAAAAGGAATACGCTGCAAAAATTAAAGAAGCAGATCAGGCCTTTAAAGGAAATCAGTTGGATGAGGCAATCAATTTCTATAACGAAGCTTTGGCCATCAAGAAAGATGAAGCTTATCCAAAAGCACAGATTGATCTGATCAACAAGAAGAAGGAGGAACTGCGTCAAAAAGATGAACAAGCCAAAATTGATGCGGAATACAAGGAAATCATCATACGTGCAGATGAAGCCTTTAATGCCAAACAATGGGATCAGTCCATCGACTTGTATACATCCGCAAAAGGTAAAAAACCAAGCGAGAAATATCCTTCAGATCAAATTGTAAAGGCAAAGGCAAAAAAAGCTGAAGAAGCAGCCAATACAGCCAATGCCGCAAAACTGGAAGAACAGCGTCAGAAATACCTCGCAAAAATTAAGGAAGCCGATGATCTCTTCAATGCAGAGCGCTATGAAGAGTGTAAAAAAGTATACGCAGAAGCCGCAGGAATTAAATCGGACGAAACCTACCCGCAGGAGCAGATTGACAAGGCCAATGCTCGCATGAAAGAACTTGCTGAAGCCAATATCCGGAAGCAATACGATCTTATCATTGCGCAGGCCGACAAAGATTTTGACGCAGGAAATCTTTCAGATGCAAAAGGATATTACGAGCGGGCACTGAAAATCCGTCCCAACGACCAGCATCCAAAGAACCGGATTGATGAGATCAACAAACGCATTCAGGCTGATGCTTCGAATGCGGAAAAGAGAAAGAAATACGAAACAATTGTTAAGCGTGCCGACGGAGAACTCAATAAGAGCGATTTTGATAAATCGATTGCATCGTACACCGAAGCGCTGACTGTTTTCCCTGATGAAAGTTATCCGAAAGAAAAAATTGAAGAAGCACGTCGTTTAAAAGCTGAAAAAGATGCGCTGGCTTCTGCCAAAGAAAAATACAAAGCAGAAATGAACAAGGGAATGGAGTCGTACAACTCCGGAACTTTTGATAAAGCAATTGTTCATTTCGAAAATGCACTTGGTCATGTCCCCAACGATAGCGAAGCGACCAAAATGCTGGAAAAGGCCAGAAAGGAATTAAAAGAGCGGGGAGATTTCCTCAAACAACAATACACTGCCTTGATAAATGCAGCAGACGAGAATTTTAATTCCGGAAAACTCGATGACGCAGAAGGTCTTTACAACCGTGCTTTGAAGCTTATGCCAAATGAGCAATATCCAAAAGACCAACTTGCCAAAATTGATGCAAAACGCAAGCTTTCATCCGGTGCAAGCGACTATAACAAAGTTATTGCCGAAGCGAACACAAAGTTCAATACAAAGGATTACAGCTCTGCCCGCGAGTTGTATGTAAAGGCTTCTGAAATTCAACCTACTGTTGACTATCCGAAAAAGCGGATCAAGGAAATTGATGATTTATTAAAAACAACAAATTCCGGTGGTAATACCAATCCCGGTCCGGTGGTTGGCAATACCAATAACACAAAAGTTATTATAGAGAAAAACTACGGAACGCCAATCAACATTGATATCAAGGCCGCACAGGAAATGATTGCTCAGGCTTCGCGTGAGAAGGAAGAAGATCGCCATAAACTTACAGATAGTACTAAACTTCTTACGGAAGAATTGCAACGTAAATCTGGCGACAAACAAAGCGAACGTCTTGAAGAAAACGCGGAAGAGTTTGTCAAGATGAAAGAAAAATACGATGAGTTTGCAACTAACGGAGAGCGGAATTTACAGGATAATATTGCAAGTTATCAGAACTTAAAAGAGAACCGCGAAGAGAAAAACAGTGAGCTCAGTGGAAACACAGATGAGCGATTACTGGATAAGAGCAAAGAGATGGAACAGATCAAAACTGATTTCGTCTATGCCGAAGTTGGAACAGATGCTGTGCGACAGGAGAATATTAAAACGACAGCTGAAACCAAGGAGAATCGCTATAACAAAGAAGCGGAACTCGAAGGCAACACCAATGAAAAACGACAGGAAACTGCCGAAAAACTTCGTCAGGATAATTTCCAGCTACAAGACCAAATGGCTGAAAAAGATGAAACTATTCGCACTCAAAACGCAAATAACCTGGCCGAATTCAAGGAAGAACGTTACAACAAGGAATCTCAATTAGAAGGTAACACCAACGAAAAGCGTCAGGAGCGTTCTGAACAGCTAACACAGGATCAATTCAAATTGCAGGATCAGTTGGCGGAGAAGGACGAAACAGTTCGGACCGTTAAAGCAAATGAAATTGCTGAATTGAAAGAAGAGCGCTATGTGAAGGAAAGTGAATTGGAAGGTAACACCAACGAAAAACGTCAGGCGCGCAGCGAACAACTTACACAGGATAATTTCCGCTTACAGGATCAGATGGCGGAAAAAGATGTGGTACGAATTAAAAATGAAGACAGCATTGCTCATTTCAAGGAAGATCGTTACGAGGACGAATCTAAAATGGAAGGCAATACTGATATTAAGCGGATCAATAAATCGGAAGAGCTTACACAAAACAATTATCAGTTGCAGGATCAGCTTGCAAAAACGGATGTAGTGCGTCAGGAAAACGAACGTACAATTTCAACCACTAAGGAAGAACGGTATGTAAAGGAATCTGAACTTGAAGGCAACACTAACGAAAAGCGTCAGGAAACTGCCGAAAAACTTCGTCAGGATAATTTCCAACTGCAAGACCAGATGGCTGAAAAAGATGAAACCATTCGCACCCAAAACGCAAACAACCTGGCCGAATTCAAGGAAGAACGTTACAACAAGGAATCTCAATTGGAAGGTAACACCGATAAAAAAAGACAGGAGAAAGCAGAACAATTACGTCAGGACAATTTCTCACTACAAGATCAAATGGCTGTTAAGGACGAAACTGTTCGAAACAGAAATGCAAATAATCTTGCTGAGTTCAAGGAAGAGCGCTATATAAAAGAAAGTGAACTTGAAGGAAATACGGATGCAAAGCGTATAGATCGTTCAGAACAACTTACCCAGGATCAGTTCAAACTGGAAGACCAAATGGCAGGCCGCGATGTTGTTCGCCAGGAAAACGAAAAAACAGTTGCCACTGTAAAAGAAGAAAGATACGTTAAAGAAAGTAACTTATCCGGCAACACTGATGATCGTCTTCAAAACAAAAAAGACAGTCTTGTAGCGCAAACAAACCGCCAGGAGGGACAGTTTTCTGATCTTGACAAGATGAAGGATAAAAATCATCAGGAACTCGAAGCGAAAAAACAAGGGTATAACGAACAAACCGATCAGAATGCCAAGACCTCCGATAACAATCGTCAACGCAATCAGGATCAGTTACAGTCGCAGCAATACCGTACAAACGATCCTCGTGCAAATACTACAGGGGTATTGGTGAAAGAACAAAGTTTCCAGCGGAATGATCCGAGCGGAAAACCGATGGAAGTAACTGTTCAGCGCATTGTTCGCAAGGGTAATCAAACATCAGAATACCTTATGATTATCAACCGTACAGGAAATTCTTATTTCAAGGATGGTTCACCTATTTCAGAAACACAATGGAGTACTGAAACAGGCGTTCCAAAAGAATAATTAAAGCACAGATCGGTACAGATCGATATACAGTGGCAATACCTTTTTCAAATCGAATTTCCGCGCAACTTCTTTTGCATTCTCTTTAAATTGAGTGTAACGTTCTACATCCGACAAAATGGAAATAGCATCTGTTGCCATTTTTGCCACATCACCTACTCCACTCAGATAACCCGAATACCCGTCTATATTCACTTCCGGAATTCCCCCGGTATTTGAACTAATTACCGGAACACCTGCAGCAAATGCTTCGAGCGCTGCTAGTCCAAAACTTTCGGTTTCGGAGGTTAGCAAAAACAAATCAGACAAGCGCAGAATATCGGTTGTTTGCTTCATCTTTCCAACGAAAATCACATCAGTACCAAGTCCTGATTCCCTGCACATTTTTTCTACATGTGAGCGCTCCGGACCATCTCCCACCAGCAATAGTTTGGAAGGAAGTTTCTTACGAACCAGCTCAAAAACCCGAACAACGTCATCCACCCGTTTCACTGGTCTGAAATTTGAAATATGTGTGAGGATAAACTCACCATTGGGAGCATAAGACCGTTTCAGATTTTCGAGGACAGGCACATTATATTCTTCCTCACAAATAAAGTTGGGTATTACCTTAATATCTCTTTTTACACGAAAAAATTTTAGTGTGTCCTGACGCAAACTTTCCGATACAGCTGTTACAGCATCGCTTTCGTTAATGGCAAAAGTAATTACAGGCTCAAACGATTCATCCTTTCCCAAAAGGGTGATGTCTGTTCCATGAAGTGTGGTGATGTAGGGAATGTTGATGCCCTGCGAGCGAAGAATTTGTCGCGCCATATAAGCAGCACTTGCATGAGGAATTGCATAGTGTACATGCAGCAGATCAAGTTTCTCGTATTTCACCACATCCACCAGCTTACTTGTAAGAACCAGTTCGTAGGGTTGATAATCGAACAAAGGATAATCACTCACCCGGACTTCGTGGTAAAAAACATTTTCAAGGGTTTTTTCCAGCCTTACGGGTAGATCGTAGGTAATAAAATGCACCTGGTGACCACTGGCAGCCAGAGCCATTCCCAATTCCGTTGCCACAACTCCAGATCCACCGAACGTGGGGTAACACACAATTCCTATTTTCATTGAGCCACCAGTAATTTTTTGATCCGCAATTTAAACAGAAATACGTCCCCGATTGTTTCGTTTCCACAATTCATGAATTATTGGCATTTTTGCACCCATGGGTAACGGAATCTATTACAAAACAGCCGACGAGATCGAACTAATGCGTAAGAGCGCCCAGTTGGTTTCAAAAACACTTGGTGCAATCGCCGAAATAATTGGTCCGGGAATAACACCGCTGCAGATTGATAAAATTGCAGAAACGGTAATTCGCGACAATGGCGGTACCCCTTCCTTTCTGGGTTATCACGATTATCCCAACACCCTCTGTGTTTCCGTAAACCAAACGGTTGTACACGGAATCCCCACCAGCAAAGCATTTCATGAAGGAGATATTGTTTCGGTTGACTGTGGTGCAATTTTAAATGGTTTTCACGGCGATCATGCCTACACGTTCGCGATTGGGGAAATAAAACCGGAAGCAAAAAAACTTTTACAGGTAACCTTCGAATGCCTTTATTTTGGGATAGACAAAGCACTGGCCGGTAACAGAATTGGCGATATCAGCGCAGCCATACAGCACCATGCCGAAAAAAATGGATTTGGAGTAGTACGGGAGCTGGTAGGACATGGATTGGGCACAGAACTGCATGAAGATCCACAAGTACCGAATTACGGCCGTAAAGGCTACGGACCAAAGATCTATGACGGATTGGTAATTGCGATCGAGCCCATGATCAATATGGGAACCCGAAACATCAAACAATCATCCGACGGCTGGACGATTACCACTGCAGATAATAAACCATCGGCACATTTTGAGCACGATGTGGCCGTAGTTAATGGAAGACCGGATATACTATCAACATTTAGTTATGTGGAAGAAGCACTCCGCAAAAAAGGAGCCTGGATGCCCTCGTTGAATGTTTCTGTTTAATCGTATTTACACTCTGATACCAACCAGACAAACATCATCGATTTGTTCAACATCACCTTTCCAGTTTTCGAAAGCAGACATTACCTGAAGCCGTTGTTCCTCATGCGGGAGATGATGGAATTGTAGCAGTATTTTTTTTAACCCGACAGCTTTTAATTTTTTACCGTTCGGTCCACCAAATTGGTCCACAATTCCATCGGTAAACAAATAGATACAATCGCCTGTGTTAAGTAAACATTCGTGCGCATGAAAGGGCGACCGTCCAAAGAAAGATCCGATCGGTTGAGGGTTTGGTTTTAAACTCTCCACCTCTACTTCACCTTTCCGAATAATCCAAAACGGATTATTTGCACCTGACCACTGAATTTTACCGGGCTCTTTTGTTAGTCGCATAAGGGAAATATCCATTCCATCTTTCATGCTTTGACGATTGGCAGAAAACGTTTGCTCAATCAATTCGGCACATTTATCGAGAATCCTATTTGTTTCTTTTATTCCGAATTCACTCACACTACGATTCAATGCATTGTGGCAAACCATGCTCACCATGGCACCGGGAACACCATGTCCGGTACAATCGGCAACTGCGAGATAAAGATCTTCCTCAGTCTCCATTAGCCAGAAAAAATCACCGCTAACAATATCCTTTGGAAGATAAATCAGAAAATGCTCGGTGAAGAAATGGGAAAGCCGATTGGTTTCAGGTAAGATGGCATCCTGCAAATGCCGGGCATAAACGATACTATCTGTAAGATCCTTTTTTTGTGCCGCAATGGTATCACGTTGTTCCTGCAAAATGGTATTTGCTTTTATTTTCTGACGGTATTGCCTCCAAATGAGCAACCCAAGCACTGCCATCAACAACAGAGCCGCTGACACACCATAGAGAATAGCCTTCTGTTTATCCAGTTCAAGATCTTTGATCTGACCATTCTTCTTTAAAAGTTGATTCTCTTTTTCTTTTTGTTCGGACTTGTACTTGGTAGTCATTTCAGCAATGGCATGCTGATTTTGTTCATTCAAAGTAGAATCGCGAAAACCGATATAAACCCGAAGATTTTCAAACGCCAAACGGTATTCCCCACTCTTTTCATAAGCGTTTGCAATGTTCAGCAAAAACTGACGGATATTTTCGTTGTTATCGGATTTGTAGGCAAGATCAAGTGCATTATGGAAATATGAAATTGCATTTTTATAATCCCCCTGCTCCATTTTAAGCGTCGCCATATTATTGTAAAGACTTCCAATGGTGGAAGAATCTTTTAACTCCTCCGCCAACTTTAACGCTTTCATAAAATAACTCTCGGCCTGAGAAAATTCATCAAGTCCAAACAATGCAGATCCGATATTTACATAGCTGTCACAAACCCCGTTTTTATTGTTGTTGAGGAGTTCAACATCAAGAGATCTTGAAAAAAAGTCGATTGCTTTCCGGAAATCACCTTCATAAAAATAACAAGCACCAAGATTATTCAGCGAACGTGAGGAGCCAACCAAGTCCCTTAAACTTTCATATTTCACCAGCGCACGCATAAAATAATCGATTGCGGTATCTATTTGCCCCATCTCAAGGTAGACCGCTCCCATCCTATTCAAAGTAGACGCTTGTCCGGGTGCATCGCTTATTTTCTCGTAGATGCTAATCGATTCCAGCAGCAACTCAATGGCCATTGAATAATTTCCTTTGGTACGATGAGCCTCGGCCATATTACTGAGGAAACGTGATTCCAATTGCAAATGCCCTTGTCGTTTCGAAATTTCAATCCCCTGTAAGGATAAAATAATCGCTGTATCCGGATTGGTTTGGGTATACTTCCAGGATACTTCTACCAAATTCAACAAAACATCATAACTCTTCCGGGGACTTTCAGCACGGACCTCAAACATGAGCAACACGACAAAAACTGACTGAAATATGAAGGGTTTTGTCATGCCGGATGGAAAAATTCGATGTCTGTAGCTCCAAAACATATCATTAAATATAGTTTCTTTTATTAAATTGAGCCAACTAAAAAAATCAGAACTATGGAATCTACAGGAATTGTAATTGAAATTAGTGAGGATAGAAAATCTGCACTAATTGTACCCGACAAAGGCGGAGACCCTATCTCTTATAAGGGAAAAGAATTAAAGCCAAACATTGATGTTAACGAAGGCGTTTCATTTGTGTTTCTTGATGGTAAAGCAACTGATGTAAGCCTAATTACAACAGTAAAAACAGAGGGAGAAATTCTTCGTGAGGAAAGGGAACTGATCAGGCAACTAACCGTTTTAATTAACCAACGTATGGGCGGAACAAAAAGACCTCCCGGAGGTTGTGTTGTAAAGATTAAAACAAGAGACTTTTAATCCAAAGTCAAACCAAAATCCCCGCAAAGCGGGGATTTTTTATTGATGGAAATAAATAATCGAAACAATTAAATCCGGACTCCAATTACACAAACGTCATCGATCTGTTCAAGCTCACTCTTCCATTGGGCAAATCGCTCAAGTAATAAATTACGTTGTGCAATCATATCCATTTCCTGAATGGAAAGGATAAACTCCTTCATTTGCGAATACTTGAATTTCTTACCTGCAGGTCCGCCAAATTGATCGGCATAACCATCAGTAAATACATAAATCGTATCTCCTTTTTTCAGTTCGAACTGTTGGTTGGTAAACGGTTTACGGTTTTCAAACTTTCCAATAGGCTGTTTGTCGGCCTTGTATTCCTCCACTGCAGTAGGATTATCTTTCCTAATGATCCAAAGCGGGTTGTTTGCACCGGCCCACTCCAGCAGCGCTTCATTAAAGCCGGTCATTTCGAGACTGCACAATGAAATATCCATTCCATCGCGCACATCCGAATGACCTTGCTGACGGAAACTATCTTCTACAGAGGCGGTGAGGTTATCAAGAATTGCTGCAGGCTGGGTTAGGTTAAACTCATTTACAGCACGGTTCAATCCATTGTTTCCGACAATAGAAACAAATGCACCGGGTACACCATGACCCGTACAGTCAACCGCTGCAAAAAGAACTTTTGGTCCTTTAACGCGCATCCAGTAAAAATCTCCCGATACAATATCTTTTGGTTGGAAAAGAACAAACAGATCTTTGCCCATTACTTCACGCATCGTTTCTTCTTCCGGAAGAATAGCATCCTGAATTCGTTTTGCGTACTTGATACTATCAAGAATATCCTTATTCTTTTCTTCTACAATTTCCTTTTGCTTTTCAATTTCTTCCTTCTGAAGTGTGATCTCTGCTGTTCTTTCTTCAATGATATTCCGCAGGCTTCGGGTAGAAACAGAAATTGCTCCCCATACAAATGCAATAAATAAAATCGCATAACCGATATAGGCCCAAAGTGTACGGTACCAAGGTGGTAAAATCACAAAGCGGAATTCGGAAACAGGACTTTCGATATCGTAAATATTTCGGGCTTTTACCTTAAACGTGTAAGAACCTTCGGGGATATTGGTAAAAATTGCACGCGGGTTTGTCGACCATTTGCTCCAATCTTCTGTTTGCCCCTCAAGCATGTAGGAATATTCTGTGCCCAACTCATCAAAATAGGTCAATGCAGAAAATTCAAACGTCAGGTTATTTTGCGAAAAGGTCAGCGTAACATCAGCATCTTCGGGTTGTAAATCGAGTAGAACAGAATCACGGTCAAAAAACGCTCCTTCAAAAATTGGATTATTTCCGGATAACACCCTGCGGATCCCTACATGATACGGTGTTTGATAATCCTTGAGAAATTCCTGATCATAACGCAATAATCCTGCTGCCGAACCAAGCCAGGTAATGCCTTTTGGTTCATGGTAAATACAATGAAAAATTTCGCTGTTATAGCGTAAAAATGGCGTTTTGTACCATGAATTATTTCGGTAATACATGATATCGTATGACTTTCCTTCGTCATAAAAAACAGCTACCCACAGTTGACCCTTTGCATCAAACGACAAACGGTGGATTCCCGATTTACCGGTTTTTGTGGGCACTTTGTATTTCTCATCCTGGAAGAAACGCTGTTTTTTTTCATCGAAACGACAAACACCATTGTCTGTTCCGAAATACAATTCACCTGCTTTATTTTGGGTGATTACAACCGGCCCATCTGTTAAGCCAAACGATTCATCATAAAAGAGAATTTCCGTTTTCTTGTCCTTAAATATTTTTGTTGTGGTACGAATAACTCCCATATCTGTTGTACCCAACCAGAGATCACCATTGGTTTCCTCTACAAAATTGGTTACATCAGCTTCAATTCCTTCTACCCTGCCTTCTGCTTCCCAGTGACCATCCATTCGAACCATTGAAGCAAGCGATCCTTCTTCTGCAATAATAATTCGATTGGCATAGGTAACTGATTGCTTTACCGTCCATGGAAAACCTTCAAAAATTCGCAAGGGTTTGCGATCGCGATCAACTTCATAAACCCCATCTACACCAGAAACCAGCAATAAGGTATCCTTGCCGAGGATAAATGTTCCCATGCCGTAACAATCGATGGATAAGGGGACCTGTTTAAAATTCTTTTCTCCCGGATTCTTTGGATCAATGTAAAATACACCGTTGGATGTTGAAGCGTACAATACACCTTTGCAACGAACAACATCCTGTACTGTCCCTTTTAAACCGGTACCAAAATTGTGCAGAGAGATCGGAGAAACCAATTCAATCTTTGCAAGACCACGCCCAAGAGCAAGCCATACATTTTGTTCACGGTCAACAAAAATATCATTTACAGTTCCTTCCTCAAGACCATTCGACAAACCGATCAGGTACTCTTTTTCCAGTTCCTTATTCAACACAACCATTCCATCGCCAAACAATCCAATTGCGAAATAAGCATTGAATACATTGATTGCGTTGTATACATTATTCACATCCACTTTTGCTTTACGCAAAACATTTCCACTGAGATAATAAATACCGCTATCGGATGTAGTAATGATAACATTTCCTCTAAAAACAGAAATATCATATACGTTATAATTGGAAAGGAATTCAGTGCCTTCAATTAATGTAAATACACCTTTGCTGAACGTAGAAATTCCTTTTCCCTTTTGGGAAACATATATTTTTCCTCCGGCATAAAACGAAGTGTGAATATTTGGTTCCGTGTGAAACACCTTCATTGCAACACCATCCCAAATGAAAAGACGATCCTTACCGATAAAATAGATTCCTTCCGGCGTAGCAAACAGTCCAACAAAACGAGACAACTCGTTCGACTCTCCAGGAGGAATAAATGATTTTAAGGAAACAAACTGAAGTTTTCCATTGGCATTGGGATGCAAATATCCAAGATCGCTATCTGCACCAACATAAATTCTGCCGATGGAATCAACACCAAGCACGTGAACCGTTTTACCTGAAGAAATATCGATCAAGTTCCAAAAGGTACCATCGTATTCAAGTACTCCGGAATTATTTCCGAAATACATCACCCCTCTTTTGTCTTGAGCAATACAAAGGTTTTGAGCATGCGCTCCGTATTCTTGCGGAGAATACGATCGAATGTTCAAAGCCCCCTTTTCAGGATTTTGTGCATTCAGCATTCCACCGTTAAAAACGAAAAATAATCCTGCAAGGATTAAATTCCATTTTAACATGTATCTGAACAATTTGCTAAACAACATTCCTGACAAGATGGTGCAAAAATAAAAACCCCCGGCACTTTAGGTACCGAGGGTTTGAAATTAGTAATTATCAGCTTAATAAACGACCACTTTCCGAACAAAGGAAGAAGAGGCGCTGCTCATACGAAGAATGTAGATTCCCTGCGGAACTTCCTGCATCTGAATAGAGGTGGTATATCGTCCCGTAACCCCTTGTACATCAAAGGAACGTATTACCTTACCGTCCAATGACCAAATTTCAACCGCAGCATCTTCAGCCTGAACAAAATCGGCCTGAAGGGTAAAGTTTCCATCATTTGGATTAGGATAAACAGCAATTCCCTCAATAGCACCGATCATTTCTCCAACAGAAGCAGGTGGTGCAACCGGGTTTTGTGTACGGTTAGATCGTGTGGTGTTATTGTTAATTGCACGTGTAGAAACGCAAGGACTTGAAGGAACCGCCTCTATGATGTAGAAAAGTCCGGGGTCGCTTGGAGGAGTTGGGTCTGTATAGGAAGTATTTGCAGAAGAAACAGTGGCAATAGTTTCCCAACCGTTTGAATTGGTGTAACGGATTACATTGTAGGTAGAATACCCAAATCCACGATAATGATCCCAAATCAGATTAATAGTTCCACCTAAACCGAGGTTTTGTGTTACGTGGATGGTTTTATGGAAATCAGAACGATCGGATTCTACACCACAAAAATCAACTGCAGCAAGCTTGTATCTCCAGCTGGTGATCATTGGGTTGGCAACATAGTCATCAAACACGCTCAGGCTATCATAAGGCACAGTTCCGATGTGGAAATACAATCCATTTTGCGAGCTTTCTCGGTAAACATTGTAGTGGGAGATTTCAGTTGAAATTTCCTTTTCCCAAACCACTTTGTTGTAGGAATAAATGGAGTCAACTGTTACCATACAAATATTTTGACCGTCAGGAGCAGCATGTGTAATGGTAAAAATCTCAATTGCTTTGCATCCTGTTGTTAGGTCTGTAACCAACACATTATATTGACCAACTTGTGTAACGGTTACATCCTGAGTTGATGCACCGGTATTCCAGTTGTAACTCAGATTACCGGATGATTGAACAACTTCGATATCGATGTTCGCACCACCACCGTTACAATTTAAAGGAGAAACACCTGCAACAAGTATAGCAGGACCACCAAAAGTAGGACCCTGAACTGAACTTGCTTCACTCATTGCAACGCTCTTAGTAGTAATACAACCTGCAGCGTCAATAACGTTTACAGTATAAATTCCTAATCCAACATTGTACAATCCGGGACCACTTTGTCCTGAGCTCCAGATATAGGTGAAGGGTCCGGTTGTACCGCTTGCAATTGCCTGTATATGTCCGTTATTTAGTCCGCATGATGCTTGTTCTTTCACAAATGAAACGGTAACCTGACCAGGTTCTGAAACCGTAATAGAACGAACTGCACGGCAACCGTTGGCATCTGTAACGATTACCTCGTAAGGACCTGCTTCCAAACCACCGATATCCTGTGTGGTTGCTCCGTTGCTCCATTGGTAAGAATAGGGAGCGGTGCTTCCAATAACATTGATATCTATAAATCCATCGTTATTTCCATAACAGGTAACATTACCCACGTTGTTTACAACAACATTTGGAGCCTGTGCGTCATTTACAGAGGCAAGAGCAAAATTGTAACAGCCTTTGCTGTCTTCTACATTTACAACATATATACCGGAAGAAAGTGAATCGGCAACAACCGTAGTTTCACCATTCGACCAGCGGATATCATAAGGTGGGAAACCACCATCAATAACCGCAATGGCTATACCATTATCCTGACCACATTGGCTGTAGGTAGTACTGGTAGAAATGTTGATTCTGTTGTCGGGCACAAATACATTAAACGTTTCTGTTTCGGTATTTCCGCAACCATTAGTTACCACAAGTGTAACATTATAACTTCCGGGATTATCATAAGTATGATATATCGGAACAAATGTTGAGTTGGTCACAAGAACCCCGGTGTTATCACCAAAATCCCAGGCATATTGCGATCCTCCCAATGCACTGAAGGGAATTGGTTCTCCAAGGCAGATCTGTTGGGTTTCATCAAACAATACATTGGCTGATGCTTCAATATTTGAACCAATATTGTAAGTGAATGTACGCGTAACTGACAAACCGCAGCTATTGGTATAGGTCATGCTTAAGTCATAAGAACCAGTAGCTGCGTAACGGTGCTTTTTATAGGCATATTGACGACCAAAAACAGTAATTAAACTATATCCAGTTTCATTCGAACCATCACCAAAATCCCATGAATAGGTTCCGTTTAAACCAGGGTAAACAACAACAAGAACAGAGTCACCAACACAAGCTCCGTCATCCGGCGCTGCAAACAATCCGGTATTTGGATCGGGAGCAATATTGGTTCCGGCTGTAACTGTAGTAGTTTGGGTTGCTGTATTTCCACAGCCATTTGTTACTGTTAAAGATACATTGTAAGTACCGCTTGCAGAATAAACATGTGTACCTCCAAATTGAGTGGACGTAGTTCCGTCTCCGAAATTCCAGGCGTAGGTAAATCCTTGTTCTTGTTCATTGTCTCCATTAGCACTAAATCCAAGTTCAGAACCTGTACAAACGGAAGCCGGTACAGTTAAATCAATTTCTGTTACCGGAATAGTAGTTACAATTTGAACAGTGGTGTAAATTGTAGTATCGCGCCCGCAACCATTGGTGATATGAACGGAAACAGGTGTAGTTGAAAACGCACCGTTTACCATTTGCGAATCCCATGGACCAAAACCGGATGTTCCATCAGGGTAATTCCAAACTACATTTGAATAATTTGAAGGACCGCTGAAATAAACTTCCATTCCAATACAAGCAGGAGAACTGTTGTAAACAGATATTCCTGAATTTGGACCAAACCCAATATCAGTACGGACACGTACAGTGTCGAAATAGGTGAAGGTATTTCCACATCCATTCGTTAAGGTAGCAGTAACCGGATAGGTACCCGGTTGAGAATAGGATTTGGTATATGCGTTGGTTGTAAAAGTACCATCACCGAATGTAATGAACTGTGTTGTTGAACCGCCATAATTCACGTAAACCTGATCGCCGGGACAAATTTCCTGTGGGTAAATCGAAAAATACCCGCTGGTCATTGGAACATTGGTGCCAATAGTAACTGTTAGATTTTTTACGAATGTGCCACAAGGAGTATTGCAGGTAACACTTAAGGTATATATTCCTGCAGAAGAATAAATGTGATCTGGTGAAGGATATGGTGAGGTTTCAACATTACCATCCCCAAAATTCCATGTGTACGAATAACCTATTTGAGGATTGCTGTTTGCACCATTGGGAACCCAGAAACTTAAACGATCGTTAGCGCAAGCTGTGGTTGTATAGGCCTGAATGGATTGAGGCTCCCCATTCATATCGATATACATATAGTCCTCTGCAAGCAAATTAAAGGACGCATCATAATATGCCACTTGCACTGTGTATAAACCTGCATACTGAAAAGTATGAGAAGGTGATGCCAAGGTACTGGATGGAGAACCATCGCCAAAATACCACACGTAATTTACCGTTCCGGGTACAAATGTCGAGGTAAAATTCACGTTTACCGGGGCGCAGTTGGCGGTAAAGTTGGCGGTAATCAAACCGTTTTGTCCTACCACTGTAATCGCATCAACCCTTGTAATGAAAAATACACCAAGAATTAAAAGTAAAATTTGTCTCATTTTTAAATGATTTAGACGACGAATTTAGACAATAGCCCCATTAAGCCATAAAATTTGATCATGAACTTATTAACCGGAAAAAGAATGAGTTAAATCAGCTCCAAATTCTCAAACCTTGACCAGAATGCGTATAAAAAATTTACATTTAGGAAGGAATTTTAACGCCATGGATCATCTAGTACCACTTTCGGGTCAAAACCTTAGCTTAATTAATTTAAGAAAGGGGGAAACAAAGCTTGGAGAAACCATGCTCATTAATGGTCGTGATCCCAAGCCGGGTAAGGGAAAGGCCGGATTTGCGGTTATTGGCATCAAGGAGGATATTGGACCCAGAGCAAATTTCGGAAAACCGGGGGCAGATAAAATGTGGGAATGCTTTTTAGGCAAGTTTCTAAACCTACAATCCAATCAGTTTTTAACCGGATCAACAATTTGGCTCGCCGGAAGCATCGATTGCAGTGAAGAAATGAAATTGGCGGAAGGCACGCCCACTATTGAACGATTAAGAGAGCTGACCTCACAGATAGACAAGAAAGTTGCAGAAACTATCCGGGAAATTATGGAAATCGGAATGATTCCCGTGGTAATTGGCGGTGGGCATAACAACGCATATGGAATAATCAAAGGAGTTTCAGAGGCTAAAAAACGATCAATCGGAGTTATCAACATAGATCCACATGCCGATTTCCGTCCGATTGAAGGAAGGCACAGTNNAGAAGGATTTCTTTCGACCTATTTCGTTTTGGGTCTGCATGAAGCTTACAATTCAGCCTATATAATTGACCATTTCAATTCGAATCCTGCACTAGCCTATTCATCATTTGACCACTTGCTTCGCGGAGAGACAACGCTTGAAATACAAATTGAAAGAGCACTGGAACACATGGATAAAACTCCGTTTGGGTTGGAACTGGATCTGGATTCAATTGCAGGATTTCCAAGCAGTGCAGAGACAGAAAGTGGATATACCGTGAATGAGGCACGCAAAATTATTATGGCACTTTCGAAAGAAACCAATCCATTATATGCCCATTTCCCGGAAGGATCACCCGATCACGGAACAGATTCTGCCGCTCTCCATGGAAAAACACTTGCCTANNGAGTGATTTTATAAAAAGCAACACAAAGTGAAAAAAGAGGAACCTTATACAAAAGCAAGCGTATCAATGAAAAGAAAGCACTACATCTGATGGAAGAAAAAACTAGTTGGTTTAGCGGTATCCGGAAAGCTTTTTTCTTCTTTCCCATTCAGCTTCTTTTCCTTCATTTAAAAAGGAATCATTTCCTGATGCTTTTTTGGCTGGTTTTGTTTGGTATCATCACCCACTCTATTGGATATAAATTCGGACTTGGTTTTCTCATGCTCTATCCTGAATACCTTGGAGAAGTAGGTTTTGCATCACATGCCATACTTGGATTTGCTCTTGCAGGTTTCATTATGGCTTTCAACATGTACAGTTACGTAATGCATGGCTATAAATTTTCATTTATTGCCACAGTTTCAAAACCGTTCTACAAATTCTCCATTAACAATTTCATCATCCCCACAGCATTTATTTTACTCTACGTTTATCAGGCAGTAAAATTTCAATCTTCAAAAGAATTAGAAGATACTACACAGATTGTCATAAACATGATCGGATTCTTTTGCGGACTTTTTGTTTTTTTCTTTTTCTCGTTTTATTATTTCTTCAAAACCAATAAAGACCTGTTTAAAATGACAGGTAAAACGGAAGAAGCAATTGAAGAGGAAATCAGAGAGCGCAACATCCAAACTACGCTGCATAAGGAAATAAAATGGTACGAGATTTTTAATACCGAACATGGGTGGCGTGTCGAAACCTATTTGGCAGCTCCATTTAAAATTAAACTGGCAAGGGAAAGTCGTCACTACGATACAGACCTTTTAAAGCGCATCCTTTCACAAAACCACATAAACGCTTCCATTTTTGAGCTCGCCATGATTCTTTCTTTTTTAGTACTGGGATCATTAGGCGAATACCCACTGTTTGTGATACCTGCAGGAGCAAGTGTATTGCTGGTATTCACCATGCTGATCATGATCATCAGTGCTATCTACTCCTGGCTGAGAGGATGGACACTTACATTTCTGATTGGATCGCTTATCGGGTTGAATTATTTATCGCTTAAAACAGAACTATTCTCGTACAAAAACTTTGCATATGGACTTGATTACAGCGGTGAACTGGCGACTTACGATGTTGAACACCTGTATGCCATGCAAAGGGATAAGGAAACACATCAGCGTGATTTACAGAAAGGCCTTGAAACTCTNNCCAGCGCATCAATGGAGGAAAAGGCAAACCTAAAATGGTAATTGTGTGTACATCTGGTGGTGGAATACGTTCGGCATTATGGACGCTCAACATTCTGCAATCAACAAACCAGGCTCTGGATGGAACGCTTATGGATCGAACACACCTGATCACAGGCTCCTCCGGGGGAATGATTGGTGCTGCATATTACCGGGAGCTTTTCCTTCGTCAGCAAAGTATGCCGGATGTAAACCCGGATCATCCGATCCATCTTGAAAAAATGTCGAGAGATATTTTAAATCCTGTAGCATTTACCATAGCTACCAACGATATCTTTTTACGCTACCGTCATTTTTCTGATGGCCCCTANNGAACCAGAATTTGGATTCGGTATTCAATAAACGACTTTACGAATACATCGTACCGGAAAAAACATCAAAAATTCCAACCATGATGTTTTGTCCTACTATTATTAACGATGGACGTCGCCTTATTATATCTGCTCAACCGGTTTCACATCTTGTTAATTGCCGTCCGGATGTAGAAATTGACGAATTACCCGGACAGGAATATGTAGAATTCACCAAACTATTCCAGGATCAGAACGCTTGGAATTTAAAATTCTCATCGGCTTTGCGTATGAGTGCCTCTTTCCCCTATGTGATGCCAATGGTTACACTTCCAAGCGAACCGGCAATTGAAGTTATGGATGCAGGATATCGCGACAACTATGGGATCCGGGTTGCATTACGATACATTTACGTATATAGAAACTGGATCAGCAGTAATACAGATGGAGTTGTCATTCTGCAGATCAGAGACCGGCAAAAAGAAGTAGAAGAAAACCGGGTGAAAAACTCGGTATTCAAACGATTGGTAAAACCACTTGGAAATTTGTACGATAATATTTTCTACACACAGGATTTTGACAACGATCAGCTTTTGCAATATGCAGGATCTTGGTTGAATTCAAAACTTGATATTGTTGAATTCCATATGATACAAAACGATAAACAGCGTACTTCCTTGAGCTGGCACCTGACCAAACTGGAAAAAGCACACGTTATTCAGAGTCTAGACAGTATTCCGGCGAACAAAATTGCAATGGAAAAACTAAGAAATTTACTGATGCCAGCAGAACAGCAAAACTAAAATGGAAGTTTACCCATTTTGGATTCTGATTAACCGTTAAAACGGATTTCCTTTTCGGATGGCAGTATAAATGACCTGCTGAATATCTGTTCTTAATCCCATTTTCAAAATCTTATTGTTATCGGCAATCGGGTAGCTTCGGTTAGAAAGAAATAAATAAATGATATCCTCACCGGGATCGGCCCAGGCAGTAATTCCGGTAAAGCCGGTATGACCAAAGCTTTCGTAGGACACGCAGTTACAAGTTGGTCCTAAACCGTCTGACATGGTAGGCCGGTCGAATCCTGCTCCGCGTCGGTTTGTCGGGCAAAACTGGCAACCGGTATACTCTTTCACCACCTGAGCAGAAAGATATCGGCGCCCGCCGTATTCTCCATAATTCATTAACATCTGCATCATTTTGGCCAAATCATTAGCGCTGGCAAACAATCCTGCATGACCACCAACTCCGCCCAACATTGCAGCTCCCTGATCATGCACATCTCCTTGAATCAGTTGCCGACGGAAAACCTTGTCATCTTCCTCAGGCGGTATTCTATCGAGCGGAAATTGTTTTCGGGGATTGTAACAAAGTGTTGTTGCACCCAGCGGTTTAAAAAATAAACTATCGGTAAGCACATCCAATGGTTTACCTGTTATTTTTTGAATAATCTCCTGTAGCAAATAATAGCCGACATCACTGTACAAATAATTACGCTGATTTCGGAGTGGCGTCGATTTGATCTCTTTAATGATAGAATCCTTGTATGTTTTTAGAATATAAAGATTCTCTGCAACGCGATAAGGAAAACTGTCAGAAGGAGTTGTTCTATATATTCTAGGATCCGGAAGTCCGTTCTTTAGTGTTTTAACATAGAACGGAATCCAGGGAACCAATCCTGCTTCATGCGCAAGCATTTTACGGATATTGATTTTGCTGTAAACAGAAGAATCAAGAATTTCAGGAATGTAATCTCCCAGTTTAGAATCCAACTTGAACTTCTCCTGATCAGTAAGATGCATTAAAACCGCAACTGTTGATGTGATTTTGGTAACCGAGGCAAGATCATAAATATCATCTTCTCTAACCGGACGATTATTTTCGTAGGTATGAAAACCAAAACTCTTATTGTAAAAAACTTTACCCTTCTTAGCAATAAGAATTTGGCAACCGGGATATGCCTTCTCACGAATTCCAAGTAAGGCCAGGGAATCTATTTTATCCAGGTTTGAGGAACGGATCCCAACTGCTTCGGGACTTGTATATTCAAATCGCATTCCACCTGAAAAACACATCCCTTCATTGAGGTGAAAGTATTCCGAAACATTTACAGGAAGCGTTCCCTCTACTCCTATTCCACCGAAAATTGCCTGCGCAGCCAGATCCTGACCAACCGAAGAATTTTCATAGCACATAATTAATCCGTCCAATAAACTGGCTCCCTTAAAATGCCGGAGTCCATATGCATTCCCAAAATATGCAAGTACAACCTCCCTGCTCTGATTTAATTGGTTAACGAGACCTATGGCCTCTTCAGTTAATCCATAATTATCTTTCGGAGCATTGGTAAAAGGATGCAGTCCGATAATAAACAAATTTACATCCCTTGTATTTTCAATCAACCGGCCGATTTCGCTTCCTTTGGGTTCTAATCCTAATGCAAATTTTTTTACGGTGGCATAGCGCGATACCGATTGCATGAATGGATTGTTCATGGTATCACCAAGCGTTACAATTGCAATCGTTTTTTTCTCAAGGTCTGTTATCGGAAGAATTTCATTTTTATTCTCAAGTAAAGTAAGCGACTCCTGGTATAATTTGCGTTGAATCAATTTTCCATAGGGTGTATGCAGATCCTGCATCAAACCTTCTGTTTTTACCAAACGTTCACGATCGAGTCCAACCCACTTTTTTGCAAGCAACAGTTTCCGGCAACGTTGGTCAATGTCTGCCTGCGAGATCTCTCCTCTTGCTATTGCGCCTTTGATTAGATTAATGGCATTGGGAACATCTTCTGCAAAAAGCAAGACATCATTCCCGGCAAGCAAAGCTTTTAATTCAACTTCACCGGGCTTGTAGAATGCACTCACTCCTTGCATATTCAATGCATCTGTAAATACCAATCCCTCAAAAGCCATGTCTTTTTTGAGCAATCCGCTAACGACTTTTTTACTCAGGGTTGTTGCTGTATTTTCTGCTTTCTCGAGTGCAGGAACATAGAGATGTGCAACCATAATGGAAGCAAGACCTGTTCGAATCAAATACCTGAAAGGAAACAACTCCAGTGAATCGAGTTGCTTTTTAGTTCGGTTTATTACAGGCAGGGTATGGTGGGAGTCGNNAGGAGGTCACTTTCAGAACAGGTAATTCGGCATGGGAATCAGTTTCAGTATCTCCGTGTCCGGGAAAATGTTTTGCGTTGGCCAGAACAAATTTATCCTGCAATCCCAGCATGTAGGCAAAGGATTTTCGGGCAACATTTACTCTGTCTTCACCAAAAGATCTGAAATTAATGACCGGATTATCCGGATTGGAATTCACATCTACAACGGGTGCAAAATTGACATGTATTCCAAGTCGCCGGCATTGTCTGCCGATTTCCAATCCCATCAGATATACGAGTGTATCGTTATTGATTGCACCCAATGTCATTTGCTTGGGAAACTTCATGGTGCTATCCAGTCGCATGGCCAACCCCCATTCGCCGTCAATACCGATCATTAGCGGTACCCGTGCTGCAGATTGATAACGGTTGGTGAGATGAGCCTGTCGCATTGGTCCACCCTGAAAGAAGATGAGTCCACCGACTTTATGTTCTGTCACCAAATGCATGATTTCTGCTTCATGCACCTGATCCCTGTTGGAATAGGCAGCAACCATAAACAACTGCGCAATGCGTTCCTCGGGCGACATCACCAACATGAGCGAATCTGCCCAACGGGAATCCACATCCAGAAAGCGGGGCTTTTGTTTCCAAAGAGGATTGGTTGAGGGGCCCTTGCTGTCAACTGGAAACACAAAAGAAGAAAGCAGCAGCAGTAAAAAAGCACCTGCCAACAAAATAGAAATTGACTTATTCACACGATTTACACACATACACGGATTCGAAAATAGTCAGACCCTTCCCTCAGAAAGCGAGGCCGGTACTGAATTATCAACACATCTTGGTTAAGCTCTGGTGGTATTTCAAACAATATCCCTGCCATTTTCCGTTTTTCTGATGAGGAATTTTCGTTAATTTTGTAACTGTACTGCTATGATATCGCTACGATCCAATTATTTCAAGACCAAGAAGCCACGTCAGTTTTCCTATCTGCCACGTTATTACAATGAGCGCAAGGAGAATCTGGAACTTCGCAAAAAAGCTTTTTCAAATGAAGCGGAAGAAATTTCGGCTCAGGATATGGAAACCCGTATCCGTCAGGGATTTTCAAGAGGTGGAATTCAGCGTAACCACAATTCAAGGAACCACCTCAGGCAAAACAACACCAACCGCATGGTTATTTTGGTCGGACTGGTTTGCACTGCACTCTATGTGATCTACAAGATGGATCTTTGGGAGTTTTTCTTTTAACCGCCAATGTCAAACATCATCCGCTTATTACCCGATTCGGTAGCCAATCAGATCGCAGCCGGAGAAGTCGTTCAACGTCCTGCTTCTGCCGTGAAGGAATTGATGGAAAACGCAGTGGATGCCGGTGCAAGCAAAATCAGGCTGGTGGTAAAAGATGCGGGCAGAACACTCTTGCAGGTTATTGATAATGGCTGTGGTATGACTGCCGACGATGCACAATTAAGTTTTGTGCGTCATGCTACCAGTAAAATTGGCAATGCAGAGGATCTTTTTCGAATACAGACCAAAGGTTTTCGTGGCGAAGCATTGGCATCGATCGCTGCGGTTGCTCAGGTAGAAATGAAAACCAAACGGCGCGAAGATGAATTAGGGACCCGCATTGTTATTGAAGGTTCAGAAATTCAGGAAGTGCATGCAGACCCGTGTCAGGACGGAACACAATTCCTTGTAAAAAACCTGTTTTTTAATATACCTGCGCGAAGAAATTTTTTGAAATCAGATAATGTTGAATTCAAACATATTCTGGAAGAATTTGAACGTGTAGCATTACCACATCCTTCTATACAATTTGAACTCAACCACAATGGGAATGAAGTCTTCAACCTTCCGTCTCAAAATCTGAGACAACGAATTGTTGCGCTATTTGGAAAAACCTACAATGAACGTTTGGTTCCCATCGAAGAAAACACAGAAATTGTTGCTATAAAGGGCTTTTTGCTGAAACCGGAATTTACCCGTAAAACAAGGGGAGAACAGTACTTTTTTGTTAACGACCGTTTCATTCGTTCGCCCTATTTGCATCATGCCCTTCAAAAAGCGTATGAGGGATTGATCCCCAAAGAAAATTTCCCCGGCTATTTTGTCTTTCTGTCGGTACCCACCAACAGCATTGATGTAAATATTCATCCTACCAAGACGGAGATCAAGTTCGAAGATGAACGCTCCATTTATGCCATTTTACACTCAGCTGCACGAAGAGCAATAGGCTTCCATAATATCTCCCCAAGCATCGATTTCAATACCGAAACTGCGATTGATCTTCCTCTTCCCGATAAAGACAGAATTCCCCAGGCACCGGTGATTCGGGTTGATCCCAATTACAATCCTTTCGACAGCGAAAAGAAAAACACTGCCTACCCTACGGAATACAAGCACCAAAAAAAACAAGCAGCTCAAAATTGGGAATCGATCTACGAAACACTGAAAGAAGAACCCCGGAAGCAAGAACAACTGTTTGAGGAAGGATCGGATGTCAACCAAAAAAGGGTTACTGTTCAATTGCAGGGAAAATATATTCTTTGTCCCGTAAAAAGTGGTTTCTGGCTTATCGATCAGCACAGGGCACATTCGAGAATTTTATTTGAGCGTTTTATTGTTTCGCTTGCACAACATACCGGAATGAGTCAGCAAATGCTTTTTCCTACTATGGTCGAACTCACTCCGGGAGATTTTGCTTTGGTAAGGGATCTGGACGAAGATCTGCGTCACCTTGGATTTGAGTTAAGCGATATGGGAGGAAATTCCATTGCTGTTAACGGTGTACCTGCAGAGGCCGGTGATATTCACCCCGGAACATTAATTGAGAAAATGCTCGAAGATCTGAAGCACTCAGGTAATGCTGCAGGAAAAGAAAAATCAGAACGCATTGCCCGCAGCCTTGCAGAGTCGTTGGCCATAAAAACCGGAAAAACATTAATGACGGAAGAAATGAACAGATTGGTGGACGAATTGTTTGCCTGTGAGAGTCCTTACGTAAGTCCCTCGGGTAAACCGGTTATCGTTACCTTTACTGCCGAAGAGCTTGAAAAACGATTTGCCTGATGATTGAACATTATTTTCGTACAATNNGTGATCAAAAACTTTTTGATCATTAACGTATTGGTATTTCTTGCTACCAGCATGTACGTAGGACCGGACTTCAACCTCAAGTCCTTTCTGGCTGTGTACTTCGTAAAATCCGATTTTTTTCAGCCTTACCAGATCATCACGCATATGTTTACGCATGTAAATTTTATGCATTTGTTTTTTAACATGTTTGCGATGGTGATGTTTGGGACTATTCTGGAGCGACAATTAGGGACCAAACGCTTTTTCATTCTCTATTTTTCCTGTGGTTTGGGAGCGCTTGCACTTTATCAGTCTGTTGCCTTTATTGAATATTCCGTTTATTTAGATCAGATTAATTCCGGCACTAATTCTATTGCCNNATTTTATATACTCCGGCTATGGGCGCATCCGGTGCCATATTTGGAATGTTGATGTTGTTTATGCTTTTGTATCCCGAGACTGAATTTATTCTATTTCCTATTCCATTCCGGATTAAAGCAAAATACTATTTGCCGGTATTGATTTATATCGAATTCTATTTTGGATTACAGCAATTAAAAGGAAATGAGTCCAACGTTGCCCACTTTGCCCACTTGGGTGGTGCATTAATTGGATTGGTATTTTATCTTGTCTGGCGAAAAAAACGAATTGTGTAGATCATGCAACGAACATTTACAGAAGATTTGCGTCACCAATTCAAAACAGGATCCATCTATACGAAGCTGATCATCCTGAATACTGCGGTATTTCTGGTGATGATTTTTATATCCATCTTTCTGCACCTGAACAATTACCCGCGTCCAATTGCAATTGCAGCAATACTCGACTGGTTTGCACCAAGCGGAAACATGCAGCACAACCTGACGCACCCATGGAGTATTTTCCTTTATATGTTCCTGCATATTGATGTGTTTCATTTTATTATGCAAATGTTCCTCCTGTATTTTACCGGGAGAATTTTTATGGAATACCTGGATGAAAAGAAACTGTTGAACACCTACATTTTTGGCGGACTAAGCGGGCTGCTGTTTTACATCACCGCAATGAATGTTTTCCCTGTATTTAACGGATTCGAAAACTCTCCGCTACTTGGTGCATCAGCTGCAACACTCGCATTATTGGTTGCGGTTTCATTTCACCTTCCTCAAACAGAAATTATGCTCTTCGGCGCGTTCCGGGTAAAACTGATTTATATTGCCTTATTGTTTATTGCCATCGACCTTATTGCTATCCCCAATGATAACCGTGGAGCACGTATCGCTCATCTGGGAGGAACATTTTACGGGATTATGGCGGCAGGATTTTTTAGAAAACCTAAATTCGTACTGAACACTTTCGATCTCACTACCCTGTTCTCTCCCGAACAGTGGTTTAAAAAGAAATCACGAATGAAAGTTGAGTACAGCAAACGTCCGATCAGCGATATTGAATACAATGAAAACAAAGTCTCCAAACAAAAGCGAATCGATTCCCTGCTGGAGAAAATTAACCGCTCCGGTTACGAAAGTCTGACCAAGGAAGAAAAAGACTTCCTTTTCAAAGCCAGTAAAGATGTTTAAACGGTTTTTACAGGACCGTCCGCTTAACTTTGTTTGGCGTTTGGTATTGTGGTTTACCATTGGCAATGGACTGGCATTACTCATCTCCTATTTAGCTTGCTATACCGATCCTTCATGGTTATGGCCGGTAGCATTTTTCGGATTGGCCTATCCGGTTTTTTTGCTTTTGAATCTTCTTCTACTTCTAACCTGGGTGCTACGAAGAAGCAAGTGGTTGTTTATTCCACTGATTGTTTTTCTGGTAGGATTTAATCACTTCCGCCATTTTTATCAGATCACATTGTGGTCAGGACCAAAAAATGAAAACAATACACAGGTAAAAATTGTAAGCTGGAATGTACGCTTATTCGATCTGTACAATTACAAAGACCACAATACTATCCGTAATTCAATTTTTAAAGTGCTAAAGCGAGAAGATGCTGATGTGTATTGTTTTCAGGAGTTTTTCTATTCAGGCGTAGATGGATTTTTTGAGACGAGAGATACCATGGTCACCTTTTTACGGGCACGCAATGTGCATGAGGGATACACGCATGTACAACGAATGGATCAGCATTTCGGATTAGCCATTTTTTCTGTTTATCCTATCCTCAACAGAGGAAAAGTAAAATTTCCGGGCGATAACCACAACGGAGCTATATATGCGGACTTAAATACCGGCAAAGACACCATCAGAATTTACAACACTCATTTATCCTCTATTCGCTTTCAACGGGGCGACTATGAGTACATTGGGGACACGGCAAATTCGAAGCGATGGCTTCACCCCTGGGAAAAACCAAAAAATGCGCAACAACAAATACTCAGTCGATTAAAAGGAGCATTTATCCGCAGGTCTGAACAAAGTAAAATTCTTCTGGAACATATTCGTCAATCGCCACACAAAGTTATTCTCGCAGGAGATTTTAATGATAGTCCGATTTCATGGTGCTACAGGCAGTTTGCCGGGCTGTTAAAAGATGCCTTTGTTGAAAGTGGAAATGGTATCGGAAATACTTACATCGGTAAATTTCCTTCTTTCAGGATCGATTATATTTTCCACAGTAAAGAACTTCATTCTTACAACTATTCTACCTTGCCTGAAAAGCTTTCAGATCATCATGGTATTTCCGCTGTGATTGAGATTTCTGATTCAGAATAATCCCATTCTAACATTTCGGTCCCCGAACCGCTCCATTGATTTTATAGGTATCAATATCCAATAGATGTAATTAAACGTTTATAAGCGGATAAAAAACGGCTATAGTTTTTTTGCTTGCGATGTTTGCAGTGTCGAAACAACACCGGTTAACTGTTTCGGCATGCTCCCTGATCAGGAGCAACTCCGGGAAAACGAACGGAGCTTTCGAAAATGTAAAACAAAAAAAAGTAAAGAGATGAACAGTCTTAGAAACAAAGTGTACCTAACCCTAAAAATCCG
>DEHO01000014.1:0-121683 GCA_002351955.1 Flavobacteriales bacterium UBA2798
GATGTTCTGGATACCTGGTTTTCCTCATGGTTGTGGCCGATTTCTGTATTCGATACAGATGTCTATACCAAAGGCACACCCAATGAAGAGCTACGGTATTATTATCCCACAAGTGATCTTGTAACTGCTCCGGAAATCATGTTTTTCTGGGTAGCACGAATGATCATTGCAGGTTATGAATACATGGGTGAGTTTCCTTTCCGTAACGTGTATTATACAGGTATTGTTAGGGATAAACTCGGGCGAAAAATGTCGAAGTCATTGGGGAACTCTCCGGATCCCATTGAACTCATCNNAACTCATCGGTAAATACGGAGCAGATGGTGTTCGTGTGGGTATGTTGCTAAGCTCACCTGCCGGTAACGATTTGTTGTTCGATAGTTCCTTGTGTGAGCAGGGACGTAATTTTTCCAATAAAGTTTGGAATGCATTCCGTCTCGTTTCCGGATGGAGAATCAGCGAAGACGAGCAACCGGAAGGCAGTGCAACGGCTATAAAGTGGTTTGAGGCGCGTTTCCATCAGGCATTGGCAGAGATCAATGATCATTTTGAAAAATTCAGAATGTCGGACGCATTGATGTCGATGTACAAATTGGTTTGGGATGATTTTTGCTCTTGGTATCTTGAAATGATCAAGCCAGGATTTGAAGCTCCTATCGATACGCGAACGCACGAAGCAACCATCGGATTTTTCGAATTACTTCTAAAAACGATGCATCCGTTTATGCCTTTCCTGAGCGAGGAACTCTGGCATCAGATTCGTGAGCGCAAAAAAGAAGATATGCTCATTGTTGCAAAATGGCCCGAATACAAAGCTCCCGATCAAAAAATTCTGAATCAGTTTGCATTTGCCGAACAGGTCATTACACAAGTTAGGGCAATTCGAAATGAGAAGAATATCGCACCTAAAGTAAAACTCCAACTGAACATTGTTGCTCGGGAGACTTCTGTCGATCGTTCTTTCGATGAGATCATTGCGCGTTTGTGTAATATCAGTTCATTGGATTATGTTCAGGAAAAAGTTTCAAATGCATATACGTTTGTTGTGAAGTCGAACGAATATTTTATTCCGTTCAACGAAAGCATCGATGTAAAAGCAGAAATAGAATCCCTCAAAAAGGAATTGGATTACACCAAAGGATTTCTGAATAGCGTAATGAAAAAACTGAGTAATGAGCGATTTGTTGGGAGTGCACCTGTTGATGTTGTAGATATGGAGCGCCGCAAGCTTGCCGATGCTGAAGCGAAAATTAAAGTACTTGAAAATAAACTTGCATCACTTAACTAAATGAATCCATGAAAAAATTAATTCTAATCGCATCGATCGCTTTTTTCGCACTTCCTGCAATTGCTCAGGATGCCAATTGCCTGCCTGAAAGTGTATACCCGGATTCTGCTTTTAATACTGAAACAGCCCGCGTGATTCGCAATAAATTCAGTATGTCTAATTCACCTATCTATAAGGGGACATATCTTCGTCAGGTGGCTATTTCAACTTTTCAGGAAAACACTAAAGATGGAAAAGTTGTGAGTCGCGATATCAGTTTTACTGTGGCGAAGAAGAATGAAAAAGGAAAATGTGTACTGATGAAAGTTAAAATTCGTCAGGATGCTTTGCTTGATAATAAAGGCTGGGGCAAACCTTATGTTGAAGGTGCAATGCCGCAATCCGGTACTGTGGATTGCGACTGTGTAATGAAAGCCAAAGATTGGTACCGCGCCTGATTATTGTGCTTTCGGCAGAATGCTGACTTCCCAAAGTTTCGGGTAGTTTTTTCCTGTTACATAAATTTTACCGGCGGCTTTGTCGTAGGCAATTCCATTCAACACATCGATTGAAGGATGAAGATCTTCGGGCGCAAGTAAGCCCCGCATATCGATTTTACCTGTTACCCTCCCGCTCATCGGATCGATTCTAATGATCAGGTCCGATTGGTAAATATTGGCCCAGATCTCGCCGTTAATGTACTCCAGTTCGTTAATGTAATTTTGCGGACCACCATTGTCGTAGACTTCTACTGTACGGATTTTTTGAAAATTTTCGGGGTTGAGGAAATACAATTGATGGGTGCCGTCGCTGTAAATTAAGTGCTGTCCGTCGTTGGTCATGCCCCATCCTTCAGTTTCGTAATTGAATTCCCGGATTTTTTCGAAACTCTTTTTATCGTAAACATAACCCGTTCTCGCTCTGTAAGTGAGTTGAAAAATTTTGTCTTCCATGATTGTAATTCCTTCACCAAAGTAATTGGATTCAACAGGAACACTTTTGATCACTTTTCCGGTAATGCGATCTACAAGTCGTAATTCGCTTCTTCCGTCAAGACCAGTGCCCTCAAATAAAGAGCCATTACTGAATTCGAGTCCTTGTGTATAGGCTTGCACATCGTGTGGATAAGTGGCGTTGATTTTGTAGGTGTATTGAACCGGTTCGTTGGCGGATGTTATGGCAAAACTTACGCTATTCTCTTCTTCGGTGCCGCCTTTTGATTTTAAAAGCGTTTTAAATGTTCGTCTCCCCATTTGATTGAGAGTGTCGGAATAGGAAAACGAATATTTTTCTGACCGTTCAATGCTGGAGTAAACAATTTCCCCATTGATATAGAAAATGACCGAATCAAGATCTTCCGGAACAGAACGTAAGGTTAGCTCAAGACTGATTGGAGATCGCTCAGCAAATTGTTTCCCGCTTCCCGGAGCGTTGATATAACTGATGGTCTTATTCGCAATGAGACTCCCATTTTCTTTTGTTCCCGTTGTTTGATCGCAGGAGGAAAATAAAAGCGCAACGATACAAAGAGTTGATAGATACGTTTTCATGCTGCAAAAGTAGAATTCCTGCTTATTCCTGCTTCATAACGCGGAATGCAGTTCGTCTATTGCGCTGGTGCATCTCTTCAAATTTTGCAGGATCACTTTTCTTATGCGTTTCAATTTCATCGCAGGTAAAGAGCGGTTCCGACTCTCCATACCCTTGAGGTACAAGTCGTTCTTTGGGAATTCCTTTCGAGATCAGGTAGTCGACACAAGATTTTGCACGGTCTTTTGATAATCGCATATTGTAGGCATCGTTTCCACGGCAATCTGTGTGCGATTTGATTTCAACAACAAGATCATTGTTGAGCATCAGGAAGTCGTAAAGCTGATCAAGAATCTCCTTTGATTTCGGACGAAGTGTGGCTTTGTCGTAATCGTACTCAATACCCGGAATTTCAATTTCTCCTGTTGGAATAGGGCGAAGCAAAAAGTCCTGTTCCAGGTCGGTACTTTCTGTTAAGCCAAATGTGCTTACTGTTGCTGCATCTGCAAAGAATTTCGATTTTTTGGCCTTGATGAAAAGTTCCTGTTCTTGTTTTAAGTCAATGGAATAGAATCCGTTTTCATCTGTTGTTACAAACACAGGCTCGGCTTCACCACTTACATCGTTAAAGGTTAGCAATGTGTTTGGCAAAATTTCATCAGTATCAGCATTATATGCAAATCCCGATAATTTAAATGCAATCGGAGAATTATAGAATTCGTAAATATCATAACAGTGACCACCCTTGCATTCTTCCCTGTCAGATGAGAAATATCCGTGTTTTAAAAAACGGTCTGCAGTAAAATAGGCATCATCCTGAGGTGAATTAAAGGGCATTCCAATATTAACAGCTGAATTAAATACTTCTTCGTCGATGTTGTAATAGCTTTTAAAAATATCCAATCCACCTGTACTGTTGTGTCCGTTCGAACTAAAAAACAGGGTGGAAGATACATGGTGGAAAAAAGGTGTTACTTCATCATAAGGAGTGTTAACGGAGGGGCCAAGATTGCGTGGATTGCTCGGATTTCCTTCTTCGTCCAAATCACACACCCAGATATCAAGACCACCAAGTCCACCGGGTCTGTCGCTGGAGAAATACAATAGTTTACCATCAATGGTTACAAAAGGATGAACGCTTCTGTATCCTCCAATATTTACACTGCTGTCCATGCGGTATGCTTCAAAAAACATTCCGTTCATCATCCGCGCTTTAAAGATCGTTTGTTCTTTTCTGCGTGTGTCCGACCAGCGAGTGAAATACAAAAACTCATCTATACTTATTGCACCTGCGCCGTCATGTTGGGCGGTATTTACAGGTCGGCCGAAGTTTTTTGGTGCTGACCATGCTTCTTCTCCTTTTCTTTCCGACCAATATAAATCACAGAGGTATTCCGATTGTTGTTTCTCAGGATCAATCAATACCCCGCCTTCGCGTGCACTGGTGAAAATGATTTTGTCTGCAGTTCCCCAAAAAGATGCAGCAAAATTGGCAGTTCCTTTATTGATCGTTGCCGTATCAAGCATTCGGATCTTAACTTCTTCTTTCATGTTAGCAAGATCCTTTGCAAAATAGCAACCGATCATATCACGTTCCGTACACTTTGTAAGTGAATCACTTTTGTTGTCGAGCTGAAGAAATTTTTCGAATTCAATAACAGCAGTGTCATAGTTCTTTAACTGCATATATGAATAAGCAAGAAAATATTGGTCTTCGGGATAGGAACCGGTTGCTTTACTTGTGGTGAATGATCCAACAGAGGCAGGATAATCGAAAGATTGTTTATGGCACATGGCAATGCGGTGCAATACATAATCCCTAAGAGGAACTGTCCGCTCACCTTGTTTGATTTCCGATTTCATAGGAAGATTCATCAGGTCGGGTTCATAGGGACGAACCTTTAGTTCCATGATACTGGTATCATCAAGCGCCTTCTGGTAATAATTCAGGGCCGAGAAATAATCTTTTCCCTTGTAGAAATTGTCGGCATAGTACAACCACAATTTTTTCGATTGACCCATTGCGAGTGTCGATAAAAGGAAGAAGAGGAATAGTGTAAGTATGCGTTTCATGTTTGAGATCAAATGCGGGGACAAATTTTAAATTCTTTACTGCTGCGTTTTTTGCTGATATAGGTTATTGAAATTTCAAAGCCACCTTTTCCATTACTTGCAGTTGTAAGTGATGAAGTATTTATATCATAACTGATTTTACCAGTGAAATTTCCTTTACGCGCTCCAACCGAAAGTATTCCTGCATCTTTGTTACGGTAAATGATTCCTGCCAGAAATAGCACTTCACTTGATTTGGCAAAAAAGCCAAAGTCACTTGCAAATGTTAATTCCTTGGCGGTGGTTTGCGACATGAACAAAACTTTAGGAATGATGTAAAAGAATTCAGTAAAGTTTACGCGCACTCCGGTATGGCCGTAAAAACGCATTGGCAGTTTATTGTTGTTGTTAAAGAAACTTTCATTGGGTTCCAGAAGATTGAATGCAGAAACACCAACAAAGGGATTAAGTCTGCTTTGCTGTTTGCTGTAATAGTAAAGTATGCCTGCGTTAAGTTGTGGAAGAAGCAATCGGTTTCCTGCAAAATTCTCTCCGCTGTTGAGGGTATTGTCAAATCCTCCGCCGTTACTCGTTACATATTGGTTGTCGTAGGTAAGCAATTGGTATTCCACTGATTTTTGTGTGATACCTCCTTGTAACCCGAAGGAAATGTTGTGATTTTTGTTTCGGTCGATAGGCAATGTATAAGCAACAGATCCCAATGCCTGCAGTGCATTGTAATTTCCAATTCCTGCTCGCATGTTCATGATCTGAGCGCCAAATCCCCATTTCTTTGCTCCCGCATCGAAGCTTAATAGTGAGGTGTTGTAAGGTTTGAAATTTACAGAACGCCACTGGGTACGTTGTTGTGCATGCAATCTCCAATCGCCTTCAAAAACACCGGTCATTGCCGGGTTTAAAAATAAGGGTGCTGCATCGTACATTGAGAGGTGGAAATCCTGCGACCTTCCTGATAGAATGCTTAAAGCAAATACAATTATTAATATACCTTTTTTCATATGCTTACCGCATTAAGGTGACGTCACCTGTTAAGTAAATTTTCTTTCCTCCAATAATCACAACTTCAACGGTCCAGGTGTAAACTCCCATAGGCTGATCCGTTCCTTTAAATTCACCATTCCAGCCTTCCGACTGATCTGTGCTTTCGTAGATGAGTTGTCCCCAGTTGTTGTATACTCTGAATAACAATGCTTCAAACGGACCACCTCTTACGCGGAATACATCGTTTTCTCCATCACCATTTGGTGTGAAACCTGTTGGTACTGCCGGCATGAGCGATACTGTTATTTCAAGGTAAGCTGTATCTCGGCATCCGTTTTGGTCAGTTGCAATCAGGTAGGTTGTATATGCTCCACCATTTGCATAAGCGTGAACAGGGTTTTGAAGATTGATCCCTGTTGAATCACCGAAATTGTAAAACCAGTCAATAATTGGAGTGCCTGAGGTGGTTTGATCCGTAAATTGTACCGGCTCAAATGCAAGAACAGGATTTGGCGTTGCGGTGTATGCAGCATCCGGACGCGGAAGAATGTTTACGGGAATCATTACCGTATCCACACAACCGAATGCAGAAGTTACCTGTAATGTAACTACATAAGTTAGAGTACCAGGGAAAACATGCGATGCAATTTGTGTAGTTGCATTTGGCGATCCGTCGCCAAAATTATATTGCCATTGTGTAACCGCACCTGATGAAATAAAGGATTGGTCGGTAAACTGAACCGCTGTTCCTTCACAAGGATTGGTCGCAGTGAAATTCGCAATAGGAAGTGGATAAACTGTAACAGGATGCTGAATGGTATCGAAACATCCGTTGCTTGATCCTGCAATTAGTGTAACTATGTAAGTTCCGCTTGCAGAGTAGGGGTGGAGTGGAGAAGATGCAATCGAATTGGTGAAATCGCCGAAATCCCAATTCCAACTTGTGATTGTATTTGGTGTGGCTACAGATGCATCGGTGAATTGTAAATTCTGCCCCACACAATCATTGGAGTTTGTGAATTCAGCAACAGGTGCATCTTTAAATGTAATGGTCATTACATCGGTATCGGGATTACATCCTGCATTATTGGTCGTTGTGAGGATCAGGTTAACACTCCCATTGGCAACATCAAGTGCTGATGGTGCGTAAGTGGTCGTTAGGAAATTCACACCCGGATTAAATAACCCTGTTCCTGTAGAAGACCAAACACCTGTGGAGGTAGCTCCTGTTACAATTCCTGTGAGTAATACCAATTCATTGTTACAATACGCCTGATTCGGACCTGCGTTGGCAACCGGAGGTGCCGAAAATACAAGTATCATGGTGTCGCGCTGTGATGGGCAAATTCCTGCGTTTGTACTCAGGATAACTTGAATGAATCCTGCAGCAGTATCCGCTGTGTTAACAGTATAAACGGTATTCAGGTTAGATGGAGCTGCAATAGAACCTGCACCATTGGTCGACCATGTCGGAGTAAATCCAAGGGAGATAATTCCACTTAAATTTACTGAATTTGTATTTGCACATACTGTGTCCTGAGATGTGATCTGCACTTGAGGAATGTCAACAAATGTGATCAGAATACTATCTCTAACCGCATTACAGCTTCCATTGTTGGTAGAAGTTAGAACCAGATACAATGAACCGGCTGCAGTATCAGATGGATTTACCAGGTAATTACCTGTAAGATTGGTTGCAGACGGTGAAAATGCACCGGATGATGTTGTTGACCAAATACCGGTAGTAGTAGGACCTGTAATTGATCCCGTTAATGGTATTGCGGAGGTCGAAGCGCAAACTGTTTGGTTCGGACCGGGACTAACAACAGGCGGATTGGTGAAATTGATGATCACAGAATCTATCGCATTCGGACAAGCAAAGAAACTTCCTGCAGTGGTGTAATAGAGTGTCAGTGAATTTGCCGCAAGATCAGCAGGTGAAGGTGTATAGGTTGTTGAAGCTGCTCCTGAATTTCCAAATGCGCCACCATTTCCACCAGACCAACTTGCACCTGCGGCGAATAGAAATGATCCGCTGATTGAAATGGGGGAGATGTTGTTTTTACAGAAGGTATTTCCTAAACCAGCATCAACAGTTGGCGATTGAATGAAGTTTACGCGAACGGTATCATGAACCGGATTACAATTTCCGGTGGATGATAAAACAAAAATTACGTTGCCTTGCGCAAAATCACTTACAGAGGGTTGGTAGGTTGTGGTTAGGTTGGTTGGTGTAGCCAAAGTTCCTGATCCATTTAAAACCTGCCAGATTCCTGTTGTTGCTCCGCCTTCTACTGTACCACCTAAATTAACAGTAGCCGAACCGGTACATAAAGTTTGGTCGTTACCTGCATTTACAAAAACGCGACGAATAAACGAAGACATGTAATGATACAAACAACCTGTTGAAGTTCCTCCGTTAATAATACCCATTCCAAAATTATCGATAGAGTTGGTAAGGATATTGGAAGATCCAGAGGGGATTTGAGCAGTAGTAAATGTTAACTGTGCAGCGAGCCATTGCCCTCCTGTACCTGGTACCACGCTGAATGAGCCTGCAGGGACCAATGCTGCACTTCCGTTTAGTAAAAAACCTCCCTCTGCTCCTGCCGGACAAAGAATATTAATAGAGAAATTCTGAGGATTTGTGCGAGGGAAAGTTACAATATCAGATCCTGAACAGTTAAGCGGTGGTAAAATTGCTTTTCCTAACTCACAACCATAACCGGTCATGTGTAACACATAAACATTTTTGTCGGCAGATACAGATGTCCTTGGCTGGGCAATCTGATAACGGTAAGTATCGCCCTGATTTAAGACCACAGTTGTTACACCGCCATCGTTAATTGTTACAGTTGTAAAGTTCTCGGTAGCTGTAACAAAAAATGATTCTTCCGATCCTGCATTCAAAAATCCGCGCAGAACAATATAATCTTTCCCGATAACATCAACAGGTACTGTTTGATCTCCCATAAGGTCATAACATCCACCGCCACCAGCAGGATTTACAGAGTCGTCGGCTAGCGTTACTGCAACAGGCTTACTCGCTACAATGATTGTTCCGGCAAGATTATTACCAACAACATTGGTGTTCTGTACCAAATTCTGAATTGTATAAACCTGACCTTTCAAGGGTAGTGTTACAGAAAAAGTAACATTCGCCGGATGTCCAACAATAGCGCATCGGGGAGTTATGTATAAAACGGTATTGTCTTCGGTTGCTACAACATTTATTTGCTGATAGGGTTGTGTAACTGTTCCATCTCCATTTAAATCACCTCCCAGTGTTTGGTTGTTCCACCGGGTTTGAAAGGATGCGACAAATTCTGTTCCTATTCCGTTTTGGCCTTTTAATGAGAAGGTTTCCGGGTTATAAAAATTTGGAGAACGGGTGATAACATCATATACAACTGTAATCGGAAAACTTGAGGTGATCTTAAACCCATAATCCAAAACAGTATTTGCCGGCTTGCTTTCTATCGTATTCATCATGTGATGAATCGTTTTTGAAAACAATGAATTTGCCGGGACAGTAAATGTGGTATCGTAACCCAATACAGGTTGTTGCAACCTGATTGTAGTCGGATTATTAAAAGTGGAGAAGTGAAATGCAATGGGGTCTCTCCAATGGTGATCGGGTGTTACCCATGGTGCTGCGAACCAAAACACAGTATCGATCTGTGCTTTTGCAATGTTACCTGTAACTATAAACAGGAACACGAGAATGGTATATCTGATGCGAGTCATATCCGTGGTTTATTGCTCTTCTGATTCTTTTTTCTTCTTGTACTTATCCATGATGCTGTTGTTCAGCTCTTCATCTTTATCGTCAAGCGTAGGTTTCTTTTTGGTGAGCGCATAGCTGATTCCAATTTCATGCGAACCGCCCTGGTATGCACGAATTGAGGTAAGGGTATAGTCATAGGTATATCCAATCCATAAGCGATCTTTAACAATATATCCGAGCCCCAGACTTACTGCATCACTTGTGCGGTACGAAGTGGATAACCAGATGTTCTTCATGTACAACCAGCGCAATGTAAGATCTGCCTGCACAGGTGCACTTTGGGTATAACGTGCAACAACAATGGGTTGGAGATCGAATTTTTTATTGAGCTTAAATTCATATCCTCCCATAAGATTGTAATGGAGTCTTAACTGATCATTGAACGTGGTGAAGCTTGCTGCTTTACCAAGAACATGACTGAAGGATCCTCCAAAAAAGAATTTTTCATTGTGTAAATGAAATCCTGCATTAATATCAAGGGCGTTTTCTGATAAAATATTACCAGTTAGAAGATCATCACCTCCGTCAAAAACGCGTACATCATAAAGACGCACTCTGTATTGGAGAAACCCGGGTGATATTNNTAAACTTGTTTTTTTGTTCAGCTTAATTCCATAGGAATAGTTGGCGTAAACTCCGGTGCGTGCGGTGAGTCCGATTTTATCAGAGACAATCATCAATCCATATCCGTGTTTCTGACGGTCTTTTAATGACCCGTACATGCTGGCAGAAAATGTTTTTGGTGCACCTTCAAATCCCGACCACTGATCACGGTAGTTTACATTTAGTCGGTGAATATTTTCACTTCCTGAAACAGCAGGGTTGTAAAAGAAAGGGTTGAGCAGATAACTCGAAAAGATCGGTTGCTGCTGAGCGGAAAGTTGTTGGCTTCCGCATAAGATCAATGAACAAAGTATGACTAAAATTCTTTTCATGGTCGGCGGAATTAACGAACGAGTAAAATTGATCCGGTAATAGGATCCGGTTGCGATTGGTCTTTAAGATCAAGTATGAACAGGTAAGTGCCCGGTGGCAAGGGCTCCCCGTTCATTGTACCATCCCAGGGAACTTCATAACCCACCGAAGAGAAAACTTTTTGTCCCCAGCGGTTGAAAATTTCTACAGTTGCTTCCGGATAAAGCAATTCAAGAAAAGGCAATTTCCAGGTATCATTTCTTCCATCACCATTGGGCGATAATGCGTTCGGAATAAGCGTAGAAATAGTTGTAGTAACTGTATTGATNNAAACACGGGCGGTATCACTACATCCTAAGTTATCATACACAATTTGTGTTACCTGGTACACTCCATTGGCAAAATAAACATGCGTCGGATTTTCAAGTGTAGAGGTGGCTCCCTGATCTCCAAAACTCCACAGGAAACTTGTTGCGAAACTTGAAGTATCATAAAATTCTACGGGTGCCCCGATGTTTAAACCAATTGGTGTGTAATAATAGAATCCTGCACTCGGACGAGGATTGATGGTAAGTGGTTTTACGATGGTGTCGCGACAACCATTAGCAGAAGAAACGATATGTGTTATGAAAAAAGTCCCTGCACCGGTAAAGGGCTGACTCGCATTTTGCGCCAGTATTGAACCAAGTCCGCCGAAATCGTAGAAGTAATAATTCAATGATCCGGAACTGATCGTTGAGTTATCTGTGAAATCAGCGGTTACTATCGCACCCGAACAAGCAGTGGTAAAAGTAAAATCAGCAATGGGTAAAGGATGTACAGTTACGTTTTGTACAATGGTGTCTTTACATCCTGAAGTGTTGCTTACAATTAAGGAAACAGGGTAAGTGCCATCGTTAGCATAAAGATTGCCTGGGTTTTGAGAAGTACTTCCGTTTCCGTCTCCAAAATCCCAGGTCCATTGATTAATGCTTCCAAAACCGGGAAGCGAAAAATCTGTAAACTGATTGGTGATATTCAAACACACAGGACTGAAATTGAAATTGGCAAATGGAGGTGCAACAAAATCAATTCTCATCGTGCTTGTCTCTGCATTACAATTTCCGTTGTTGGTACTTGTAAGCGTTAGAATAATGTTTCCATTTGAAATTTCCGTGGTTGTTGGTTGGTAGCTTGCGTTAAGCGCAGTATTGGAAGGCGAAAATGTACCTGCTCCGCCTGTCCAGATTCCGGTAGTTGTGGGTCCGCCAATGCTTCCGTTTAAGGTAACACCGGCGTCGTTGGTACAGGCAAGTAAATTGGTGCCGGCAGAAACAGTTGGACGCGGAGTAAAGGTTACCATTATACTGTCAATTGCAGGGAAACATGTTCCGTTGTTGGTCGATTCCAAATACAGTTTCACGCTTCCACTATTTACTTCTGTAACACTTGGAGTATAGGTTGTAACCAAAGAAAGATTGGAAGGTGAAAAAACACCGTTTCCTGTTGTAGTCCAGCGTCCTGTTGTGGAACTTCCACCGATAGTACCACTGAGTGATATTACTGGGTTATTCGCACATACCGATAATGTGGCAGGACCGGCATCTGCAGTTGCTCCATTGGTAATGCTAACGATCATTGTGTCGCTAACGGAGGCACATGTTCCGATATTGGTTGCAGTGAGGACAAGTGTTGCTGTTCCTGCAGAAATTTGTGCTGCTCCCGGGGTGTAAATGGCGTTTAGTGCGGTTGCTGAAGGCGAGAATGATCCGGTACCAATTGTGCTCCAGATTCCGGTTGTTGCTCCACCTGTTACTGATCCGTTTAATTGCACTTGTGCGTTATTACTGCAAACTGTTTGGTCTGCAGATGCGCTTACAATTGGAGCAGGTTCAACAATAAGAGTTAAAGTGTCGCGCTGTACAGGACAGGGGCCTGTTGACGATAGAATAATTCGAATCGGACTGATTACTGTGTCCAGCGGACTAGGAATATACGTGTTGCTTAGGTTGGTCAACCCATTCTGAAATGAACCGAATCCTGTACTGCTCCAGGTTCCTGTTACTGAACCTCCGCCNNACAATACCGTTTAGGTTAAGTGGAACATTTGCACAAACTGTTGTACTGGTTCCGGCTTCAACGAATGGATAAGAACTGAACTCCGAAAGAAATGCATAAGCAGAACCTGCTGTTGTACTTCCATAACGAATTCCCAATCCGAAAATATCTCCTGAATTAGTAACAACCTGATGGGTGTTGGCAGGAATGTTGGCGGTGCTATACCAAATGAGTGCGCTTTTATAATCACCATTGGTGCCTGGAACTGTCCGGAACGCACTTGCAGGAATCAGCGATGCATTACCATTAAGCTGGAATTGATTTTCGAAACCGGTACGTGTATAAAGTACAAGCGCAAAAGAATCGGTTACCGGACGTGCAAATGCAGTTGAATAAGTTCCTGCACAAAGCAATTTAGGCACCTGTGCACCGGAGAGGCGGCATCCGTTTCCGGTGATGTGAAAAACATAAACCGGTTTATCCGACTGAATGTAATTAATCGTATCGGAAAGCGGAAATTCAAATGTTTCTCCCCAGTTGATAAGAGTAGAAGTCGTTCCACTATTGGTTACTGTAATGCTGGTCCCGTTTTGTACTGCCATTACATAAACGCGTTCATTTGTGGCGTAGGTTTTATGAATGATGTGGTTTCTTCCGAGATGACTGGTAGAAGTAATCTGATCCGCAACAGTCGACATACAAGCACCACTGCTCATCGCTCCGGAGTGTACGGTTACAGAAATGGGTTTGTTAGAAGAAATAATGGAGCCCGATAAGGAAGTTGAAGCAAGTAAATCAACTTCTCTTCCGCTGTATGTTTGTCCGGCATTTAGTGTGATGCTGAAAGTAACATTTGCAGCTCTTCCCACCATTGCAGCTCTTGGAGTAATTAATACGGTTGTAGCATTATCACTTGCAACAATTTCAAAGGATGAAGTCGATGCCGGAGTTGTAGAACCTGAATTCCAAAAACGCTGAAAAGGAGTATAAAATTCAGTTCCCAATCCTTTAGCACCTTTCAGTGAAATAATTTCCTTATTGGATGCAGCACCAATTTCATAGGCAGCTCCAATAGGTTGAGTAGATTGAATCCGTATTCCGTTATTGGAAACAACGTTTGCAGCAGGACTCTCCACACTGGCCAAGAAGGGAGTTAGATTGACTGCATTTTGTGCGTTAGCCGGAAGATTGACGACAATAGGAACGAAAGCTCCATTGGCCGGCTGACTGATCGTTACAGTAGCGGCCTGGGAATAACTCACCAACCTTAGTGTTATGGGTTGATCTCCCAATGAAGCAGAAACTTCAGGAGCTGCAAACCAAAAATCGGTATCAATCTGGGCCTTAGCCCAAGGGGTACTCAATACGAATACCGCAATAGCAATAGAGAGCGATTTTATCATCGTTCAAAGTAGAATTTATTCAATAGCAACAGAATGGGTGTGTTTTCTGAGATTTCCTCATTCGGGGCACAAAATTAGGGATAAATGCCCACAAATCCTCAAAATATGGGCGTCGGTCGAATGGAATAAAGGGTTAATCACCTGATAGACGGATTTTGGTCGGTGATAAACAGACGGTAAAAAGTGACAGAATGTTGCGTCTTACTCCTGTTTTACAACCCTGAATGCCGTTCTTCTGTTTCGCTGATGCATTTCTTCCTGTTTGTCCTTAACCGTTTCTTTTTCAATGTCATCGCACTTGAAAAGAGGTTCTGTTTCCCCATACCCCTGGGGGATTAGACGTTCTTTGGCAATACCTTTTGAGATCAGGTAATCTACGCAGGATTGTGCTCTTTCTTTGGATAAACGGAGGTTGTAGAGATCGTTTCCACGGCAGTCGGTGTGCGATTTGATCTCGACCACCAGATCACTGTTAAGGGTAAGGAAGTCGTACAGCTGATCCAGAATTTCTTTGGATTTCGGTCGGAGAGTGGCTCTGTCGAAATCGTACTCAATTCCCGGAATTTCAATCTCACCGCTTGGGATACGACGGAGGTAGAAGTCCTGCTGAAGATGTGTTGTTTCAGTAATGCTTACCGTATTTACACTCGCAGCATCTGCAAAGAACTTTGTTTTCTTGGCTTTCATGAATATTTCCATGCCCTGGCGAAGTTCGGTTTTGTAATACCCGTTCTCATCCGTAATGAGAATAATAGGCTCCCATTCTCCGTTTACGTCCTTTAACTCCACAATAGCACCCATAATCGGTTCTTCGGTTTCTGCATCGTATACGTATCCTTCAATATCAATGATGATCGATTCTTTCTGAAAACCATAAATCTTTTCACAATGCGGATTCATCATTGCAAGCGAATCGCAATCGTTACATGGATTACGGTCGGATGCAAAATAACCGCTTCGCTGATCATTACTTAGTATGAAATAACGCTCGTCTTTTGATGAATTGATCGGTGCTCCCAGATTAATCGGATTCTTCCAGATGCTTTCCTCCTCATCATAAACCGTCTTGAATATATCTAAACCGCCAAATCCCCGATGACCTTCAGAAGCAAAATAAAGCGTGTTGGTGATCAAGTGAAAATAAGGAGATGATTCGTCCTCAGGGGTGTTGATTACCGAACCAAGATTTTCCGGTGTGCCAATGTTGCCTTCGGGATCGATGGGGCAAAACCAGATGTCCAATCCGCCTTGTCCGCCCGGACGATCAGATGCAAAAAACAATTTGGTTTCATCCAGATTTAACATCGGCATCATTGTTCGATAGCCTTCAAGATTGATGTCGAGTTTCATTGGTTCCATCCATCTTCTGTTGAAACGTTTGCTTACGTAAATAGCGCAATCGTTTTTATTGGAGGGCGACCAACGTGTAAAATAAAAAGTGCTTCGGTCAACAGACAATACACAGGCGCCTTCGTTGGCAGGAGAATTTACAGGAGAAGGAAAAGGCTGGGGAACGCCAAACTTTCCACTGTCCAGTTCGGCAGCGATGTACAGATCGGTTGTATAGCGGCCATCTTCTTTTGGATCTGCAGTAGTATTTCCTGTTCTGGCTGCTGCAAAAATTACGGATTCATCAGTGAAAAAATTAATTCCAAATGAGGATTCACCTTTGTTAAAAGACGTATCCAGCCAGTATGTACGTGTATCTGCTTTGGTGTTTTCCGGATTTCGTGCAAAGGCGGTACTAACAATTTTATTTTCCGAAAGCTTTTTCATGCTTTCATTGCTTGCCTCATTTACATGCAATTCAAACTGATCTTCTGCTTCCTGGTATTTACCATTATTCATTAATGTTTGAGCGTAATAATACCTTGCATCAGGAAACTGTTGCGTTGGCATGGTTACCGCTTTACTGTACCAATATTCGGCATTGTTGTAATCTCTTAGTCTGCGATAAGATTCTGCCAGTCGGTGAGTTACATAAATTTCCTTTGGATCATTGCTTGGACCAGCTGTGCTGTCGCTGCTTTTGTTTTTCTTGTTCCGGCCACCATTATTCTGAATTTCGTAAGGTTGGGTAACATCGTTCTTGCCAGGTATATGTTCTACAACTTTTCTGTAGAAATAAACAGCAGATCCGTAATTGCCATTCATAAATGCTGCGTCACCCAACTGGATGAGTTCTTTCTTGCTCTGACCAAAAACCGGAGCAGCGAAAAAGAGTATCAGCAAAAAGGGAAGATATCGTTTCATGCTCAGAGTCGTGGACAGGTTTTAACTGGATTGTTATCGGTTTTTGAACGGATATACGTCAGCGACATTTCAAAACCACCTCGGCCATTAGTTGCCGGCCGGAGTGACGAGGTATTGATGTCGTAACTTAATCTGTAAATGAAGCTTCCCATTTTGAGGCCTCCCATAATTACTGCTGCGTCTTTATTTCTGAATGTTGGTCCAAATAAAAGATACGCATCGGGACCGGCTAAATAGTAATGTATATCGAGTGCATAGGTTAATTCACGGGCGTTCTTTTCTCCCATGTAAAATGCCTTACCCAACAGTTGTATTTTTTCACTAATGTTTGCCTTTACTCCTCCGTGTGCAACCCAACGCATGGGCAATGGATTGTTAGCGTTGAAAAATGATTCTTTTGGTTGATTGATGTGGAAAAAACTGACTCCTGCAAAAGGATTGAGTAATGCAGCTTCTTTACCATAGTAATAAAGCAATCCTGCATTAAGATCGCCCTTGATAACGCTGTTTCCTGCAAAACTTTCGCCTGGGTTTATGCTCTGATCAAAACTTCCGCCATTAAACGGAGTGTATTGCGTTCCAAAATAAAGCTTGTCAAACTGAACACTTTTTTGAAATGCTCCACCCTGCACCCCAAAACTGATGTGATGATGATTGTTCTTGTCAATTTTAAGATCGTAAGCCAGCGACAACAGCGCAGAAAAAACATTATAGTGACCGGCTCCTGCGTTAAAGTTGGCAAACTGCATTCCAACAGCGACTTTTTTTAAGGGCATATCAGCTGCAATAATCCCGGTTGTGAATGGGCGGGTTGCAATAGCAGACCATTGGTTGCGGTAATGACCATGTACTCGCAGTTGTCCCTTGAACATTCCGGTCATTGCAGGATTTTGATTCAATGCAGCCGCTTCGTATTGCGAAAGGTGAAAATCCTGCCCGCTTGCAGATAGTGCAATGAGCAGAAGTGGTATGAGGTAGAATTTCTTCATTTTTTCTTCGATAAAAGATTAACGCAAAAGTGTCACGTCTCCGGTTAAAATATGTTCTACACCATCTTCAGTAACAGCCCGGAGTTGGTATACATAAACACTCATGGGTTGATCAATGCCGTTGAATTTTCCATCCCATCCAACACAAACATATCCTCCACAATCTGTTGCATCGGTTGTTGTGTAAATAACCTGTCCCCAATTGTTGTAAATATTCAGTTCCAATTCGCGGAACGGTCCCCCGAAAATCTGAAGGAAATCATTACTTCCGTCACCATTAGGTGTAAACGCATTTGGAATATCAGGAGGAAGGAAAACGATTACTGTATTGCGTGCTGTGTCGATACAACCGTTATTATCGGTTACAACCAGGGTTACAATATAGGTGCCGGAGCCATTGTATGCGTAGCTGCTGTTTTGAGTGTTTACCTGTGGTGAATTATCACCAAAATCCCATAACCAACCGGTGATTTGTCCTGCTGGTGTGGATTGATCAGTGAATACTACCGTTTCAAATTGGTTTACGGAATTGTCACTTACTGAAAATGCTGCGTTTGGTCCTGGAAGAACGTTAGTGTTTTGTGTTACGGAACTACTACATCCCAATGCTGAGGTTACGGTTAGCGTAACGGAATAACTGCCTGAAGCAGGATATTGGTGCGTAGGATTCTGGTTTGCAGATACACCACCATCGCCAAATGTCCATGACCATGTTGTGAGGGTTGAATTCATTACTGAAGATAAATCCTGAAATGAGGTTCCTCCATTCAAACAAGGGTAGGAGGTTAGAAATGCAGGCTGTGGTAAGTGGTGCACATTGACTGTTTGTGTAAGCGTATCCCGGCATCCGTTACCTGAGGTTACAATCAGTGTTACATTAAACGTTCCGGAAGTATTGAAAAGATGTGTTGGATCTTGTGTTGTTGATAGTGGACTACCATCTCCAAAGTTCCAGGACCAAGCTGTTACTCCTCCAACTGCAGTTGAGGCATCGTCGAATGTACTGGCTATACCAAAACATGGTTCAGTAAAGGTGAAAACAGGAACGGGTGATGGAATTATGGATACATTGATCGTGTCGCGCGCGGGTTTGCAACCGCCATTGTTGGTAGAGGTGAAAATCAATGTTACCGTTCCTGTTGCAATATCGTTTGCTCCTGGCTGGTACCATGAAATAATAGAACTGTCGGGTTGAAATAATCCGCTGCCAAGAGTTGTCCAAACACCTTGTCCTGTAGTCGAATTTACCTGAAGTGGAATCGGATCTCCGCTGCAGGCAACATTGTTATTGAGAATGGTTGCTACCGGAGGATTGTAAAAACTCAGATTTAGACTATCCGTTGTGGTGATACAATTTCCTACGTTGGTAGCAGTTAAGTACAGCCAAACAGATCCTGCCAGTGTATCGGCGGTGCTGGGAATGTAGGTTGCGTTTAACTGATCATTGGCGGGNNCCTGTTCCGCTGCTAGACCAAATTCCACCTCCTGCAAATTGAACTGAACCGTTGAGGGGTACATACGCAGTGTCTTTACAAGCCTGGATGTCGGGACCGGCATTTACCAGTGGACCATCAATGAAAACGATGTGGAGTGAATCGACATCCTGCGGGCATAATCCATTACCTACTGTTGCAAGTACGAGTGATAATTGTCCTGCCGCAACTTCTGCTGCACTGGGGATATAATCGGTAACCAATGTGCTGTTGTTCGGAATGAAAGTACCTGAGCCATTGAGCCAGATTCCGCCAGCTGCATTTGCAATCGATCCGCTTAATCCAACAAGAGGGTTGTTATTGCAAGCGGAAGTATCAGGACCAGCAATGGCAAGGGGTAATCCCTGAACAAAAATCGGACGAACAATGGTATCGCGACATCCTTGTGTAGAATTCACGATCAATTGAACGTTGTATGTTCCTCCACCAGGGAAGGTATGGTTGGGATTGGGTAATGATGAAGTAGGAGAGCCATCTCCAAAATTCCACAGCCACGAATTGACAGTGTTATTTGGGGCAGCAGTGGAAGTATTGATGAAGTTGACGGGGGTGTTGATACAAACGGAATCCGGTCGGTTGAAGGATGCGTCTGAAAAAGAAATCGGAAAAGTTCTGTAGGCAGTATCAGCACAAGGCGTACCCACCTGTGCGATCAATTGAACAGTAAAGGTTCCGATACCGGGATAGGTATGCGAAGGATTTGTTGCCGTTGAAACCGGTGAGCCATCTCCAAAATTCCATTGAAATCCGTTAGCAGTTACTGATGATGTATTGCTAAACTGAATGGCAGAGCCCGCACAGCCGTCGACCGGACCAATTCCCGCAAGTGCAGGCGGAGGGCAAACTACTACGTTGAACTGGAAATCGCGGTATATACTTCCGATCAAAATTCCATCACGGTATTCATCGCAACGTACACCAACAACATACTGACCAATATTCGCAGGAATCCCGTCGACCAGTCCGCCATTACTGATGGTTAAATTTGCTCCGCCGAGAGGATTATTGAAACCGAATCCGGCCTGATAGTTCACAAAAGCGAAGTTGGGAACACCAGCAGTAAAGGTGAGATCATTGGCAACAAGGTAATCGATATCGGAAAGTGGGCGGTAGAATGAATAGACCAATGAATCACCATCAGGATCGGTAGCTCCGTGGTTGAAATTGATGGGTTGTCCCTGACAAACGAAAACGGGAGGGAAGTTGACCCATTGCGGAGAGCTGTTGGTAAGTAGAAGAGTATTGTCAGAAATTCTGCAATAAAAACCTTCTCCTGCATTGAGAGGATTTACAAGGTTTACAATGGAAGAATTTCGGCAACAAGTTTCAAAATACATGTGATATCCTCCGGTAACTGGCGGAAGGTTGTTTACAATACCTGCATAAAGTCCTTCCTGAACACAAATACCCGGATCGGCCACGCAGGTGTCGAGGTTAAGTGGGACAAATGACAATGAGATTCTTGGTAAAGTAACAGAAGAATTAAATGTTCCATTTGCGTTGTAGATCTCAATGACCTGCGAGTTTTGCAATGCGATTTGCGGTGCAGATGCAGGAGAACAATCGCGATATAGCTTGAGCAAAATGCGGTAAGTACTACCACCGAGATGCTCATAGGTAAGAGAACCACCAACAATATGCGTTGCACCGGCTGGAATAATTGCAGCAAATGAAAAAACTATAGCGAAAAAATAACGGCGTAAAGTTCCGTTCATGGATAAGGGAATTTGTTTAAGGAGTAAATATAGAAAACTAAAACCATTAGAGACAAGAAATTGGATAGCTAAACGTGAAAAAGCGTTCTGATTTCGGGTTATGGAACTTTTGATTTAAATTAGCTCGTTATACACTAATGCCATTTCGCTGATGAGACGTTTTTTCGCTTTATTTTCATTTGTAATTGCTGCCTCTCCAATTGTTGCGCAGATCAATGTCCAGTGGGAATCCCGATTTAATGATATTGCTACAAATACACCTCAGATCGTTGCAGATATGTTTGTTGATCCTGCAGGAAACGTTTATGTGACAGGATCCTCTTATTCCGTTGCGAACGGATATAATATCGTGACGATCAAATACAATAATAGCGGAGCACAATTGTGGATTAATAATTTTAATGGCTCCGGAAACGGTTTAGATGAAGCCCGCGCACTTTTCGTGGATGCTTCGGGCAATGTTTATGTAACAGGATATTCTTTCAGAGGAGGTTCGAATTACGATTACACCANNCAGGAGCTCAGCAATGGCAGCAGTATTACGATGCTGGTGCCTCATTGTTTGATGATGCTTCGGATATTGTTGTAGATGCAACCGGAAACGTGTATGTAACCGGATCTGGACAAATAGCATCGAATAATACCAACATCAGAACTGTTAAGTACAATTCAGCAGGAACCCAGCAGTGGGCGGCAAATTTTTCTTCATCCGGAAGCAATCTTGATCAGGGAAAAATAATTGCACTAGATGCTGCAGGTGATGTTTATGTGGCAGGAAATGCATTTAATACCGGTCAAGATCTGAATTACCGCGTTTTAAAATACAACGCTGTAACAGGTGCGCAGGTCTGGACAGTACAGTACAACCATACGCTTAATTCGTACGATTATCCTACCGATATGAAATTGGATGCTTCCGGAAATGTGTATGTAACCGGATATTCCTACAATGGAGCGGTGAGTGATGATGATATTCATACCATTCGAATTAATTCTGCAGGAACGATAACACATACAGTAATTTTTAACGGAACAGCCAATGGTGCTGATATTTCCAACGCAATGCAAATTGATGCAAGCGGAAATGTATATGTTGTTGGTCGCGCAAAAAATTCAGGAACCGCTGAAGATTTTCTTGTAATCAAATATGATGCAAATCTCAACCAAATCTGGAGTGATTCTTATAACGGATTAGGCGGGAATTATGATCAGGCCTCAGATATTGCCATTGATAATTCAGGAAATGTATATGCAACAGGTTACAGCTATTTACCTTCTTCTAACAACGATTATTTTACAATAAAGTATAATCCAACAACAGGAGCGCGCATCTGGACAACGCGATTTAACGGAACAGCCAATAACAGCGATCAGGCAAAGGTGATCAATGTGGATGCATCAGGAAATGTATATGTAAGTGGAGATTCCCGCGGATCGGGAACCGGTAGTGATTATTCAACAATCAAGTATTGCCAGTTATTTACCAATGCCGGATCAGACCAACAAATTTGTATCGGAGGAAATGTTCAGCTTAATGCAACAGGAGGTTCTACCTGGAACTGGACCCCATCAACAGGATTGAGTTCAACAACTATTCCTAATCCGGTAGCAAATCCATCATCTACCACAACGTATATCGTAAGTTCAACAGACGGAAACGGATGTACAGATCTGGATACGATTCAGGTTGTAGTAAATCCCCTTCCCGGGCCGGTAATTACTCCTGATGGTCCAACATCTTTTTGTGTGGGAGATTCGGTTAAACTCTCTGCTTCAGGTTTTACTTCCTATTCATGGAATACCGGATCAATGAATCCTGAAATTACTGTAATGACTGCAGGTACTTATACAGTAACAGTAACAGATGCAATGATGTGTAATAACTCGACCTCTGTAACGGTTACAGTAAATAGTTTGCCCACTGTTGATGCCGGAACTGTTCCTCCTGTTTGTGCAGGATCTTCTGTACAGCTGCAGGCTACCGGGGCGCAAACCTATTTGTGGAACGCTAACCCCACCCTTAGCAATATCACGATAGCCAACCCCATTGCAACACCTAATACAAGTCAATGGTATTATGTTACCGGTACAGATGCAAACGGATGCAGCAATTATGATTCTGTTCAGGTTAGCTTAAACCCACTTCCTGCTACTCCTACAATTACTTTTGTGAGTGCAAATTATACGCTGGTAACCAACCAGACTTCCGGAGTGCAATGGTATCTGAATGGTGTTCCTGTTGCAGGAGGTACCACTCAAACCATTAACGTGCTCAACAACGGACAATATTGGGTAACGTATACCAACGCAAACGGATGTACNNGATGTACAAGTATAAATTCAGATACAATTACAATTCTGGATGTTAGTGTTGACGAGCTCGAAGCAATAGGATTAGTCGTTTTCCCCAATCCTGTAAGCGATAATCTTACCATTAAAGCAAACGATGTTATTTCTGCTGCAATTCGTGTTTGTGACCTTGCCGGAAGGGTGATGATCCAATTACCGTTCAGTACCGGTAATCGTTTTCAGGTGGATGTATCGGGTCTGGTTGCAGGTACTTATCTGATTCTTTTTGAAACAGAATCGGGAATAAGTGTTCAGCGGATTATCAAACAATAATCAACGAACAATCATCAATCGGGCAAACTGAGAGGTGCCTTTATTCCTGAGCTGTAAAAAATAAAATCCTGCAGGGAAATCACCGACATAAATCGATCCTGACTTATCTATAAGCCGGGTGGAATAAACCAGTCTTCCTCCATTGTCAAAAAGGTCAACTGTCAGTGCTTCTCCGTTGTAATCGGGGATCTGGAATTGAATGTATTCATTTGCCGGATTGGGGTAAAGTTCCAATGGAGTTGTACCGATTTCGTTTACTGAAACTGAAAAGGGATCCGATGCATTGGAATAAGCTGCAGATCGGCTCGTATTGCCGGAATTGCAAGAACCTGCAGTTCGCTGTACTTCCATATAATAATTGGCAGGAGAACCCACTACAAGTGCGTTATCTGTATAGGCGAATTGTGTATTAAGCGTAGCAAAAATCAAAACGTAATTGGTGGTCACTGCAGTGTCGCGCCATATTCGGTAAAACGGAAATACAAATCCTGTTTGTGGGGTCCAGTTTAAGGTAACCTGACCCGGCGTTCCGGGAGTGGTGGTTAAGTGCATTGTAGAGTGAACTGTACCTGCCGCACTTTCAACACCGCAATGATTGGTTGTTGTTAGGTGGTAGGAATATGATTGTGCATCTACATTAACCGTATTGTCTAAATGCTCACTGAAGAGATTATAAGGCTGGTTGTAGATGAGTTGCGGTCCGGAACCACTGTTGCGATAAATGTTATACGTTGAGGTAAGAGTGGTCGTTGGTTTTTCCCAAAGCAATAAAATGTCGTTGAAATTATTGTCGACTGAAACCATACACAGCTCCTGAATAGGAATATGCTTGCAAAGATCATAGGTGTAAACTGATCCGCTTGCAGAACCATTGTCGTCATTAAGTGGTGAACCAATTGCTATTGTATTCCCCGAAACAGAAACACAATATCCAAAATTGTCTTGCGCTGCACCATCNNCATTTCAGGTATCCAGGTGCTTCCCGTGTATCTGAATAAATAAGCAGATCCGCTTTCGATCCCTAAATCATCATTATGAAATGCACCGCAAGTAAGTGTCCTGCCTGAAATCGAAACTGAAAAACCAAACCAATCATCAGTCAGCCCATCGGATGCGGTTAATTGCTGTTGTTGGGTCCATGTGCTTCCTGTTCTGGTAAATACATAGGCTGCTCCCGAGGCCGTTGCAGCAGTGTTTTTTGCGTATGCTCCAATAAGTGCCAGTGTGTCGTTAATGCTAACCGAAAATCCAAAATGATCGCCTGCAGTACCGTTGGCGGGAAGTAGCTTTTGTTCCTGTACCCAGGTCGTGCCATTGTAATGAAATACAAAAGCTGAACCGGAGTTTACTCCCATATCATCATCCTGATAACATCCTGCAATAATTCTGTCTTTGTGGAGGTCGACACTATACCCAAAGAAATCATCAATCTGCGCAGCTGGAGCTGTTAATTTCTGCATTTGATTCCAGCTGATCCCATTATAGCGGTAAACATAAACAGCTCCGTTACCCGGATTGCCATTGTTCGAACGATATGCGCCAACAACAGCCACAGTATCGTTAATGCTAACACTATATCCGTATTCATCACCTGCATTCCCGTCAAGCGCTATCAATTTGTATTCCTGAATCCATGCAAAACCATTGAAACGAAATATGTAGGCAGAGCCTGAGTTGGTTCCAAGATCATCATCAAACGGCGCTCCGACAATGGCGACATTCCCCTTAATATCAACCGAGTATCCAAATCGATCGCCAATGGCGGCATCCAGTGCGGTAAGCATTTGCTCTTCGATCCAGGATGTTCCGTTATGGCGAAAAATATAGGCGGAGCCACAGTCTGTTACAGAGGCATTATTTCTGGGTGATCCGGATATAAGTAGACTGTCATAGACAGCTACCGAACTACCGAATTCATCGGCAGCGGCACCGTCAGATGCGTTGAGTTTGACCTCCATTTGTGCGAATAACAAGGAGGACCAAAATATGGCTATGCAAGCAGCAGTTAATTTCATTAGTGCTAATTACGGAGTAATACAGGAAAAAGTTGGGTGATTGTTGATAAAGTGGTTGGATGTTGAAAAACTTTGTAGTTTTACCCCATGCAGTCGATCCGTAAATTTTTCCGCTTGCTTGAGTATGCGTCCATTACAGGGATTTTGATAATGGCGCTGTTATTTTTCACAGGTCATCTCAGCTTTTCCTGGCTCAAATTTTTTGTCGCTCTTTTTGATGTATTGGTAGTGCTGTTTATTTTTCTCAATTGCACCGACGATTACAAAACGCCATTTGAAAAACTTTTCCGCTTAATCGGCTGGCTGGTATTGCTTACCGGTATCGTGCTGATATTCGTTATCTATGAATCTGTTCGTCCTGATGCTTACTGGCATTGGTTCAATACAATCCTTGTAACCGGATTGTTTGCTGCTCAGCTTTCTGAAATCAACGAGCTGAAACGATCCAATGATGTGCTCAAGCTGCTTAATCTGGTGGTTACGCTGGGTGCTTATACCGTGTTGATCATGACGATCCATGGTTTCCCAATGAATTTTGTATTGTTGTTTATTTTGTTGGGAGTTAACATGCTTACCATGCTTGCAACAGTGCTTACCGGTAAACTGCCCTGATCATTTTTTTTCCCAAACCCAGGCATCCAAACCTGTTTGCGATTTATAACGGTCAAGTTCAGTTTGAGCCTTGTCTTTACTTTCAAAACCACCGATTGCAGCATATTGCAATCCTTTTCCGGAATCAACCATTTTGCCTTTAAATCCTGATTGAATCAATTCCTTGGTTTTTCTTCCTGCATTTTCCGAGTTTTTAAAAGAGCCTGTTACTACGTAAAAGGTACCGGTTTCTGTTGTTGTTGCAACGGCAGGTTTTTCATTTGGAAGTGTGTTGGCAATTGATTTTTCGGTGAAGTGCTCATTCTGATTAACACCATTTCCTNNGCCTTGGAGCTTGCAGGTGTTTTTCCCGATGATCCTTGTATGGGATGTGATGCAATTTCCTTCTTGCTAAAGAGTAAATTCCAGCCTTCATACAAATCGTCGAAAACAGGTTGCATCCCAAAATAGCCGGCAAGAGGAAGATTGCCTTTCGGTAATGCAAGGTCTTTATAAACCATTACACTTCCTGAATAACAAGCTACCCAAATTTCGTTGGTACGTTCATTGAAGGTAATGCCGATCGGGTTTTTACCTGTTGCAGCTTTTTCTGCTACTGAAAATTGTTCCAAATCGATCTTGGAAAAAGTAGATGCTGAATAATTAACCACATATAAAAACCGATCTCCCTTGCCTAATACCATTGAACGTGGAGCTGAACCTACAAAAAGTTTCTGCATGTTTCCTGTATGCAGATTGATTCTCGCAATGTTGCCTTCGTTGTTCACCGATACATAAAGCAATGAATCGCGGCTATCGATGCATAAATGGCGAGGACCTTTTCCCACTTCCATAAATTTTGAGGAACTCAGTTCTTCAAGATCGATACGTTGAATGGAAGTGCCTCCCATAACAGTGACATAAGCATATCTGCTCTTCGAATCAATTGCAATCCCTCTGGGAAAACGCCCAACATGAAATCGCTTTAACTCTTTTTCTGTTGAGAGGTCGAATAGGGTTACATCTCCGCTGCTCCAATTGCTGACAAGCATTTTTTTCCCGTCGGGACTAATAGCCAGGTATTTTGGAACACTTCCTGCAGGAATAATGTTTTCAATTTCGAGACTCTCGGTATTAATCTTGTAGATATATGAAATATCGTATTCCTTTCCATAGCAAGTATCGCATCCCGGATGCTCGAAACCATCTCCCTGCATGCAATAATTGCTGACATAAGCATATTTCCCATCAGGCGTAAAGGCACATTCCACAGGTGCACCACGAAAACTGCCTTCTCTGTCTTTTATTCCAAACCGGTCGGGTTGAATTCTGTCGCTTATTGTTTTTACAAGCCGGTAATTTTCATCGAAAACACTAATTGTATGGCTATACATCATGTTTTGCGCGAAGAATAATCCATTGCCATTGTGAACAATTGACTTGGGTGTTAATCCTCCCCGAATGGTTTTTTTTAAAACCAATGTAGTGTCGTTGCCGGCGAATACGGTTGCAGGGATAAGCACAATGCATAACCTAAATAGTAAAATCCAACAGCTGTTTACATTCCTCTGCATTAGGCAAAAATACGAATACTGGCCTTTTGGTTTGGTACTTGCCTCTAAAAAGGAGAAATTAGGCCCATAAATCATTTTCATGAAAAAGCAATTATTCCTCCTTTTGGCATTGATAGCGAGTCAATTTTCATATGCAGAGGAGGGGATGTGGATCCCGTCGCTGCTGAAAAAACTGAATGCCAATGAACTTAAAGCTGCCGGATTGAAAATCCCTGTCGAAAAAATTTGGTCGACAAAAGAAAGCAGCATAAAAGATGCAATTGTCCATTTTGGAGGTGGATGTACTGCTGAAGTTTTGTCGTATGAAGGTTTGATCCTGACCAATCACCATTGCGGGTATTCGCAGATTCAGGCGCATAGTTCGCTGGAGAACGATTACTTGAAGAATGGTTTTTGGGCAATGAACAGAACGCAGGAGTTGCCAAAGCCCGGACTCACAGTTTCCTTTGTTGTTGATATGGTGGATGTAAGCGACCAGGTGATGCGTGGATGTATTGATGAGAATGGTCGTGTGAACAATGAAATGATTAAAGCAAATATTGAACGTGTTCGTCAGGCGAATGCGAAAGACGGTTATGAAATTGCTGTTCGTCCTTTCAATTATGGCAACAGTTTCTTTATGATCATAACAGAAACTTACCGTGATGTACGTCTGGTTGGTGCACCTCCGTCGTCGATTGGTAAGTTTGGTGGAGATACTGATAACTGGGTTTGGCCTCGACATACGGGCGATTTTACCTTGTTTCGGATTTATGCAGGCAAGGATAATCGTCCTGCAGATTACTCTCCCGACAATGTGCCTTATCGTCCTAAATATTCTTTGCCGGTATCGATGATGGGAGTTAAGGAAAACGATTTCACAATGGTATTTGGTTTTCCCGGTACTACCCAGCAATTTCTGCCTGCAGCTGCTGTGGAGTTTTTGGTGAAGTATAGAAATCCTGCCCGAATAAAAATGCGCGAAACGGCACTCAATATCATCGATGCTGAAATGCGGTCTTCTGATTTGATCCGTATTCAGTATTCTGCCAAACAGGCGAGGATTAGCAACTATTATAAAAAATGGATAGGGGAAAATAACGGATTGATCAGATTGAATGCAATCGACAAGAAAAAAGAATTGGAGAGGGAATTCATCGATCGCGCAAAAAGAGACCGCAATGATCTGGGACGATTTGGTCAGTTACCGGATCGATTTGTTGATCTTTACATCGCATGGCAACCCTTTGGTACAGCGTATGATTATTTTTCAGAACTGGTTTATTCCGGCCCGGAATTTCTCCGCTATGCACAAGGCTTTGAGAAATTGGTGGAAGCCTATTCCGTTAAATCGGTCGGTAACGAAGGTAAGAGCCTGCTGGATAGAATTTCAGCTGCTGTTCCGGGATATTTTAAAAATTACAATGCAGCAACCGACAAGAAATTATTTGTTGCCCTTTTTCCTATGTATTTGGATGGTACCCCAGAAGCACTGCAGCCCGATGGAATTCCAGCAATGAAGAAAAAATACAAAGGAGATTGGAATCTTTTGGCCAATGAGATATTTTCAAAAAGTGTATTTACCGATCAAGGTCGACTTGAAAAGTTTCTGAAAGGATTTTCCTCCTCCTCTGCCAAAAAACTTTCGGGTGATCCGGGTTGGGTAGTAATGAAGATGGTTTATGATGCCTACAGAAAGAAGGTTGAAGCTACCTACAGAAGTGGAGCAATACAGCAGGAAGTAATGATGACCGATTATGTTGCAGGGCTGATGAAGTTTTTCCCTGATAAAAAATACTGGTATGATGCCAATAGTACGTTGCGTTTGACCTACGGGAAAGTTGAAGGTTCTAAACCCCGCGATGGTATCATTTACGATTACTACACTACTGTTGAAGGAATGATGGAGAAATACAAAGCAGGTGATGAGGAGTTTGATGTAGCTCCAAAAATGATCGAGCTGTGGAAAAGCAAAGATTATGGTCCGTATGGATTCAGAAATGAAATGCCGCTTGCATTTACTGCCTCCAATCACACAACAGGAGGAAATTCCGGATCTCCGGTTTTAGATGCAAATGGTTATTTAATCGGAATCAATTTCGACAGAAGTTGGGAGAGCACAATGAGCGATGTAATGTTTGATCCTGAGCGCTGCAGAAATATTGCAATGGATATTCGCTATTTGTTGTTCGTCATCGACAAGTTTGCAGGGGCCGGTCATTTATTGCGTGAAATGGAATTGATGACGCCGGAGAAAATGATAGAGAAGAAAAAATTGGAAGATCATCAGGCAATTCTCGCCATTACAGAAAAGATCAGATCTAATCCTGATAAGACAGAATTGTTATTTGAGCGGGTAAATCTGTATTTCTCGTTGCGCATGTTTCGTGAGGCGGAGACCGACTTGCGGGCTTTAATTGCTTTAAGTCCAAAATCAGTTGAAGCTTTCCATCTGCTGGGTATGGCATTGATTGAACAAAAAAAATACACCGACGCCATAAAAGAACTCGATAGAGCAATTGCAATTGACAAACAAATGTGGGAAGCAGTACTTGATAAGGGCATTGCCTTAAGTGAACTGAAACGGTATGATGAAGCGGTACGCGTGTTTACTACGTTTATAAGTGCAAATAGTTTTGATCATCGGGGCTATTACAACAGGGGTATTACCTTTCATTTAATGAACCGTTCAGTGGAAGGTTGTGCTGATCTAATGGTGGCTGAGAAATTGGGAGGGAATCGGGAGAATTATATCAGAAAGGTGCTTTGTGATTGATTCAGGAGTTTACTTTTTGCAGCCAATTTTGAATTGACTCTAGGCGGGATTACCTTCCGCCTTTTGGATTTTTTTCATTGATTCAAAAAATGCTAACGTTTACTTAAAACCTCATTTATATTTTCAAAATTCAGTGGTTTAGAGAAAAAGTTTTTTACATTTTTAAATTTATCAGCATTCGATTTGTCAGTAGGATTTATCGACGAGGTGAGAATATAAACCGGATAATCAACATTGTTATTGGCCATCTCTTTTAGAAATTGCCAACCATCCATTACAGGCATGTTGATGTCGAGTAGAATTACGGTTTCATTATCATGATTTTCATTTATAACCATACTTGCAGCCAACTGAGGATTTGTAAAACACTCTGTTTTTACATTTTTATTAACCACTTTTATGGTCATTTCACATAAGTAGTTATTGATAGCGTCGTCGTCTATTACTATAATTCTTTTCATCTCTGTTTAGATTGGTAAGTTTATAATAAATGTTGTTCCTTCATTTAGAATACTGTGAACATCAATAGTGCCTCCGAGCGCTTCGACCTGAATTCTTGTCATAAACAATCCTAAGCCCTTTCCTTCTGTGTCAAAATGAAATCGTTTATACAGACCAAAAAGGGAATCTCCATGCTTTTTCAAATCAATACCTCTTCCATTATCTGAAATTGAAATATGGACAATTTTTCCTTCCAGTTTCGCATTAACATTAATTCTGGGCTGTTTGCCCGAACGGTATTTTATAGCATTGCTTATGATGTTGTAAAAAATACTTTCGATATAACTTTTTACGGAATAAAATTTGTCCGCTTCATTGGAGATTTCCTGATTTATGATCGCATTGGTTTCAGAGATTTGTTTTTCAAGTGTTTCCTGGATATTGCGCACAATGCCGGAAAGACATATTTCCTGTTTTTTTGAGTTTATGTTCGAACGGGTAGCCAGAACCATGTTAAGGTCTCGGACCAATTCATCCATTTTTAAAGTGGCTTCCCGGATATGATGAATAGCCTTTTGTTTTTCTGCAATGTCGATGTTTGGATGTTCAATCAGGCTGGATAGCCCAAGAATGTTGGCAATCGGAACTCTTAAATTATGGGATACAATATAATTAAACTGCATTAATTCATTAACCCTGTTTGTAAGTTCAATTGCAGTTTTTTGAAGTTCTTCCTCTTGTTTTTTCTTTTCAGTAATATCGCTCAATACTGCTTGTGTTCCCGAAACGTGTCCGTTTTCAAGAACAGAATTGACACGTGCTTCAATCCATATAGATTCGCCGCCTTTTCGTATACAACGGAATTCAAACATTCCAGCTTCAGGACTATCGTGTTTATCACGAATGAACCTGACTTTAAATTGTTGAATGAATTCAGGCGCAACGACCATTTCCCAGTTGAATTTATCCAAGTCAATTTTTATGATGTCAAACATTTTTAAAAATTGTTGGTTAGCATAAATGATTTTGCCTTCAGAATCATTTACAACAAAACCATCATTCATGTTGTTAAGAAGTTCTTTGTGTCTTTCCTTGCTTTTTGATAGGTCTTTTTGTACACTTATTACTTCAGTTACATCGTGGGCAATACCAAACAACTTGATGGGATTGCCATCTCTATCAAAATTTGCAAGTGTTTCGCTATAGATGTATCTCTCATAACCATCATTTTGCCGAATAATTCTATTGAAAAATGAGATCTCAGATTTTGATTGTAATGCTGTGTTGATTTTAATCATTACCTCATTTCTGTCATCTTCGTGCACCAGGTTTAAATATTCATCGGGAGTGATTGATTTGCTATGATTATCAATTCCGTATATTCTGTATGCTTCTTCTGACCATGCAATTTTATTTGTAGCAAAGTCAAATTCCCAGGTTCCCAGGTTTGCAATTTTTTGAGTTTTTTTAAGTACCGATTCAAAGGTTTGCAATGAAGCTTCCATTTGTTTCTGGAGTTCAGCGTTAAGGATCGCAATTCGTTCCTCGGTCCTTTTTCTTTCAGAAATATCATTTCCAATTGAAATGTATTTAAAGGGTTTATTGTTCTCATCCAGAAACGGGACAACAGTTGTATCTATCCAGTAAATATCACCGTTTTTTGACTTGTGTTTGATTTCTCCTCTCCATGTTATTCCACTTGAAATCGTAGACCATAACTCCAGTAACACGGATTCCTGGTTGTTTTCATTGTTAATGATTCTGAAATTTCTCCCGGTTAATTCATCAGAAGTATATTGGGAAATCTTGCAAAACTTCTCATTCACTTTTGTTATGATTGCGTTTGTGTCAATATAGGTAATGATGGCAGTTTCATCCAACGCAAACTTAAGATCTGAAACTTCCTTTAACGAGAATTTTAACGATTCTTCAGTTTGCCTTCTGGAAATATCTCTTTTGTTTAGCTCTCTGGCTGTGAACCAAATTAAAACCAGCAGTGTCAGAATATTAAAGAGAATCATTATTGCAATGCCAAGATCTCCTTTGATGAAGCCGTGATTGTCTGCGAGAATTCTGAGAAGTCCCAGAAGAATCGGAACTAGAATGGCATACATCAATAATTTTCTAACGGTTATTGCGCCTGATGTGGGATTGAAAAAGTGGCGCATAAATCCTTTGCCGGTGTTTGAAAGCAGGATTATGTTTGCAAGAATAAAAAAACATACACCTGTATGAAGCGCAATGGGAAGAAACGCTTCAAATTTATAAAAGGCCTTAACGTTGTATATGTAACCCAAAATGGATTGGAGTCCAAGAAGCCAAGCGAAAAGTGCAAAGTATTGAAAGATTGCATTCGTGCTATTTCTTGTCAATATCATTAAGATTGTAGCTGTTCCAATAGAAACAAATCCAACAGCTGTATTGGGAGACATCCTGTTAGGCATGCCTGCAGTAATTTCAGACGCCAGCTTGTTATTGAACAGGATGGAATCAATCCCAGTATCCGTATTCAGAAAGACACTTATCAGCTTAATTGAACCGATACATAATATCGTTATTGATAAGAAAAGTGATATTCTGGAATAGGATTCCTTTTGTCTTTCACTTGTAAAGAGAAAAAGGCTAAAGGCTGCCATGATGAAACAAACAGCTGTTGTTGGATTCATCGCTATTGCCCAAGGAAGGATGTGTTTGAGTACTGCAATATCTGCTGCCCAGCCAAGTAATACAAGCACGCATATACCAATAACTACGATTGAAAGAAAGTTGTAAAACTTCCTGTTTTGAAGAATGGATTCTTTGGTATTTGTGTTTGGAATAGCCATGCCAAATAGAATCTTCTATGAAGATTTTTAAGGTTTTCCCAAGTTATGATTTTTTTTAGATTTTGGATAAACATATTTCTGTAAAATTTTGGTTCCTAATGATTTGTGGGTTTTTGAACATTTTGTTAGCTTTTGTTTTTTTTGTTTCTGTATTGTTTTTTGTCAATTATTTTATCGATCCTATCATTTTTTCTTCGCTATTACTATGCGTGTATTGTTTGGTTGTTAATTTCATTTTAAATTGCATGACCTATTAGCATTGAACTATGAGAACTTTTTTACTGTTTTGCTTTTTGCTGATTGCCGGGTTTACCGCTCAATCACAAACCCGTCAAACAATCGCCAATGGCCTGGCAACAAATCCGCTTATCTGGAATTGTACCTGTATCCCTCAACCTGGTGATGTAATTGTGATTGCGCATAACCTTACACTTAACACCGATTTCGGATACACTTCCGGATCGCTGACGGTGAATTCCGGCGCTTCCATTACAGGTGATTTACCAACCCGAAATCTGGCTGTTGCCGGAGGTGCGTTTACCAATAACGGAACCGTAACAATTGGAAATCTCTACCATGGTGGTGGTACCTTCACGAATAGTGGGGCTATTAATGTAGGGAATGCATTCGCATCTGATTTGCTGGCTGTAACTTCAAATTCGGGTACATTTTCAATTGCGGATTCTCTTTACATCAACACAAATGCTACATTAAATAATTCAGGAAATCTTTCCGCTCCTTCAACTGCAGCAGCCGGAACTTTTACCAATACGGGTTCATTTTCAGGGACAGATGTTTGGAACCTAGGAACTCTTAACCACAATGCCGGTAGCTTTGCGATCGCAAATTTGTATACCAATGGTTCAGTAGTTACAAATGCGCCAATGACAATCAGTGGTGATTTCTGGAATGCAGAAAACGTTGATATTAATCATAACCTGACTATCGGAAACAGTTTGATTATTGGAGATACTTTGGGCGGTCCTGCTGTATTTAATAATGATGGGGTGATTTCGATTGGTGCAGACCTTACCAATTCCAAAAGCATTACAGGAACAGGTCGTTTTTGTGTTGCACAAATCACAACCAATTCAGGAACGATAAGTGGTGTTGATATTTGTGATCTGACTGGTGGCGCTATCGATTTCAATTCAGGAACGATCGCCATGAATGTCACTTTTTGCGCAACGCCCTGCGGAATTGGAGTTGAAGAGGGGGCATTTTATGAAGAAACGATTGTTAGTGTTGTGCCCAATCCATTCAACGATCAGTTTGAGATCCGCGCCAATGCGAAAGCACATTATTCCTTAACACTGGTGAATAATATTGGTCAGACCATTCTCTCAACTTCATTTTTGGGTGATCGTTTGATGCTGGATGGTTCCGGGCTTGCTTCCGGGGTTTATTTCTATCGACTTACTTCCGAAAAAGGGAATACCGCAAGTGGACAGTTGATTCGTCAATGAGTTCGTGGATAGAAGAAGAGGGTAGGTTGGTAAAAGAGTATTCTTTTTCGACTTATCCTGCAGCTACTGCATTCATTTTACAATTGGCCTTTTTGGCTGAGCAACAGAGCCACCATCCTTCCATTTATTGGGATTACCTGAAGGTGAAAGTCCTTTTGTGTACCCATGATCATTCTGGTTCTATTACAGAAATGGATCATCGTTTTGCTGCTTCGGTTGATGCTTTGCCGGAGAAAAACACACAGTAATTTGGCTTTGTCAGTTTTTTCGTTTATGTTTGATGAGATTTCTGTCAATTAATCCGTTTTACTATGTTTTTTGCACCCAATCTAAAGCTTTTGCGTTTGCGAAAGGATCTTTCTCAGGAGGAGCTTTCAGGCATGCTTGAAGTTACCCGATCCTCATTAAGTGGTTACGAGAACGGTACCGCCGAGCCAAATTTTGCAACCCTGATCCGGATCTCCAATTTTTTTAAGGTTAGCATTGATAAGTTGCTCAAGCTTGAATTGTCAAGTTTATCTGATCCCCAGCTTTCGGAGATTGAAAGTGGTTATGATATTGATTTGGGTGGGAATAAATTGCGTGTGTTGGCTACAACTTTGGATGCTGATGGTAACGAAAACATTGAGCTTGTCCCCGAAAAAGCGAGGGCTGGGTATATGGCAGGATATGCAGATCCTGATTTCATTAAGGTCCTGCCTACGTTTAGTCTACCGTTTTTGTCACGTGATAAGAAGTACCGCACATTTACCATATCCGGAGATTCAATGCCGCCTGTTCCTTCCGGATCGTTTGTTACAGGTGAGTATGTACAGAACTGGAATACTTTAAAAAGTGGTTATCCTTATATTCTGGTTACCAAAGACGATGGTATTGTTTTTAAGATTGTATACAACAAGATCAAGGAAAATAAATCACTGCAATTGGTCTCTACTAATCCCTTATACGATCCTTATGAGGTGGATGTAAGAGATGTACTGGAGGTTTGGAAGTTTGTGAATTTTATCTCCAACGAATTGCCTGATCCCGGTGCAGAGCGCGACGATCTTTCTTCTGTGGTATTGAATCTCCAAAAAGAAATCCGACAAATAAAAAATGTCTTGCGTGAGAAGAAATAATCCTCGCAATCGTTAAATTTTTGTTTGAGCGAATTACCTAAAATCAGTTGCTGATTAAAAGCTGTGGTTTATTTGTATTTTCACCATGGTAAATCTGTTTTCTATGCAATCCGGTGGTATACGGTTAAACAAATACATCAGTGAAAGCGGCTTGTGTTCAAGGCGTGAGGCAGATCGGTTCATTGAGCAGGGAAATGTATTCATCAACGGACGCAGAGCGAAAATAGGCGACCAGGTAAAGGCCGGTGACCGTGTTCGTGTTAACGGACATGAATTAGAGCCGAGGGAAAAGGAGAATCTGGTATTTATCGCATTGAATAAACCTGTTGGTGTTACTTCTACCACAGAAGAAGGAGTGCGCGATAATATTGTTCAGTTTGTAAATCATACTCAGCGGATTTTTCCAATCGGACGTTTGGATAAGGATTCACAGGGACTCATTTTTCTGACGAACAACGGTGATCTGGTCAACAAAATATTGCGCGCCGGAAACCAGCATGAAAAGGAATATGTGGTTACGGTGAATAAACCGCTCACAGATGCAGTAATTCAAGGAATGGCGAACGGTGTTCCAATGCTGGGCGTAACAACAAAAAAATGTAAGATCGTACAGGAAGCGGCCACGGTGTTTCGGATCGTTCTGGTACAAGGATTGAACAGGCAGATTCGTCGCATGTGTGAGCATTTTGGTTATGATGTCATTAAACTTGAACGTGTTCGTATAATGAACATTCCATTAAAAGGACTCGCTCCCGGAGATTGGCGAGAGTTAACGAGTCAGGAAATGGAATCTTTGATGAGTATGATCAAAGATTCGAGTTCAGAAACTCAGGTAAAACCAAAACAGAACCAACCTGGAAAGAAAAAACCGAATACAGGGAATTCCGGAAAAGCACCGTTCAAAGGGAAAAGAAATAATTCTCAAGGTTCCCATTTCGGTGAGCGGCGTTCGAAGAATTCCGGCAAACAGAATGGGAAAAAGAGGAGGTAAATCTCAATCCCAAATCAAATCATAATTTATTTTCGATTGTAAAATTTCATACCCAACAACAAATGATGTTGTTTAAGGTGTCCTTCTGTTACAACAAAAACTTTTCCGGTAGTGTCACTGTATAGGATTTCCGGATTCAGAGTTAGTGGTACAGTTCCTTGGTGCATTCCTGTTAACGGTGTGATTTGTATTTGACCATTTGGAAATACACGTGCCCAATTAGTTCCGTAGCCTGTCGACTCACCAAATTCATCTGCTTTTTTCTTTTTTCCTGTTTTCGTTAGCTGATCATCGAAAATCACTTTGTTAAACAAGATGTTTAAGGTGTCATTGTACAAAAAGTAATTGTAACTACTCCATTTTCCATCATCACCCCAGGTCTCTTGTTTTTTGCGGATGGATTTCCCCCATTTGATATTTCCCTGTTCGTCGTAGTTTAAAATGAGAAGATCTTCGTAAGTATATCTTTCTGCAGTTTTTTCTGTGACCTGCTGCGTTTTTTCTGCAATGAGGTACATGCCTCCGTTTTCCTGCGCAATGAGGTGGTGCAAATTAAATCCAAACAGTGCAGTGCCTGATTTGCTTGCATCCTTTTTTGCCATGAATAATGTAAGAATTTCACTATTCAATGATTCATTGTGTTTCACTGCAACTCCAGTTTTAGAGTCGAAAGCAAAATAAAAAGAGCCTTCATAGGAGTCATATCCCTGAGTAGAATAAAATCCGGCTACACCTAGATTGCCGTTTTGTAACAATGCTGCACGTATGTCTGAAATGAAAATATTTCCTAGTTGAAGTGGTTTTTCACTGATAATTGTTCCCTTTGCTTCTGCCGCAAGAATATAATACTTGAACGTTTCTTTATCACGATCCTTTTTAATGAGATACAGATCGCCTTTGTTGTTTACAAATGGAATATTTACAGTTTGATTTTTGCTGAGAATGGAAAAGGCGTGTGTCTTGGTCCAAACCTGATTGAGGTCGGTGTCATACCGGTGCAATGCAATGGTTTCGTTTTTTGCCTTGTCGTAAATGTTTTCCCGTAATACAACCAAGAATTGGTGGTCGGGTGAAACGTTTACACGGAACCGGCCGGTATTACCTGCGTTGTAAGCCGGTAATCGGTCAATTTCTTTTCGTTCGTCTTCCAGAATTCCTTTTTCTGTAACCGGATAAGCAAATAAAATAGTTGCTTTTTCAGATGCAGAGAATTTTGAAACCAGCAGGTAGGTGACATCTCCCAGGCTTACAACTTCAACAAAGGAAAGACGATCACTTTCCGGTATCGTAAATTTGTGGGTGCTGAATTCTGCACGGTTGTTTTCATGATCAAAAACTTCAACAGTATAACGGGTAGCATCGCCTTTGTAATTTGATCGGACAACCAGCTTGTAGTTTTTCCATTCGGAAATTGAGCATAGGTTTAAATCCGATTGTGTGGATGAAATGATCCTTCCTCTGGAATATTCAGGTGTAGTAAGGGGCTGGGCAACGAGAAAAAGAGGTGTTGTATGAAGTGCAAAAAGTAGTAATAGTGTTCTCATAGCACAATGGAGATAATGGTGTGTTCTGTTGTTTTTGGTTGCAAGAACGATGCCGTTTTTCATTGCGACATCAATTCAGCGGTAACTACCAGTCTTTTGTTTGCAGGAAAACCATTGGTGACCAGTGTTACGGATCGTACATTTTTACCGGTGTATCCGGTGGTATTAAAAGTCACCACTATTTCGGCGGATCCTCCGGGTGGAATGGGTTCCCGGGTATATTCTACAGAAATACAATCGCAACCGATCATAATGTTTTCAATTTTTAGCTCTCCTTTTCCGGTATTCTTAACTGTAAATGTTGTTTTAAGTGTTGAGCCGGATTTTGCAGCACCGAAATCATGCGATTCTTTATTAACCCTCATTTCGCCCTGAATGCTGTCTTTGTTTGCACGTTGAACAGTTTGCACTTCAATTTTACGTTCTAAAGCGGCAGATCTGCTGTAAACTGAGTTTCTGGTGTCGTGAAAATTATCGCTCACAACATTGCTCGCTGAATATTCCCCAAATGGAATTTTTACAAAAAACAACTGACCGCCGTTTGGTGCTGTTCCTTCGAGATAGGGAATGAAAACACCGCCTTCGTATTCGCGTAAAAAATTGATCAGACTCTGAATTCTTCTTTTGGTGAGGTGCACATTGTAATCTGTTTTTGCAAGTGGTGATGCAAATCCTTTTATGGAAAGTTCAATCTTTTGTCCTTTTTCCAATTCGGCTAATAGCAAACGGGTAAAAATTGCAAGATCACTCACTCCCTTATCAACATAATCAATGAAAAAATTCTCAATATCATCCTGTGCCTTAATCGCTTTGTCAGCAGCAAGTCCTTTTGAGTATTCTTCCTTGTATTTATCGATCATGGCCGTGTACGCGTTGTACGTAGTCATGTAATTCAACTTTGTTGTAGTGTCATTGCTGCGTGGATTCGGTTCATCGTTGTGAAAATATAATGTTACTGGCAGGTATTTGTTCAGGTCTTCCAGTGATTTGTATGGTATTGTGTCTTGGGGAATTTCCTTGCGCGGAAACTCGACCAGGTAAATGTCATTGCAGCAGGTTGGACTTTTTACAAATAAGCTTCCCTTACGATTCGATGTTAAGAAACCGACGTATTCAGAAGGATAAACGGAATAGTACATGTCGTTCCATTGAGTGTTTAAAGGAAATCCAAGGTTTTGTGATGCACCAAATTTTTCAGGTGTTCCGTTGGATCTGAAAATATCAAAGCCTCCAAATCCATCGTGCCAGGTAGATGAAAAATATAAAGCGCCTTCTTCACTATCGTAAAAGGGCGTGATTTCATCGTCAATACTATTTACAGTTTTTCCTGCATTGCGCGGTTTGGTATGGTCGCCCTTTGCAGTGATTTCGCTCGACCAGATGTCAAGTTTTCCTTCTCCGTTTGGCATGTTGCTAACGAAAAACAAAATATCGCGCTCACCAATTTTTGCAATCATGGGTTGCGTTGAGGTGTAGCCCTCTTTGTTTACACCGCCATTGGCTTCTTTTGGAGTTCCATATTTTCCATTGCGAATTTCGCTGTACATGATCGTGCATTCGGTACCAATACAACGGGTAAAATAAAACCGTGAACCATCTGAACTGTAACAGCCATTTGCGTTGTGCGAAAGGATGGAATTGATTGTAGTGTCAAGCGCCTGACTTGTACTAAAGACAGAACCTTGTCGGGGATTTTTGTAGACTTTAATTTTGTAATGGGGATCGTGAATCTCCAGATCTCCTTTTACATTATCGGCCCGAAGCGATGCATAATACAATACGGAATCAACCCACGAACTTCCAAATTCCGAATCGGTGGTATTGACCTTTTCTCCTGCATTGTAAATTTTAAAGCCACTGGTGTCCTTTTTATTGGCTTTCATAGCAAAAGAGCATGACTGCATCTCCTGTTTTGATTTTAGGTATTCAAACGATTTCTTATTGCGCGAAAATTGCTTGTTTACCATTTTGAAATTTTTCTGCGCTTCCTTGTATTTGCCATTGTATTTCTGCATGCTGGCAAGGTAGTAGAGGCTTAAAGGAAAGATTTTGGTTTCTTCGCGATAATGAACCTTTGAATAGGCAGCTTCTGCTTTTTCATAATCGTTATACAGTCGCAAGCATTCTGCATAACGCCACAATACGTTGATGTCGAGACTGTCGATGTCCAGTGCCTTTTTATAATAAAGCGACGCACTGTAGTAATCGCCGGCATCCCAATTTTTATCAGCGAACTTTACGTACTGTTTATAGGTTTGCGCTCCTGCAGAGAAGGTTACACACAAGCAGAGTGTAAGGAGTAGAATCCGCATATCAGATGTAGTTCGGACAGATCCTGCGTTGGATCATTTTTGGTTTGTAAACATTCAAAATGCGGATAACCGCAAATTCAATTCCACCGCGGTATCTACTCGCAGGATTAAGATCGGAGATGTTGATGTCGTAGCTGATTCCTGCAACCCAATCATCGTAGTCAATACCAACACTAAGGTAGCCTGCATCTTTTGCACGGTAGAATAATCCGGCTCTTACAGCGCGATAAACGCCTTTTTCATTTACAAGGATGTAGCGTACTTGCGATCCAATTAGAATTTCCTGGTAAGTGCCTTGGAATTGTGCCAAAACAGACGGTACAATTTCAATTTCGTCGTTGATGGCATAGTTGAATGTTGCATGCACATTAAATCTTCTGTCGAGTTTAATTGTGGTTACATCAAAATAACTTTGCTTGGGTTTGGTGATATTGCCAAGCGAAATCCCTCCACTGATAAAATTCCTTTTCCCAAGCTTTTTATAAAAAGCTGTTCCTAATTGAAGATTCAGGTAGGCTCTGCTTTCGCGTTGAAAATTTTCTCCGTTTCCAAGTGAAGCATCATAAGCTATGCCGTTGTACTGATTGTCGAAATAAAGCGCGCTGTAGCTCAAATTACGACTGGTAATTCCTGTTACAGCTCCAACAGATATTCTTAATGTGCTGTCGCCGCCCGGATGAAAACCATAGGAGCCTGCCAGGTCGAATTGAAAGGTGCGAAAACGCGAATCTCCTGCAATGTCGTGATTGATCCTTATGCCGGCGCCCAATCCTTTTTTCTCTAAAAAATTATTTGCGTCAGCAGAAAGTGAAAAGGTGGAGTAAGGTACAGTAACACTTCTCCATTGGTTGCGAAAATTACCGGCGAATCGGTAGGTGCCATCAAACAGACCTGTATTACCGGGATTTAGATTTATTGGCGATAAATCAAACTGCGAAAAATGAATGTCCTGAGCCTTGCCATTGGTGAATGGAAGTACAAGCAGAAAAAACAGGATATGTGCCTTTGGGAACATATCCTAAAAATAGCAAAAAGTTCGATTCAGCGCAAGTGCTTACACAAGCGCGTTGAGCCTGTCTATATACTCCAGAGTGTTGTTTTCCAGGTCGGTATAAATAGCCTTGTAAACAGCACCGGGATTCTCAGCCTTTCTTGCCTGACCAAAACGGAGCATTAAATCGTTGCGTAATTCAATGGCATCATTCAATAAGGGACGGATTTTTTCTTCGCCTGCCTTTTGAAGTTCGATTAGTGTAAGACAATCGTCAATCACATCATAACAGAATGAATTGATCAGTTGTTTAAGGTCTTTACGCGATGCCATATAATTAGTTTGAGACAAAGATAGTCAAATGATTTATATATGTTCTTTCTCTGATTCGCTTCCTGAAATGAAGGGAGAATCTTTATAAAATGAAAACAGCACTTTTTTTCTATTAAAAAATAATGTGTGCTTTCAATCCAGAAAGTATTATTTATTCAATAAACATGAAGCCGCCTCCTTGAGGAGTGCAATATGATCCATTTGATTGGCTTTGTTCAGATCGAAGGCCTGACTGATTTTGTCAGTGGCACATCCACAGAATGCATCCACTTTCGCTTCCGGTAAATGTCCGTTGAGTTTAGATTTGCAATTCTTTTTGAATTTTTTTACCTGACGTTTGGTCCAATGCTTGGCTGCTGCTTTTGCCATTGATCGACACGAGTATTCTGGTGTAACGAATGCTATGGTTAGCAGAATAAAAAGGGAGGTGCGTAGTGCTTTCATCAGAAAAATAAATTGATCCAGAGGGTATGTGTCAGGTCAATATCGGAATTATTCGGGACACGGAGAATATTCATGTAGGCAATTTCCCAGGCTCTTGTTTTTTCCTTGTTCATGCGAAAACCGATGTATAATCGCTGCTGGTTAAAGCCAAAATCGTTTATTCCGTTTGCCTGAAGCATGGTTTCTTCTGCCAAAACAAAATGTTGAGATGAGTTTTTTTTACGCGGGAAGGCACCTCGGTATTGAAATCTGATTCTGGTGAAGTAATCCGTATCGCTGCCTGAAGAATTTGATTGTATGAATCGGCCTTCAGTTCTTAAGCGAAGACGATGAATTGCTTTTTCATTATTCTGCTGAAAAACCAATTGAAAGTGCGGACGATGTTCGAAAGAGTGATTGGATGGTCTGTCAATAACATGTTGGTTGGAAAAAGCGTAACCGAATCCCAAATACAATTTCGGTAAAACTTTGATTTCGGGAGCTACCCGAACCAATTGTTGTCGCCATTGCCATGGTCTGGTAACAAATCGTAGGGTTGCATCTGCAAAAAGCGTAATGGATTTTCCAAGTTTCCGGGTGTAAATAGCCGTGTTCCAGCTTTCACATGTTGTTCTACGCCTGCGAAGGAAGCAGGGCTTAAGAGTGATAAAACTAAAAGAAGAGCAGGAAATCGCATTTCAATTACAATAATAATCAGTCCTTTTGTATTTTCACGTTATATTCCTCACGATCACATGGACAACAAAATCCGGAAAGCCTCAGTTCTTATCATCATTGTAGCTGCACTCGGTTACTTTGTAGATATCTATGATCTGGTACTCTTTGGTGTGGTTAAAACAGAAAGTCTTGAACAGATCATGCCGGGAGCCACTGCCGCTGCCCGAAGCGATATGGGGAAATTTCTGTTTAATATGCAGATGCTGGGAATGCTGATTGGTGGGGTTTTGTGGGGTGTGCTCGGGGATAAAAAGGGACGACTAAAGGTTTTGTTTGGATCAATTTTACTGTACTCTGCTGCCAACATTGTAAATGCATTCATCACAACAATTCCTGCTTATACGGTTGTTCGGATTATTGCAGGAATTGGTCTTGCCGGTGAACTCGGGGCAGGTATCACACTTGTTTCAGAAATGATGCCAAAGGAAAAAAGAGGTTACGGTACAATGATCATTGTAACTTTTGGTGCGTTGGGTGCGGTAGTTGCTTCTTTGGTCGGTGCAAAAGGTGAGGCAATTGGAAGTTTGATTAGCTCGGTTACCGGTAGTCCGATTGCCAATTGGCAGGTTGCTTATATCGTTGGTGGAGTGATGGGACTCGCTTTATTGCTGCTTCGGATTGGCACCATTGAATCGGGGATGTTTACAGGAATTCGCTCAGAATCTAAAATTGCAAAAGGGGATATTCGCATTTTGTTATTTAATTCTCAAAATCTGAAAAAGTACCTCCGGTGTATTTTTGTGGGAATCCCGATCTGGTATGTAATTGGACTTCTTGTTATGAATTCTGAAAACGAATTTGCTCCATTTCTGGGTGTTGAAGGTGTGAAAAACGGGAAGGCAGTGATGTATGCTTATATCGGATTATCGGTGGGTGACCTGATTTCAGGATTATTAAGTCAACTACTTCGCAGCAGAAGGAAAGTGGTAATGCTTTATTTGTTGTTGACACTGATTTTGATTTTTGTATTTCTGTTTTTCTCACATGATATTTCTCTGCAGGGATATTATATTCTTTGTTTGTTATTGGGAACAGCTTCAGGATACTGGGCCATATTTGTTACCATTGCAGCAGAGCAGTTTGGGACAAATATTCGTTCAACAGCAGCGAATACCATTCCCAATTTTGTTCGTGGTTCGGTAAATATTATTACCGGATTATTCGGAATGCTCACTGCATTTGCTGTTCCTAAAGATGTAAATGCACTTCTGGTAGGATTGCTTTTTATAACCCTTGCATTTTATTCCATTGTAAAACTTAAGGAAACGTTTTCAAAGGACCTGGATTACGTGGAGGATCATCATGAGCTCTGAGCAGGAATACCGCATTGTTCACCGCAAGGAAATTGATGCTGATAAATGGGACGCATTGGTAGCTGACTCATCTCAGGGAATGATTTATCACATGAGTTTTTATCTCGATGCAATTTGTGAAAATTGGTCGGCAGTAATGAATGTCTCCGGGGATATTGCCTTGCCATTTGCCTGGAAAAGACGCTACGGTTATTTTAATATTTATCAGCCTTTTTTTTCAAGGTATCAGGCATTTCTTCATCGTCCTGATGTTGCTCCGGATCTAATTCCCATTCTCAAAACCTTACCGGAAGCACACGATATGCATTTGTGTCTTCCCCAAACATTGCCGGCTTATCCTGAAGGGACTTTGGCTGAAAAATGGGTGTATCAATTGAAAAAGTTACCTGAGCAACATAGCGAATTGCCGGGTACATACTCTGAGAATACGCGAAGAATGATTCGCAAAGCGACAGATGCCGGACTTCGAATGTGCGATGTTCAGCCGGATGAACTCATTCGGTTTTTTCGAAAAGAGAAAGGCGCTGATATTGCAGAATTCAGAGATGATGACTATTCGCGTTTGCTTCAATTGTTGCTTGCAGGAAAGAAAAACAACAAGCTAAAAGTTGTGGGAGTTACCAACCAGCAGGAGCTTGTTGCAGTAGCTTGTTTTTGGTTTTTTAAAGACCGTATAACTTATCTCAAAGGTACTACATCAGAAAAAGGAAGAAGCACTGGTGCGATGTTTTATCTTTTTGATCAGGTAATATTGCAGAGTTCTTCAGAATATAAAATTTTCGATTTCGGAGGATCTCGTATTCCCTCTATCGCAACATTCTACCATCGTTTCGGTGCAATAGATCAGGATTATTTTTCATTCACAATCGGCAGACCTCCTGCTCATGTGCGCATGTTGAGGAAATTACTGAGAAAGTAAATTAGCGGAGTCTGAGCAGATCCGAAGCCCAGCTCAGACTCCGCAATTGAATATTTGGGATTTGTTTATCTCAATAAGGATACGTGACCATAATACACAACTTTTTCTCCACTTCCCTGTTTTTTCGCTTTGATTTTCCAGACATAAACATCTTGTTTGGAGTTCTGTGAGCGATAGGTTCCGTCCCATGGACGATCAGGTACCTGAGATTCGAAAATCAATTCACCCCAACGATTAAAGATGAAGAATTCATAGGAGTTTGGATCAATACCTGCTACGATTGGAAGGAAAACATCATTCTTTCCGTCTCCATCCGGCGTGAAGGCATTTGGTACATAAATCAGAAGCTCATCGTAAATAGTAACAACTTTACAAATGTCATCCGAACATCCTGATGCGTTGGATACATTCAGGCACACAAGATAGGATGCAGCACTGTCGGGGAAGGTGAAGGACGGATTTGTTTGCGTTGATGTTCCCAGTCCTGCAAAATCCCATTGGTAAATTGTACCTCCTGTAGATTGATTGGTGAAGTTTACTGTTGGATTCAACACGGTTGTATTTGTAGGTGTAAATGTGAAATCGGCGTTCGGTATTGGGAAAGTACAAACCATATCGTTTATAGTTGCAGTGTTGGAACATCCGTTATTGTCCGTAGTCACCAGTGTGATGTCGAAGCAATTTACCTGTGTAAATGTATGTGTGAACATCGAACAAGAGGTGCTAGCGGGAACACCATCGATTAACCAATTACAATTGCTTGCTCCCGGAGTTGTATTGGTAAATGTGCTGGTTACCGGAACGCAACCTGAATTGATATCAACATTAAAGCTGATGATTGGCAGTGGATTTACTGTAATGTTTGTTGTACTTGTGCTTCCGCAGTTTCCGGCAATGGTATAGGTAATTGTATGTGTTCCGGCTCCTGCAACGGCTGGATCAAAAATCCCTGTAGTTGTATTTGTAATTCCGGTCCCACTCCATGTACCGCCTGGAGATGCTCCACTTAATGTTATAGGTGAAGCATTAATACAAATCGGATTTACGGGAGTAATTGTTGTTGGTAAAATGGAAACGACATTAATTGTAATGGATTGTGCATCCCCGCAAACACCGCTTATTGTATAGGTAATTGTATGTGTTCCGNNTATAGGTAATTGTATGTGTTCCGTTTCCTGCAACAGAAGGATCAAAGGTTCCGTTGGCAGCGCTTGTAATTCCATTTCCACTCCATGTGCCTCCGGGATTTACCGAGGTTAATGTTGTTGCCGGATCAGATACGCAGAACGGTCCTGCAGGATTTACAGTTGCATTCGCATTTGCGATTACCTGAATGGTTGTGGTTTGTACATCACCACAACTTCCGCTAATGGTATAGGTTATGGTATGCGTTCCTGCACCCGCAGCAGTTGGACTGAATTCTCCGGTTGAGGCATTAACAATTCCGTTACCGCTCCATGATCCACCGGGTGTTACAGCAGCGAGAAATGCATTCGCATTGTTTACGCAGAAAGGTCCTGCAGGTGTAATTGTGGCATTGGATGTTGTATTGACTGTAATAGTCGTTGTTTGCGAGTCACCGCATGCGCCTCCAATGGTATAAGTGATCGTATGTGTACCCTGACCGGCTGTTGCCGGATCGAAGGTTCCGGTGGATGCATTGGTAATACCATTCCCGCTCCATGTTCCGCCGGGAGTTGCTCCAGTAAGGGTGATAGCCGGATCACCAACGCAAAATGGACCAACAGGTGTAATAGCTGCACTTACCGCAGGATTAACCGTAATACTTGTGTTTGCGGCAGCACCACAGGCTCCTGGTATTGTATAGGTGATGGTATGTNNTGGTATGTGTTCCTGCTCCGGCAACTGAAGGTGTAAATATTCCCGTGGCTGCATTGGTAATTCCGTTCCCGCTCCAGGATCCTCCAGCGTCAACTGCCAATAAAGTAATTGCAGGATCATTCACGCAGAACGGTCCGGCGGGTGTAATGGTGGCATTAAAAGTAGAGTTTACGGCAACGTTCACAGTTGAAGTGGATGTACATCCGTTGGCCGATACAGTTACGGTATATGTTCCTGCATTTCCTGTTGTAACGTTAGGTAAGGANNGGAGGGGTTTTGTTGTGTGGATGTAAATCCACCCGGACCTGTCCACGAATACGTGGCTCCGGTTGAGTTTGTTGCGGTAAGGTTTAACGTTGCCCCAACACATAGGGGAGAATTGGATCCCGCAGTGGTTGTAGGGACAGGATTAACTGTTATTGTTGCGCTGGCAGTTCCTGTACCACATGCACCAGTTCCGGTTACCGTATAGGTGGTTGTTGTGGTTGGAGAAGCAGTAACCGTTGCTCCTGTGGTGGAGCTCAATCCGGTTGCTGGAGACCAGGTATAACTAGTTCCTCCTGCAGCAGTCAGGCTCACGTTTCCTCCGTTACAAATTGTTCCTGTTGTTGGAGTAACGGTTACAGTTGGAGCGGCACCTGATCCTCCAACAGTAACAGTTGAAGTTGATGGAGGAAGACAAGGAAATGCTGTTGAGGTAACAGTGACTGTATAATTTCCGGGTGCTAAACCGGTAGCAGTTGCAGTGGTTTGTACTGGAGTAGTATTCCAACTGTAGTTAAACGGTCCGGCTCCTCCTGTTACAGTGGCAGTTGCTGTTCCGTCATTTGCACCGCATGATGCAGCCGTTGATGCAGTTGTGACATTTATTGGGGGAGTTGTACAGGCAATAAAATCAATAAACACACCGGAGTCGATAATGCAATCGCCTGCGTCTCCTATTGCCAATTTGAAATGATAGTTGGCACATGGAGTTAAATTAAGTGAATAGGTAATCACCGTGGTGAATGCATCGTATTCAATTGTAGTACCTGAATTGGANNTTACCCCTGCGTTTACATTGTCGATACTAACAATCGAATTATTGGGGAGTCGTGCAATGTTGAAATTGGTGTAATTACCACCACCGGGATTTGGTCCTGATACAAAAAAACCGAAGGCATCATTTACACCGGCATTTACATATTCCGGATATTCTTCTGAGCCAAAAACAAATCGCACCTGTAGCTGATTACAAACAGCGGTAACATCAAACTCGATAATACAAACATCGTTTGTTGCGCTTGGTTCAATAGATGTCAGTTGCGGATCATTTACACTGGTTCCAACACAAAAACTGGCATCATTTCCAGAGGAGCTACCACCAATTACCGGAGCTTGGGTCGCCAAACCTGTTGTCATAAGTAAGCCGTTGGTTAAGCCTAAATTGGTCGTGTTTCCATTGGCAAATGTTCCGTAAGACTGTGCATTACAGTTGATCACAACATTGGTTGCCGTAAGTCCGTTCCCCATAAAGGAGGACGTCAGCGCAGCACCGGTAGGACCGGGTGTTATGGTGATTTGTCCGAATGAAAAGGAAGATAGAAACACAAAAAATGCAAACAGCAGGCGATTTTTCATAATGGGGTGGTTTCAGGTAGTGCAACAGTAAGATGGGGTATTTTTGAAAAGGTTGCTTCCAAATGAGGGAAATTCACGATTACTTATGCAATTGTGAAAGGATTTACAATTGTGTTCTTCATTGAATAGCAGGTATTTTCAATGCTAAACTGTTGACAATCTGATAAGAATTCCTTTAAATACAAGAAATTGAAACGTATTTTTGGACTATGGCGCTATTGCCCGATACTGCAATTGAATACATGAAGGGGGTTGGTCCGCAGAGAGCGGAATCCCTCAAGAAAGAATTGGGTATTCACACGTGTTGGGGCTTGCTAAATTTTTTCCCCTACAGGTACATTGATCGAAGCAAGTTTTATACGGTTTCAGAATTGCATCCCGATCTGCCCTATGTACAGTTGCGCGGACGAATAACCAATATCGAATCGATAAAGGGAAAGGGTTCGCGTCTTAAAGCAATTTTCAGGGATGAAACAGGATCAGTGGAATTGGTTTGGTTTCAGGGCGCAAAGTCTGTGGAATCAGCCCTAAAGCCCGGGGAGGATTATGTGTTGTTTGGGAAACCGAATTTTTTTCGTGACCGCTATTCGATACCGCATCCTGAATTGGAGTTATTATCGCATTTTAATGCCGGTATTAAGGGAAATCTACAGGGACTATATTCATCAACAGAAAAGGCAACACAAAAAGGATTGAACAGCAGGGGAATTGAAAAACTGATGCGCGTTCTTGTTCCTGAAATTTCCGGCAGTATTCATGAGATTTTTCCGGCTTCTATTCTTTCCCGTTATGCATTGATGGATCGTAGAACAGCCTATGAACAAATTCATTTTCCTGCTTCAGTAGAGCAAATGGTGAGAGCCCAGTTCCGGATGAAATTTGAAGAATTGTTTTTTCTGCAAATGCAGCTTGTGCGGCTTAAACTTACACAAACAAAAAAAGCAAAAGGATTTGTATTTGGTGAAGTGGGTGAAGTGTTCAATCAATTCTACAAGGAGTTCATGCCGTTTGAACTTACCAATGCGCAAAAACGGGTGGTGAAAGAAATTCGCAAGGATATGGGTACCGGCGCACACATGAACAGATTGGTTCAGGGAGATGTTGGTTCAGGAAAAACTGTTGTCGCATTATTAAGTATGCTTATCGCCATTGATAATGGATTTCAGGCTTGTTTAATGGCCCCAACTGAAATTCTTGCCATACAGCATTATCAAACGTTAACCGAAATGCTCGGACTGATGCCTGTGAATGTTCGACTGCTCACCGGGTCATCAAAAACATCGGAACGCAATGAAATTTTAAAAGGAATAGCTGCAGGAACGATTCATATTTTGATTGGGACGCATGCACTCATTGAACCGGTTGTTGAATTCAAAAATCTTGGTCTTGCCATTATTGATGAGCAACATCGTTTTGGTGTGGAACAACGGTTTAAACTCTGGAAAAAGAATACAACACCGCCGCATGTACTCATCATGACAGCTACTCCAATTCCGCGAACACTGGCTATGACACTTTACGGAGATCTTGATGTTTCAGTCATTGATGAATTGCCACCCGGAAGAAAACCTGTAAAAACATCTCACCATTTTGATTCTGCACGAATAAAAGTTTTCGGATTCATGGAGGAACAAATAAAACTGGGACGACAAATTTATGTGGTGTATCCATTAATTGAAGAATCCGAAAAACTTGATTTCAAAGATTTAATGGATGGATACGAAAGTTTATCGCGTCGCTTTCCGTTACCCGATTACCAGATTAGTGTGGTACACGGTAAAATGAATCCGGCAGCGAAAGAAATAGAAATGCAACGATTTGCAGATGGAAAAACACACATCATGGTTGCAACTACCGTAATTGAAGTGGGAGTTAATGTTCCCAATGCAAGTGTGATGGTGATCGAAAGCGCAGAACGATTTGGTTTGTCACAATTGCATCAGTTGCGAGGTAGGGTAGGAAGAGGAGCGGATCAGTCATTCTGTATGTTAATGACAGGGAACAAACTCAGTAATGATGCGCGATTGCGAATGGAAACCATGTGCAGAACCAACGACGGATTTGAAATTGCAGAAGTGGATCTGAAACTTCGTGGTCCGGGCGATTTAATGGGAACTCAACAAAGTGGTGCATTGGATTTACGGTTGGCAGACCTTGCAAAAGATGGAGATATTGTTGCTGCATCGAGAGAAGCTGCACAACTTTTATTGGAAAAGGATCCGGATTTGACGCTTCCTGAAAATCAATTGGTGCGACAACGATTGGCGCAAATGGTAAAGGATCGTCCGAATTGGAGCAGAATATCTTAAGGTGAAAAGTTTTTGGTGAAAGTTATTAGTTAAAAGTTATTAGTTAAAAGTGAAGGTGGAAATGTGATTGAGTTTTAGTCTTCGTCTTCGTTAAATAAAAAAATCCCCACCGAAGCCGATGGGGATTTCCTTTTATCAGATAGAAAAACGATTATGCGTTTTCGAGGTCGAATTTTAATGCATTTTCCATTGTAGGAATTTCAAGTTCGTCGCTCATGTCGCGTGATTCGTTTTTCGAACCTTTTGCCGGACTTGCTTCATTGCCTTTTTTACTGCGGATTTGATTTACCGAAATAAATCCGGGTAATCCCTGTAAATCTATTTTAAGATCTTTGAGCGACATTCCCAACGCAACAGCAGCACCAAGTTCCTTGATCACAAATCCAATCAGGAAATCATCACTTCCCGCTCCGGGAGTCACCACGAATTCAATCTTGTTTTCGAGGCAATATTCAATCACCAACAAGATGTTTTTTTTCTTCACGACCGCAGTAAGGGTCTCTTCACTGAATTTTCTGGATTCCATAAGCTTTAGTTTCTATTCTTAAAAATAGAGCAGTAAGGGCTGATTGCAGGCTGGTTATTAACAGGAATCCTGATTTTGTTGGTAAAAAGTAATTTGGCAAAATTCCCGAACCATCTCTGTCTGCGCGATGTAAGGGTCGGATTATGAATAATTAGTTCCAAGATATTTGAAAACCAATAGTTTGACGAGAAAAGGAAGAGGATATAGAGCTGAGGTCGAATAGTAGAAACTTAATTCATTCCCCTTTCTTTTCGAATGTTTTCGTAGGCCTCCTGCACTTTTTGAAATTTTTCCTGTGCAGCTTTTTGATGTTCTTCACCAAGACTGGCGACTTTATCAGGATGGTAGCGCACTGCCATTTTTCGGTACGCTTTTTTTACCTCTTCATCACTCGCTGAAGATTCAATTTCAAGGATTTTATAAGCGCTTACTGTGTCGCGGACAAACATAGCCTGAATCGACTCAAAATCCCGTGAATTAACACCAAGATAGCCCGCTATCTGAAGGATAACCCTTTGCTCGGCACTATCCACGCTTCCATCTGCGGCTGCTATTCCAAAAAGGTAATGAATAAGCTGAAGGCGCATGGGGTGCTCCATATAATGCCTGATTTCCATGCAAACCTCCTGCACGGGAATTTCCTTTTTCAGAATCTGCTGTAGCTCTTTCAGGATCTGCTGCGTACGGTACTCCCCAAACTGCCGGAGAAAGAAATTGCGCACATAATCCAATTCAGATTTCATGATTTTTCCATCGGCTTTCATCACTACTGCTGTGAGTATCAGTAAGGATGCGGTAAAATCACCGGGAGTGGTATGGTGGCGGTAGCGTTCTCTCGTTTGGCGGAATTGTCCTTCTATCTCCTCGTTTTTTTCAAAACTGGTGGCATCAACCATGCTTCCTACAGCAAAGCCAAACACAGCTCCAATGGGTCCACCTAGTGCCCATCCGAGTCCTCCTCCTAACCATTTGCCGAATTTTGCCATTATCCTATTTTTGCAGACGTAAGTCCAAAAGTATTATTTTTAATGATTAGCACTTTTTTGTGAGCGTAACAGGCAGCGACCCCTATAAAATTGTTCCACCGGCAATCAGTTCGGGGAGTGTATATCTGTTTACTACAGACAGCGGGGTAGAATATGAAGTGCGTTTCGCCCGTAAAAAAGACAATCTCCTGCATGCTACTGTAGCATTTGGTGTATTGAATGAAGAATTTGGTGGTGAAGAATATGCGCTCACTAACAGAGGTGAAGTTTATAGGGTGATGTCGACCATAGTTACCATTGTAAGAAACTACATGGCAGAGCATCCGAATCTCAGGTTGGTGGAATTTACCGGTGAACCAAAAGAAAATGAATCTCCCGATGAGGCGACCAAGCGTCTCTTGCTTTATAACAGATATCTCAAATTTATTTTTGATGAATCCTGGACATTCCGACAAATGGGCAATCGTATGGTTGTCGAGCGGAAGGAGATTTGATTTTTTGGTGAGTGGTGAATAGTGAAAAGTAAATGTGTGTTGTGTTCACGTTTGAAATAATTATTACCACGATCCGCCTGCGCCACCGCCACCGCTGCTGCCGCCTCCAAAACCGCCCCAACCGCCGCCGCCGCCGCCGGAAAAGCCTCCCCAGCTTCCACCGTGTCGGCCCATTGAATTTCCTATCCAGAAACCTGTCCAGAAGGGTACATGATTTCTTCGGGAATAATCGCTTGTTCGCTTCAATGAAATAAGAAACCAAAAGAAAACAATGCCAATTAATGCAATTATTGTCGCGAATTTCTCCGATTTTTTCTTTGCTTTCGACTTCGATAATCCGGAAATGGGTTGCGGAACAAATTCCGAAGATGTACGTGTCATCACAGCTACAACACCTGCATGGATTCCGGAACTGTAATGCCCCGATTTAAAATGAGGAATCATTTCATCTTCCACAATTCGCTTTGCAACAGCATCCGGAACAGCGCCTTCAAGTCCGCGTCCCGTTGCTATAAAGCAATGTCCCTTTCCATCCTCCGAACTTTCTTTCGGTACAACAAGAATTACAAGTCCGTTGTCTTTGTCGGCTTTCCCAATTCCCCAGTTGTCGATTATTTTGAATGCATATTCTGCCGGGGNNGACATAATTCGTTGGTCGTTACAATGGCGATGTCGGTAGTGGTGCTTACAGAATAATCTCTTAAAGTTTGCTCAAGTGAACGGGTGTCGTTTTCACTTAGAATTCCGGCAAAATCATTAACCAATCTGTTGGGAACAGGTTTGTCTGGAATGCTGCAGGATTTTTTCTCCTCGCAGGAGGAAAATAGCAGAATCGGTAAAAGAAAAAGTAAAATGCGTTTCATTTCCCAAAGAGCATTTCGTTCGACAATTCGTTCGTGTCGTTTTCCTTGTAAGGGAAATGATGACTGAGTTGTGCTCCTGCTTTCAGGATTCCTGTTACAATCGCTTCAGAATATTTGCCATCCCTAAAAAGATTTTTCATCTCATCGCGGATAGCATCCCAGAAACCTTTCGGAACTTTTTCGTTGATTCCGGCATCACCGATAATTGCGAATTTATGGTCCTTCAATGCTATATAAATCAGAACTCCGTTTCGTTCTTCGGTGGCATCCATACCAATCTCGTGAAAGATCCATGCGGCGCGATCAAGGACATCTTCTTTACAACGGTTGTCTATGAAAATGCGAATCTCTCCGGAGGTGATTTTTTCTGCTTCGGCTATGCTTTGTTCTATGCGGAGAATATCCGCATCCGAAAAATTATTCCGCGGCATTTTTCCCCTTTCCGAATTCTTCCCGGACATCTACAGCTTTATCGGATCCTTCATCAGCTTTGAAGCTTTCCCTTGGCTCAAAACCAAACATAGCATTGAACATGTTGGTAGGGAATCGTTTGATTCGAACATTGTATCCACGCACAGCTTCGTTGTAATCGCTTCTTGCTTTGGCAATACGATTTTCTGTTCCTTCAAGTTGTGCCTGAAGGTCGCGAAATGCATCCGGACTTTTCAGATTTGGATAGGCTTCTACCTGCAAATTGATAGCGGTGCGAATATCACGTGCCATCGGTTCCATTTTTTCGATATCACCTGCATTTTTTGCATCGGTGATTCCGGCACGGTACTGGGTAACCTTGGTAATAATTTCTTTTTCGTTTTCCGCATTCATCTGCACAGTCGCCACCAATTGAGGTATAAGATCAAAACGACGCTGATACTGTGTCTGGATGTCAGCGAATTTCTGGTCAACTGTTCCTTCAGTTTCAATAATTCCATTGTACATGGAACGGACCCACATTACAAGAATGAATAATACTCCTGCTACGGATAATAAAATAATGGTTGAACGTTTCATTTTCTATTTAAGATTAGATTATTGGTTGAGGTGTACTACGTAATTTGATGAGAAAGGTTAGGTTCAGTTGGGTTTATTTATCCCATTTTCTCTATCATTTCTACTGATCGTTTCAGAAACGCACTGAGCTCTTCTCCTTTCAAAAGGCCTTGTTGAAGCAATGCAAGGTCAACTACCTGACGACCCATTTGCTTTTTGCGGTCATTGTCTGTTTCATTGAGGATTTTTGAGGTCAGCGGATGGTTCGAATTGATCACCAGGTTGTACATCTCAGGGAACATTCCATAAAATCCTCCACCGCCACCCATAGCTTGTTGTTCTTTCATCCTCCGCATGAATTCAGTTTGTGTAACCATAACCGGAACGTCTTTTTCACTCATGCTTTCAAATACAACGGTGTATTTGGTTTTATCTACGCAGTCTTCAAAAACGGGCTTGATGCTTTCCTGTTCTTTCTCATTCAGTTTAGACGGCAGTGCGTCTTCTTTCTGTATGAGTTTGTCAATGGTGTCGGCATCAACACGTACAAAGGATGCATTTTCCAGTTTTTGCTCGAGCCTTGTGATAAGGTGAGACACCAGCGGTCCTTCCAACAGCAATACATCGTAACCGCGTTCTTTTGCGTTTTGAATATAGGTGTGGTGAGCGTCGATGCTGGAGGCGTAGAGATAAACTGTGCGATTGTTTTTATCTGTTTGCAGAGGTTTGATTTTTTCTGTGTATTCGTCAAGCGTAAAATACTTTTCCGCTGTATTTTTCAAAAGAGCAAACTTCTGCGCACGCTCAAGGAATTTTTCATCCGTAAGCATTCCGTAATGAATGAAGACCTGAATATCATCCCATTTCTTCTGGAAATCTTCGCGGTCTTTTTTGAACATTTCTTCAAGCTTGTCTGCGACTTTCTTAGTGATGTGGGCCGATATTTTTTTTACGTTGGCATCACTCTGCAAATACGAACGGGAAACGTTGAGTGGGATATCCGGCGAATCGATCACACCGTGCAGTAGCATCAGAAATTCTGGCACAACACCTTCAACCTGGTCGGTAACAAATACCTGATTACTGTAAAGTTGAATTTTGTTTTTCTGAACTTCAATATTGTTTTTCAGTCGCGGAAAATAAAGTATTCCGGTAAGATTGAAGGGGTAGTCAACATTCAGGTGGATGTGAAACAAAGGTTCTTCGGCAAAAGGATACAATTCATTGTAGAAACTCTTATAATCTTCCTCCTTTAGCGAAGCCGGAGCTTTTGTCCATGCGGGTTCGGGATTGTTGATTACATCGTCTACTTCAATTTCGTTTTCATTACCGTTTTCATCCGTTGTTTTTTCTTTACGTTTTCCAAACGCAATTTCAACAGGAAGGAATTTGCAATATTTGGTAAGAATGTTTTTTATTCTGAATTCATCCAGAAACTCCTCCGAATCTTCTGCAATGTGCAGGATGATGTCCGTTCCTCTTTCTGTACGGTTGCCTTCCAAAAGGGTATAATCCGGCGATCCTTCACACTGCCAGATTACTGGTGTTGTGTCGGGTTTGTACGAGCGGGTATGGATTTCCACTTGACGTGAAACCATGAACGAAGAATAAAAACCGAGTCCGAAATTACCTATGATTCCTTGAGCTTTGTCCTGATACATCTCAACGAATTCCTTGGCGCCCGAAAAAGCAACCTGGTTGATGTATTTTTCAACTTCTTCCTTGGTCATTCCAATACCACGGTCAGAAATCGTGAGTGTTTTTTTGTCCTTGTCAATACTGATGCGAATTCGGGTATCTCCCAATTCACCTTTGAATTCACCAATCGAAGCAAGTGTTTTCAGTTTGCGCGTTGCATCAACCGCATTGGAAACCAACTCGCGTAAAAAGATCTCATGATCAGAATAAAGAAACTTCTTGATGATGGGGAAAATGTTTTCCGTCTGAACATTAATTTTTCCTGTTGTCATAGCTGGTGGAGTATGTGTTGTTGGTTATTAGTTATCAGTTATCCGTAAGTGGTTTTTAGCATGTGTTTGTTCCTGGTGTGGTAAAAAGTAATTACAAAGAACTTCAGAACACTGTTCACCGTTCACTGTTCACCTATCACTGCCCACTATCATTTCAATTCTTTTGCCATTCGGTATTTTCTGCCAAAATGTCGATTTCGGGTGCAACAATTCACCTGATTTTACTGTTATTGTGGTAATTATGACAGAAAGGCTGCGGATCGATGAAAAGGTGCTTGGGTATCGCCGGCTTCAGGGGAAGCATTGGTTTTATTCGCCGGATATGTATTCCTGGAGTGGAAATGCGATTCTTTTTAAGCAAAGCGACCGCAGTACGGGCATTCGCGACCGCAACCGACGTTTGATTTTTGAGAATGATATTCTGGAGGACAATGTACTCGGTTTTCTGGAAATAGCTTTCGATGATGCATTGGGACGTTTGTTTGTTGCTGCCTTACAGGAAAATGGCTTGTATTCACTCGATTGGTTAGCTGAACGATCGGGCACCAATTCATTTGTCTGGAAATCATTCTCCTTTTTGCAGGAACCTTGATGTATCTTTAGCGGGTGGACATCAATTTTACCAAAGCTGCTGAATTGAAAGGACATGCCGGTCCTGTTTATGCCTTGTGCGCGGGTAGCAGAGAGGGGACTTTCTTTTCGGGTAGCAGTGATGGTTTTGTGGCAGAGTGGGATCTGGTTTCTTTTATGCCGGAAAAGTTTTCCGTGAAAATTGGTCAGCCAGTATATGCCCTTGAGCATATCCTTGAGTTTCATTTGCTGGTTGCAGGCACGGGAAGTGGCGCTTTTCATGTTATCGACCTGAAAGAAAAAAAGGAAGTCCGGCATATCGTACAACATTCGTCTTCTGTTTTCGATGTACGTTACAATTCCAAACAAAAACACTTGTACACGGTTTCTGCCGATGGCCATTTCTGTGTTTGGGAAGTGCCCACCTTTCGCTTGCTGATTGATTATCCGATCTGTTCTGAAAAACTGCGACATATAGCGATCTCTCCTTCCGGAGATAAGATTGCACTGGCTTGTGGAGATCATATCGTACGGGGTTTTGAAACTGAATTTTACAACCCAATAAGGGATTTGAAAGCACATTCAATGTCGGTCAACAGTGGTTTTTTTACAAATGAGAATTCACTCATAAGTGGAGGTAAAGATGCCTTTCTTCATTGGTGGAATTCCGAATCAGAGATTCCATATTTATCTGTTCCCGCCCATAATTTTGCGATATACACTATTGTTGGTTCTCCCGACGGAAAATTGTTTGCTACCGGTAGTAGGGACAAGACCGTAAAAATTTGGAATGCGGAAACAAATGATTTTCTATTGCGCATCGAACGTAAATCACATCTTGCACACACTGCTTCCGTGAATAGATTGTATTGGGATAAATTCACCGGCCTATTGGTGTCTGCAGGCGACGATCGTACGGTTTTTTGCTGGAGAAAATCAGTAGAATAAAAAAAGTCCCGACACCTCTGCCGGGACTTTCCATTAATGTAAAATCAGATTAAAGCTGAAGTTTCGTGTTTGAAGCGCGCTTACGGTCGCTTTCGCTGAGAATTACTTTACGAAGACGAATATTGGTGGGTGTTACTTCCACATACTCATCTCCCTGAATGTATTCGAGTGCTTCTTCCAGGCTGAAACGCTTGGGAGGTGCAATACGCATTTTATCATCTGAACCTGAAGCACGCATGTTGGTAAGCTTCTTGGTTTTTGTAACGTTAACTACGAGGTCACCGGGACGGCTGTTTTCGCCGATTACCTGTCCTTCGTAAATAGGTTCACCTACGTCGATAAAGAAGGTTCCGCGGTCTTGCAGGTTGTTAATGGAATAAGCAATGGCATCACCGTTTTCCATTGAGATCAATGAACCATTCTGACGGCCGGGAATTTCTCCTTTAAACGGAGCATATTCTTTAAAGCGGTGAGTAACCACAGCTTCTCCTGCAGTAGCAGTGAGCATGTTGTTACGCAATCCAATTAATCCGCGTGAAGGAATCAAAAACTGGAGAACCATGCGTCCGCCTTTTGGACTCATATTCAACATTTCTCCTTTACGAGTTGAAACCATTTCGATGGCTTTTCCTGCATGTTCTTCAGGAAGGTCGATGGTCAATTCTTCAATCGGTTCGCATTTGATACCGTCGATCTGCTTGAGGATTACCTGTGGCTGACCAATTTGTAATTCATAACCTTCGCGACGCATGGTTTCAATGAGAACAGAAAGGTGCAGTACTCCACGTCCGGATACGTTGAACGAATCGGCTGAATTGGTTTCTGCAACACGGAGAGCAAGATTTTTTTCAAGTTCTTTTTCAAGACGCTCTTTGAGGTGACGTGAGGTTACAAACTTTCCTTCTTTACCGAAGAATGGAGAATTGTTGATGGTGAAAAGCATACTCATGGTAGGCTCTTCGATATCGATTGTTTTTAATGCTTCAGGTTTTTCTGAATCGGCAATAGTGTCGCCAATTTCAAATCCTTCAATTCCTACAACAGCACAAATGTCTCCTGCCTGAACATTATCAACCTTACGCTTTTCGAATCCTTCAAAAACGAAAAGATCTTTGATGCGTTGCTTGGTGATGGTTCCGTCGCGCTTTACAAGTGCTACTTGCTGACCTGATTTCAATTCTCCTCTTTGCAAACGACCAATCGCAAAACGACCGATGTATTGTGAAAAGTCGAGTGAAGTGATCAGTAACTGTGGTGTTCCAACTTCAACTTTTGGCTCAGGAATATGCGAAATGATCATCTCGAAAAGCGCCTCGATATTGTCAGTCGGTTTTTTCCAGTCAATTCCCATCCAGTTGTTCTTTGCTGAACCGTAAACAACAGGAAAATCCAACTGCTCATCGGTAGCGTCAAGATTCATCATCAATTCGAATACCGCTTCGTAAGCTTCTTCGGGTGTACAGTTGGGTTTGTCAACTTTGTTCACTACAAGAATGGGTTTTAGTCCCATTGCAAGTGCTTTTGATGTTACAAAACGTGTTTGTGGCATCGGACCTTCAAAGGCGTCAACAAGCAACAATACTCCGTCTGCCATGTTAAGCACGCGTTCAACCTCACCACCAAAGTCGGCGTGACCCGGTGTATCGATGATGTTGATTTTGTAATCCTTGTATTTTACAGATACGTTTTTAGCAAGAATGGTAATTCCACGTTCACGTTCTAGGTCGTTGTTGTCAAGAATTAATTCTCCGGGGGTTTCGTGCTCTTTGAACAGTTTTCCAACTAGGAGCATTTTGTCTACAAGTGTCGTCTTACCGTGGTCGACGTGCGCGATGATCGCGATGTTTCTGAGTTTTTGCATGAATAAGGTGCTGAAATAAGGGTGCAAAGGTACGCTTTTATTCCTCATTTCCACTATGTTTTGTGTAAATCGCTGGATAAAAGGTGATTCCTTAGGGGTTTAATGTCAGGTGTTTACCTTATTCGATGATTCGATAGAGTCAATTATCTTTAGCCAAAACAACAGTTATGCGCGGTATTTTATTCTTTCTTCTTCTTCATTTATCCGGTGTATTATCAGCACAACATGATCATCTCGTAGTACAACAGGGACATACTGACGAAATTCTTTTTGTTTCTGTTGATCCCAAAGGCAAAACGTATGCAACTGCAAGTCGTGATAAAACCGTTAAGGTTTGGGACCTCCGTAGTGGAAAATTGATTAAAACAGTAACAGGATTTTCATTTTATGTTACAAAGGTCGGTTATAGTCCCGAAGGTGGATTTTTATACATGCGTGGTGATCTGGGTACATGCAAAGTTTTTTCGACCGGTAATTTTGAAGAAGTCACCACAAAATTTTACGATGATTTTTTCCCAATAACACAATTGAATTTCGGTGTAAACGATGATATGTTGTTGTTCGGTATAAAAGGATCTGCATTTATTGTAAATACAAAGTCGTGGAATAAACATTTGTTATCCGGACGCGTTGCCGGTGAAGTGGATCATATTGTTTTCGATCCGGGTACTAAAAAGGTAACAGTCCGTGCCAAAGGAGGAAATCCAACGGATATTGATGTTGCCTCCATCCTTGGCAAGGAAAATTTTTCCATCGACCGAAAACCTTCCGAGTTTTATCCTTACAGTGCTGAGGTTAATTCTACCATTGTAACCATTAAGGATGCCTCCGGTTCTGTCATTGCCATTCGTAAGCAACCACGTGTCTCTATTCCTTCCAACGCGGTTTTTAGTCCCGATAATCAATCACTGGCCATTTGCTTTGAGTCAAGCAACAATGTTCTGATCTTTTCCATTCGTCATAATTCCGTTCAACGCATACCAACCAAATTTGCGGAAGTCCGTGCTGTTGTATTTTCTCCCGATGGAAAACGAATTCTAATTGGAGATGGCGCTCAGATGATATCCTGCAATATGGATGGTTCCGAAAGAAAAAGTCACTATGAACACAATGCTGCAATTACCTGTGCGGATATCAGCAAGGATAATAAATTATTGTTATCGGGAAGTGTGGATGGTTCATTGAGTTTGTATGATTTAGTGCAGGGTAAACTGCTTGCAAGCGTAAAGGCAGGGGGGGTAGTTACGTCGTTGAGTATTCACCCAAAGGGAAAACTTGCTGCAGTTGCGGAAGATGGTCATGTTACCGTTTTTAAATTGCCTGCACTGAAAGAAGAAAAGGTTGCGATCAAGGGAACAGCAACACGAAGCACAGATTTTTCAGGCGATGGAAAATTTCTGGTGGCTCAGGATGCAAAGACCAAAAGGGTAATGTTGTACGAAACAGGAAAAGAGGAACCTGCAAAATCATTCCGCGACCCATCCGAGCACAAAACGCGAAGTGAAGCTGCAATCAGAAAACAATTGTTTCCTGTTGCTTTTTCCAATACCGGGAAATTCCTGATCAGCATGGGTGAGGAGTGGGTCATGCATTTGCGGGTTCAACCCGATTATTCTGTATCTGAATTGAAAGGACATTCCAGCTGGGCCAATTCGTTTCACTTCAGTAGTGATGATAAATTACTTGTTTCCACTTCGGATGACGGATCTGTAAGGCTTTGGGATACTGATAAAAAGCAAAATATCGCTACCATGGTATTCAACGATAAGGATTTCGTGGTTGCCAACAGTGAGAATTACTATTTCACGTCAAAAGGAGGATACGATTTGGTTGGTTTTTACAAAGGAGGAAATGTTTTTCCATTTGAACAATTTGATTTGGTATTGAATCGTCCGGATAAAGTTTTATCAACATTGGGATCAAAAAACGTTGCACTTATTGCTGCGCTGGAGAAAACCTGGATGAAACGGATCGAGAAATCAGGATTGCAAAAAGTTGAAGCAGGTGGAAATCCTCCTGTGGTATCAATTCTCAATCGCGATAAAATCGGAATTCAGACCAAAACTAAGGATCTCAAACTCTCCCTTCGTGCAACATCTCAAGGCGCTGCGATCGACAGAATTCTAATTTGGATCAATGAAGTTCCTGTATTTGGTAAAAATGGAATCTCCTTGAAGAAAAAAGGCCTCACAGATCACACACAGGACATAATCATTCCTTTAGCTGCAGGAAGTAATACCATTGATGTTGCTGTGATGAACGATAAGGGGATTGAATCAGGAAGAGAACGTGTGATTACCGATTTTTCCGATAACTCAAAACCTACACTTTATTTTGCCGGATTGGGTATCTCAGAATTTGCACAATCTGGATTCAACCTGAAATACCCAACCAAAGATGTGAATGATATTGATGCCTTGGTGAAATCACTCAAAGGGACAGTTTTTGCAGATGTACAAAGCAAAGTGTTTACCAATGAAAAAGTAACCGTATCTGCACTTGGTGATATTCGTTCCTTTTTTCGAAAGGCAGGACGAAATGATATGGTGATTTTGTTTTTTGCAGGACATGGTGTGTTGGATGCCGGTTTTAATTATTATTTGTCGTCTTATGATATGGATTTCGCCTCTCCTGCTGCTAAGGGATTGTCTTACGAATCACTTGAATCCCTTCTGGATAGCATTGCTCCTCTGAAAAAGTTGTTTCTGATTGATGCCTGTCATAGCGGCGAAGTTGAAAAAGATGAAATGATCCTTGCTTCTGTTTCTACTGCAGAAAAAAACGGCGATGTTGGATTTCGTGCTGTAGGTAATGGTTTTGTGCGAAAAGACGCCATGGGATTACGTTCTTCATCCGAATTACTTAAGGAAATTTTTGCTGATGTTCGTCGCGGTACCGGTGCAACAATCATTAGCAGCGCCGGAGGGGCAGAATTTGCGATGGAGAGTAGCGAGTGGAAAAATGGCTTGTTTTCCTATTGTTTGCTGAATGGACTAAAGAATCATGAAGCAGATGCCGATGATAACGGAAAAGTCCAGGTAAGTGAATTGCTCAATTATGTGATGAATGCTGTTCGAGAACTTTCATCAGGACGGCAGAACCCTACAACACGGGCTGAGAATGTTTCATTGGATTTTGAGTTGTGGTAATAAGATTGTAATTTGAAATGATGTCATTAACAGAACAAATGGTGAAGGAATACCGTCGTCGTGTATTTGGCGAAAGTATTCCACGTATCCGAAAGTGTCTGAATTTGTTATCGGAAGTGGAAATCTGGAAACAACCAAATTCAGAAATCCCTGCTGTGGGAAATTTGGTTCTTCATTTATGTGGAAATGCCAGACAATGGATGCTCTCCGGATTATTTAATATTGATGATGAAAGGAATCGAGATGCAGAATTTAATTCCAGGGGAGGCTGGACAAAGGCAGAATTACACGCTTTATTGGATCAGTTAGAAAATGATGTTGATATCAATCTTGAATGTGTTTCGGAAAAGCTATTACACGAAATTCATAAAGTACAGGTTTTTAAGGAGAGTGGAATGAGTATTATGATACATGTTATTGAACATTTCTCCTACCATACCGGACAGATCAGTTTGCTAACTAAATATTATACTGAATTGGATTTAGGTTATTATAGTGGATTGGATTTAAACAAGAAGTAGTATGAGATTAACAAGATGCATTTTGGTTGGGGTTTTTATGCAAATTTTTTCTCCTGCCAATTCAACTTATTATAGTCTGTCAGATTTTGCATTTCCTGTCAGAATGCTTGAATGGAGATCGATTCAATATTCTACAAAATTTCTCCTACACACGCAGCAAAACGATTATAAAGGCGTTTTTCCGGGTTGGCAAAAAATTTCTCCTGGTTTACTTAAAGGGAAAAAGGAACGGAATTTTTTTCCTGCTTCCATGATGTATAACTATTCTCCTCAGTTTCTTGATTCACTTTCACCGGATGGAAGTATTGTATTAAAAAGAACCTCTGATACTATCGACATCAGCCGGGATTACGAAAGCTTTTATTGTATGAAAGGCGAAGTAACCAATTCCCAATTCCGGGAATTCAGAGATTGGGTTCGTGATTCAGTTATCAGAAGGGTACTTTCTTTGAAAGATCCCAATGTATTTCTGCTTCAGTCCAGGAATGAAGATGGTTCTCGGAGGTTGAATTGGAAGGTTAAGGTGAGATTTAACGATTCTCTGATATCGAACCAAATTAAAGACCTATATCTGCCTGATCATGAACGCTACTATAGAAGGAAAGAATTCGATTATAAAAAATTACAGTATATTTTTCAAATCGGACACGAAGAAAAAAATGTTCCGGTTGTTCCTGATTCTTTATCATGGGTATATGATTTTCAATACATGGAATACGCACTTCTGGATGGCTTTTGGTTGAATTTAATGGATCCTATGGTAAATATGTATTTCTGGCATCCGGCATATGATGATTATCCGGTGGTTGGAATTACGTTTGAACAGGCGGCAGCATATTGTCAATGGAAAACTAAAATGATGAATAATAAATTGGAGAAGAATGGAATAACAGTAAAGGTTTCTATTCCAACGGCAGTTGAATCTGATTTTGTTCATTTGTTTTTGCAATCCCAAACAGCACACGATCCTAAATACAACCTGGAAGAAATGTTTACTGATGTTCCACTATCCGTTTATGATGTTATTTCTTTTAGAGACTTAGCTATTCTTCAGGCTCATCAATTTTCAGATAGCATAAAATTGATTAGCCCTTTTGTGCCAAATGTCATCATTAACAGGTGGCTGAATCCTTATTGGTATAATGATTGTGTTTTTGGTGGAGAATTTATTCGAAAAAACTCATCCGGAAAAAAGGAATCTGAAAAAGTTGAAAATTATTATGACAACGTATCCGAATGGATAGATACAGATTTTTCAGGCCTTCGGGTCGAGGTTCATGAGAGGAGAAGGAAAATGCAATTGCTGTATTTTCTTGAAAATTCAAAGAATGTATCATTTACAGAGCGTGCTGAAGGGGTTTTTAAAGGCAGCAAAATGATACGTGGTGTTAATTTTTTGGATGTAAGAAACGGATCAAAGGACTGGCTAATTCCATCCCATACGTTTCTTAGTCCTGACTCTGTAAGGTCTACTGTCGGTTTTCGTTGCGTAATGCGAGTGGAGGAAAAGAAAAAGTCCAGGTAAGTGAATTGCNNTCATTGGATTTTGAGTTGTGGTAGTTTTTTTACCACTAGGACACTAAGTCTACTAAATGAGTATCAAGAAATTTTTTTTTCTTGGCGAACGTATGAAGTTTCTGGTTGTCCTGCCAACTTAAAAGAATACACTCAAACCCAATTGTCCTTCCACTCCCCGAAAATTTAGAATAACCTCAGTTGATTTTCGGTAATCCATTTCTTCCTGTACGTTGCCGTTAAATCGGTATTCATTAACACGCAATGGGTAAATGGAGTATCCCGCTCTGAAATTTAAACCTAGGTGTTTACTGAAACACCAGCGAAATCCGGTTCCCAGGTAAATGCTGGTTCCCCTGGCTTTGATCTGACCTAAATTTTCGGAAATAGNNGTTCGTAACGCTCGTATGCAAAACTGTACACCCCTAATCCTGCACCTACGAATGCATGAAATTTTTTTCTGTTGAAGAAAACATTTTCTGCAGTAAGTAAAATTCCAGTTCCTGAAGCAGAAGCGATCACACGGTTGGTGTCGGATTCATTGGAGGGATAGACCAAATGACGAATCTCAATTCCTGTTGAAATTGTTGGTTTCACAAAATAGTTGATTCGAAGGTTGCCGGAAAATGCAGCGGCATTAATTCCTGCATTTTCCGGTGGACTGAAAATGGAAAAACCGTGATACACCCCTAATCCACCTCCTGTGTCAATGAATAATTTTCCTTTTTCTGCAGATTGGCATTGAACCCAAAAAGGCATAATAAGCCCCAGAATAAGCAGGTAGTGTTTCATTTAACCAAATTAGTGAATCTGATGAAATAGTGGAAGCCCGGAGCAAAAAAAAGGACTTCGTTAAGAAGTCCTTTTGTTCATTTACCGCCTTTTTTATCCGGTTGTCCTTTTTGGCCGTGTTCACCATGACCGTGTCGTTCTTTCCACTCTTTCATTACTTCATGACGGAATTTCATTTCTGCATGGTAGAGCTGAGCCACTTTTTTTACGGGGAGTACCTTTTTGAATTCGGTGTGGTACTTCTTTTCAATATCGAGTTCGCGTTGACGAAGCAGCATGAGGTCTTCCATGGATTTGTCGACTTCAGCATCACTCATTTCCTCAATTTTTTTGTCGCGATGGATTTTGCGCATTGCTTTTTTTACCTCATCCAGTTCTGCTTCGCGCTGATTGTATACAGGCCAGAATTTCTGAGCTTCTTCTGGTGTAAGCTGAAGTTCCTTGGTAATGAAACCGATTTTGGCAGCTTCCATTTTTTCTTTGTGCGATTCGCCTTTTTTTTCAGGTTCCTGTGCACTTACTGTCGCCATCATCCCGATTCCGAGCAGCATCAATACTAGATTTTTCATTGTAAGTGATTTAGATTAATTCGTTTAATAATCGTATTGTGTTTGTATTTATGCATTTCAATTTTCGGCGAAAAGTTCAGCCATGTCGTCCGTATCCGCCTCTTCTTCCAGGTAAAGTGTTAATTCTTCAGTACTCGCAGAAAAAGAGAATGAGCGGTTATTTTCATTCGATACTATTTCAGCGAGATCATCTTCATCCAGGTAGGCGGAGAATTCAACATCCAGATAATTGTCGAGTGTCGATTGCTCCACTTCGCTGAGTGAAATTTCGCCGGAGAATTCATTGGTATCAGGTCGAAGAAAATTCACTACAAGTGCAATGATAGCAGCAGCTGCCGCAAGTCTGAACCATAAGCGCGATTGTATCGAAACGACCTTGCCCGACGAAAGTTTGTTTTGCACCAGCTCCGGAAGTGCAGCAAAATAATTATCCGGGGCTAGCAGTTCACGTGGTTTGTTCAGCGAGGCAAGCACAGGCGCTTCATTCTGCCATTCATCCCGCTCCAGTTTTTGCATGAGATTCCTGTGAAATTCTTCATGGTACCCTGATGGGGCGGAAAGTGAATCGTTGGAAGGTTGATATGTAGAATTGCTGTTCATTTGTTGTTTGATGCATTAGCCGGCGAAAGGTTTAATGCGCCGTTGGTTATTTCCTCTTCTATTTTTTTTGCCGCAATATGAAAACTTGCTTTTAAGGCCCCAACCGAAGTGCCAAGAATATCCGAGATCTGCTCGTAGGTCAGGTCTTCGTAGTACTTCATGGTAAAAACCAATCGTTGTTTCTCAGGTAATTGCTGAATGGCGTGGTGAAGTTTTTTTTCTATTTCTTCAGCACTAGGACCAATCGCATTGCCAACGGAGTAATTACTGTCGGTATAAAGTTGGTCGATGGACAAATGTCGGTCGCGTTTGCTTTGCCGAAGAAAACTCAGGGTTTCATTACTCGCAATCCTATACAGCCAGGTGCTCAATTGCGCTTCTTCGCGGAAAGAGGATAATCCATTCCAGGCTTTGATAAATGTGTTTTGCAGTACGTCGTTCGTATCGTCATGATCGATCAATACGCGACGAATAATAGCATATAGCTTTCGCTGGTGCTTTTGTACAATCAGTGAGAAAGCTTTATTTGCGTTATCTCCCTGTAGAAACAAGGCCAGTAGTTCTTTATCGCTTTTTTCGATCATAACACTACGGCCGCTATTTCCGTGGGCCTTATTTACGGGCTACAGCTCTTTCTGCTGCGCGAACAATATCAGGTGTATCTAGTCCGTATTTAACCATCAACTCATCCGGTGTACCGCTTTCGCCAAAAGTGTCGTTTACCGCTACCATTTCCATAGGTGCAGGGAAATTACGGGCCAGCACTTGTGCAATGCTTTCTCCCAATCCTCCCGCTGCCTGATGTTCTTCGGCAGTAACACAACATTTTGTCTTGCGTACAGAAGCTAAGACGGTTTCCTGGTCCAAAGGTTTAATCGTGTGAATATTGATGATTTCAGGATTAATCCCTTTTTCAAGCAGAATGCGTCCCGCTTCAATTGCTTTCCATACCAAATGTCCTGTGGCGAAAATGGTTACATCCACACCTTCATTCAGCATTAGCGCTTTTCCAATCTCAAATTTTTGATTCTCTTCTGTAAAATTGGGGACTTTAGGTCGGCCAAATCGGAGGTAAACCGGACCTACATGTTCGGCTATTGCAATGGTGGCTGCTTTGGTTTGATTAAAATCGCAAGGATTAATCACCGTCATTCCGGGCAGCATTTTCATCATTCCTATATCTTCAAGGATCTGGTGAGTTGCACCGTCTTCTCCCAGTGTTAATCCTGCATGCGATGCGCATATCTTTACGTTTTTATCGGAATACGCAACGCTCTGACGAATCTGGTCATACACGCGTCCGGTTGAGAAGTTGGCAAATGTTCCGGTATAGGGAATTTTTCCACCTACGGTCATTCCTGCTGCCAGTCCGATCATGTTGGCTTCTGCTATTCCTGTCTGGAAAAAGCGTTCAGGAAATTCTTTTTCGAAAGCATCCATCTTCAGCGATCCGGTAAGGTCGGCGCATAGTGCAACTACATTCGGGTTTTTTCTCCCTAGCTCCAGGAGTCCTTCTCCAAATCCGCTGCGGGTGTCTTGCTGATTTTTGATCTTAAATTTTTCCATGGTGTTATAAACTGATAACGGTGGTTTGTCCGGATGTTATGGTGAATGATTTTTCTGCTGAGTACACAGTTTTATCGCTGCGTTTGTTTCGGTACACGACTTTGTATTTCCCGGGTTGAAGGTTGATGAAATGTTTGCGTTCCTCATCTTTCAAATCGCAAACCCACACCGGTTTTCCATCTTCTATCACGAAGATCGAACCATATCCTCCGTTAGGTGTGTTGAGGTCGAGCACTCCTGCAAGAGGAATTTCAATTTTGGTCACTTTACTTTGCTCAACAATTACATCACGAATATAAATTCGGGGCAGTGTTAATACTTCTATGTCGTATTTGCCTACCAGATAATCTTGCTTTTCCGGAAATTTTTGAGCGTTTAAGGTTTGCGATTCTCCTTGCTTGCGGACCACGCAAAATACAGGTGCGTATTTGTTGTAAGTGGAAATTTTCGTCTCAATTGAACCTTGCGGAGCATCAATTTCAATGGTATTGTGCNNGTGCTTTTGAGGCGTTAAACGAATTCCCTTCTTCTCAACAGTTGGAAGCGAATGAACAACCAAACGGTAGGTTAAAAGCGGATCAAGTGTTAGTGTATCCGGATTCCCTGCTTTGTTCAGCGAATGGATGTAGTGGTACTTCACAGCCCCTGTGCGTTCGTCGAATAAAGTGAAACTGATATTGGTTTCTTTGGGTAGTTTCTGGATGTTATTGATGTTGATTTGTGCAGTGGTATTGTTCAAAGCCTGACTAACCACAACTCCCAATATGGTTTGAAAGGTTTCCGGTGTGGATGCGTCGTAAACTGTTCCGATACATTCCAGCGAAGTGAGGTGGTCCAGGCTTAATCCGACACCAATCACAAATGGTTTTACAATGATTCCCTTGCTGCGTAGTGCTCTTGAAACTGCACAGGGATCTTCATCGCATGCTTCGATTCCGTCGGTGACAAGAATTATTACGTTGCGTACATTTTTATCTTCCGGAAAATCGGCACCTGCTTTTTCAAGTGAGCGTGCAATGGGAGTTGTTCCCCTGCATTCTACATAACCGATCGTGTTGCGTATTTTTTTAATGTTGCCTTGCAGATCTCCATTGAAAGGAACTTCAAGTTTGGTGTCGTTGCAATCCTGTTGACCGGGCATAAGTGGTGTTTGGTGACCATAAACCCGCAATGCAATTTCCAGATTCGGAATATTACCTAGTGAATCGATGGTGCGCAACATTACCTGTCGTGCCACTGCAATGCGGCTGCTTCCCTGCCAGGGATAATTCATGGAATTGGAAGCATCAAAAATGAAAAGGATACGTGTTTTCTGTTCAGGCTTGGTTTGTGCCTGTGCGCCTGCAATGAAAAAAAGCAGGAGAATGCCTGAAAACAGGTAGCGTTTCATTTTAATAATCACCGAGTGTTTCCTCGAGTTGAGCGAGTGCTTTTTCGGTTTGTTCTGCGTTTGGTGCTGATCCATGCCATTTGTGTGTACCCATCATGTAATCAACTCCCATGCCCATTTCAGTACGCATCAGAATAATTACAGGTTTACCCTTGCCTGTCAGGGTCTTGGCGTGATCAAGTCCGTTGATAACCTGGTCGATGTCGTTTCCGTTTTCAATTTCCGTTACCGTCCAGCCAAAGGCTTCCCATTTCGATCTCAGGTTTCCAAGAGAGAGAACATTTTCAACATCACCGTCAATTTGCCTTCCATTGTAATCTACTGTTGCAATGACATTATCGATTTTGCGGTGCGCTGCAAATAAAGCGGCTTCCCAAATCTGTCCTTCCTGCAATTCTCCATCGCCATGCAGACTGTAAACCAATTGTTTGTCGCCGTTCAGTTTTTTAGTTAGAGCAGCACCCAGTGCAACACTTAATCCCTGACCCAAAGAACCCGAAGCCATTCGGATACCCGGAAGGTGATCGTGCGTGGCAGGATGTCCTTGCAGACGAGTATTTAACTTTCGGAAGGTAGCCAGTTCGCTTACAGGGAAATAGCCCGTGCGTGCCAATACGCTGTACCAAACCGGTGAGATATGACCGTTGGAAAGGAAGAATAAATCTTCATTCTTTCCATCCATGTTAAATTTTTTCGGGTCGTGTTTTAAATTATGAAAATACTGAGCCACAAAGTATTCTGCACATCCCAATGAACCTCCGGGGTGACCACTTTGAACTGCTGCAACCATTCTTACAATATCACGTCTTACCTGCGAACAGGTTCTTTTCAGGGTACTGGTGTCTGCCATTTGAATCGGGATTAAGGCCTCAAATGTAAATGTTTGCATAGGGAGCTAATCCCTCGGGTTAATAACTTTTGAAAATTGGGTGATATCCATTCTTTGCATTTAAAGAGTTCAATAAAAAACATGCCGTAAACATTCTGATAAAAAATTAACTTTACAACAAACCAAAACATCATGAGAACGATTGCACTATTCATTCTTTTCCTTTTTGCAGGAATCCTTGCGCAAGCTCAGAAATCAGACTGGGATCAACGTCTTGAATCCGCATATACGGTGAAAGAATTGACGGAAATGAAAAAATCAGATCCTTCCAAACTCGCTTTTCTTAATGCGGTTGCCACAAAAGGATGGGTTATTATGGATCTTCCTTCTGAAAAGGGTAGTGCAACGGAAATTCGCGGTTCAATCACTGTTCCTGATCAGAAGAATGTTAACCTGTTTGCGCTCAATCTCTTTCCTGAAANNAGTACTACAGGATTTCAGGAACCGATAAAATGCTGGTGGTCTACTCAGAAGACCATATCCGCAGTCAGATGAATAAATAAGCTATACCGAAATCCAAAATAAGCATGAAAAACCGGATTATTGCACTATTGATTCTGCTTTCACCGGCAGCAATGGCTCAAACAATTACAATTACTGATCCCGATTACGATCAGGCGAATCCAATTACCTGTGCCAATTTTGACGATGGTTCAGTTCAGAATTTCTTCGATGCCGGTGGCGCCGGAGGTAATTATGGGAATAACCAGAATGAAGTCATAGTGATATGCCCCGATATCAACGCATTGGTTGGTAGCAAAGTAACAGTAGCATTTGCAATAAATGTTGGCTTTACCTGGGATGTATTGGCCGGTGATTTTGTTTCTGTTTTTGACGGAACTTCTACTGCTGCTCCTCTTTTAGGAACGCATAACAGTGTAACAGACCCCAACGGTTTTACCTATACAGCCAGTTTTGCAAATCCCACAGGATGTTTAACTATTCAGTTTACTTCCGATGCCTCGGGAACAGGAACGGGTTGGCAGGCGAATGTTTCTTGCGGTAATCCTCCTCAGCCATATGATCCGCATATTTTAGGATTTGTAAACGGAGCCGGACCCAACGCACTGAATCCTCTCGACACTGGGTATATTGATATCTGTCTCGAAGATTCAGTAATGCTGGTTGCTGCTCCTAATTTCATGTATTCATCTGAAAATAATCAGTTGAACTATGGTGTTCCTTTTGGTTATAGTCAGAACAATAACAACAGCACATTCCTCTGGAATTTTTCGGATGGTACTTCTCAAACCGGAGATACAGTTTGGTTTTCTCCTCCTAACCGCTCTGGTTATCTTGTAACGCTGCGTATCACCGATCCTGTTGGTTATATCCAGATCATGAAATGTAAGATCCGTGTATCAACCATACCAAGTTTTGCTGGTACAATGCCTGTGGAAGACACGATATGCCTTGGAGAACAAACGTATCTTATTGGTGGTGTTACCGCTACTGATACTGTTGGTGTATCTCCAACTGTTGGTGCTTTTGAGATCGGTGGAATTTTTGCAGGTTTAACCTATCTGCCGGATGGTTCAGGACAGAATTATACGACATCTGTTACCATCACCGATTTCCTTCCCGGTCAAACCATTACCTCTGCATCAGATATCGTTTCATTTTGCGTTACCATGGAGCATTCCTATTTAGGTGACCTCGAAATGGGACTTACCTGCCCAAATGGAACTATGATCAACATCTTCAACAGTTATGGTCCCGGTGGGTTGTTTCCCGGCGGATTTAATGGTGGAGGTACTTTTCTTGGTGAAGCCGATGATACCGGAAACGGAACACCTGGTATTGGTTACGAATATTGCTTTGAAGACAATGCTCCCTGGATGACCTTAGGCCAGGAGCGTGCTGCAGGTAATACCCAGAATCTTACAGCACCCCCAAGTCCCTCTGCCGGACAGACCATGCCTTCGGGGACATACGATCCTGAAGTATCGTTTGCAAGTTTTATTGGTTGTCCCATCAATGGAAACTGGACAATTACCATTCGTGATAATTTGGGTATCGATGACGGGTATATTTTCGAGTGGGGAATCTTCTTTAATCCTGCAATTAACCCTAATACAGAATTCTATTCTCCTTTGATTTCAACAGAAATGTGGCAGTCGAGCCCCGACATTATTTCCGGGCAAGGTGATACTGCAATTGTTGTGCGTCCTACCACTTCAGGACCACATTTTTATACGTTCCAGGTTACGGATAATTTTGGTTGCACATACGATACAACTATTCGTGTAATTGTTTTACCCGTTCCAACCTTACCAGCAAGCGGACAAACCTGCGACCTTTTCTTTAACGTAACAGGAACAACAGCACCTGGCGCAGTGAGTTGGTCAACGATTTCACAGCCTTCCGGAAGTATTGTGAATTATTCGAGCACTACGGCCTTGAATCCTACAATAACGGTGAACCAAACGGGCGAATACCAGTTTGCAGTTACCGATGCAATTTGCAATTTTAGTGACACAATTACGGTCTATTACCTAGAAGACCCGGCCCCAAGTTTGCCTGACGGAACGGTTTGTTCAGATGAGTTTTTAGTTCTCGATGCAACAGAACCCGGAAGTACCTACCTGTGGAGCACCGGCGAAACTACAGCAGTGATAACAGCAATGAGCGCGGTGCCTGGTCCTGTTGCTTTTACAGTAGCAGTGTCCAATTTATGCGCAACCATCGTTGATACTTCCATTGTTATGTTTGAAGATTGCAGTGTAATCATTCCAAACGTGATCTCTCCAAATGGCGATGGTGAAAACGATAAGTTTGTTGTGGTTGGCCTTGAAAATAACCCGAATTCTGTCCTTGAAATCTACGATCGCTGGGGATTAATGGTTTATTCGNNGAGCGATAATTACCAGAACAATTGGGATGGTAAACATTTCAAAAATGGCAAGCCGGTTAGCGACGGAACCTATTTCTACATCCTTTATATTACAAGGAAAGACAAGGTTTACTCAGGAACTGTTACAGTTCTCGGCGGAAAATGATAATTTCGCGCCTCATTCATTGAGGTAATATTATGGGATTGAAATGTGGAATTGTGGGCTTACCAAATGTCGGTAAGTCCACATTGTTTAATTGCATATCGAGTGGAAAAGCGCAAGCGGCTAATTTCCCTTTTTGCACAATTGAGCCGAATATTGGGATGACCAATGTGCCGGATGAACGTTTGTACAAACTGGAAACACTTGTTAAACCTGAGCGTGTACTTCCGGCAACGGTTGAAATCGTAGATATTGCAGGTCTTGTTAAAGGAGCAAGCAAAGGCGAAGGATTGGGGAACCAGTTTCTCGCCAATATCCGTGAGACGGATGCCATTTTGCACGTATTGCGATGTTTTGAAGATGGCAATATTGTTCATGTTGATGGATCGGTGAATCCTGTTCGCGATAAAGAGGTCATCGATACCGAATTGCAGCTGAAAGATCTGGAGTCGGTCGAAAAAGGAATGGCTCGTGTAGAAAAGCAGGCCAAAACCGGAAGCGATAAAGATGCCAAGAAGAAATACGATCTGATAGTGGCCATTAAAGCACATCTTGAGCAGGGAAAGAACGTACGCAGTATGGAACTTTCGGTTGAAGATAAAGCTGCAATTGCTGATTTACATTTACTAACGGTTAAACCTGTTTTGTATGTATGCAATGTGGACGAAGCCTCGGTTAAATCAGGAAATGCGCATGTTGATGCCGTAAAAAATGCGGTTAAAGCAGAAGGCGCTCAGGTTTGCATTATCACTGCTGCAATGGAGTCGGAAATTGCTGCATTGGAAACCTTTGAAGAACGCAAGATGTTCCTTGATGAGTTAGGACTCGAAGAACCCGGAGTAAATAAGTTGATTCGCGCTGCCTATTCCCTGCTTGAATTGCAAACGTATTTTACTGCAGGAGTGAAGGAAGTACGTGCATGGACTATTTACAAAGGAATGACTGCACCACAGGCTGCCGGAGTAATTCACACCGATTTTGAAAAAGGATTCATTCGCGCAGAAGTGATTCATTACGAAGATTACATCAAATACGGTTCTGAAACAGCGTGTAAAGACGTTGGAAAACTTTCGGTTGAAGGAAAAGAATACATTGTGCAGGATGGTGATGTGATGCACTTCCGTTTCAACGTGTAAGTTACTTTTCCTATGATCAATTTGCATTCTCATCATTTCGATCCTTCGGCTGAGGTGGTGGTTATGCAGGCAGATAGTGATTCCCTGGTTCAACTTGCTGAACGATTTCCTACGGCTTATTTTTCAATTGGAATTCATCCCTGGAATGTTGGAAGTGATTATGAAGTTTGCCTGCAAAAACTGGAAGTTTTCTTAAATAAACCTGATTTTAAATCGCGAATTATTGCTTTGGGCGAATGCGGATTGGATAAACTCAGAAATCAGGAAAACTTTTCCAAACAGGAAGCTTGCTTTTCTAAACAAATCATGCTGGCAGAAAAGCATGGATTACCGTTGTTGATTCACTGCGTTAAAGCGCATCAGGAATGCAGCACGCTTTTATTAAAAGAGAAAGTCTCTGTTCCTATAGTATTTCACGGTTGGAATAACCGGGAAACAATATTGGCTCCTTTACTGAAAAACGGTTGGAATGTTTCATTTGGGTCTGCTTTGCTCAATGAAAATTCGCAAGCCGGTCAACAAATTGTTACAATACCTCGTGACCGGATTTTTCTGGAGACCGATGACAGTGAATTGCCTATCGAAAAAATATATTCTGCTGCGGAACATCTGATGGGGATTTCTCATTCAGAACTTCAAAAAATTATTGCAAGAAATTTTTCAAAATTCTGTCGCTTATGAAAGAGACTGCATGGTTGGGAAGAACAAAACTTCTTATTGGTGATGAACGTCTGACGAAATTGATGAGCTCCAATGTATTGATTGTTGGTCTTGGAGGTGTTGGTTCCTTTGCTGCAGAGTTTATTGTTCGTGCAGGTGTAGGAAAGGTAACGATTTGCGATGGGGACATCGTTGATCCGACAAACCGGAATCGCCAATTACCTGCACTTTCCACAACGCATGGTGTCTCCAAGGCAGCATGGATGCAGGAACGTTTACTGGCGATCAATCCGGAACTGCAACTCACGGTTATCAATGAGTTTTTGCGAATGCAGCCTATGAAGGAATTGCTTTTTTCGCAGCGATACGATTATGTGATTGATGCAATCGACTCCATTACTCCAAAAATTACATTGATCACTACATGTCACCAGAACAATATTCCTATTATCTCTTCAATGGGTGCAGGAGGAAAGCTGGATCCAACGCGAATCCGTGTTACAGATATTTCGAATACCTTCAATTGCAAACTCGCCCATTATGTGCGCAAACGATTACACCGACAGAAAATTTACAAAGGTGTTAAAGCAGTATTTTCNNTACCGATGGAACGAATTTTAAAAAATCGGCATACGGAACGATGTCGTACTTGCCCGCTGCATTTGGAGGTGCATGTGCAAGTGTTGTGATTCGCGATTTGATTCAATGGAAAGAAACAGTCTGATGCCTATTTAATGGCATGACGTGGGAAAATGATATAACCCATATTGAACAATAACGAAAACGGACGATCCTGATCGGGATAATAATTGAAACTTACCGATGCCGGTCCGAATGGACTATGATATACGATTGCTGTTGAAGCAATGAGGTATCTTTTTTTCAGCAGTTCCCCGTATTGTGCCTGATTATCGGGTCCCGATTCTATTCTGCTGAATGGCTGAAATGCGTACGCTTCTAATCTCCAGTCAATATTTTTCTTTACATGGAAAATGATCTGATGTCCTGCTGCAACATATTGAAAAGCTCTAAGATTCGAAATGAAGAGTGTTTTGCTTTCTGGAATAGGATGATAATAAGGTGCGGATAATATTGTTGCAGTGTAGTTATTTAAAAAGGGTTGAATGGAATACACGCCTTCAAAATGAACACCCAGTCTAAACCATCCTTTTGATTTGTAATAATTCTGGAATTCAGCCTTGAGATGAAACCATTTGTGGTAATTGTAGGAAGTGTCGCGATTTAATGCGGTAGACCCGGGAATGGATCTTTCCCAGGCGCTTATTCCTTTTGCTCCGAAATATACATACATGCCTTCGTTGGCATACTGTTTTTTATTAAGCGTATTGATTTCATAATAAACACTGGGTGAAGCAGCATACAGTTTTGTTTGGTCAGAAGTATCGATGGAAAGAAAACTTTGCGTTTGGTAGTAATCATCAATGAGTTCAGCGTATTTTCCATTTACAACCAATTTTCCGCGGTTGCCAACAGGAAATCCCAGATTCAATCCGACCTGTTGTTCGGTCTGAATAATATATGATGGTTTTACATCTTCGAAAAAGGTGGAAAAACTTTTGAAATAATTCCTTCGCTGCAAAGTGAATTCAGGTTCGATATAAAAGGGAAGTTTCGTCGGTGGTTCGTAGCGAATAGATCCATAACCTGCCGCATAAAATTTTCCAAACCAAGATCTACCCGTAACTGTCCACGCCGATCGACCGAGGAAATGAGCCTGGAGTCCGACATACCCGGTATTGATTGGTCGCGATGAGAAATTGCCTCCGAATTCTACATTGAATTCTTTTTCTTTTTTGATGTCGAGTTTCAGATTGTATTTTCCCGTAGCGGGATTGTAAATGGCAGTAGGATAAATTCCTGCAATGTGATCATCGTTCCCGACTCTGAAATAGCGGGGTTTTAGTTTTTGCTCGCTGATGCTTTTTTCTTTTCGCTTTACAAGTGTTCGCTGTACAAACTGTTGCTGGTTTTTGGTTATGCCTTCTACTTCTATCTGGTCAAACTCAAGTGGCGGACATTTTTTTCTGAATGCTTCCCTTCGCGCTTTTATTTCTGCAGGATCAACAGTTCTGCCGACAACTTTTCGAATGGAGTCGATGTTTTTAATCGTTTCCCGGTATCCTGCATCAATAGCTTCGCGTGCTGATGCAAAATCGAAAGTGGAAATTCCGGATTGAGGTTGAATAATTATTCCATTATCACAACGTAGTTCAAAATCCTGCAGGGTTACGATCATGTTGCGTATCTGCGACATGATATTATCTTCATCGGGTAGCGGCGTGTTTCCTGAAACATTCGAACCAATCATAATATCCGGAAGAAAAACATCGTACATCACGTCAGCAGGAAAATTGTTGTAAAGACCGCCATCAAAGAGTAAACGTCCGTTCACTTTAAGCGGTTTGATGTAAAAGGGAAAGGACATGGATGCGCGGACAGCAGTGTGTAGTTGTCCGTTTGCAAAGACTACCGATTTTTTGTCGACAATATCACTGGCCACACAGCGGAAGGGAACAAACAGACTATCGAAATTATAACCCGCAGCTGCAGCCGCAGAGGAAAATCCGGTCATCATTTCATAATCCATCAGTGTAGGTGATACCAGGTTGGTGGGCAGGTAGGTCTGTTTGAGTGAATCTTTGGAGAGGCGTAGAGAGACCATTCCCGATGAGGGATCAAATTGCTTGAAATAGTAAATGTATTGTGGCTCGATACGTCCTTCCGACATCCGGAGGAATTTTTCGGAGGTGACCATTGCTTCAATTTCAGCGGGAGAATAGCCGGCAGCATACATTCCCCCAACCAATGCACCTGCAGAGGTCCCGGTGATATAATCGATTGGAATCCCGTTTTCTTCCAGTGCTTTAAGTACTCCAATATGCGCCATCCCGGTAGCTCCACCGCCGGAAAGGACCAGTCCTACTCTCTGAGCGCCAAGCGAACACGGCAGGCAGATGAGCCAGACAAGAAGTAAAATGAGGAGCCGAAATGGATTCACAGTGCCCAAAATTACGTCTTCCTGAGCGAATTCGCTATTTTCCATTATTTTAGCCCTAAAATTTTACAACAATGACAGGTAAAGCATTCCGGATCATCTTCGCTTCAGTACTTCTTTTCCTGAATGCTTTTATTTATTCGGTGGCTTTTTCGCCCAATGAACCTGCTCATTTGCATTACATTCCTGCCGATGCCCAGGCGGTCATTTGTATGAATTCGCGGAGTATTGCAGGGACATTGTTGTACAACGTTTTCTTTCACGAAGAGCAGATTGTATCGCTGATGGAAGGCGATGATGAGTCGGAGAAAATCGACTGGACTGCAAATATGGATAACGGTCTGCAGTTTCTGGGTCGGATTACATTTGTGATCATGCAGGCACCAAGTGGTGAGCAGCTTTCATTTATGATGGCCGATGTTGCCAAGGAGAGTAAACTGGAAAAATTCCTCAGCAAGCGTGAGGGAACAGCTGAAGATCTCGATCAGGCAGTACATTTTCACAGCGATGGTTCAGTTTCCTTCGCTTACAACAATGAAGTAGCGCTGATCTTTACCGGATCAAAAGATCTGGCAGCAATCAAAAAAACAGCGTTGCATGTGTTGCATCAGAAAAATCCATCTCCTCGCGATTGGAAGACCATTGCCGGTGAAGAAGATTTTATGATGGAATTGCATCCGGGAATTGAAAAGATGGATGATGCACCGGCGCTGAAAGGATTGCTCGGAAGTTTTATTTCTTCGCTTCGTTTCAATGGCGTTTTCGGTGAGGACGGACTCGATATGAAGTATGTGCTTTCAACCGATCCTTCTCTTTTGGCCAATGCTTCGGATGTGTTTGTTTTGCATGAGCACCAGAAAGAAATTCCTGTTGATCTGCTCGATGGAATATTTAACCTGCATCTTACCTTCGATCCCGATCGTTGGGTGGACTGGATCGCAAAAGGTGATTTGCTTGATGTTCCCGATTCTCTTGAAAGTAAACTGTATGGAGGATTGCGTTCCGGTTTGGGCGATAAGTTTGTTCTTGAAGTGGATGGCGTGAGGATTGTTCGTTTTAGCGAAGACCAATTAAATCCGAGCGACAAGAAAAAAGGAATCAGCTCTGTTCCGATTCCTGAATTCAAAGCAGCATTTGCATTAACAGATCCCGATAAGATACGCGATATGATGGATCAATTAGCTGTCGATACGCTTATTCGAAAGGATTCTTCAGGATATTATTCCTTCTCCACTCCCTTTAATATGGATTACCATTTTATCGTTCAAGGCAATGTGTTAGCCATGAGCAATACCGATAGATACATCACTGATATTGATCCACTCTACAAAGGTTTTTCCAATTGGTTTTATTTTAATTCAAGCAATTTCATTAGCGCAATTCCAATTGATTCTCCTTTTGGTTTTATGATCAAAGGAGTTATGGAAGAGATTTCGACAGTCCATTACGGGTACGGATATTCGGTTGGAACCAATGCCAACAATGTGAATTTCGACGGTAAGATCTTTTACAACGACAAAAAGAAACATTCACTGATTGAAACTATCAGTTTTATGCGTGCAATCGCATCGATGTTTGTAGGATTTAAAACGCCTGCAGAAGATGAGGAGGGTATTACTTCTGACGAAGAGTATTAAAATATTCAGGCGCTTTTTGCAGACGCGAACCGTACCAGGAAAAAAATTCACCGTCCACAATTATTGTTTTTGTTTCCGGTAATCGTTTTTTCCAGTAGTCAACATGTTTTTCCTCAAAGGGGTAAGGTTCCGAAGAAAGTAAAAGGTATTCAGGTTGAAGGTCTGCAATCTGTTCCTCTGTTAGTTCCGGATAACGCGATTCGCTTATCAGGTTTGTAAATCCTGCTTTACGTATCATTTCATCAATAAAGGTGTTTTTCCCAGCTGCCATAAAAGGTTTATTCCAGATCAGATAAATGGCTTTTGGAGCATTGCTTATAACAGGTGATTTTGAAAAAGAAGCAAAGATGGTATCTGCAATTCGTGCGGCCTCATTTACGCGTTGTGTTATCATACCAACACTTTTTATCATTTCAATTGCGTCACCCAGATTGTTGATGTCGCTCATCCAAACCGGAAATTCTTTTTCCAGCGCTTCAATTTGTTTGCGATCGTTTTCTTCCTTATTGCCGATAATGAGGTCGGGATTGATTTTTCGGATGGCATCCAAATCCAGTTGTTTGGTGCCTCCAATTCTGGGAATTGTGTGAAACATTTTTTCAGGATGAATGCAGAATTTTGTTATCCCCGCCAACTCATTTTGCAGACCAAGATCCCACAGTAATTCCGACTGCGAAGGCACTAAAGAAACAATGCGTTCCGGTTTTTTCTCCAGAACGCATTGTCGATTCATTTGGTCGGTGTAGAACATCAGCAGAGTGCTTTGATCACATCGTATTGAGTAATGATGTAGGCTTTGTCGCTTTTGAAATCTTTTACCATTACAGCCGGAGTTTCTGCATTGAGCATTCCTGCAATGGCATCCACAGGTGTGGTAATGTCAACAAACGGAAAAGCATGTTCCATTACAACTTCTACCATTGCATCTTTCAGCTTCGGATCTTTTACAATGGCTTTGTAGAGGGTGTTTTCACTTAGAGATCCAACAATTCTTCTGTCGAGCGTTACCGGCATTTGCGAATAGTTGTTTTTGCTCATTCGTTCAATGGCAACACTAACTTTTTCGCTTGCCTCGATGGTTTCTACTTCACTTTCATTTCGAGTACCAACAAGATCTTTTGCTGTAAGTCCGGACTTGTCCAGAAATCCTTTTTCGCGCATCCATTCATCGTTGAACATTTTGCCAACATAACGCGAACCGTGATCGTGGAAAATTACAACAACAACATCTCCTTCTTTAAATCGGTCTTTCATTTGGAACAAACCACCAATGGCAGCTCCGGCTGAATTACCAACCCATATTCCTTCTTTTTTTACGATCTCACGCGTATAAACAGCAGCATCGCGGTCTGTTACTTTTTCGAAATGATCGATAATGGAAAAATCAACATTCTCAGGGAGGAAATCTTCTCCGATGCCTTCGGTGATATAGGGATAAATCTCGTTTTTATCGAAGATACCTGTCTCCTTGTATTTTTTAAATACTGAACCGTAAGTATCAATGCCAAGAATCTGGATGTTCGGATTTTTTTCTTTTAAATATTTTCCTGTTCCGCAAAGTGTACCGCCGGTACCAACTCCAACAACCAGGTGAGTGATCTTCCCTTGTGTTTGTTCCCAGATCTCAGGTCCTGTTGTTTCGTAATGCGCCTTTGCATTGGCGGGATTGTCGTACTGATTCGCTTTCCAACTATTCGGTACTTCACTCACCAGTCGCGATGAAACGGAATAATACGAACGCGGATCTTCGGGATCGACATCGGTGGGACAAACAATTACTTCTGCACCAAATGCGCGCAGTGCATCTACCTTTTCTTTCGATTGTTTATCTGTTGTTGTAAAAATGCATTTGTACCCTTTTACAATAGCCGCAATAGCCAATCCCATTCCGGTATTTCCGCTGGTTCCTTCAATAATGGTTCCGCCCGGTTTTAACAGTCCGGCTTTTTCAGCTTCCTCAACCATTTTTAGTGCCATGCTGTCCTTGATGGAATTTCCCGGATTAAAGGTTTCTACCTTGGCATACACAGTGGCTTTAATGTCCTTGGTGATTTCGTTGAGCTTAACCATTGGGGTATGACCAATAGCTTCGAGAATGTTATTACAGACTTTCATGAAATGGATTTGGTGGGTCAAAAGTAGGAAAAAGTTCAGACAGGGTAGGGTCTTAGTCGAAGCGGATCGCTTTAATCGGACTGATCCTGCTAACCAGCCATGTAGGAAGTAAAAGCGTGACCATGCAAATGATCATTGTGCCTGCATTAAGCAGAATGATGGATAAAATATCCATGCGGATAGGTACTGTGTCGATGAAATAGGTGCTCTGATCGAGGGAAAGAAAACCTGTCTGCCATTGGAGCAGGGCAAATCCAATTGCAATGATGTTTCCAATAATCAGTCCTTTTCCAATCAGCACCACTCCGTTGTAGAAAAATACCATTTGCAGTTTTTTGTTGCTTGCTCCAAGTGCTTTCAGTAGTCCGATCATATTGGTGCGTTCCAAAATTAGTACCAGTAGTGTGGAACACATATTGATGAGCGATACCAGTAACATCAATGTAAGAATGACCCAGATGTTGAGGTCGAGGTACGATAACCATTGGAACAAATCCTGATGAAGTTCGCGAATGGTTTTGGTTTGAAATTCCGGTCCGATGTTTTTATAAATGAATTCATCTGAGTCTTGCAAATCATTCCAGTTGTTGAGTAAGACTTCAAATCCTCCTGCATAGTATTTTCCGCTGCCACCCGAATTGTGCATTTTGGCAATGACATTCAGTCCTGGATGATGGTACACAAAATGGGTGTCGCCTGCTTGTTCTACTTCGGGATTGGATTCGAGTTCATATTCCGATGCAGCAGTAATTTTTGGATAATAGCTCAATGCCAGCCATGCTGTATCAGGAATCCATTTCGAAGCAAATTCATCGCTGGTTTCTCCGTAAAGTGTGTTTTCAGTACTCGCCACAACCACGCGAATAGTGGTGTCTGCTCCGGGTTTTAGCAATAAAGTAGAACGGGTACTGAATCCGTTTCCGAAATCGAAAAGGTAGTTTCCACTTCCTCTTCCATCGGCTTCAATAATCAGTTTTCCGTCTTTTACATCATTGCGTACATACAACATGGCTGTTATTCCCCAATTGTTGATTACGCGCAAATGTTTGAGGTCGATGAACACCAGTTTTTTGTCCAGTTCATCCATACCGGTGTGGTAAATTCCACAGACCTTCAGCTTGCGTTCGCGGGGGGCGTTGTTGCTGATAAAAAAGGAGGATACGGTATCATTTACATGCAAACGAAGTCGTGATGCAAGTGTGCGTGAAATAAGGATATCCTGACTTACTACATTGGTTTCGATATCGGGTAGTCGTCCTTCGACCAGGTTTTCGCTGAGGAAATCCCAGTTGTAATCGCCTGAAACCCCTTTTATCAATACTCCCTGAATTTCCCTGCGCCATTCCTTGTTGCTGTCGAGCTCCTGCGATTGGAGAATGGAGGGCTTGTAGGCATATACCTGAATATTTTTTACACCCGGTTCATCGTTGAGCGAAGGGTAAAAATCCTGCGATATCAATACCGGATCTGATTCCAGCGATGGGTTGGCATTAAAGGCCGTTATTTGAATATGAGCACCGAAACCAATAACTTTATTGCGGATCTCCTCCTGGAAACCGGTAACCACCGATAAAGATAAAATCATCACGGCAATTCCAAGAGCGATGCTCCAAACAGCAATGCGTAAAACGGGACGGGCAAAGCGATCTTCACCTTTTTCGTTTTTTAGCATGCGTTTTGCAATATGCCAACTGAAATTCATACTCAACGAAAGTACAGAATCTGAATGAAACGAACACTTCTTCCAACTGCCTGTCTATTGTTCAGCGCACTATTCGCTTGTTCTTCCGGCAGAACATCCCAGGCTGCGCCTTCTGAACATGCCCTTTCAAGTGATACACCTTCCGTGAAAAAGGAGCAGATTGCAGAAAAACCAATCATGGGTGCAGAGCGAATGGATAGTGTATTGCCTCTCATTTCGGGAAAGAAAGTAGCAGTTGTAGCGAATCAGACTTCACTCGTGAATGGTGTGCATTTGGTTGATACGTTAATTGCTTCGGGTGTTGATATCCAAAAAGTTTTTGCGCTCGAACACGGATTTCGCGGAGAAGTGCAGGCAGGTGAGCATATCAAGAGTGGTAAAGATCCTAAAACAGGAGTACCCATCGTTTCCCTGTATGGCAATAATAAAAAACCAAAGGCAGAAGTTTTGCAGGATGTGGATGTCATTATCTTCGATATTCAGGATGTGGGAGCGCGTTTTTACACGTATATTTCTTCGTTGCATTACATTATGGAGGCTGCAGCTGAAAATGGCAAAACTGTTCTTGTACTTGATCGGCCCAACCCAAATGGATTTTATGTGGACGGACCGGTGTTGAACATGGAGCATAAGTCGTTTGTAGGAATGCATCCTGTTCCCATTGTGCATGGAATGACTGTTGCTGAATATGCGCAAATGATCAACGGTGAAGCCTGGTTGGCAGGTGGTGTGCAATGCGATCTTAAAGTTGTATTGTGCAGCAATTACGATCATTCCGTTCTGTATGAATTGCCGGTGAAACCTTCTCCCAACCTGGTGAATCTGGCTGCGATCTACCTCTATCCTTCGCTGTGTTTGTTTGAGGGGACATTTGTTTCGGTTGGACGCGGAACTGATTTTCCTTTTCAAGTGATCGGTATGCCGGATTATTCCCCCGGAACATTCCGTTTTACACCGCGATCTGTTGCTGCTGCCAAAAAGCCTCCGCATATGGATGTGGAATGTAATGGTTACGATCTGCGCGATTCGGCAAACAATGTGCTGAAAACCCGATGCATCAACCTGAATTGGCTGCTTACGATGTATGCAAACTGTACGGATAAAAAGAATTTTTTCGAGAACGACGGTATGTTCACTTTGCTCGCGGGTGGAAAAGTGCTGCGGGAACAGATCGAGAAGGGGATGAGTGAGGCAGAAATTCGTAAAAGCTGGGAAAAAGAACTGAATTCCTTCAGGGAAATCCGTAAAAAGTACCTTCTGTACAAGGATTTTGAGCCTTGATTCGTTTTTCCATAGGCGATTTCGATAATTTTAACAATACCGCAGTCTTTCCCTCTCTCAGAGGACTGAAATTGTTATTTTTGCCCCACTGATTCTCTTCACATGAACATCTCTGTATCCTGGTTGCGACACTACCTCAAAACCGATCTTGCTACCAATGAACTTGCCGATCTGCTTACCGATATTGGTTTGGAAGTGGAAAGCGTGGAAAAAGTGGAAAGCGTAAAGGGTGGTTTGGAAGGAATGGTTGTAGGTGAGATCCTTACTTGCGATNNCCGGATGCAGATCGTTTGAAGATTACAACAGTCAATGTTGGAGAGGCTGAACCCTTGCAGATTGTTTGTGGTGCTCCCAATGCAGCTGCGGGTCAGAAGGTGATCGTTGCACTTAACGGTGCGAAACTTTTCCCGAGTGAAGGTGATCCGTTCACCATCAAAAAAAGCAAAATACGCGGGGTTGAATCCAATGGAATGATCTGTGCGGAAGATGAAATTGGACTGGGGAAAGGTCACGACGGAATTATGGTTCTTCCTCCAGAAGTTGAGGTTGGACTTCCTGCTGCAAAGTATTTTCAATTGGAAAGTGATGAAGTAATTTCAATTGGATTAACACCTAACCGTGTTGATGCTGCTTCGCATTATGGTGTGGCTCGCGATTTATATGCTGCTATCCGCTTTCGCGGTGATAAGGCGGAATTGGAATTTCCTCATCAGAAACCACTTGATTTAAAAAAAGGAATTTTCCCTGTAAAAGTGCGTGTAGAAGATCAGGAATCCTGTAAACGATATGCAGGCATTACCATAGGAAATATTAAAGTTGCTCCTTCACCTCAGTGGTTGCAAAATCGTTTAAAAGCGATCGGTGCGCGTCCCATCAACAATGTGGTGGATATTACCAATTTTGTAATGCATGAACTTGGTCAGCCACTGCATGCTTTTGATGCTGCTGCCATTGGAGGAAATACCATTGTTGTACGCAAAGCAAAAAGCGGAAAACGTTTCATTACTCTTGATGATGTGGAACGCGAATTGCGCGATGTGGATACCATGATTTGCGATGAGGAGAAAGAACTTTGCATTGCAGGTGTGTTTGGCGGATCGAAGTCGGGTGTAAATGATTCCACGCAACGTATCTTTCTCGAGAGCGCCTGGTTCGATCCTGCGCATGTGCGCAAAACTGCACGTGGTCATGGTTTGAATACCGATTCTTCCTTCCGCTTTGAACGAGGTGCCGATCCGGATATGGTTGTACCTGCCTTGCATCGCGCTGCTGAATTGATCGTTGAACTATGTGGTGGAGTTGTGGAATCAGATATCAGCGATTTTTATCCTGTGCCTTTTTCCCCATTCGAGGTGGATATCGATCCGGAACAAATCAATAAACTCATCGGAACCACAATTTCTCCGGATGAGATGCAAATGATTCTCGGATTGTTATCCATAAAAATTGTTTCAACCAACAAAACCTGGTTACTGCAGGTTCCGCCATTCCGAGTGGATGTTCAACGTCCTGCCGACATTGCGGAGGAAATTTTGCGTATTTACGGATACAACAGGGTTCCTCTTCCTGCGCGAATGAGTTCTTCTTTAAATCCTGCTCCAAAACCCGATAGGGATGCGGTTCGCCATACTGTTTCGGATCTGTTATCTTCCAACGGATTTTTCGAGATCCTCTCCAATTCACTTACGCGTAGCGATTATGCTTCTCTTGCGGGAAGTGAACAGATGAAAGAGGAATGGCATGTGCGTCTGCTCAATCCACTGAGCTCTGAACTGGATGTGATGCGTCAGACTTTGCTTTTTTCGGGATTGGAGGCGATTTCGCATAACCTGAATCGTCAACAGTCGGATCTTCGTTTTTACGAATTCGGAAAAATATATTTTCATTTTGGCAACGGAAAATACGAGGAGCAACAACGCTTATCGCTTTTCCTAACCGGCAGAAGAGAAACTGAAAGCTGGAACGCGTCTTCCAATGATGTTTCCTTTTTTACAATGAAATCGGCAGTGATGAATGTCTTTGCCCGACTAGGATTGAATGCTGCTTTACGCACAGTTGCATTGGATAACACTTGGTTCGAAGATGGTCAGGCGCTGGAGATTGCGAAGAAAAAAGTAGCAGAATTCGGATGGATCCGTGGTGCGATCACCAAAAAGATGGATATCCGTCAGACTGTATTTTATGCCGATATTCATTGGGATGTGGTGATGGGATTGTTGCACATGAACAAAGTGAAGTACAAGGAAATTTCTAAGTTCCCTGAAGTCCGTCGCGATCTTTCACTCTTGCTCGATGAAAAAATCACTTTCTCCGAAATCGAAAACATTGCTCGTCAATCGGAGAAAAAACTTTTACGGGAAGTTGGATTGTTCGATGTTTATCAGGGAAAAAATCTGGAAAGCGGAAAGAAATCCTATGCCTTGCGTTTTGTTTTGCAGGACCCTGAACAGACACTTACCGATCAGGTGATCGATAAGACAATGGAAAGGATTCAACAATCACTGGAGCAACAATTGGGAGCTCAACTTCGATCGTAATATGCGCGTAACCGGAAACAGATGGATGTATAACCTGCTGTACCCGCACATGAATTTTTTCGTGAAGCGGTTCTTCAGGCAATTCCGCTATTACGGATTCGAAAAAATTCCCAAAAACGAAGCGGTCATCCTCGCCCCCAATCACCAGAACGCGTTTTTAGATGCTATTGTGATGACTTATGGTCTTGGCTGGAAAAATCAGTTAAGCTTTCTGGTGCGTGCTTCCATTTTTAAAAAACCATTGGCAGCAAAATTTCTTTATTCACTCAATATGCTTCCTGTGTACCGAAAGGATCATGACGGCATGGAGAATATGGATAAGAACGATGAGGTATTTGATAATTGTATTTATCTGCTTAAGAATAAACGTCCGCTGATGCTTTTCCCGGAAGCAACGCATACGTTACGCCGACGTTTACTTCCGCTGAAAAAAGGGGTTACACGAATTGCATTCAGTGCCGAAGAACAAAATGATTTTGCTTTGGGGGTGAAAATTTATCCCATTGGAATTAATTATTCTACTCCCCGCGATTTCTACGGCGATCTGCTGATGAAAGTGGGTGAGCCGATTCACGTCAGCGAGTACCTCGAATTGTACAAGGAAAGTCCTGCTAAGGCGCACGCACGTATCCGTACAGAACTGGAAGCCCGTATGCGTGAACTCATGATTGATATTCGCACGGATGAACATTACGAGCTGGTTGAAGGATGGCGTCAGATGGATGCCAATAACAAGGGGATTGATGATGTGGAGAAAGAATTTGACAATGCAAAACAGTTGATCGCACGCGCTGAAAAATTTATTGGGGAACATCCGGAGGAAGTCGGGGAATGGCATCAGAAAATGGCCGAATACCGTCATCTGCTGAATAGAAATAAACTGAGCGATAAACATTTTTCTCCTTCTGCACCGCGTTTCAGTCCGGTTTTATCGGGATTGCTAACTGTGCTGTTGTCGCCATTAATCGTTTTTGGAGGAATTCATAATTTCTTTCCTTTTGTAGCTGCGCGTTATATCGTAAAAAAATACATCAAGGATCCCGGTTTTCAGAGCTCCATTAAGGTTGCCGTGGCGGCATTTATGTTCCCGGTATTGCATATTTTGTGTTGCCTGATTTACTGGATGCTTAGCGGTTCTTTTGGTGGAGCACTCCTGTATTGGTTTGTTATTCTGTTTACCGGTGAGGTAGCACTATGGTATTACCTGAAATGGGAACAATTCAATCTTTCCCGAAGAACAGCAGCATTTATTCAAACACCCGATGGCAAGGAAGCGGTTTCCCTGCGTCGTGATTTATCCCTTGTTCTTGATCGCTTTTGATTTGGGCAAGGTATTTGCAGTTTTACATGTATGAGAACATTTTTTGCCTTTTTGCTTGTTGCGTTAGTCGGACAAGCCCACAGTTCCGGTGACACCTTGCGTAGTTATCGTGTAAATGATTTTTTCCGAGCAATACCGGAGTTGGATCAGCGTGTGGAAGAAGTTTTTCTGCGTCTGAGCGATGAACAACGCGTTGCGCAAATGATCATGCCTGCTGCAGGTAAACTCGGTAAATCGACTGCACATGTGCAACGACTCATCCGCGAGGGAAAAATCGGAGGTGCTATTTTGCTGAATGGTACCAAAACGGAATTCACTAATTTCTCCCGCCAGTTTGATAGTATTTCCGTCGCGAACGGACACCCGCGTTTACTGTATTCGGCCGATGCAGAACTGAGTCTGATCAATATGAAGATCAAGGAAACACAAAAAGTAAAATACGCGAACAAGATCCGCTCATTCGATGTGCTGCGAAAGGAAACAGAAAAGATTTGTGCCGAGCTGAATGCAATGGGCGTGCAGTGGAATTTTGCTCCGGTGGTTGATCTTTCACCCAATTCTACGGTAAGCTTCCGGAGTTTCGGATTGAATAAGGATACCATCATTCAGTTTTCGAATGAATTCATCCGTATCTCCCAGGCAAGAAATATTATCGCTACTGCAAAACATTTTCCCGGACATGGATACGTGGTAGGTGATACGCACAAACAACTGGTGTTTATCGATGGAGAAATGAAAGAAGTGGATGTATACAAGCCTCTTATCAGAGACAGTGTATTGTCGATCATGATTGGACATATNNACAATAAAAAGTACGACACCGAAGGATTGCCATCAACCGTAAGCCGGAAAATTGTAACCGGATTATTGCGTGAGGAAATGGGTTTTCGCGGATTGATCGTTACGGATGCGATGGGAATGGGAGGAGTGGTGAATGTACCGCAATGTGGATTGAAAGCAGCCAAAGCAGGTTGTGATGTAATTCTAATGCCGCGTGATGAAGATGCTGTGCATGCCGATATTTTGGCTGAGATAAAAAAGGATGAAGTCTTCCGCGATCAGGTGTATGAAAGCGTGAAGCGGATCATCCGAATCAAAATAATTTTAGGCATCCTCTCATGAGGCGCTTTTTCCTTTTAGGATTTGCTTTCCTCATGATGAAATCATCAGACGGAGCACAGATCTCTGCTGCACAATCTGCCATTGATGTGAAGACGGTCATTGAGCAATTATTTACCGGAATGCGAACAGGTGATAGCAGCTTGGTCCGACAAGTCTTTCATGTATCCGCGCGCTTGCAGAGTGTGGTGGAACAAAAAGGAATTCCCCAACTGGCAACGGAGTCGGTCGATGAATTTGTAAAGGCAGTAGGAACACCACATCCCGAGATCTGGGATGAGCAGATCCGCAGCTGGAAAATTGATATCGACGGCGATCTGGCATCTGTATGGACCGATTATGAATTTTATCTGGGTAAAAAATATTTGCATTGCGGTGTAAATGCATTTCATCTGTTTAAAACAGCAATGGGATGGAAGATCACACAGATAACCGACACAAGAAAAAAGGAATGTCAGCAATCGGAAAAAGGGATTTCCATTACTGAAAAAGTAAAGCCATTCGAATTGGAGATCAATAAGGTGATGGATGAATGGCACATGGCTGCAGGAAAAGGCGATGAAGATGTTTTTTTCGGGACAATGGCGGAAGATTTTATTTACCTCGGTACGGATAAAACCGAACGCTGGACAAAAACAAAATTTTGGGATTTTGCAAAGAAGTATTTTGAGCGTAAGGAAGGAGCATGGAAGTTTAAACCGTTGTCGCGCAAGATCTATTTCACCGATGATTTGTCGTACGCCTGGTTCGAAGAACATCTCGATACCTGGATGGGTGTGTGCAGGGGAAGCGGTGTATTGCGTTTCTCAGAAGGGAAATGGATGCTGAAGCATTATAATTTGTCGGTGACGATCAATAACGACAAGGTGCAGGAGTTTATTAAGCTGAAGCCGAATTAGGGGGTTATGATGTAGGGAAGACTTTTCACAGAAGGATGGATCTAAGGATGGCTAAATTTGTCAAGTCTTGTTTACCAAATTCATTTATTAAATCGATCTGAAGCCACCCCTTATTTAGCTACATTTAAAAACTGAGGAAATTCTTCAACATTTTTTACATATTTCTGATTGCGCAATGCCAATCAAAGATAACATCCATCCTTCTCTCCATCTGTGATGCATCCCCCATCAATTCCCCTGTTTGATCCTGTCCAGCTCGTCTTTTGCTCCGCTTTCTTTTCGCTGGTTCTGAATTTTTGCATTACCGAATTTGTAACTGAAGGATAATGTAAATACCCTCGAATCGCTCCAGGCTTCCATATTGATGTCCATATTATTAAAGAACACCGTTCCGCGGAATCTGCTTTTCCAGAATAGATCGCCGGCACTGAATTTAATGGTGCCTTTTTCTTTCATGATTTTTTTCTGTACTCCCAGACTAATGCTCGACATTGGTTTCATTATGAATACGCCATAGACTTGTTTCGACATATAGAAGGCACTCAATTCAGCACTCCAACCCTTGCTAAAAGTGAACTGGTTTGTCGAATTGATCATCCAGGACCACATGCCTACATCAAAACTTTGACCTGAAATTTTTCCGTTGTACTGGTTATGGTAGGCGGTAATGAAATTCATGCTCATCCACCATTTGGAAATCGGGATGGGTAGCATGGAGGAGATGGTCCAGTTTTCGAGTGAATTCAGATTTTCGTTCGTTGCAAATGTTGTTCGTGTGGAATCGACCTGTGAGGTGACTTGCGTAATCACTCCTGTAGTGTGCGAATAGCCAACAGTTGTGGTAAGGAATCCCATAAAGGTGTGTCCAACTTCGAATGCATTGGTAAATTGTGGTTGCAGCAAGGTGTTTCCTCGCATGTAAGTGTAGGGATCGAGGAAATAGAGGAAAGGATTCAGATCGCGGTAGCTCGGACGATCGATGCGTCGGGAATAGCTAAAGTTGATTTCGTTTTTCTTGTTGATGGTATAACTCATTGCCCCGCTTGGAAAAAGTTGTGTGTAATTCCTGGTGAATACGGAATCAATAGTGATCTGTTCACCTCGTGCGCGGGTGTTTTCCACTCGTAAACCAAATTGCAATCCTATTTTATCACTCAGCTGGTACTGTCCGTTTAAATATGCGGCGTTGATGTTTTCGGTGTATTTAAAATGATTCGTTTTTGTGGTGTCGACATATTCTGTTCCGTTTTCTACGATCCAGTAACGGGCGTTATTGTCGGTGCTGACGAAACTTGATTTTATTCCGGTTTCCAGTCGTAGTTTTTTATTGATGGATTTTACATAATCGGCTTTTGCGCTTTTGATGTCTACTTTCCCCGGTAATTCACTGCGGAGTATGAGCGGTATACCAAATGGGGTACCGCCGGCATCGAAGTAATCGGTAACAAAAAACTGTGGGTTACTCTGATCGAATATGGCGTAATCGAGGTTGACTTTTAGTTCTCCTCCTGTTGTGTCGGTAACCCAGCGGTAATTGATGTTGCTGTTGAAATTACTCCATTTTTCACTGTTTTTTCCATTCGTTTGAGAGGAAGAAAGCGGTCCTCCGATGGCATCGGTGATAAATGTATTGTTCGTATTGCGATCACCTCCGGTTGTTTGCATGGCGTTTACGAAAAACCCGATGGTGTGGTTTTTATGCGGATAAAAATCGACTCCGAATTTTCCGCTGTGCGACTGACTCGTGTCTTTTCCTTGCGAGGTTTGTTTGAAAATACTTTCTACCTGTTCGTTCTCACGAAATTTGCGCGAGAGATCGAACCAATTGGCGGAGTTTCTTCTGCCGTAATTGTACGATCCGAAAAAATTCCATTTTTCAGTACGGTGGTTGAGATTGAAACCTGCATTTTCTCTGTCGTAAAAACCCTGTGTGTAGGAAACATAAACGGAACCGTTGCTGCCGAGCATTTTGTTTTTCTTCAGTACAATATTGATCACACCTCCTTGTCCGGAAGCATCGTAGCGGGCAGAAGGGTTGGTAATGATCTCGATGCGCTCAACCTGGTCAGCCGGCAAATTGGATAGCATGGTAGAGACATCCTGACTCGATAAATAGGTCGGTTTACCGTCGATCATGATAGTGAGTCCTGATTTTCCCTTGAGTGAAATGTTTCCGTCTTTATCTATCATCACTCCGGGTGATCTGCGCAAAACTTCAAGGGCAGTATTTCCTGCAGATACGATGGAGTTTTCTACGTTCACAATGGTCATATCGAACCTGCGTTCAATAAATGGTTTTTGTGCAACAACAGTAATTTCTTCGAGTGATTCCGAACTTTCTTTAAGAACAATCTTTCCAAGTGATTTCGTTTCTCCTTCCGCAAGTTCCAATGGACCAAAATAGCTTTTCGTATAGCCAATTGATGAAATAAGCACCAGGAAATTTCCGGCGTTCAGATCTTCCAGTTGAAAGCTTCCATTTTCATCGGTCGTAGTACCTTTTATAAGTGAAGAATCTTTTGCTTCCAGTAAAAGGATGTTGACGAAAGGGAGCGCGGCATCTTTACTATCCGTTACAGACCCTGAAAGTGTAGCGTTCTGGGCTTGTGAAAGAAACATAGAAAAACAGCCGGCAAGCAGGAAAATGAGCTTCATGGTTTGAATTTGATGCAAATTTATTCGCTGCAGGACGCCGGAATCAAAAAATGTGATGAGTGGTAATCGTACCGAATCTTAAAAATCCCTGAGAAACTTTCTTTTTCAACTCACCGAATTAAACTGAAATGACCCCTGATCTCACGATCCATTCCCGACCAATCGCGGAAGATGATGAGGTACACATAAACATCCTGCGGACAAAGTTTTCCTCCTTTACGAGTTCCGTCCCAGCCGGTGTTGGTTTGTTCGGTTTCAAAAATGGGCTGACCCCATCTGTCGTAGATGAGTAATCGGTAATTTGTTACATCGTAAACATGAGGCATCCAAATTTCATTTTTTCCATCTCCGTTGGGTGAAAAGGCGTTGGGTGCAAAAACAGTTGTCATGCCTTCAACAAAAATAGTAGTGTAGGATGTATCGGTGCAACCAAATTCATTCACTGCAATCTGCCAGATACTGTGTTCGCCGGATGTTACAAAATTCACGGTCGCTTCGGAGGTGTCTGTAAAGGAATACCCATTATCAAAGAATATCGTTTGCGAAACATGTCCGCTTGCATTATCAAACGCGGTGAAATTTGCAAACCAGATGCTGGCACTTGGTGGTGTTGCACTAACGGAGGCGGTAGGACTGGGATGCACAACAATTGCATCGGGAATGACAAATGTTTCGGTCTTTACGCATATGGAATCGACAGAGATGGTAACCGTAAGATCAAACGATCCGGGATTGGGATAAAGATGAAAGGGATTGGCTTCGTTGGAGAAATTTCCATCACCAAAATTCCATTGGTGCGCAATGGTTCCCCATGCGTACGAAGTATTGGTGAAAAATACGGGAAAAGGAGCGCAGCCGTCATCAGGCGGATAGGTAAAACCGAATTCAGGAAGAGGAAAAACAACAAGATCTACATCCACTGTTTCGGTACAGCCGAATTGGGTAACGATAACGGATGCATTGTAATGACCGGAATCGGAATACACCACGTTCTGCGGATCGGCAACGGCGGAAGTAGAGGGATTTGCAAATGGGCCGAATGTCCACTGGATGTTTGCTGCATTGGTGAAATTTCCATTGAGATCGAAATCGAAGGAATTCACATCTTCACATTGCGGCGCAGGAGTAGCCAGACTGAGATTAAGCGGTAAATGAACTTCGTAGGTTTGCGTTGCGGTATCTGCACACCATACACCCGGATTGGCAATGAGCGTAATGGTAAATGTTCCGGTATCGGGATAAGTGTAGGTAGGTGCAACTTGATTGGAAGTATCGTTTGTAATGCCTGGAACACCAAAATCCCAATGGTAGAAACTGGAGTTTTGACTGTTATTCCCAATGTTGAGTGTCATACCCTGACACAATTCAGTTTGCACAGGAATAGCAGAAACAACAAGAGAGGGGCAATTCGTAACGGTGATCTGGAATTCGCGGAAAATTTCTGAGATGATTTGTCCGTTTCTTCGTTCAATCACTTTTACTCCATACAAATGAATTCCGTTTGTAATAGGAGTTCCGGTGAGCAATCCGGTTCCCGCGTTCAGATTGAATGCAGGTGCGCCTTGAATTTGATTGCCCAGGCTAAATCCACCTGCCCAGTTGATGGTGGTGTAGGGAGGAGGAAATGCAGGATTGGGAGCAGGAGCAAAAGCATCGCCACCATGAAATGGAGTATAAAAAACATATTGGAGCTGATCGCCATCGGGATCGGTAGCGGAGTGATCGAACGAAAATGCGGAACCGTTGCACATTACCAACGGAGGAAGTGCATTGAAGCGCGGACTGCTGTTACAGGTTGCCGTTGCAGCAGGCGGAATCTTCGCCCAAAACGTAGATCCCATATCACCCGGTGCGAGGATGTTCATGATATTGGGATTGNNCGTTGATAAACGATATCGTATCCGATGGCTGAAGTAGGAAGGTTAATGGTGGTGATATACGTTCCCTGCTCAACACAAATATTCGGAGGAGAAGACAAACAGGGATCGTTGATGAGTACAGGCACATTTACAACTCCACCAAGCGTTACAGAAAGATTCTGCACCAAAACTCCGCCTTCGTAAATGGCAATTGGGGCAGGATTATCGAATGGCGTCTGATTGGAATTGGCAGGACCACATTCGCGGTACACTTTGAGCGTGATGCGGTAACTGTTGTTTCCCAAACAATCGTAAAACAATTCTCCACCCACAATATGTGTTGCACCCGATTGAAAACAGGTGTTTAAAAGAATGAATAGAAGGAGAAAAAGTCGGATCATGAGATATATAGACAAAATTAGGCGCAAAAAGGTTGCCAGCCTTCACTCATTGTACAAGTGGTAGAAATGAGCGATGGTGTGGATTTTGCCCGGGGAGGCTTGATTTATCGGTTAAGTAAAATGGTAATTATTTGATAATAAGACGTTTGAATTTTTTGGCACGTTCTTGGCTATCTTCGCAAAAAAATAATCCTCCTATGAAAAATTTGATCCTCCTAATCGCCCTTTTGTCCGGATNNATATCCCACTAACCTCGAAGAGAATATGTGGTGGGAGTCCTTCGACAGCAATACCCGCACATTTAAGGGTGTAAATTTTATGGTATTGTCTGATGGCAATAACTCTGAACACCTCATTTCTCCTTTCAACGTGAAACTCTATCTCTATCAGGCGGGGAAAGATCCGATCTTCATCAAGACCTGGCGGATCGAGAACATGAAACATTTTATGTCGAAGGAATACAAGAACCTTACGATCTCCTTTAAAGATATCGATGTGCCAAGTGGAACATGGCGTTTGGGATTGTTTGTGGATGCAGATGATGAAGTGAAGGAAGACAATGGCGACAATGCCATGTTGTTTAAAAAAGATGTGATCATTAAAGATCTTCCTGCAGAGCAAACAACTACACCTGTAAAAGAGGATAAGCAGGAAGGAATTCAGTCGGATCCTGAGCCTGCGGTGGATGAATTGCAGGACGCAAAAAACAATCTGACCAACTCAACGAAAAATCTTGCTACAAAAGAGTTCGAATACAAAAACAACAAAGCCAAAATGTCGCCTTATGAGCAAAAGCTGGCTGAACTCGAAATTGAAGAATTGAAATATACGCAGGAGAAAAATAAACTCGCACTTGAACGTGTAGAGAAAACAAAAAAGAAGACCATAAATATCGACAAACAGCAAGAGTTTGTTGCCAAAGAACAAGAGTTGGAATTAAAAGCTAACCAGGCGGCCAAACAACGTTCTGAACTTGCTGCAGTGAAAACACAGAACAGTGATTATACACGAAAAATGACTGATTACGATAATCAGATCGCTACCAAAGAATCGCAAATTTCTGCTGCCAAACCAATGAATAAGGTGGATTCGATCGACCTGGATATTCGTAAAAATGAACTGGAAGAATTACGGTACCGTAAAAACGCTGCTGCGTTCGGAAAAGAAAGAACGGAGAAAGCAATGGCAATGACAATCGCCGACCAGGAAAATGCCCGCTTAAAAGGATTGGAAGATGATAACAACAAACAGGCGGAACAGTCAGCTTCGAAAGTGCGGAATTTGTATGCCGATAAAAAGCAAGCCGAAAAAGATGCAAAAAAAGCAGACAATAAGGCCAAAGTTGATAACAGCAAGCTAAAAGTGAAAATCAAAGTGCTGAAACAGGAGATCGCATCAAATGAAAAATCTCTGAACAAGGAAAAAGCCAAGAAAAAACAGAATCCGGAAAAAATTGCGCAATTGGAAAAAGACCTGGCCGAAAAGAAAACACGCTTGGCAGAAATGGAAGCACAGTTGAGGTAAATACATTCGGAAAAATAGTCGTTTTCGACAATTTCAGAAAAATAAAAAATAAAAGGGGCAATCGGAATTCAATTCCTTTTGCCCCTTTTCAATTGCGGTGTTTTTAATCAAGGTATCGTAAAATTCACCTGAACATTTACGGTCTCTGTTCCCAATGCCGACAGCGTAAAACTGATCGTGCTCAGGGGAGTATTGATGTGATCTCCTGATGTGAAATTTCCGTCACCATTGGCATCGTGCAGAACGTAGGCGTAATAGGTGCCCGGATGCATATAGGTGAATTGGTATTGATTGTCTTCTGCGGGTAACATTACATAGCGCGAGCGGAATTTTAAATTCTGACTTAAAAAAGAAAATCCGGAGAAAAGCGGTTGTGTGGTAAAAATCACATAGTTTTTTGTTCCTGCTGCCGGTGTAATGGCTCCAGAAAAACTGATGTTGACCGTTGTTTTCCCCAGGTAAGGTTGATCATTTTCCGGGTAGGGCTCTGTTGATGTATTGAAGAAAATGGATTCTGACATGGTGCTGAATGCATTGCTCAGGTCCTTTGCCAATACTTTGCGCGGAAAATCGAATAGTGAGTCTGCTATATGTGCTGATGTGCTGTCTTTTAATTTGGCTGTCCAGGTCATGTGCAATTGTGCCGGTGCAACTGTATTGTATCTGCTGGTGTAGGTGCGCATGTACAAACTGTCGTTACTGAAGCGGAATTCCGACCAGGCTCTTGCTTGTCCGGCAACAAAATCTGAAAAACGGTAATAGGCCGATTGTGCAGTTTCTGATACGCTGTCGCATTGCAAATAGGAAATGCGTTGTGATCCCGCAAAGCCTCCACCATTACGAAATGCGATGCGGTATTCATTGTTGTATCGCGTTACAAAAAACGACATGAAAATATCGTTCAGCGAATCGAGCTCCGATTTTGAAGAGATCTGTCCGGGAGCGATTGGACGCAGATCGACTGTCCAGTCGGGAAATCCTCCAAGCGATGTGGTTGAGGTAACCGGTCCGCTCCAGATTCCTTTAATTCGGTTAAGCATACCGTATCCGTAAACCGGGGTGCTTGCAGTAAGACCGGGATCTGTAACCGGTGGATCGATAGTGTCGCCTTTATCGCGTTTGCAGGAGGAAAATACAAGAGCAATAGCAAGAGTAAATACCAGGAACTTTTTCATAAATCAATTAATGTTAAATCCTAATCCAAAGGAAATTCTGAATTCGTTGAGCGAGGCGCTGTTGTAATTATCCATGAATCTTCCTGCAATATACCGGGCACTGAGCCATAGATGAAACCACTTCTGACCGTAATAATTAAATCCGATGGAGGGCGAAATCAGTGGCGTTGCCACCATTTCCATTTCGTAAGGCAATAATGTTTGCAGACAAGGATCACCAAAACAGGGATCGCTGGCCTGACCAAGATTGATTCCGGGTTCGAGCCCGATATAAGGATCGAAACTGGATTTCGTTTTAAAATGATAAAGTGGTCCTGCAAACAGCGAGTGGTGGAGTTTCAAAGGTGTTTTCCCATTGAACGAAGAAAGAAACCAGTATCCGCTGCCGCGCAGGGAAACTTTTTCATCGAGGTAAAATTCAATATTGCCGTCGAGATAGATTTGATTCGCTGATAATTCAAACATTTTTCCATACGACAATGCTCCTCTTGCGCAGAATAGTCCTTTATGGATGTATTGTTTTCCTTCTTGTGCATTGCTTTTTCCGACTGCAAAAAGTACAAGTAGAATGGCTAATGTGCGGATGTGTTTTACCATAAATCTGCGATTCGGATGTTAAGACTGGCGGTGAGTAATAAATGTCCTTCTAGTGTTGCATCATCATGTGGCGGTGCCATTTGTAGTTCCTTGATTCCGTTTACTTCTTCAATATGGTAATGAAGGTCTTTACCGAGGTGAATCATGTATTGCGCAGAAAAGGAAATATCAAATTTCTCCGTGATGTGCCAATGCGCTCCCAAACCCATTTGGGTGGCAGAGCTCCAGCGTTGCTGACTTTGTCCGGAGTTGTCTTTTACCAATGTGTTAAACGGTGTTACTCTGGTGTAATCGAAACAATGTCCGGCAAGGAAATAAGGTGTAATTTTTTTCTCTCCTGTAGAAAAAGGATAAAACATTACACTCCAACCAATATGTCCGTCGGCCCTGCGACCCAATCCTCCGATGTCGGTGAGGATGTAATCGGCGAACCATTCGGTGTTGAGACGCTTGCCAAGACGGAGTCGGAATTGTCCGCCTGTTCCAAAACCGCTGTACCCCGCATCGCCAAACAGACTGCTGGTGGTGCGTAATCCGACCTGCAGAGTTCCGGAGCCTTCAAACTTGCCGGATTCCTGAGAATGAGCGGCAAAGGGAATAAAAAGAAATAAAATCAGAACAGTCCTCATACAATCTTGTTTTATATCCTAACGACAACACTTTTGCCAAAGGTTGCATGAAAAGGGTGAAAATTCTTTTCATGATGATGCAAGATAAGTAAAATCGGACCGTAATTTTGCCTTCATGATCAAGCGATTCTCAATTCTGACGAAGCTCACCCTGATAGCTGTTCTGCTGGTTGTTCTGGCGGGTAGTGTTGTCCGCATGAGTGGTTCGGGCATGGGTTGTCCCGACTGGCCGCGTTGTTTCGGGCAGTGGATTCCTCCAACGGATATTTCACAATTACCTGCCGACTACAAAGAAGTGTACGCAGCCAAACGCGCAAAAAAACTTGAGGATTTTTGCCGACTGCTCGACCGGACCGGTTTTTCGCAGGAAGCCACTGCAATGCGTAGCGATTCTTCTTTATTGGAGGAACAGGATTTTAACGCAACAAAAACATGGACAGAATACATCAATCGCTTAATAGGATTTGTTTCGGGTAATTTGATGTTGGTGCAATTTATTCTTTCGCTCTGGTGGTGGAAAACAGATAAGCGCCTGATCTTTTTCTGTTTGCTCAATTTGATTCTGCTTGCAGTAACCGCATGGTTTGGTGCCATTGTGGTTGCTACCAATCTCTTACCCTGGGTTCTTACGGTACATATGGTTCTTGCATTGCTGATCATTGTTTTGCAGGTTGTCATCATAGAGCGTGCATCAATGCAGAAAGAAAAAATTCAGGTACCCAAAACGATTCGTGTTTTATTGGGACTTGTAATTGTGATCGGACTCCTCCAGATATTGATGGGGACACAGATTCGTCAGCAAATCGATGCTTTGTACGCGCAATTCGGTGGAGAGGATCGTCATTTGTGGATCGATCAACTCACAACCATATTTTACATTCACCGTTCTTTTTCGTGGATGATTGTATTGTTGACCATTTTCATTTGGTACAAGCTGCGCGAATCATCGGTGGAATTACCCGGAATAAAATTCTTGTTTTCTGTAATTGCAATTGAAGTGGTAAGCGGTGCAACACTGGCCTATTTCAATATGCCTGCACTAATTCAACCTTTGCATTTGTTACTGGCCTGCATGATGATCATTGTGCAGATGCGGATGTTCCTTCAAACCCAATCATAGTTTGCTAATCGCCAATGAAAACGATCGAATTTTTACATCCTTACGAATACCAGATGCTGGAAACACTGGTAGTAGTATTAGTGGTTATTGTGTTGCGTGCAATTGTTACCCGTGTTTTTCGCCGCGTTACTACTGCCATTGAAATTGAACACCGTAGAGCAAAAATGCTTGGACGTATCGTTCGCGTTTTTATCAATGTTTTGGGAGTGATCATATTATTGATGATCTGGGGTGTTGATCAGCGGGAATTGTTTCTCTTCGTTTCTTCCATGCTCACTCTCCTTGGAATTGCATTTTTTGCGCAATGGTCTTTGTTGTCAAATATCACCTCCGCTGTTTTGCTTTTCATCAATCATCCTGCAAAAGTGGGAAGCAAAATTCAGATCATGGATAAAGACTATCCTGTTACCGGAACTATCTCTGAGATCGGAGTGTTCTTTATCACCATCAAAACCATTGAAGGCACAACGGTAACTATTCCTAATGCCGTTTTCATTCAGCGCATGATCAGTCTTCTGCCTGAGGAATAGCTGTTGCTGAAGTCGTAATTTCGGGTTAGACTTCAGATTATCAGTTAGTTGGCCGAAAATTTCAAAAATGTTACCTTTGTCGGATGAAGGTGACACTCAAGGACAAGACGTTCGCCCTTTACCTGCGTGAGGAGGAGATACTTGGGAACATTGCTGAGATTGGCAAGCGCATCAGTGCGGATTATGCCGGTCGTACTCCGCTATTGCTTGGTGTACTCAATGGAAGTTTCCTTTTTGCTGCTGACCTTATTCGCGAGGTGAAATGCGATTGTCAGATCACTTTTGTAAAACTTGCTTCCTACATCGGCACAGGCTCAAGCGGCGAGGTGCGGGAATTGGTTGGATTGGCAGAAGATATTCGTGGTCGCGATATTATTGTTGTGGAGGATATTGTGGATACCGGCCTTACACTGGAAAAAGTGATGGATACCTTGCAGAAACATTCTCCTGCTTCGGTTAAAGTGGCCACACTGCTTTACAAGCCCGAAGCCTACAAGGGAAAACACAAAATAGATTACGTCGCCATGGAAATCCCCAATGCTTTTATTGTGGGCTACGGACTCGATTACGATGGACTCGGACGTAACCTCAGAGATATTTACCAGATCGTTTCATAATTAAAATCATGCCTATGCTGAACATTGTGTTATTTGGTCCTCCCGGTGCAGGGAAAGGTACACAGTCGGAAAATCTGATTGCAAAGTACAAACTTGTTCACCTCTCAACCGGTGATATTTTCCGTGCGAACATTAAGGGTGGAACAGAACTCGGTAATCTTGCAAAAAGTTATATCGATAAAGGTCAGCTCGTGCCGGATGAAGTAACGATACGTTTACTGGAGTCGGAAGTAAACAAGAATCCATCTGCGGGCGGATTTATTTTTGATGGTTTTCCACGCACCTCCGCACAGGCAGAAGCGCTGGATTCATTTCTGGATTCAAAAGGTCAGAGCATCACCGTTATGCTTTCGCTTGAAGTTCCCGAAGAAGAATTGAAACGCCGTTTGCTTGAAAGAGGAAAAACATCGGGACGAGCAGATGATGCTGATCCGAATGTGATTCAGAAACGGATTGATGTGTACAATGCGGAAACTACTCCGGTAAAGGCTTATTATCAGCAACAAAACAAATGCAGTGAGATTCACGGCGTTGGAAGCATTGATGAGATTTTCTCACGGCTTTCTTCTGCAATTGATGCAGCAGCAGTAAAATAATTAATCGCAAACACACCAACCGGACCTGTCTGCGGACAGGTTTTGTTGTTTAGAAAAAGAACATGGATTCGAATTTTGTTGACTACGTAAAAATCTGCGGTCGTTCCGGAAAAGGCGGAGCAGGTTCTGCGCATTTCCACCGCGGAAAAGGAAATCCCACAGGAGGACCTGACGGTGGTGATGGTGGTCGCGGTGGTCATATTATTCTTCGTGGCAATGCACAGTTATGGACACTCATTCACCTGAAATACCGTAAGCATGTAATTGCAGAAGAAGGTCAGAACGGAGGATCCAACCGAATGACAGGAAGAAGTGGTCGCGATGAAGTATTGGATGTTCCGCTTGGAACTGTTGCGCGTGATGCGGAAACGGGAGAGATATTGTTTGAGATCACCAAGGAAGGCGAAGAACGGATCCTCGTTCCCGGCGGTCGCGGTGGTTTGGGGAACGACCATTTTAAAACATCAACCAATCAGGCTCCCAACTACGCACAACCCGGAGAACCCGGTCGCGAGGAATGGAAAATTCTTGAGTTGAAAGTACTTGCCGATGTTGGACTGGTAGGATTTCCCAACGCAGGGAAATCGACTTTTCTCTCTGTAGTATCCGCTGCAAAACCGGAGATCGCCGATTATCCCTTTACTACCATGGTTCCCAATCTTGGTATTGTGCAGTACCGCGATTACCGCTCTTTCATTGTTGCCGATATTCCCGGAATTATTGAAGGTGCGCATCTGGGCAAAGGACTTGGACACCGTTTCCTGCGTCACATCGAACGCAATTCCATATTGCTCTTCATGGTTCCTGCCGATGCTGCTGATATTAAAAAGGAATTCAAAATTCTGGAGAACGAACTGAAAATGTTCAATCCTGAATTATTGCATAAAGACCGCATACTTGCAATTACCAAATGCGATATGCTCGATGAGCAGATGATGGAAGAAATGAAACAGGAATTACCGAAAGGAGTAGAAACTGTATTTATTTCATCGGTAACAGGTTTCAATATTCAGGAACTCAAAGACAAACTCTGGCGTAAACTGAACAGCTGATGGACAATCTTGAGTTGATCGATCGCTCTTTGTTTTTTCTGATCAACGGACATCATTCTCCGTTTTTCGATCAGTTGATGGAGCTGGTTTCGATGCGACTCATCTGGATTCCTGCCTATGTTTTTCTTGCCTGGGCATTGTACCGTTTTTACGGAGTAAATGGATTGCTCATTGGTTTAGTATCTGCCGGTATTTTGATTGCGCTTACGGATGCAGGCTCTAATTATCTGTTCAAACACAATGTGCAGCGTTACCGTCCCTGTCACAATACCGAAATTGCTCACCTTGTACATCTGGTAAACAACCATTGCGGAGGCATGTACGGATTTATTTCCTCGCATGCTGCCAATTTTTTTGGATTGGCTACTTTCTTTTCGTTTTTGTTAAAATCCCATTGGAGAAAATCGCCCTTCCTGTTCTTTTTTGCTGCAATTCTGGTTTCGTATTCGCGCATTTATCTGGGAGTACATTATCCTTCCGATATTGCAGTTGCCGCAATTTGGGGTATATTGTGGGGATGGATCAGTTACCTGTTGTTTCAAAATCTGTATTCCAAAAAAATAAACTGAGATGAACATCGTTTACGTTTTTCTGGGTGGAGGATTGGGTAGTGTAATGCGTTATCTCTTATCACTGGGTGTTCCTCAATTGGTAAACATGCGCTTTCCTGCAGCAACTTTTCTTGCCAATACCATTGCCTGTATCATTCTGGTGTTGGTTGCAACCTGGGCAAAAGGTAAATCGGCAGACGGAACCATGTTGTTTCTGGTAACCGGGTTTTGTGGCGGACTCAGTACGTTTTCTACGTTTAGTTTTGAGAATGTTCAATTGTTGCAGCAGGGGAATTACCTGGTTGCTAGTGCCAATATTGTACTGTCACTTATTGCAGGAATTGGTGTGATCTATCTGATGTGGAAGTGATTTGTGCGGCGATTTAAACAGCACCAAGCGCACGGTAAATTTTATTTAGTGTTTCACATTCTTTTTCCCAGGTAAGATCAAGCGCTGCGGTTTTGGTGTTGTTGCGCATCGCTTCCATTTCTTTGGGATCATCCATCATTTTTTTAATGGCAGCTGCAATTGTTTTGGGATCGTGTGAAGAAACAATATGTCCGGTTTTGTAACCCAATGTGATGCGTTTTACTTCCGGTAAATCAGAAGCCAAAACGGGAATTCCTGCATGGATAAAGTCGAAGAGTTTGTTGGGCAGACTGAATTTGTAATTGAGGTTGCTGTCTTTATCGAGGGTAATTCCAATATCACTGTTGCGGGTGTATTGCATCAATTCGCTGTATTCCATCCGCGGAAAAAACAGAATGCGATCCTGTAATTGCAATTGTTGCGATAATTTTTTCAGGTCCTCCACAACATCTCCATTGCCAATGATGAGCAGCAAACAGTTGCTGAGGTGTTCCATTGCCATTACCATTTCTTCATTGCCACGGTCGATGTTAATGCCTGCTCCCTGTATGATCAGAATGGTTTTGTCTTCGGGTAGGTGTAGTTCCTGCCTGCTTTTTTTTTCATTTCCCGTTTTGATGGATGGAATGTTGCGCACGACATGGATCGTTTTCCCGTATTTTTTGTGGTACATATCCGCAATGCTTTCGTTTACGGTTATGATGTGTTCCAGTTTTGGGAATATACGTTCTTCAATCCGCTCCCAGATGCGGCGGACACGCGGACGATTTACCAGTTCGGGGACTTCCGTAAAATATTCGTGGGTATCGTACACCAGAGGAATTCGTTTTAACCGCGAAGCCATTCTGCAGGCCAGTAAGGTGTCGAGATCGTTCGAAACAATTATATCGGATTTGGAAAACAGAAGTCGGAAAAAAAGACGCAGATTAAAAAAAGCATAAAAGAATGCACCTTTTTCAAGCAGCAAGCGCATACGTACCGTCTTGTAGGCTCTTGCTGGAAGTTCAGTGCTGTTTTTTCGCTTTCTTCCGATGAGCGTAACGGTATTTCCTTTTTCGCACAGGTAAGTACACACCTTATGCACCCGTTGATCGGTGAGCAGATCGTTGGTGACTGCAACTGAAATGTGTTTGCCTGGCATTCGACGAAAATACGGTAAAAAGACTTTTGTAAGATTCGATTTCCTGTAACTGTGGGCGAATAAGGTCTGAAATCACGATTTGGTCTTCAGAAATCACTTTCCGCTGTTGAATACTATTTGCCGGGAGGGTATCAGCAGACTCCATTTCCGATAGATTTGCTGTATGAATCTGCTGGAAAACATCTCCGTAAAGAGCTACAATACATTTGGTATTGATGTCAGCACCCGTTTTCTCACCGAGGCCCATTCGGTGGATGATCTCAAGGAAATAATCGAAGACCGTCGCTTCGCTGCTGTTCCCATGATGATACTTGGTGGAGGAAGCAATGTGTTGTTTACTGAGAATTATTTCGGTTTAATTGTTCTGAACCGACTTCATGGTATTTCGCTGGAGAGGGAAGATGAAAATCATTATTACGTAAAAGCAGGAGCCGGAGAAAACTGGCATGCGTTTGTGATGTGGTGTGTGGAAAGAAATTATGCAGGACTTGAAAATTTATCGCTGATTCCGGGATGTGTTGGAGCTTCTCCAATGCAGAATATCGGAGCATACGGTGTGGAAATGAAAGATCATTTTCATCATCTCGAAGCATTGAATACCGAAACACTGGAAACCGAGCGCTTCGAGTTTGGTGATTGTCGTTTTGGTTACCGCGAAAGTGTTTTCAAACGGGAACTCAAAGGACAATACATCATCACCTCGGTAACTTTTCGTTTGGATAAGCAACCCAAGTTCCGAACCGATTATGGTGCAATTGCGCAGGAGTTGGAAGCGATGGGTGTTAAGGATCTTTCCATTCGTGCCGTTTCGGATGCTGTAATTCGTATTCGCCGAAGTAAATTACCTGATCCGCAGGTTTTAGGCAATGCCGGAAGTTTTTTCAAGAACCCGGAAATTACAGAAGAACAAAAAATACAATTACTCGCAATGCATCCTGATGCGGTTGTTTATCCGCTCGAGAATGGAAACTACAAAGCAGCGGCCGGATGGCTTATTGAAAAAGCTGGATGGAAAGGAAAGCGAATAGCCAATTACGGCGTTCATGAAAAACAGGCGCTGGTATTGGTCAATTACGGCGGAGCGCAGGGAAAAGAAATTTTCGATCTCTCTTCGCAAATTCTGGATGATGTGAAATCCCGGTTCGGTATTCAGCTGGAGCGGGAAGTCAATATCGTTTAGATCAGCATTTGCCTGCGAAAATTCACACTTCATTCAGGACTTGATTACCGTTTTGAGCAGGCAATATTTTTGTCTTGCTGTTCTGATTTGGCGTTAAGTCCATGTAAATAAGCGCATTAACAGCTTTATTTATCGGTGTTGCTAATTCTCATTTTTCGTAAATTGCGCCCCTAATCCAGAATGGAATGGCCAATTACCTTGATTTTGAAAAGCCCATTGAAGATCTGATTCACCAGATCGAAGACGCGAAGAGCATTGCAGAGAAAACGAATGTTGATATGGGCAAGGCAATCAAAGACCTTGAAAAGAAATTGCAGCAAACACGTATCGATATTTTTGCGAACCTGAGTCCATGGCAACGTGTTCAGGCATCGCGTCATCCTGATCGTCCTTATTCGCTTGCTTACATCAACTACATCACCGATAATACTTTTCAGGAACTTCATGGTGATCGTAATGTGCGCGACGATAAAGCGATTGTTGGCGGATTCGGTAAGATTGGTGGTAACGGACAAACCGTTATGTTTATCGGTCATCAGAAGGGAATTAATTTGAAGATGCGTCAGTACCGTAATTTCGGTATGGCCAATCCTGAAGGATACCGTAAAGCTTTACGTTTGATGAAGCTTGCAGAAAAATTTGGTAAACCCATTGTAACATTCATCGATACACCCGGAGCATATCCCGGATTGGAAGCAGAAGAACGTGGTCAGGGTGAAGCTATTGCCCGCAATATTTTTGAGATGATGCGACTGCGTGTACCTGTGATCTGTGTGATCCTTGGAGAAGGCGCATCGGGTGGTGCATTGGGAATTGGTGTAGGCGATCGTGTGCTTATGCTGGAGAATACCTGGTATTCGGTGATCTCTCCCGAATCCTGTTCATCCATATTATTCCGCAGCTGGGAAAAGAAGGAGATTGCAGCAACAGCACTCAAACTTACTCCGCAGGATATGCTGAAGAACAAGTTGATCGATGGCATCATTAAAGAACCTGTTGGTGGGGCTCATACTGATCCGCTCGGCGCACATGAAATTGTGAAGCAGGAACTGATGCGTCAGCTTGCAGAGTTGAAAAAAATCAAAGCCGATAAACTGGTAAGCGAACGTATCGATAAATTCTGTGGCATGGGAGTCTTTATCGATGAAGATGCACCTGCCGGAAAACAGAAAGCGGAAAAGAAAACCGCCAAAAAAAACAGCCCGACCAAAAAGACAACACCTGCAAAAAAAGTATCCAAACCCGCAGCGAAAAAAGCAGTAGCCAAAAAACCTGCTGTAAAAAAATCAGCTCCCAAAAAGATTACTGCAAAGAAAACAGCAGTGAAGGGGAAGAAGTGATTTTGGTGAAGGGTGAACAGTGAAAGGTGAGCAGTGATCTGTGAACAGCGCTGAGTGTTTTTAGAAGGGTTGTTCAATTAGAGGTGAATAATTGGTGATTTACATCAAACGCACTTTGTATTTCTCTGCCATTTTTTGCAATTGTTCATTGGGAATCTGATGAACATTTGTGTTGCCGTGGTAATTTTCTACAGTGACAATATGCAAGGCATAGCCAAATTCAGCAGCCATTTTGAAATAGGGTTCGAGTTCCCAATCGATGGTAAAGGTGTTGTGAACAAATACTTTTTCGATGCCGGATTGTAACGCGATTCGTGTATTTTCTTCGCATTGTTTGTAGGCGAGGTGATTTTGTTTGTGATCGAAGGAATAATCTCCTGTTTTTTCATCCGTAAAAAAATCATCCACCGAATAGCAGGGCCATTTCTCTTCGCTGAGAAGTTTCGCCAATGTTGTTTTACCGGCACCGGGGAGTCCGCGAAGGAGGATGAGGTTCATGGGGTGTTTGGTTAATGTGAGAATGAGTGAATCCCGACGCTCCTTTTCGTCGGTCGGGATGATTCTCCCTTCTGTCGAATCATGTGGAAATGTTTTTAAGAGACAAAAATAGGTGTTTTTTTAAATAGAATTGGCTTTGCTGACTATTGTCATGTTTTTGAATTGAAGTTTGGATTAGTATTGTTAAATATTGAAAATCCTATGAAAATTCAAGGAAAAACCATTGTAGTTACCGGTGGAGGTAATGGAATTGGAAGGGAGCTTTCGCTTCAGTTACTAAAAGGCGGTGCTAGGGTTATTGCTGTTGATCTTTTTGCTGATGCTCTTGCTGAAACAAAAAAACTGGCAGGAGATCGTGCCGGTAATTTTTCTTCGCATGTGCTGAATATTGCAGACAGGAATGCTGTTGAACAGTTCAGAGATACTGTTTTGCAGTCAGGACCAGTGGATGGTCTGATCAATAACGCGGGCATTATTCAGCCTTTTATTAAAGTGGATGAACTGGATTATACTGCTATTGAGCGGGTAGTGAATGTGAATTTTTACGGAACACTTTACCTCACCAAGTCCTTTTTATCTCATTTTAAATCACGACCTGCAGCGCATATCGTGAATATTTCAAGTATGGGTGGATTTCTTCCTGTGCCCGGACAAAGTGTATATGGTGCTTCAAAAGCAGCAGTGAAATTGCTTACAGAAGGATTGCATCTTGAATTGAAAAATACAANNCCCCGGAGCAATTGCAACCAATATTGCAGCGAATTCCGGTGTGAATATTGAAATGAAACCGGGATCGGAAAAGCCACAAAAATTCAAGGCACTACCGGTTCAGGATGCTGCTGCAAAAATTATTAAGGCGATGGAACAGGATGCCTTTCGTGTTACCGTTGGTTCTGATGCACGGTTTATGGATATCATCTACCGCATCAGTCCGCGACGTGCTGCGTATTTCATCTACAATAAAATGAAATCAATGTTGGGCGAATAATAATTTATTCCTCAGGCCTTCTGGTCGATTTTGTACACTGTTTGCGTGGGGTAGGCAAACTGCAATCCTAGTGCATTGAATTCTTTTAGAATCGAAGTATTGATGGTGTTTTGCACTTCGAAATAGTCGTTACCCGCAATGATGAAGTATACCAGTGTGATATCGAGCGAATGCGGTCCAAAATTCCCAAAGAATACGCGCGTGTTTTCGTGTTCGATCAATTCGTGGCTGCCTGCAATTTCTTTCAGTGTTTGGCGAGCAATTTCCATTTGTTCGGGAGTGGTTTGGTAAACAAGTCCTAACGTAACCATAATTCTTCTTGCGGGTTCTCGGGTGATGTTGGTGATGGGTTTATCCGAGAAAATCATATTCGGAATAATCACCTGCCTGCCATCCATTGTGCGGATTCGGGTACTTCTCACACCGATGTCTTCAACTGTTCCGTCAAAGGAATCGATCATGATGCGGTCTCCGATCTTAAATGGTTTGTCGAGAATGATCATCAATCCGCCTATGACATTCTTTACGGTGTCTTGTGATGCAAGTGCAATGGCAAGACCTCCGATTCCGAGTCCTGCAATAAGCGCGGCTACATCAAATCCCGCATTGTTGAGTCCCATGATAATACCGATCGACCAGATCAATATCCTCAATCCACGGCGAAGAACGGGGAGGAGAGCATCATCGAGGGTGTTGTCGCTTTTCTGAACGTAGGGAGTAAGGTATTCTTCCAGAATGGAATTCACCAGTCGCGATACAAACCAGGTGATGTTGATGGCTGTTGCAAGGATGAAGGTATTGTCGAGAAATTGTTTCACTTCTTCCGTAGTAGAGAGCAATCCTACACCATACCATGAGCCAAAAATGATAATTGCCATTACACCGGGTTCTTCGAATTGGTCGACCAGAATATCGTCGAGTTTCGATTTGGTGCGAGAGGTGATCTGTTTGATCGTTTTTCCGATTATCCAATACGCTATTTTGGCCAGGATAACTGATCCAAAAATTATTCCGAGTGTGATCAGCCATTGTTCGGCAGTATTGCCGTAAAATTCTTTGGCAAGGAAATCTTCCATAGTTATTGGGTTTAATGCCTGCGAATATAGTCAGAAAACAATAATTGTGTTTGGATTGTTGATAGCATCGGTTTCAGTGTGAAAAAGACTTATTTTTAGTTCAAAATTACCGGAAATGAACATCGCAATCATCGGAACAGGAAATGTAGGCGGAGCACTGGCTACCCGCTGGGCAGAAAAAGGACATCGTATTTTTCTCGGTGTACGCAATAGCAATGAGTTTAAGGGCATGCATCTGCTCTCGAATTCCAATACCACTGCTCATAGCATTCATGATGCTGTAGCGCAGGCTGAGGTGGTGCTGATTGCCACTCCCGCGCCATTAGCTGTGGAGGTTGCAAAAAGTTTGGGAGACAGCACCGGAAAGGTGATCATCGACAGCATGAATATCGTTTTGGGAAGGGGTCCTCAGGGATATACTACAACTGCGGAAGCAATTCTTGATCATACAGGGAGTCGCGATGTAGTGAAATGTTTCAATACAACCGGTTTCAATAATATGCTTAATCCCACTTACGGCGATCAGGTTCTTGATATGTTTGTTGCGGGCGACAGCGAAAAAGGGAAGTCCATTGCTGTTCAATTGGCGCTGGATGCAGGTTTTGCAGCTTGTTATTCGGTAGGTGGCAACGATCGTTTTGCGCTGATGGAACAATTCGCTTTTTTCTGGATCAATCTAGCTATGATGCAGGGGCAGGGCAGGGATATTGGGTTTAAATTGTTGAAGCGATAAAACAAGCGCAATCTTGCTTAGGGGATTTTCACCACCGCATGAATGAGTATGCAATCTTCCTTCGCATTACCAATGGGGAATTCGTTTTCTTCGGGAGAATAAATCAGTAAATCGCCTTCGCTGAGAAATTCTTTTCCATCAGGATGATCTAATTTTCCCTTGTACAACCAGAACAAATCGTGCGAATTCCATGAGGGTTCACTCTGCAATTCCCAGCGTTCTCCTGTTGGAATTTCTATGGCTCTTATGGATCCGCTTGCTCCGTTGCATAACATGAGATTAAGATCTCTGANNATCACTGTCGAAAGGGAACAATTCCTTTTCGTAATGAGCTGCGTGACGAATGATTAGTTTTCCCTCCAGCAACATCAGAATGCGCTCTACTCCGGGGAGTGAAGTGAATTCGCTTTCGGCTTGTTCAATGATTGCAGTGCTGAAACGAAAATCAAAATTGCGGTCGGAATAATTACTTGTATGCGGAAAAATATATAACTCAGTGCTGCTTCCGCCCGACCATTGCCTGGTAATGAATTCTTTTTTCCGGATGATTTTCATAGCGCCGGATTATTGTTTGCGTCGTTCTCTCGACCAATCGATTGTTCTTTTCAATCCGGTTTCAAGTGGAGTAATAATCATTCCCAATTCACGAACAGCTTTGGATGCATCCACCTTCCAATCGTATTTTCCTTTGGCAATCCATTTGGGAGTGATCAAAGGCTCCCCTCCGAATTTTGTTTTTAGTAATTGAAAACGCGAAAACATCATTTGCAATCCGATCGGCATTTTGATCATGCTTCGTTTTACACCGGATAATTCACTGAGCTTTCCGAAAAACTCGTTGTAATCGTGATTACTCCCTCCCAAAATGTATGTCTCGCCTTTTTTGCCTTTTTCCATTGCGAGAATATGTCCTTCCACCACATCTTCCACAAAGACATAGTTCCCGATTTTTGTTCCGTCACCCGGAATGAATCTCCAGCTGCCGTTTACAAATTTATCAATGAGCAGCGTTACACTTTCCGGCGAACCATGCAATGCCGGACCGTATACACGCGTTGGAGAAACGATGACCACATCCAAACCACGAATCACATAGTCCTTTATTTTTGATTCACTCAGTGCTTTGGAACTTTCGTATTCGTTAAAAAAATCCAGGTCGCGTGCCGATTCTTCCGTAATGGTTCCATGCAGTGAAGCGCCAAATACTCCTGCTGTGGAGGTAACCACTGTGCGCTTAACACCCAAGTCGCGGGCGGCATCTAAAATGCGATTGGTTGCTACCACATTCTGATCGAAAAACACTTTCGGATCACGCGCCCAAACTTTTGCAAATGCAGCAAGATGAAAAACACCGTCACAACCCTCCATCCCGCGGCGAATGGCTTCCTCATCGAGCATATCCCCGCGAAAAAGTTTTACCAGATCGTTCTGAATGGACTTTGCTTTTTCAGGATTCCGCACCAAAGCATGGACCTCATGTCCACGCTCCGTCAATCGCCTGATCATCCATGAGCCAATGTATCCCGTTCCCCCGGTGAGAAAAAATTTCATAAGGCAAAGATAGGGAAGAGAAATTGTTTTTTGGTGAATAGTGATCGGTGAATGGTGAACAGAGATCCCGACGCTATCGGTCGGGACAGGTCGGTTAACAGTGATCGGCTCGTCTTCCGTCTTCGTTCCCGTCCTCGTCTTCCGACTTCGTTCCCGCCTGACCCGACCGACCGGTCGGATAGCATCGGGATTCCTTTTCCTTTTGGTTGGAAATCGGTAATCAATCCCCTGACGATAATCATATTTTCAGGTATTCCGGTTCTGTAATTTTGCCTGTTAAATTTCAACAGATGGCTAAAATGGAACTGATGAGTCCTGCGGGTTCGCGGGAGGCGCTGATGGGTGCGATACTGGCGGGTTGCGATTCGGTGTATTTTGGAGTAGAACAACTCAATATGAGGGCACGGTCGAGCAATAATTTTACGCTGGATGATCTCCGTGATATTGCTTCATTGGGTAAAGAGCATAAAGTCAAAACTTACATTACGCTCAATACGGTGCTCTACGATCACGATATGCAATTGATGCGATCGATAGTGGATGCTGCAAAAGAAAACGGAATAAGTGCACTCATAGCTGCGGATCATGCTGTGATCAATTACGCACGTAAAATTGGAATGCCGGTACACATTTCCACACAGGCAAGTATTTCGAATATTGAAACAGTGGAGTTCTATTCTGCCTTTGCAGATGTTATGGTTCTGGCCCGTGAATTGAGTCTGATGCAGGTGAAGGAAATCACCCGCGAAATTCAACGAAGAAATATTACAGGACCGTCCGGTGAACTCGTCCGCATTGAAATTTTTGCGCATGGTGCACTTTGTATGGCGATCTCAGGAAAATGCCATTTAAGTCTGCACAGTTATTTCGCTTCTGCCAATCGTGGTGCCTGCATGCAAAACTGCAGAAAGAGTTATGTGGTGACCGACAAAGAAGACGGTACCGAATTTGAAGTCGACAATGAATTCATTATGTCGGCGAAAGATCTTTGCACGATCGGATTCCTCGATCAGATTGCGGGTGCCGGTGTAAGCGTAATAAAAATTGAGGGGCGTGGTCGTGCAGTGGATTATGTGCATATCGTTACACAATGTTACCGCGAAGCACTTTCTGCGATTGAGGAGGGTAGTTACAATCAGGAGAAGATAAATAGCTGGATGGATCGTCTGGCAACGGTTTACAATCGCGGTTTCTGGGATGGTTATTATCTCGGTAAAAAAATGGGTGAGTGGAACAATGAGAACGGATCCAAATCGACCAAGACGAAAGTATATCTTGCCAAAGGACAAAAATTCTTCCGCGAAGCAAATGTCGGTGAGTTTATAATGGAAGCACATAGCCTGAATACAGGGGATGAGATTATCATTACCGGACCCAGTACAGGATACCTTCATAGTNNGGCGAAGTCTTTACGCTGCGTGTACCTGATCGGATTCGTCCTTCTGATCGTCTTTACAAACTTGTTTCCGAATCATGATCCGGATCATTCAGCATCGTGAGAAATGCATAGGATGCAATGCCTGTGTAGAAGCAGCTCTGGGTCGCTGGAGAGTTTCGCGTAAGGACGGACGCTGCACATTGGTTGGAGGAGTGGATAAAAAAGGTTTTTTTTCGGTAGTCGTTCCCGATCATGAAGAAGAAGAGAATCAGATCGCAGCACGAAATTGTCCGGTGAGGATAATTCGAATTGAAAAAATTAGAAAATAGTGAACANNGGAACAAGTGGCGCAATCCCAAAAATCACACACCGGAAAATTCTTGCGCCAAGTGCTGAAGAAATAGTGAATAGTGAATAGTGAACAGTGAAAAATGGTCCAGTACTCTTAACCGATCACTTACAACTACTCTGTGAATAGTGAAAGGTTCAACTACTCTTAACTTTTAACTAATTACTCATAACAAATATCTGAACATTAGAATGAAATTGGAGAAATGGTTCCAATAAATATGGTGATGCAAAAAATAACTAACTCCTCTTTTTTGCGATTTTAAATTCGGGGTGGAATTTTAATGCGAAAAGTGAATTGCTCAGTGCTAAAAATACGTGAACCACAAAAGCAACCCAAATGGTTCCGGTTTGCAAAGTGATCAGACACAATATAAATCCAAGCGGGGCGGCACCGATCGTTTCGTCAAGACTTTTCGGAATGTGTGTGGCTGCGTATAAGGCAACATTCACGGCTATTGCAGGCCAAACTCCTAATGTGTCGATAAGTGGAATAAATAGTATTCCACGGAACAAAAATTCGTAGCCGAATAAATACAAACACCAACCCAGCGAATAACGAATAATCAATGAACGATCCCATTCCTTTGCACGGATTTGCGGGTACATGGAAAACGTTTTTGGTCGTTGCGCTGCAAAGTAATTCATGATGATGATAGGAATACCCAATCCCAAACACCAATACAATGTCAGTAAATCCGTGCCTTTTCCGAATGCAATACCGTAATCCGATAATGTGTACTGTGGAAAGAGAATCAAAAACAATACTGCCGGTGCAAGTCCCATTAGTATAAATCCTGCGTACTTGGTAAACAAAACATGGCGAATGGTGCCTTCGTCGTTGTTTGGATATTTTTTATAAAAGTTGGCTTTAATTTTTTCAGATGCAAAAATGAACCAGTAAACACTAAAGAAAAAGGTGGAGCCAACAATGGTAACGAATGTAATGATGTCGCTTTCCTTCCAGGTGAAATCGTAAGTCATGGTGTAATTTAAAATTTATGCATATAGCCAACAAAAGGAAATCCAAATCCGGAAATGCCTTTTTCCAGATAGGTTTGACCGGTTGGTGAATAGGCGACATATTCTTCTTCGTACAACACAAAATGAACACCAAGATCCCAACAGTTGTCTTTTTTGGTGCGAATCCTCAATGCCCAACCGCCTTGTCCGGCGCTGTATTTGGGTGCCATCATACCTTCAACAGTCATTGCAATCTTTTGGTTCAGTTGTACAAGTCCACCGGTATGAAACACAATTGAATTTACATTGCCGGAGAATGTACTTCCGTAGCCGAGTCCAAATGAAAAATTCTTTTCTTTTGTTCCAATGGAATAACATCCTTTAAACAACATTCCGGAAAGATCATTGTAACTCGAATTTCTGCCAAAGCGTGCCAACATTCCTCCTGCGCCCAGCGAAAAACTTAGGTGGTGATCATTCCCCAATGCCTTGCGATAGGTTCCTGTTAATCCGTATGCAGAAAACCAGATCGAACCAAAGGACACTGAGAATTCCTCTGTTAAACCAATATCAACAATAAATGCTGCAAAGAGGGGCATGCGCAGTGTGACTTCATTTTCATTGTAGGGAACCGCATTGCTGAAGAATTGGTAATGATTGCCGTATTCGTTTTGCATGATGTAATCTTCATCCTTTTTTCTCTGACCATTGATCAGTCGCATGGATTTAACCTGGTATTTCGGAATGATGATCTTCCCTCTGTCAGTGGTCATGATGGTAATCTCTCTTCCATCATCTGCCATTAATGTTCCTTTCTGTTCTCCGCCCGAGTACAATTCCACCACAATCATTTTACCAATCATGCTAGTATCCTGCTGTGCAAAGAGTCCGGAACAGGGCAATACTAAAAGTGCGAGGAGCAATAGCTTTTTCATGGTGGACAATTAGTTTTTTAAATACCCGTTTTCTTTGAACCAATCAAGGGCTTCCCTGATTCCGTTTTCGATGGGTGTTTGCGGTAAGTCAAGTTCTTTCACTGCCTTTAAAGAACTGTAATAAAATTCATCGCAGGAGATACGGGCAATGGTATAACTTACTTTCGGTGCTTTACCGGTAATCCGGGCTACTGTACTACCCATTCCGCCGTATAGCAATAAGACCCATTTGGGAATTGCAAACCCGGGCGCTTTCACTCCTGCAACGTTTGCCATTTTTGCGAAGGCATCCTTGAAATTTAAATTCTCATTCCCGAGAATGTAACACTCTCCGGTTCTTCCTTTTTCTATAGCGTTCACCACTCCCTTTGCTGCATCTTTAACACAGATATAATTTTTCCCACCGGGCGAATAGCCGGGCACTTGTTGGTTCACAACTGCAAGAATCATTGCTCCTGAACTGGGGGCACTGTCGTACGCTCCAAGCATAAAAGTGGGATTCACAATCACTGCATTCAATCCTTTTTTTACATAGTCCAATACCAATTGATGGGCTTCGTATTTAGAAGCCATGTAATCGTTTTTGTATTTGGCTGCGGTGTAAGGTTTGCTTTCATTACCAGGTTGATCGATGCTTCCTGCGCCAAAACTGTTGGCTGTTCCAATGTACACCAATCGCTCAACACCGTTTTCTTTGCAGGCATTCAAAAGGCAGCGGGTGCCTTCTATATTCACTTTACGAACAACAGGATTGTTATCGGGCCACATGGCTGTGCAGGCTGCACCGTGTATTACGTAGCGACAACCTTTCATGGCATTGCGGAGTTTTGTTTCGTCAAGCAGATCTCCTTCCACTTTTTCGATGGGGAGTCCTTCGAGCGATTTCACTTTTCTTCCCGGCTGAATGAGTGCCCGTACGCTATATCCCTGTGCAAGTAATTCACGAACGCTATTGCTGCCCAACAAGCCATCTGCCCCGGTAATGAAAAGCGATTTATCCATGGGGTAAAAGTACTATTAATGTGGATAAAGTAGTCTTCCGGTAACTAATTCCAGGTAAGAAAATCATTTAGTCTCATTTCCAGTTCTTCTGAAAAGGAGCGGAACAAATACTTCAAGCGACTGCGCGACCGGGTGGAGTGGGTGAGAGGCAGAGTCTGATTCTTTTCGCTATTCAAATCCGATATTTGTGTTTCCGAACCGAAGATTTAAATACATTGGGGAATAATTCCCGGATTATGCTGTACCATTTCGCATTTTATACCTTACTCTTTCAGGCTCTTATTTTTCCATTGTTGCTGATCTGGACCATTTACTTCGTCGTCGTAAACCTTCTCAAACCTTCTCAACCAAAACAAAAGGCAGAGGATAAGAAAAGTAAAAACGAAAAGGAGCAATTCAATGGTCCGCATATCGATGCATGTGAGTGCCACAATTGCAGAGCTCCTTTACCGTTAAGTTCCGATTTGAAAGAATGCAAACAATGCGGAACACCCTTTTCGATGCCGGCAGAATTACTCGAAATTGTAAGCAGACGAGAGGTGGCCAATAAGCGTCTGAATGAAGCTATCCGCTATTGGAAAAAAGCACGACGAATGACATCGCAGTGGTTGCGCTCGGGTATATTGCTTCTGATTGTCTGGCTGGTGGCAACTCCTGTAATTATTCTTATCGAGTCATCCTACCGATCTGATTTTGATGCATTGATTGAAAAGTGGGGTAGTATTGGGAGCGCTCTTGTGGGAATCTCCTTTTTTACGCTCATTTTCTGGGTGCTGATTTTGTTTATCACTAGAGGAATAATATCGCCCAAACGACGAGCCTTACTTCCTGAACTGGATTTTAAAAAATCGGATGCGCTGCACGATAGCGATATGCCCTGCGAGCATTGCAATGCGCAATTGTCGATTGAAAAAGGAAACTTTTCTGTGGTTTGCAATTATTGCGGGACCGAAAATTTCAGGAAATCATTCGCATGGAAAATGCTGAACGAAACAAAGAAACATCAGCATGCTGTTTCGTCCTCACTGTTGCAGGCAATGGACGATTACCGAAGTGCTATCGAAGATGCTTTACACACTCCGGCTATTTTGATTTTTATCCTGATCATTCTTCCTTTCTTCATGGTTGTTGTTCCCATGTATCTTTTCGATCTTATTGCTGAACATCTCTTCATTACCACTTCCATTGTTGTTGGCGGAATTGCGGCCTGGTTTATTCGCGACACTTATTTTCCGGCGAAGAAAAAGATTAATCCTTAACCCTGCTGAAGCGTAATGTGCGCAACATCCAGTTGGGAAGTGCTTTTACGGGACTCCGTTTTTTCAGATTGAGGTACCACCCGAATTTTTTCAGGATGGGGAGTTTATGAGTTTCCACAAATTCAATAAGCGTACCGTCGGGGTCTTCTACATAGGCAAATCGTCCTGCCGCTTCTCCCATATCGAAAGAACTACCGCTATCAACGGTAAAGGGAAATCCTGCTTTATCTGCTGCTGTTTTGAGTTCATCCATATTGCGAACATCAAAACAAAGGTGGATAAATCCCCAGTCGCCCCACATGCGGTTTTCGAAAATGGTTTGGGCAGGACGCGATGTTACTTGCACAAGTTCAATTCGTGTTGCTCCAAGTAATTTGCTGAACGGACCCTGACGCTCTTTGGAATGTGAGAGCAATACCCTGCGCAATTCATGTTCTCCTCCCGGTAAATGAGCAAGGTCTTCGAATTTTCCGTTTACATCGTATTCCACCTTGTTGTAACCCAGAAGATCACTGTATAGTTTTTTTGCTTTTTCAATATCGCGCACTCCAATCATCGATCCTTCCACGCCACCACAGAGGTGTGGTGCATTGCTGAACCATGATTTTCCTTCGGTGATTTCAAAAATATTTCCGTTGGGATCCCTCAAAAAATAATGCGATTCGCCAGAAGGAGTGGTAGAAAGTGCGCCAATGATGTCGAGTCCTGCCTCTTGATGCAATGCGTATTGTGCTTTTACATCGCGGCATTTGATGCGGGTAACAAACAAACCGGTGTCGCCTATGCGAATATCGAACCTGGCTTTTTCGGTAGAGCGGCTGGTGAATTGCCAGATCTCAAACCCGCCACCTCCGTTCATGTTGATGGCCATGGTTGCGGTGCGCGACTGTACAACTCCTCCGGTGTAGTTGATCATCAGTGGTGCCTGTGCCGCCTCTTCAAAAATGCGGACATCGGCTCCGAATGCTTTTCTGTAAAAACGAAATACCGCCTGTACGTCAGGGACCCCGATTCCCATTTGCTGAATGCCAGAAATATAATAGCTCATAGTGCTGTGTTGTGCCAACAAAAGTAAGATTTAGCCTGATACGGAACCCGTCACGTATTTTTTCAGTGGAAAAGGTGCGTTCTGATATGGCTTTAACACGATTTAAACAAAATTGCCTATTCTGTGCATCGTAATTCCGCATAACACCGTATTTTGCGCCCTCAAATCGAAATCATGAAACGTTTAATTTTTGTTTTTGCCATGGCTGCGCTTGTAGCTTGTGGATCTAAGAATCCGATGGAAGAATCGGTAAATGTGGAGAAAAAGGAAGATAAGCTTTCTTATGCCATGGGAGTTTATATTGGTCAGGACATCGCCAAAATGCTGAAAATGCAAGGTCAGGATTCCATCATCGATAAATCATTGCTAGTTCGCGGATTGTACGATGCTATTCTTGAAAAAGAAACTGCTATTCCTGCCGAATCGGCCAAACAGGTAGTGTCTGATTTCCTTCGTGAGCAGGATGAAGATCGCCGCAAAGCACAAATGGCTCAGTTCGAGGGAATACGTCAGGAAGGTGAAAATTTCCTCGCTGCCAATAAAGAAAAAGCAGGTGTAACCACAACGCTTTCAGGATTGCAATACGAAGTCATGAAAGCAGGTAAAGGTCCGAACCCAAAGCTGGGTGATTCAGTTGAAGTTCATTATGTAGGTACACTACTCAACGGAACCAAATTCGACAGCTCGGTAGATCGCGGCGAAACCTTCAAGTTTGAAGTGGCTTACGGCGGCTTGATCGAAGGATGGATCGAAGGTGTACAGCT
>DEHO01000014.1:121690-158218 GCA_002351955.1 Flavobacteriales bacterium UBA2798
TGTAACCCCGGGCTTCAGTCCGGGGTTATTCATAATGGTACCTCTGAACTTATACTTCTAATCGTATACGCTGGCTTCAGTCCGGGGTTATTCATAATGGATCCTTCTTCCTGCAATCACATCCTCCTATGTTCTGCACAGGTGGAATTTTAATTCTCTTTAAAAACCAGTGCGACTCCGTTGATGCAATATCTTAAACCTGTTGGACGAGGACCATCTTTGAATACATGTCCGAGGTGACCATCGCATTTTGCACAAAGTACTTCCGTTTCGATGCTACCGTAAGATCGGTCTTCTGCTTCACTTACTGAATTAGAGAAAGCGGGTTGAAAAAAAGAAGGCCAGCCGGTACCCGAATCGTATTTTTCAGATGAGCGGAACAGCAACTGATCGCAACCCGCACAATGGTAATTCCCCTTACGTTTGCTGTTGTGAAAAGAACTGGTGAAGGAACGTTCTGTCCCTTTTTTACGCAACACATAATAGGCCTCTGCGCTTAATCGCTCGCGCCATTGGGTATCGGTGAGCACCAGCTTTTTCAGTGTGGTATCCGTTTGCGGAATGCTTAGATTTGCCTGTTCGTTTACAGGACTAGTACACGAGCTTTGCAGCATCCAGGAGCTGAAGAAAATGAAGATGGGGAGAAGTGTTTGCATGCAACAATAACGCAAAAAACATATGAATCGTTCAAGCGCTTTAACAATTTTTAATCTCGCCTCGGATAGTGTCGATTCGGAAGAGATCAGGGATGCTTACGAACAGGCCGTTTTTGAGATCAGCAACCGTTTTTTGCGTAATCATCCCCAACCCTTTCTGGTTCGTGCTAAAATAAAAAGATTGCAAACTTTCTCAGAAGCATGGTTGGTACTAACAGGCCAAAGCCCCGGACCATTACCGGATCTTCCCGAACGGAAGCTGGATTTGGGTGGACTGGAACCTTTGTTGCGTAGTTACGAAGCCCATTTGGCAGCACTCCGAACCGAGTTGGCTAAATGCAGGGAAGCGCTTGCCGCAGCAGCAGTTATGGAACGAATGGCAGAATTGCAGGAGCAATGGGACAAGGAACTGGTGCGTCGTTTCCCCTTGGAAGAAGATCAATGGAAAGCGGTGAGTGTGCAGCAGATGCCGGATACCGTTGCCATGATGAAAGTGATCAGTGAAAAAGGTGAAGAGCAGGTGATGGCCGGGGAAAGTGTACATTTGCAACAGCCTTTTATCAGTGAAAGTGCGCGCATACACCGACAAAACAGCAGAGCGAACTAATGGAAGATGATCGTTTGGTAAAACTCAGGGAATTGCTCACGGAAAATTTCCGTCCTCCTGAAATTTATATGTTTAAGTTTATAGTACCCAATAATAATCAGGCACATGCAATGGCAATGGCTTTGTTCGATGAGTCCGCTCAGGTGGAGTCGCGTGTTTCGGGTAAGGGTTCCTACATTTCTCTTACCGCCCGGGAAATGATGGTTTCGGTGGATTCGATCCTCGAAAAATACAGGGCGGCTTATGCTATTGATGGCTTGATCGCACTCTGATATGACCTCTGCATTTTTTATTGTTTTGTTGTATTCGCTCACCGTAACCGTGGGTGTTTTTCTCATGTTTTTTGGCTACCGTTACATCATCAACCGCATGAGTGGCAAACACAGCGGTAGAAAATATGTGAAAGTCCGCCGTATCCACGAAGGACCATTCTCCGGGGAGAGTTTTCTGGTTTTCGATCTGCCGGAACAGGCTGCCATTCGCTTTGCCATACAGGATAACACAGAGCAGGAAATTGCCGTTTTACTCGAGGAAGAATGCCGCATGGGAGAACTGGTAATCCACNNATTATTTCGAACTAATTGCTCCGGGTCAACGTATTCAGCGTAAATTCAGCATCAGTAACGTATGAAAAAAGCGCTCATCGGATTCTTATTATTCGCTTTTCCATTTGTGCTCACTGCGCAGGAAGAGGGAGAAACTTCGGGTAATGTACGCCCTGAAAAGATTCCCGATATCCGCTACGGTTTCAAAGGATCGTTCAAATTGCCCACGCCCATTAAGAACAAAGCATTCACTTCGGTGATCGATGGAATTGCTGATGCCAATCTTTCTTTTCACTATCCGTTTTTGCGTCATTTTTATTTTGGTGCCGGTTATCGCTATTCGTATTTTCAAATCAACGATTTCCGGGCAAAGGCTGATCTCAATGCGAACCTGCAAATTCATTCTCCCTTCGCAGTACTCGGTTTCGAACGTTTCGCCACACCTCGTTTTCTCTATGGCGTTTCATTGCGCTCAGGCTATTCCATGCTGCATTTCAAAAGCAATACTTGTCTCAGCAACAATGCCGAAGGTAAAGGTGCCGGACAGGAAGCCGTTTTCATCGAGCCCGAATTTACACTTGAGCTGATGTCGGGCGAAAACATGGCCTTTTCCTTTGTTACATCCTGGACCTGGATTCTCGATGAATTTGGCGCGGAGAATATCTGCCTGAGTAATTTTTCCGGACTCACTGCCGATGATAGCAAAGGGTATTATCAGTTTATCTCGGTTGGATTCGGTTTTACGGTCTTCCTTGGTGGCGAAAAGCGCAGCAAAGGTCCGCGGATCTATTACGATTAGGCTGCTGTTCCAAACGCAATCTGCGTTGTGTAAAATGCAACCCTTAATTTTAGCTTAACATTCCCTACAAACTCCCACTGTACTTTCATGGCCGGTAAGAAGGAAAAAAAGGTGAAAAAATCTGAAAAGTTCGAGGTCATCAACCGCGACCTGAGTTGGTTGTCGTTCAATGCACGCGTATTGCAGGAAGCCGACGACGATCGTGTGCCATTGGTGGAGCGAATGCGTTTCCTTGGAATTTTTTCCAATAACCTTGATGAGTTTTTCCGTGTACGTGTAGCAACACTGCGCAGGATGGGAGTACTCGATACCAATGCAAAAAAAGAATTCGGTTACGATCCGAAAAAAAATCTTGATCGAATACAAAAGACGGTTGTCGAACAGCAGAAGGAGTTCGAACGCATTTTTCAGGAGATCATTCGAAAACTGGAAAGCAAAGGCATTGTTCTGCTCAATGAAAAGCAACTGAGCAAGGAACAAGGTGCTTTTGTGCGGAATTATTTTCAGACAACAGTTCGTCAGACCCTGGTTCCCATCATGCTCGATAAAAAGAGCAAAATGCTCAACCTGAAAGACAAAATGATTTACCTGGCTATCAAGCTGAGCCGCAGTACCGATCGCAGCGATTTCAGGTATGCACTCATTGAGGTTCCAACGCAGGTTGTATCACGATTTCTTGTTCTTCCTCAAGGAAAAAGCAATAAGACCAATATCCTTCTTCTCGATGATGTAGTGAGGTTTTGTCTCGACGACGTATTCCAGATTTTCGATTACGATGTACTGGAAGCCTATACGATAAAACTTACACGCGATGCAGAGCTGGATATTGATGACGATATGCAGCAGGGAATGGTGGAGAAGATTCAGCGCAGTTTGAAAAAACGGAAACTGGGTCAGCTGGTGCGATTTATTTACGATGCCGAAATTCCGCCGGATCTGCTCATCTTCATTACACGTAAACTGAAACTGGAAAACAATAAAAACCTCATTGCAGGAGGACGATATCACAATTTCAAGGATTTTATCAAATTCCCCGGTATTGGTGATGCTTCCTTGCAAAACGAAGAACTGCCGCCACTGACGCATCCTGATTTGATCAATCAACGCAGTATTCTTGATGTGATCCGCAAAAAAGATGTGTTGCTTACTTTTCCCTATCAATCGTTCAACTATATCATCGAATTGTTGCGCGAAGCAGCGATCGATCCCAAGGTGGAACATATTCAAATCAATCTGTACCGAGTAGGCGAAAAATCGCGGGTGGTTAATGCACTGCTCAATGCCGCCAAAAACGGAAAGCAAGTCACTGCAATTGTAGAATTACAGGCGCGTTTTGATGAAGAGAACAATATCAAACTCTCACGCAAGTTGCAGGATGAAGGAGTGAAAGTGATTTTCGGCGTTCCGGGATTAAAAGTGCATTCCAAACTGCTGCTCATCCACCGAAAAGAACGCAAAAAGGAAGTTTTGTACGCACATGTGGGAACAGGCAATTTCCACGAGGTGAATTCGCGGATCTATACCGACCATGCCCTGCTCACAGCAGACGAACGTATTACCACTGAGGTGGAAAAAGTGTTCGAGTTCTTTTTACGCAATTACGAACGCGCCAATTTTAAATCGTTGTTTGTTTCGCCCTTTAATACCCGAAAACGATTTATCGAGCTCATTCAGCAGGAAATTCACAACGCCAAACGTCACCACCCGGCCTACATTACGCTTAAGATGAATAATCTGGTCGACGAAGAAATGATTCGCTGGCTGTACCGCGCTTCGCAGGCAGGTGTGAAAATAAAAATCATTGTCCGCGGTATCTGCTCCCTCATACCCGGTGTTTCAGGAATGAGTGAAAACATCGAAGCCGTGAGTATTGTGGATCGTTTTCTGGAACATGCACGCGTATTTATTTTCTGCAACGACGGCAAAGAACTCGTGTACATTTCCTCCGCCGACTGGATGCAACGCAACCTCGATCATCGCATAGAAGTAAGTACGCCAATTCTCGATACACAGGTTAAAAAGCAGGTACTGGATATGATCAATATCCAACTCAAAGGTACCGCAAAATCCCGCATCATCGACCGCGAACAAACCAACCGCTACAAAGGTGAAGGCAAAAAAGATCTGTTACGTTCGCAAATTGAGATCTACAATTATTTGAAGAAACTGAAAGGGTAATTTCCAATTATCTGATTGCTCAATTTCCCGCACCTGCCCTATGGTTTGTCCTCCTGCTAGCCTTCCCCGGTGAAACATAGGCGGAAGAAGGGGAATTCACTCACTTACGCATTCGCACACTCCGTACTAGCACATCCGCACACTTGTCCGTCGTCCTGTCCGCCGTAGTGAAAGGTAGGAGGAAACACAGTGAAGGCGGATTCCCCTATTCTCACATTCCCCCACTAGCACATTCTCCCACTAGCACATTTGCACATTCCATTCCCCCACTAGCACATTCCCCCACTCCCTCATTCGCAAATTCGATCAAGGTTTTCCACAATTTAGGCCACAACGTGAACAACTTAGGCTTAAATCGAAGGTGCTCCTTGGCTGTTCTTTCTATTTTTAAGCCAAAATTAAAACATTGATTTACGGAGCAATTGACATAGGATCCAATGCAGGGCGTCTGCTGATAGGCAATGTGGTGGAAGAAGACGGAATGGCATCGATCAAGAAATTTTCGCTCACACGTGTGCCCTTGCGTTTGGGGGAGGATGTGTTTACGGATAAAAAAATCAGTCCGGCCAGGGTGAAAATGCTCATCAAAACACTCAAGGCGTACAAACATCTCATGGATGTATACGATATCGTTGATTACCGCGCCTGTGCCACTTCTGCTATGCGGGAGGCGGAAAACAGGAAGGAGATTCTGGAAGAGATTAAAAAAGAAACCGGAATAAAACTCGAAATCATTGCCGGGGAGGAAGAAGCTGAATTGATCTTCTCTACCATCAACACCATGAAATTCGAGAGGAATAAATCTTACCTCTACATCGATGTGGGTGGAGGAAGCACCGAAGTGAGTCTGCTCGAAAACGGAGAGCGCAAAAAATCGAAATCCTTTAAAATAGGAACACTGCGTATCCTCAAGGGAAAAGTGGATGAAAAACGCTGGCTCGAACTCAAAGACTGGGTGAAAACACTCAATCCGGAACACAAACAGATCCTGGCTATCGGTACAGGTGGAAACATAAACCGCATGCTCAAAATCAACCGCAGTGAGGACGATAACAGCATCAGCTATTCCGATATCAAACGCATCCAGACCCATATTGCCTCGTATAGTCTCAACGATCGTATCAATAAACTTGGTTTGCGTCCCNNGTGCCGATGTTATTGTTCCCGCAGCCGATATTTACCTTGCTGTAATGCGTTATGCAGATGTTACACAAATGCTGGTGCCTAAAGTTGGATTGTCGGATGGAATCATTTATGAATTGTATAAGAAGAACAGGAAGAAGTGAAGGTGAATAGTTAGGTGATCGGTGAATAGTGAAAAGTGAATAGTGAAGGGTTGTCGATGGCTGGATTGAGCCGGTAGTGAGGTTTTGATGTGAGGTAATTAATAATCACAAAATCAATATAACATGCAGCATCCGTTTAGACAGGAGAAATCTATTTTTGATGGTCAATTTTTATTGATTACTGAGGATAATGAATTTAGGATGAGTTTGTGGGTTAAAGGGTTTGGCATCCATAGTGCAAATGGAGAAGAGGTGCTGCCCTTAGAAAGTTCTTTTAATTTGATTCGGTATGAAGAATCGGGGAATAGTTTAATTGTCCATTTTGATGTTTACCCTAATGGAAGAAAACAATACGATGCAGAAATAAATCTATTTAATAGAACGTTTACATACAATAAGCAAACAATGGGTTTGGATAAATTTGTTGGAACGTTTATGAGTATTCAGGATTAGAGATTGAGAATGATTTAAATTTGTCAATTAACTTTTATGAATTTTTGTTCATTGTAATCAAAAAAAACCTCAATGTCGATAAGCAATGAAGATGAACTGCTAGGCGTGCAAAAGGTGAGTGATGTTGTTGCGCTCACCTTGCGGGAAATGAAAGCATTTGCTCGCCCCGGTATGAGTACAAAACAGCTGGATGATTTTGGTGCTGCATTGTTGAATGAATTTGGCGCTCATTCCGCACCTCTGAAAACCTATGATTTTCCGGGCTGTACTTGTATAAGCGTCAACAGTGAGTTTTGTCACGGAATTCCTTCGATACACCGCATTTTGCAGGAAGGCGATCTGATCAATATTGATGTCTCTGCCGAGCTCGATGGGTATTGGTCAGATAATGGAGCATCTTTTGTTCTTGGTGACGATTTTCATGGTCATCAGCAATTGGTGGATGCTTCCAAAGAGATTCTTCAGCGAGCCATCAATTCCATTCGGGGAGGTTTAAAAATTGCCGATCTGGGTCATCTTATCGAAACGGAAGCGAAAAAACGGGGGTACAAAGTCATACGCAACCTTACCGGACATGGCATTGGCAGAAGTCTGCACGAATCTCCGGCAGAGATTGCGAATTTCAGAGACAAATACAATCATAACCGATTCAAGAAAAATGCTGTAGTGGCCATTGAGACGTTTATTTCTACGCATTCGGATATTGCAGTAACACTAAAAGACGGATGGACGATGGTAGGGAATAAAGGTGGTTTTATGGCGCAACACGAACACACTATTGTTGTGACTGATGTCGAACCCATTATCTTAACCTGGAATAATGGGATTTGGTGAAAAGGGCAATAGTTTGAAGTTTCGGGTTTAGTTTTATTTTCGGGTTGTCCCTGAGGTTGTTCGTATTTTCATTAAATTGCCTGAAGGCGGAAATACTATGAGGTAGGTCAGTTTGAGTTTTCAATAGTAATCGTGTCATCGGTTGCTATTGTTGTGGTACATGGTTATTGCTCAAAGTTTGCAATTAATTTTTTAGGCATGATCAAATTGGTTACTATACCTGATAAGGCCAAAGAATACCAGAAATATATGGTATTTGTAATCACAGTAATCTGGACTGTTGTAATTGGTGTAATTGTTTCTTTGGGTTTTATTTTTTTTCCGGATATCTGGCAACGTTATCTGACCTTTTTATTTGTTTCAATTCTGATTGGTTTCGCGAGTTTGCTATTGATCCGCAATGGACATGTTAAGTCGGCAAGCTGGTTCCTTCCGATTGTATTGTGGATATTTATAACAATTCCCTGCAATTCTGCAGGAGGAATATTGGCACCAGGAATAATGACTCAGATGAGTTTAATACTTACAGCAGGGTTATTATTGGGTTTTCGAGGTGGATTATTCATTGGACTACTAACTATAAGTACTGATTTCTATTTTGTGTATGCCGAAATCAATGGGTTTTTACCTGAGCCAACGGTTATGCATACTCCAATGACCAGATGGATCAGCAATATTATTCCTTTCGGGACTATTCTGGCCTTACAGTATTATTCAACCAACCATTTGCGAAGTAGTTTAGTTGCTACTCAGCGGGAAGTTGCACTTCGGGAAGAGGCGGAACGAGTGCTTAAACAGACGGTTGATAACTTGAAAGAGCGGGTAAAAGAGCAAAAAACTTTATACCGTTTAAGTCAGGTTTTGCGTAATGAAGAAGTAGGAATCCCTGAACTCACAAAGCAAATTGTAGAAACTCTACCTGCTGGTTGGCAGTTTCCGGATTATTTAAAGGCAAGAGTCAGAATCGATGAAATAGAATTTTCTTCAAGCGGATTTGAAGAAAGCGAACAGCGACAATACGTTAAATTAAATACCAGTTCCGGAACTACAGTAGTTATTGAGGTCGTGTATGCTTCGGGTGTTCCTTGTAAGGATCCGCAACTTTTTTTAAAGGAAGAAGAACACTTGATAAAGATGTGTGCAGAAATGATTAAAATAAGTATGGACTCGCGGGAAAATAAAAAAGAACTGGAAGAATATAAATATGCGTTGGATATAGGTTCAATTGTTAGTATTGCTGATGTAAATGGTATAATGACATTTGTAAACGATAATTTTTGCAAGATCAGTAAGTACGAAGAGCATGAATTAATTGGAAAACATTACGGTATTATATCATCAGAGAATCATTCAGACGATTTTTTTAAAGGACTTGCAAATGAAATGAAGAAAGGAAAGCCATACAGAGGCGAGTTTTGCAACCGTGCAAAGGATGGTTCTGTTTATTGGGTCAACACTTCAATTGTTCCGTTTTTAGATCAGAACGGAAAAATTTACCAGTACTTGTCCATCAACCATGATATAACTGACCGAAAAAATGCAGATGAAAAAATTAAGGAAAGTGAAAAACTGCTTAAAAAGATAACTAGCCAGGTTCCCGGAAATACTTATATGTTTGAAATTGAGGAGTCAGGTAAAGCTAATCTATTATTCGTTAGCAGAGGCACAGATTTGTTTAATCATCAATATAGTTTGGAAGAATTAAATGAACATCCGGAAAGGTTGCAGGAGGTTTTGTTTGAAGAGGATAAGGAAAAATTTAATGATGCAATGATTGATGCGCATAAAACACGCTTACCAATCAACTTTCAATACCGGATTGTTATCAATGGGCATATCAGGTGGCGTTGGATGCAGGCAATTCCTGAAGTGGATACAAAAGGAAGGGTGTTGTGGTACGGTGCAACAAGTGATATTACGCCACTAGTTGATTACATTACCTCTATAGAACAGATTATTTTTGATATCAGCCATGTCCTTCGAAGACCGGTTGCTTCCATGAAAGGAATGTCGAAACTTGTTCTAGAAAGTAAATTGAATGAATCGGAGATTAAGGCTTTTTCAGAAAAGCTGCACCTTATTTCCGAAGAAATGGATGCTTTCCTCAGGGAATTAAATGAGATGTACTTAAAGAAGAAGGAAGAGAATGAATTGAAACTGGAAATTGATAATGGAATTGATAACCGGAGTTCATTGTTTAATCGCTTTCAGGAATAGGGTTAAATTTATTGCTATTATCAACTTATTGAATCAACGTTTTTTATGAAGTAAGCAATTTGACATTTTTTTTAAAAGTAAAAACTGAGTCATGACAGAAAATAAAGTTTCCGGAGCCATTCCTTTTGCGCAAACGTATTTTCATGGCACCAAGGCTGATCTTCGGTTGGGCGATCTGATTGTTCCGGGATACAATTCTAATTTTGGTCAGCGAAAGAATGCGAAATACATTTTTCTGACGGCCACACTTGATGCGGCTATTTGGGGTGCTGAACTTGCAGAAGGAACCGGAAGAGAAAGAATTTACCTTGTTGAGCCTATGGGTGCAATTGAAGATGATCCGGATCTGACAGATAAAAAGTTTCCGGGAAATCCTACAATGTCTTATCGTTCTACAGCGCCTTTTAAAGTTGTGGGGGAGCTTGCACATTGGCAGTCGCACCCTGAGGATCAGGTGAAAGCAATGAAAGATGCTCTGGAACGTTTAAAGGAGCAGGGAATAAATTCGCTGAATGAATGATTTCACAGGAATTTGATGGCCTGAAGTTATTTAATAAGATATTCAGGTTCAGAACAATTGTTGAGTTTTCTTTGGTGCTAAGGTATCCGGTGACTTTTCGTTTCCGTGACTGTTTTCCTTTTATTAAGAAGTGTATGCTATTTAGAGAGTTGCCTTTTCCGGCTCAAAATGTTAAAATATCCTATTAAAAATCAAGCAGCTTTTTCATTTGTTATTTTTGTTGCAGACGTTCTATCGGTAGTTATTTATGGCCTTCCGTTATGAACATTATCGAAAACGAACTATTCATTTATCCAGATCATTTACTATGAAAAGCAAAAGACTTTTTCTTATTCTTTCTGTTGTAGCAGTATTGTTGGCAATACCCGCAATTGCAATGCAGTTTACTGATGAGGTGAAATGGGATGCTGCAGACTTTCTGCTAATGGGACTGTTATTGTTATCGACAGGAATTCTGATTGAGGTCTTATTCCGTAGTGTTAAAAAGCGGAATTACCGAATTATCGGATCTGGAATTGTGCTGGGTGTATTCCTTTTGGTTTGGGCTGAACTGGCGGTCGGAATTTTTGATTAGGAGATGATTTGGTGGTGAAGTGAAGTTTTTTTCTGGTTTGATTGATCGGAACATTAGATTATTAATTTCCCTTGATATTAGGTTTTTCCCGAACTTTAGCCTTCCACAATTGTTTCTCAGTTATGAATAATCCAATCCTCCGTATTCGTCCGCTTGGCTTTCAATGGGCTACGCTCGATCCTTTTATTTTTTGTGTACATCACAACGATCGTTTTCCAAAGGGGAATGCGCAACAAGGTCCTGCTGTTTCTTTAAATGGTCGCCAGAAGGGAAGTGATTTTTCCGGTAAGGATGGATGGAGTATGTATCACGGCGATGCTATTCCCGGTTTTCCGGGTCATCCGCATAAAGGATTCGAAACGATAACCGTTGTGCGAAAAGGATTGGTGGATCACACTGATTCTATGGGTGCATCAGGAAGGTATGGTGATGGCGATGTACAATGGATGACGGCAGGAAAAGGTGTACAGCATGCTGAGATGTTTCCCTTAGTGCATGAGGAGAAGGAAAACCCGATGGAATTGTTTCAGATCTGGCTCAATCTCCCTGCCAAACACAAACATGCCGATCCGCATTACATCATGTTCTGGAAAGAAAAACTTCCTCATGCTGAATATGTTTCTCCCAATGGAGCAAAAGTAAAAGCAGAAATCATTGCAGGCGATCTTTGGGGCGTGAGAGCACTTAATCCTCCTCCGAAATCCTGGGCAGCAGAATCGGTGAACGCTGTAGCCATCTGGATTATTCATTGTCCCGCAGGTGCTTCTTTTAAACTCCCCGCAGCGGCAAAAGGATTGAATCGTGGTTTGTATTTCTACGAGGGAAAACAGGCTAAAATTGCAGATTCCGAAATAGGCGTTGGTCATGCAGTTGATTTACTTTCCGAAAGCGAAATCCTCATTACCAGTACTGGTCCCGATGCAGCATTTCTGCTTTTGCAGGGAAAACCCATCGCGGAACCAACCATTCAGTATGGACCGTTTGTAATGAATACCGAAGCGGAAATTCAGCAGGCCTTTGCAGAGTACCGCAAAACCCAATTCGGTGGGTGGCCGTGGCCGAAATACGAAATGGTACACGAAAAAAGCGCAGGTAGATTTGCAAAGTATGCGGATGGAAAAACCGAAAAACCACAATAAGCAACCGATTATCGTCGCTGTTTTTTGAAATCTCTTTTCATTCGTTAAAAAGTGTGAAAAGAAGGACTTGAGTTTTTTTACAATCTTAGTTTTGTTGCATGAAAACTCAAATGAAAGAGCCGGTTTTGGTTTTCCTTTTTTTATGTGCGACACTTATTTCTTCCGCTCAGGAAAATGAACCGGATAGTATTCGGATCAAAAATGAGATCCTGGACAGCTTGTTTATTCAGGAAGTTGAAGCACAAAAGGGAAGCGATAAGGTATTGCATGCAGAACCTTTATTCATTGATCTGATCCGCGATTTAGGGGCTCGTAAAGGAGAACATGAGTTGAATATAGGAATGGGACTCACAGATTACAATCAGTTTGATGTTTATACAACTCTCATAGAATATGAATTTGCTCCTATTGATAGGTTGGGACTTGAAATTGAATTGCCCTTTTCCTTTCATTACACAACAAATGGAAATCAGAACGCTCCTGGAAATAAGCTGAACAGTTTAAAACTTGCTGCACAGTATTCGTTTTTTGTCAATGAAAAACGCGCAACGTCACTTGCCCTTGGATATATTCATGAACTTGAGTTAACAGAATTTTCCCGATACCGAAGCGATCGTTTGTTTACAGGTAATGTATTTAATCCATTTTTTGTGGCCGCCAAACGCTGGGGTAAAAATTTTCATACGCTTTTGTATTCGGGACCATTGTTTTTTACTCCTTTGCATGGAGGTCATTCGGATCAGTTGCTTCAGATCAACAGTAATATTCACTACATGATTCCCGGAACACGAAATTTTGTGGGAATAGAATTCAACAAGGAAGTTTACCAAAACGATTTCGACATGGTGATTCGTCCACAAATGCGGGTGAGTGTTTCTCAGAACCTGCTGGTGGGAATTGTTACCGGTATTCCAATCAGTAGGGAGAATCAGCGTTTCAGCTCATTTTTGCGCCTCATCTACGAACCACGTAAATCGCTTATTGGCAAAAGCGCTCAGCACTGATGTATCCACCGAGTTACTGAATACATTTTTTGGAATAGGAAATCCGTTGTTTTACAACAGATCATTTGCAAGGTTAGCCAACTCAGAACGTTCTCCTTTTTCCAGGGTGACGTGTGCATAGAGCTTGCTTCCTTTCAGTCGGTCGATGATGTAGGATAATCCGTTCGACTGTTCGTCGAGGTACGGTGTATCGATCTGGAAAATATCTCCTGTAAAAATGATCTTGGTGTTTTCTCCGGCGCGGGTAATGATGGTTTTTACTTCGTGCGGAGTCAGGTTTTGTGCTTCATCAATAATAAAGAAAATATTGGAGAAACTTCTTCCGCGGATAAATGCGAGTGGTGTAACAACAATTTTCTGTTCCTGCACCATTTCATCGATTGCCTTGTAGCGCTTTTCATTTTCGGAGAACTGACTCTTAATAAATTTCAGATTGTCCCAAAGCGGTTCCATATAAGGGTTGATCTTCTCATTGGCATCTCCGGGCAAGTATCCGATATCGCGGTTGCTGAGTGGTACGATGGGACGCGCAAGAATGATCTGATTGTATTTTTTTCGTTGCTCAATAGCTCCTGCAAGCGCAAGCAATGTTTTTCCAGTTCCTGCTACACCTTGTATGGTAACTAGTTTCACATCATCGTTCATGATGGCGTGCAGTGCAAAGGTTTGCTCTGCATTACGGGGTTTGATACCGTATGTGAATTGTTTCTCCACACGTTCTACACGCTCCACAAAGGGATTGTAATAAGCAAGAGTAGAGGACTTGTCGCTTTTTAGAATGTAGAATTGATTATTCACCTTGTCGCCATTCAGAATGGAGGTGTTTTCGGTAAAGCCGTCTGTGAATATTTTACGAATTTCATCGGGATCAACATTTTCAATCGCAATTCTGCCGGTATTGAAATTACTCAGATCACTGATCTTTCCTGTTTCATAGTCTTCGGCAAGAATATTCAGCGCTTTGGCTTTTAAACGGAGATTGATGTCTTTTGAAACAAGAACAACTTGCTTGTCTTTTTCTTCATCCATTAAACTCAAGGCAGCATTCAGAATACGGTGATCGGCTTTTCGTTCGCCATACACCACATTCGCATCCGTGCCGCCGTGTTTTCCCGTCATCACTATCTTGAACTTTCCTTTATTGTTTCCTTCAAGCGGAATCCAATCCTGCAGACTCTGATTGCCGGATAGTTTATCCATGATGCGGATGAATTCCCTTGCTTCGAAATTTTTGGAGTCGTGTCCCCGCTTAAAATTGTCGAGCTCTTCGAGGACTACAATCGGGATGGCTACAAAATTATCATCAAAATTATTGATGGAATTGTGGTCGTGAAGAATCACGGAGGTGTCCAGGACGAAAATCTTCACCTGGTTCTTGCGCTTGGCCATCATCATGCTGTAAAGGTTTAGAACGTTGTTAGTGCAATTTAACAGGCTTTACTAACCGAAGAGAGAGAAGGAGCCAAAAGAAATGAAGAGGGAAATGTGGATTACTGTCGATAAACAGCTTTCCTTACCGGTGTTCATTATTTGTGTCATCCTAGTGAAAAGCCTTGATTTTATTCGGTTTTTAAAAAATGTTTGAAAATCCTGTGCAACCTTTTTCAACTTCTTTGTCCTTGAAGTAAACACAAAAAAATGAAACGTCTTATCCTGCTTTCACTTCCTCTTTTTCTTTTTTCCTGCCGGCCCTGGCGTTATGATGTTGGTCCGGTAATTACCGAAGACCGCAATCTGGCTCCGTTTACAGCACTTTCTGTTTATGGTGAACCGGATATTGTTTTTACGCTGGATACCGGAATCGTGGTTCGTGTGGAAGCACCGGAAAAATTACAGGACGACATCCATACTTCTGTAAGCAATGGTCGCCTTCGGGTGGAACAAACTGGTTGGCGGGAGTGGTTTAACGGAAAGACAAAAGTTTATATCGCGCAAACAGGTTTTGATGATCTTTATTTTAGCGGATCAGGAAAAATTTCCGGAGCACCTTTGATCATGAATAATGGTATCATCAAACATTTCGGTAGTGGTGATTTGGATTTAACGATTAGTTCACCAAAACTTTTTATTCAGCTTTTCGGTTCAGGGGACCTCACACTACAAGGCCAAATTCCATCGCTTGAACTCAGCACCACAGGCAGTGGAGACATCAATGCAGAACCGGTTTACGCAGTTAAAGCAATTGTCAATTGTACCGGTTCTGGTGATATCCGTGTACGCGTTTCGGATACCTTGCAGGTAAACATTAGCGGCAGCGGCGACGTGCGCTATTGGGGAAATCCTTCGGTATTGAATGTTAACATTACCGGTTCCGGTGATTTGATCCACATGAATTAATTGTAAAACGAAAATGCATATGAAATTGAAAACACTACTTCTTATTGTTGCTGCGCTTTCTTTGCAGATTGCACAAGCCAATTCGTCCGATAGTTTACGTAAACGATTTACCAACGACGATGAAACTTTACTGGGGAAAGGCCGTCCACTCGGATTTTTTGTTGCATGGCAGAATAAACCAATGTTACTCAATGAGCAGGCAGCATGGATGACAGGCGGACAAATCTCGCTCGTGTTTGGTCGTAAACTGAATGTGGGATTTGCAGGATACGGATTGGTTTCACCTGTAAAAAGTGATCGTTTGGATGCCAATGGATACCGCATGTATTTTGATATGGGATATGGCGGTCTGATGCTGGAGCCGGTGTTGTTTACACGAAAGATGATACACCTTACAATTCCTGTACTGCTTGGTGGAGGGGGAGTTGGTTTTCGCCAGGGGTACGATCCTTACGATCCGCAATGGGAAGATATTGATTGGGACAATTACAACGGTGATGCATTTTTTATTGCAGAACCCGGATTAAATCTCGAATTGAATTTGTTCAAATGGATGCGTTTTCATGCCGGAGCTTCTTACCGTTTTGCAACGGATGGCTATTTTGGTTCATCATTAAGCGGCCAACTTTCCGGCTGGAGCGCTAATTTCGGATTGAAGTTGGGTTGGTTTTGATGAAGCAGAAACCTCCTATCTTCGGTTTACGCTTTATCATTGGCGAGGAAGCGGAAATAAGCGAATTTGGACTTGCTGAAGGCAAAAGCTGGGGTACGTGGTCGCAATTAGTAATTTAGCACATTCAAAGCCAAGATAAAAAGCAATTCAGGATTTGGTAACTACACCACACATACACGATAAGCTTGTGCAAGACTGTAAGCGCAACGATCGCTCAGCTCAGGAGGAGTTGTATCGATTGTACAGCGGGGCAATGTACAATGTGAGTTACCGCATATTGCAAAACAGAGAAGAAGCAGAAGATGTTTTGCAGGAGTCGTTTCTTGACGCATTCACTTCCATTCAAACTTTCCGGGGAGAAGCGTCGTTTGGATCATGGTTAAAGCGAATTGTGGTGAATCGTTCGATCAATGAAACGAAAAAACGAAAAGTACATTTTGGTGAATTAAAATCGGATGTGGCAGAAGAACCGGAAGAGAGTCAGCACGATTTACCCGATTGTACAATTGAGGATGTAAAAACAGCTATGAAAAAATTGCCTGAGGGGTTTAGAATCGTTTTTTCATTGTACATGTTTGAAGATTGGTCGCACCGTGATATTGCGGAGAAATTGGGGATAACCGAATCGACGTCCAAGTCGCAGTTGAACCGTGCGAAGAAAAAAATGGCAGAATTAATTGTTGAACAAACAAGCAAAGGACATGGAAAAGGATAACTGGAAATCGTTTCTCGACGAAAACCGTGATGCGTTTGAACACGATCGTCCTTCTGAAAGAGTATGGGGGAATATTCGCGCGCAACTTCCGGAAGCTGCACCGGCTATGGTTAAGTTGAGCACAGTTCTTAAAGTAGCTGCAGTGGCTGTACTTGTGGTGAGTATCTCTTTTTGGGTATTGCTCGATCGTAAAAGCGAATCTGTGGCGAAGCAGGTGGTTCATGATTCGGAGAATTTGTCTTCTTCCGGATTGGTTCTTGCGCAGCTTTCACCAGAGTATCGCGAAATGGAAGTATTTTATGTAAGTCGTATTCAATCGGCAATGAGTGAAGTGAAGGATTTACCGGAAGACGAAGAGTTGCTTCGTTCTTTGCGTGAACTCGATACCGAATTTGGAAACCTCCGTGAAGAAATGAAAGAGAACGTGAATGAGGCGGAAATTATTGAGGCGATGATCATGACCTATAAAATGAAACTGGATTTACTGGAACGGTATCTCGATTCCTGGAAAGAAATTGAAGACGATAAAAACTGATCATACACACTAACTGAGGGTATATGAATAAAATTTTAGATAAAACGGTGTTGCTGTGTATCCTGATGCTGCCGCTTTGCGGATTTGCAGGCACAGAACACAAGATACTTCCGTTTACAAAAGCGAAAAGTATTGAGAAGTCTTTTCCCTTAAAGGCGCAAACACAGGTTGAAGTCGTTTCGAAATATGGCGATATTAAATTCCGTAACTGGGATAAGGATAGTGTACGTTTTGAGGTAAATGTGATTGCCGAAAGCGATCAGGAAGATTATGCAGAAATGCTTCTAGGACTTGCAGAAATTAAATTCATTGCTGCAGGTGGTTCTGTGCGCTCAGAATTGGTGTGGGGCGAACAATTAAATGCCGTTAAACGCAATTCGATGGAAATGATGCTCAATCTGAAAAAAAATCATCGCATACGTATCGATCATGTTGTGTATTTGCCCAAGTCGACATCTGTTTTAATCGAAAATCGTTTTGGGGATGTTGAAATGGAAACCATTACCGGTAAATTGATAGCTAAAGTTCATCATGGCGATTTTCGTGCGGGATTGGTTTCGGAAGCACGTTTACTCAATGTGAAATACGGACGCATCGAGACTGAGGAAATTACGGTTGGCGAAATTCAGCTTTCATTCGGCTCCATGAATTTGCTTGCCGCAACTGAACTTCGTATACAATCATCGGGTTCAGAAATCCGGATCGGTAATGCAGGACAACTCCATGTGAAATCTTCGAACGATAAATTCGATGTCGAAAAGCTGCACAGTCTAAGCGGGAATTCTTCGCTGACATCTTTTCGTATCCGCGAATTGCTTTATGCTATCGATTTTGATATTCGTTTTGGAGATATTGTGGTTCGTAAGATTTCACGCGATTACGATCACATCAATCTGCAGTCGGGTTCGAGTGATATTGAACTCATTTTTGATCCGGCAGCTTCCTTTGGTTTCGATCTGGATCTGGATAATGTTCGTAGTCTGGTGATCAATTCTGTGAGCAAGAAAATCAATAACGATAGTCAGATCGAAAAGCGAAGGATCATATCCGGTAGTTTCGGAAAGCAGACCGATTCACCCGTTAAGGTGAAGTTGCGAACGAAAGCAGGAAACGTGCGTATGGAGCAATAAACAATTTTCGGGATTTGTTTTTTGTATGGGGCTAAACAGTAATTTTGCCCACCCATGCGCCGGATTATTTTTTCTTTATTGTGTGTGTTTGTGTTTCTTCCCGAATTGGAAGCGCAGATTGTCAATATTGAAAATCAACGTCTCCGCAATCCCAAAAACGGTTGGAGCGGACATCTTGATCTTTCCTTTAACGTCACCAAGAACACCCGAATGATATATCAGATCGGTAATCGCAACCGGATATATTGGAAAAAGGATCAGCATTTGGTTTCTTTTTTAACCGATTTTCTTTACGTGAATGCAGGTCGGCAAAACTATGTCAATTACGGATTTCAGCATGCGCGTTATTCTTACAATTCCAAACAGTTCAAACGCATTTTTCTGGAGGGCTTTGAGCAGTTACAATACAATCAGATCCAGTTAATCCGTTTTCGTTCACTCCTGGGCGGAGGCGCCCGTGCGGTGGTGCTTGATCGGGATTCGGCCTCTGTTAGTTTGGGGGCTTTTGTAATGGGCGAGTACGAAGAAGAAGCAACAGAATTGGTTAACCGTCAGATTCGATACAGTACGTTTTTCTCCTTCGATTTTCAATTCAATAAGGTTACAGGCATCAATTCCATAACGTATTACCAGCCCGATTTTATCTCACCCGATGATTACAGGGTGTCGACTGAAGTTTCCTTGCGATTTAATATCACACAAAAATTGCGCTTTCGGCTTGTGTACAATCTGCAACACGATTCGCGTCCTCCACGGGGTGCTCCGGAAACAACCTACTTTATCTCCAACGTTTTTTCCTACGAGTTTTAAGTGCCTTTTTTCTGACAATCAGAAATAGAATTCCCAAAAACACACAAGCAAAAAACATTAACCATAAACCTGAATTGGTTTTAGCCTTGTGTATCCCGTTTTGATTACCCTCGATCAAAATCATCCCATTCCCGCCTTTCCTGACCACAGCGCCGGGATTCTCCCCTTTCTTAAAATCCTTAATCAAACAACCTGTTCCTTCCTTCCAAAAAATACTATCGCCCTTGATTGTGTAGCCCAAACGCAGGTAATGAAGCTCAAAAGTATCAGTGCTTATTTTCGGGTTGTTTGCTGTATCTTTATGTGATTCAGTCATTTAGGTTTGTTAGGCTAGTGGTGTGCGATTTGGAAAAGTGCTGATTTTCATTATATTTGAAGACTATCCATTCCAAAACCTGTATGAAAACGATAGCCGTATTTAACATTAAGGGCGGTGTAGGCAAAACTGCCACGGCCGTAAATTTAGCGTATGCTGCGTCTGAGGCCAAAAACAAAACACTACTTGTCGATCTCGATCCGCAGGGGGCCGCTTCGTATTACATGCATCACGAAGAGGGAATTGAAAACGCAAAAAAAATCATCGCCGGTGAAAAAAGTCCGGAAGAAGCAATTCTTCAGACGATCTATCCCAATCTATGGCTCTTGCCTGCTGATGAACGCTATCGGAAAATGGATGTGTTTCTAAGCGAACTGAAAGGTGGAAGATCATGGATGAAATCCTTGTTTAAACCACTTTCCCGCAAATTCGATGTCGCCATTATCGACTGCCCGCCAAGCATCACTCTCTTTTCGGAAAATATTCTTCTTAACGCCGATTATATTTTGGTACCGGTAGTTCCCTCAACACTTTCTGTGCGTACTTATGAACAGCTGATCGATTATTGCAAGGTGAATAAAATAGACACCAAAAAGATCCATCCCTTTTTCTCAATGTACGAGCGACGCAAAAATTTACACAACGAAACAATTGTGGAATTTATGTCGGTGCATCAGGAAGCAATTGATGTGGCTATTCCNNGCTATTCCTTTCGTTTCTGAAATTGAACGGATGGGTGTTTACCGTCGTCCTTACCTGGATGCTCATCCTGAAACGGAAATCAGTTATTTGTACCGTCAGTTATGGAAATCAGTTAAGAAAAAATTGTAATGATCAAACGACTGCTGATTGTTTCATTGCTACTGTTTTTATTCAAGCCTGGTGAACTGCGCGCTCAATTGATTGCAGATTACCTGATCAAAGGGGCCGACTGGAGAATGTGCGGTTCGCATCAGGACAAAGACACACTTCGTTTTTTTCGGTACGATGCAAAAGTAAAAGGCACACAGTGTTTTCAGCAAACGTATACGCAATTGCTCACCTATAGTCCAAATGAATTTCGAATCCTCAATTGGACAAACGGTGCATGCAACATTAACGAGCCGGGAACTTTTGAAGCCAACGACAGTAACGGGACTATCCGGTTTTATTTCGATGATGGCTCTTCCCGCGATTACCTGATGTTATTTCTCAACAAGGAGAAGCTTGTGCTTGTCGATCTGAAATACTAAGCCCCGAAACTTTTCTGCTCCGGGGCTTGCATTTATTTTTCAGGTAAAATTTTGGTGACCTTAAATTCGGTTCTTCTGTTCCATTGGTGTTCTTCCTCGGAGCAAACAACACCATTTACACATTTGTTGCGTGGTTTGCTTTCTCCGTAGCCTTTCCATTTCAAGCGTGATGGGTCAATACCCTGCGAAATGAGATAATCGACTGCTGCTTTCGCACGATTGTTGGATAAAACCATATTATACATGTCTTTTCCTCTGCAATAATTAGAGGATGTTGAGTTATATTATTGTTGTTTGGATTGTTTCATTCCTGTTGTAGCGTAGTGCTATTGCGGGGCAATTGTAAAGAAAATATCCCGGGCTTGGTATGTAATATGTTGATTTATAGTAGTGCAATCGGCAATCAAAGGCGAATCTTCAGCCTCCTCTTTTGTTATATTTGTGCCTGTGAAACCGATACCTCATGCAAGAAGCAAAACCCTATCAGCCAAAGAATAAAGTCCGCATCGTAACCGCCGCATCGCTTTTCGACGGACATGATGCTGCTATCAATATTATGCGTCGTATCATACAAAGTACCGGCGCTGAGGTTATTCATCTTGGTCACGACCGTTCTGTTGAAGAAGTTGTGAATTGCGCCATTGAAGAAGATGCCCATGCAATTGCAATGACCAGTTATCAGGGAGGTCATACCGAATATTTCAAATACATGCACGATCTGCTTAAGGAAAAAGGAGCAGGCCATATCCGCATATTTGGTGGAGGAGGAGGAACCATCCTTCCCTCGGAGATTGAAGAATTGCAGCATTACGGAATCACACGTATTTATCATCCCGACGATGGACGCTCGATGGGATTGCAGGGAATGATCAATGATCTCATGCAGAAAAGTGATTATGCAATTGGAGATCATCTGAACGGAGAAGTCAAACAACTTTCACCTGCTAATAAAAACAGTGTAGCGCGATTAATATCCGCTGCAGAAAATTTTCCTGATCAGTCACGTGCTGTTCTTGATGCAATCGCTGAGCAGGCTAAAAAATCAAAATCGCCGGTATTAGGTATTACAGGAACAGGAGGAGCTGGTAAATCGAGTATGGTTGATGAGATTGTTCGTCGTTTCCTTCTTGATTTTCCGGATAAACATATCGGTATAGTTTCAGTCGATCCTTCCAAACGTAAAACCGGGGGAGCATTGCTGGGAGATCGTATACGGATGAATTCAATTCGCAATCCACGCGTGTATATGCGATCGCTGGCAACACGACAAAGCAATCTGGCTCTTAGTAGGTACGTTGGTGATGCAGTAAATATTCTGAAAGCTGCTAACTACGATTTGATCGTTCTGGAAACTTCGGGTATTGGTCAGAGCGATACCGAAATTCTTGATCACTCGGATGTATCGCTTTACATCATGACACCCGAGTTTGGTGCGGCAACACAGTTGGAAAAAATCGATATGCTTGATTTTGCGGATGTAGTTGCAATCAACAAATTCGATAAGCGCGGTGCACTCGATGCCATTCGCGATGTAAAGAAGCAATACAAACGTAATCACCAGTTATGGGATGCGGATGATGAAACCTTGCCGGTATATGGTACCATCGCTTCTCAGTTCAATGATCCCGGAACCAATCGTTTGTACAAGGCGATTATGGACAAGGTAGTGGAGAAAACAAATGCTCCCTTAAAATCCGGATTTGAAATCACCCGGGAAATGAGTGAGAAGATTTTTGTGATTCCACCTGCTCGTACCCGTTACCTTTCTGAGATCTCTGAGAATAATCGCAAATACGACAATTGGGTAATCAAACAGGTGGAAATTGCAGATCGTCTGTACGGAATTGATACTGCCATTAAAACTTTTGATGAAAAGAAAGATGCAGATATCGTAAAAACATTACGTGCGCAGTTCGATAAAATTAAACTCGATCTTGATCCGCACAATTGGGAACTTATTCAGCAATGGCCGGATAAGGTGAAGCGATACAAGGATGAGTTTTATGTTTTCCAGGTGCGCGACAAGCAGATCAAAATAAAAACGCATACCGAATCACTTTCACACACGCAGGTTCCCAAAGTAGCAACGCCACGTTACAAATCATGGGGTGATGTATTGCGTTGGGTGCTCCGCGAAAATGTTCCGGGTGAATTCCCCTATACGGCCGGAATTTATCCTTTCAAACGCGAAGGGGAAGATCCAACACGAATGTTCGCCGGAGAAGGTTGTCCGGAACGTACGAACAAGCGCTTCCATTACGTTTCGCTGGGAATGCCGGCAAAACGCTTGTCTACGGCATTCGATTCAGTTACGCTCTACGGAAACGATCCTGACCTTCGTCCCGATATCTATGGAAAAATTGGAAACTCCGGTGTTTCCATTTGTTGTCTGGATGACGCTAAAAAATTGTATTCCGGTTTCGATTTATCCGATCCCAAGACTTCCGTTTCCATGACCATCAACGGTCCTGCTCCGATGCTGCTTGGGTTTTTTATGAATGCTGCAATCGATCAGCAATGCGAAAAATACATTAAGGCAAACGGACTCGAAGCTGAGATCAGCAAAAAAATCGACAGCATTTACCAGCAACGCGGTGTTCCACGTCCCAAATACAATGCGCCACTTCCAGAGGGGAATGACGGATTGGGATTGATGTTACTTGGTGTTACCGGAGATATGGTTCTTCCTGCAGATGTGTATGCAAAAATCAAAACGGAAACGCTCATGCAGGTGCGCGGTACTGTACAGGCCGATATCCTGAAGGAAGATCAGGCGCAGAATACTTGTATCTTCTCTACTGAATTCGCTCTTCGTTTAATGGGTGATGTGCAGGAGTATTTCATACAGAAAAAAGTAAGAAATTTTTATTCGGTCTCTATTTCAGGCTATCATATTGCAGAAGCGGGAGCAAATCCAATCACACAACTTGCATTTACGCTGGCAAACGGATTTACCTATGTGGAGTATTACCTGAGCAGGGGAATGAATATTGATGAGTTTGCCCCCAATCTTTCTTTCTTCTTCAGTAATGGAATGGATCCCGAGTACAGTGTNNACCTCTCCTTCTTTTTCTCCAACGGTATTGATCCGGAATACGCAGTGATCGGACGTGTTGCTCGTCGCATATGGGCGAAAGCAATGAAAGATAAATACGGCGCTGATGCACGTTCGCAGATGTTGAAATACCATATCCAGACATCCGGTCGTTCGTTGCATGCGCAGGAGATTGACTTCAATGATATTCGTACAACGCTTCAGGCATTGTATGCGATTTACGACAATTGCAATTCACTTCATACCAATGCGTATGATGAGGCTATAACAACGCCTACAGAAGAATCTGTTCGTCGCGCTATGGCTATTCAGCTCATCATTAACCGGGAGTTGGGACTTGCGAAAAATGAGAATCCGATTCAGGGGGCATTTATCATTGAGGAGATGACCGATCTTGTGGAAGAAGCAGTGCTCACCGAATTCGATCGTATCACCGAACGTGGTGGAGTATTGGGCGCTATGGAAACCATGTACCAACGGAGTAAAATACAGGAAGAATCGCTGTACTACGAAACACTCAAACACACCGGCGAATTCCCGATCATTGGTGTGAATACCTTCTTGTCTTCCAAAGGCTCACCCACCATTATTCCGGCAGAGGTCATCCGCGCTACTGAAGAAGAAAAGCAACAACAAATCGATACCATTCGTTTCCTGCATAAGAAGTACGAGACAGAAAGCAAGGAACATCTTTCCGAATTGCAACAGGCTGCTATTCTGAACCGTAATTTGTTCGAAGGACTAATGGAAGCTACCAAATACTGCTCGCTGGGTCAGATCACCCATGCCTTATTTGAGGTAGGTGGTCAGTACCGACGCAATATGTAATTGAAAGGCTCTCTTAATGAGGGCCTTTTTTATTTTGCTTATCGGATTTATGCTTGCTCCTTTGTATATTCACAGGAATACTTGCCTATGTGTGTTCTCCGGATGAATCGGGTTTTCCTGTTTTCACTGCGCCTGTTGTATGTGTTCGCACTTCCGGCAGGAACAGCTTATGCGCAAAACGCAAAGATCGATTCGCTGCAAAAACAGTTGAACAAAACAACTGATCCCATAACCAGGGTTTATATTCTTGATGAGTTGGGTTGGGAATATCTTTATATCGATCCGGACAAAACCATCGAGTATGTTCAGCAATCTTTCGCAATTCATACTGATCCCAAATACTTCGATCAGAACTCGCAGGTTTCGCAGGTCAATCGCGCTGCAGGGTATTCGTATTTAGGCAATGCCTACAATATCAAAGGCGATTATGAGAGCTCGCTTCGCTATCATTACAAAGCACTCGCATTAGCCGATTCGCTGAAAGATGATAAACGCCGGTCAACCATGATGATCTCCATTGGGAATACGCTCAATGCAATGAGGAGTTATGATGAGTCCATTCGCTATTATTATATGGCACTGGAACTGAAAATTAAATTGGGTGACAAAAAAGGTGAGATTCGTTGCCTGCAAAATATCGGAGGTGTGTATCTCTATACTTTTCAGAATGATTCTGCTGCCTATTACATGGAGAAGGCGCGTGATCTCGCAATTCAAAACGGTAGCGATAAAAGTCTGATTATTCCTATCGAGACCAACCTGGGAGTGGTTTACAAACGACAGGGAAAATGGAAAAAGGCGATTGATTCGTACAAATGGACAGTTGCCCTTCGTCGTGAGGGAGGAGAGAAATACAGGTTGATTCAATCATTAATGAATCTCGGAATTCTCTACACTGAAATTGATTCCATTCCCCAGGCAATGGCGGCATTGCAGGAAGCGTATGCGCTTGTGCGTAACAGTAATTTTGATGATATACACATGGAAGTACTCCGTTCTCTTGCCAAAGCAGAGTATTTATCAGGGAATTCCGATTCGGTATATTGGCATTTGATTGAGTCGAATATTCTGAGCGAAAAAGTTTTTAAAGCATCATTGAGCAAGAATGCAACAGAAATGCAATCGAAGTATGATCTGGATAAAAAGCAACGTGAGATTATGTTGTTATCCCGCGAACAAAAAATTCAGCAGATCGAGGCTATCCGGCAGCAACAACAAATTTCGCTGCTCAATTCCGAAAGGGCACGCAAAGAGATTGAGCTAGCTGCTAATCAGGAGAAAATAAAAGCCAAACAAAATCAGCTTGAGTTGCTGAACAAACAAAAAGTGCTGGAGTCCAATGAAGCCAAAGCACGAGAAGCACAATTAACAGCAGAAGCAGAAAAAGCAGAAGGCGAAAACCGTCGCCAGCGAATCATCATATTCTCTGTTATCATCGGACTCATCCTTAGTCTTGTCTCGGTGTTTTTTATATTTAGATCATTGCAGCAGACAAGAAAACAACGCCGTATCATCGAACAGCAGAAGATCCAGGCAGAAGAACAAAAAGAACTTTTGCAGGAAAAGAACAAGGAAATTCTCGATTCCATCACCTATGCGCGACGCTTGCAGGAGGCTATTCTTCCTCCGGCTGAGTATATTTCTTCCCTATTGCCTGAAAATTTCGTGATCTATTTTCCCAAGGATATTGTAGCAGGCGATTTTTATTTTCTGGAGCAGGAAAAGAACAAAATTATTATTGCAGTTGCCGATTGTACCGGACATGGAGTACCTGGTGCTATGGTAAGTGTTGTTTGTTCCAATGCATTAAATCGGGTGGTAAAAGAATTCGGTGAAACAGATCCCGGAAAAATTCTCGATCGGACACGAGCATTGGTAATGGATACCTTCAGGCGTAGCGATCAGGAGGTAAAGGATGGGATGGATATTTCCCTATGCACCATAGAACGCAAGGAGAATGAGTTTACACTGCAATGGGCAGGTGCAAATAATCCGCTTTGGTATTTAGAGAACGATACAATGAATGAAATTGCCGCAGATAAACAACCTATCGGATTTTCATACGAAGCGCATCCGTTTGTTACACATACACTTTCATTGAAAAAGGGTGATGCTGTTTTTCTTTTTTCAGATGGTTACGCTGATCAGTTTGGCGGACCACGCGGTAAAAAATTTAAATACCGTACTTTGCAGGAGTTTATCAGTCAACGAAAATCCCTCAGCATGCCGCAATTGAAAGATGAACTGGTTGCTGCCTATAGGGAATGGAAGGGCGAAATTGAACAAATTGATGATGTGAGTATGATCGGAATTCGCCTGGTATGAGGAAGCTGGACTATTGTCTTTTATTTGTGTTTGTGATTATTTCAGGTAATCGCGCATTTTGCGTTCCACAAACTGAACTTGATTCGATGCGGGCTGTAAATGTGAAATCATTAACGGATTCACTTAAAGCCCGGCATGAATTTCTATTGGGAAAAAAGTGGGAGGATACCTCCTCAGATTCTGCAGTTGCTGCATATAAGCGCTCAATCAATTATCATCATCGTTCACTTGTTGCTTTTCTCGAGCCGCATGAAATGGAAGAATTAGCACGTGTTTATCTTCGTCTGGGTTTAAATTATAAGAACGCCGGACAAATTCATGATGCAAAACTCGAATACGAGAAGGCGCTTTTTTTATTCGAATACCTGCAATCGCGCGTGGGAGTTGCAGAGTGTGTAAACAATATCGGATTGGTCTATTATCAGCTGGGCGAATTGGGTACAACACTTAATTATTTATACCGAAGCCTCTATTTGCTGGAGTCGGCCGGTGAGTTGAAGAATTCTGCTTACTGCTATCTGAATATTGCCAGCGTACAGGAAGAGATGGGAGAAGATGAACGTGCGCTGGAGTCTTACCTTGCCTGCCTTGCCTTGTTGGAAGAAATCAATGATCCCCTTGGATTATCCTATGTGCACAATAATTTGTCGTACCTCTATTGCAAAATGAAAGCCTTTCAGCAGGCTATAGAACATGCAGCCCGATCGTATTCCTATGCTGAACAAAACGGGGATAAGCGAAGCATGTCGTATTCACTGGCCAACATGGGAACAGTCTATCTTGATTTGGGCGATCACGACAGAGCCATTGAGTATTTTGAGAAGGGATTGCAATTACGAGAGGAGTTGGGGGATGCTGCCGGTATTGTTTATGCCTACGATAACATTGCAGAAGTGTACCGCGACAGAGGAGAATTTTCAAAGGCAATTGAATTGGGCGAAAAGGCCTATAAGAAGGCGGTTGAATTGGGTTATCCCGAAATTATGTCGCGCACCTCGAAGATCATGTATATGATTTATGAAAAGAAAGGGGATCCTGCAAAGGCATTTCCTTTTTACNNCGCGATTCATTGCAGAATCAGAAAAATCGCGATAATGCGCTCCGACAGGAAATGCTGATGAATTTTGGAAAACGGGAAACGGAATTTAAAAAAGAGCAGGAAGCCCAGCAGCTCCTACACGCGGAAGAAAGTAAACGACAGCGCTTAATATTGTCAGGCGTTGTTGTCCTTCTTGTGATCATTGCACTTTCTGCCTGGATGTTTTACAACCGTTTTAAAGTTTCGCAGCAACAGAAGAAGGAAATAGAACGACAAAAACTGCTGGTTGATGAAAAGAATCGTGAGATTCTTGATTCCATAAACTATGCAAAGCGATTGCAGCAAGCAATTCTTCCTCCTGTAAATGATTTTTCCCGACTGTTGGGTGATGCGTTTGTATTGTATTTGCCTAAAGACATCGTGGCAGGTGATTTCTATTTTTTGGAGACCAAAGAAGAGGAGGTTCTGTTTGCAGCAGCAGATTGTACCGGACATGGTGTGCCTGGTGCAATGGTTTCTGTTGTATGTGCGAATGCGCTCAATCGTGTTGTAAAGGAACTTGGAGAAACCGATCCGGGAATTGTACTGGATGAAACGGCCCGATTAGTTGAAGCTACCTTTTCTAAAAATCAAGGCGATGTGTGGGATGGAATGGATATTTCATTGTGCTCGTGGCGTAAGGGAGATTCAATTTTAAAATGGGCAGGTGCCAATAACGGAATCTGGATTTTCCGGGAGAATGAGATCATAGAAGTAAAACCGGATAAACAACCCATTGGGAAATTTCAGGGAAGAAAATCGTTTTTATCGCATCAGATTGAAATCAGAAAAAACGATATAATTGTTTTATTTACCGACGGATTTGCAGATCAGTTTGGTGGTCCTGGTGGAAAAAAAATGAAGTACAAGAATGTACAAAAATCAATTTCAGCAAATCTGCATTTATCCATGAACGAACTCGGCGAAAAATTAAACCAGGAGTTTTTTCAATGGAAAGGCGACCTCGAACAGATCGATGACGTAACCATGATCGGAATCAGAATATAAAAAGTAGAATGAATCAGTAATCGGATAATTGGAAATCGGATAATTGGAAATTAAATTCTATCCCTCCAGTTTTTTTGCCATTTCAAGTACTTTGCTTTTCAGTCCTTCTTTATAAGCCTCAATTTTTTTCAACACAGCAGCATCACCCGAACCAACAATTTGCGCTGCAAGAATTCCTGCATTTTTTGCGCCATTCAAGGCAACAGTTGCAACGGGAACCCCGCCCGGCATTTGCAGAATGGAAAGCACCGAATCCCAGCCGTCGATAGAATTGGAGGATTTAATTGGGACACCAATTACAGGCAATGCTGTTAATGAGGCTGTCATCCCCGGTAAATGCGCTGCACCACCTGCTCCGGCAATAATTACTTTTAATCCACGCTGCGCTGCAGTTTTGGCGTAATCAAACATACGCTCAGGTGTGCGATGTGCCGATACGATAGTCATCTCGAACTGAATTCCGAATTCTTTCAGCATTTCAGCGGCTTCCTGCATTACCGGAAGATCACTCTGACTTCCCATGATGATTCCTACATGTACACTCATAATTCAGGCTATTATTTTTAAGGTGGATTGAACTTTACGCGCCAGCGATCGGGCAGCGCTTATGTTATCAGCAAGTATGGTTACATGTCCCATTTTGCGGAAGGGTTTGGTGGTCTTTTTACCGTACAGATGCACAAACACTCCCGGAATGCGAAGAATGTCTTCCAGGCCTTTGTAAACTGCATCTCCGGTGTACCCATCTTCACCCAGAAGATTGACCATTATGGCAGGACGAACTATATCCGTTGATCCGGGTGGAAGATTAAGGATGGCACGTAAATGTTGTTCGTACTGCGAACTGATATTGGCTTCGATGGTGTGGTGACCACTATTATGCGGACGAGGTGCTATTTCATTTACAAGAACGGTATCATCATCCAATACAAACATTTCCACGGCAAGTAAACCAACAATGCCAGAACATTCTGCAATTTCACGAGCAATGCGAATCGCATCGTGTTCAGTTTTTGAAGAAATATCTGAAGGAGAAAAAAGGAATTCTACCAGATTGGCAATCGGGTTAAATTCACACTCCACAACCGGAAAATGTGCGATTTCTCCATTTTCGTTCCGTGAAACAATAACCGAAATCTCTTTTTTGAATGGAACCAGTTTTTCAAGAACACTGGGCTCATCGAATGCTTTGGAGAGTTCATTCACATCATCCAGTCGGGTTACACCTTTTCCATCATAACCACCTTTGCGCAGTTTCTGAAAAAATGGAAATTCGGCCCCATGCAAGGCAATTCCTGCACGGTTCTCTACCAGATAAAATGGGGCCGTGGGAATGTTGTTTTGCTGATAGAATTTTTTCTGTTCACCCTTGTCCTGAATCATTCGGAGAACATGCGGCTGGGGATATACTTTTTTACCCTGTTTTTCGAGATGCTCCAACGCATCCACATTGACGTGCTCAATTTCTATGGTCAGCAAATCTTTGTCGGCACCAAATCGCATTACCGTATCGTAATCATTCAATGATCCGCATACAAATTCACCGACCAGATTCTTACAGGGTGCAGAGGGATCAGGATCCAGAATGGAAATGCTAATGTTTAGATTAACCGCTTCCTGAATAAGCATGCGACCCAATTGGCCACCGCCTAAAATTCCTACCCGGTAAGCGGGGTTGTAAAAAGGGACAGACATAGTGCAAAGATAGCATCCTGTATCAGGACTTACCACCGTAAGGAGATATTTCCATCCTGGGGTGAATGAAAATGGGGAATAAATGAATGCAAAAAAAAAGACCCGCCTTTTGGGCGGGTCTTTTATACCAATCTAATCGTTGATTAGAAGTGGAAAATGATGTTCAACTGACCGTTAGTACCGTAGTTGATATCAGAGTCAAATCCGAAAGACTTAGACTTAGTAGCAGTTTCGTCAACAACTACACCTACAGCAGTACCGTTCTGAGTTTCGATAGAGCGAGTAGATTTACCGCTACCCATCATAAGACCCCAACCGTACTCAAGACCTAAAGAGATCTTTGGGAAGATGAAGTATTCAGCACCGATGAAACCACGAAGACCGAATCCGAAAGAAGATGTCTTAGATTCAGTTACGCGACCAGGAAGACCATAGAAAGGATCGTTCACCAGGTTGTTACCACCAACAAACGCAAAGTTAGTTGTAGGATACGCAGCAGTTGTGCTCATTGCGTTACCATAAGTGTAAGTGTCCTTAGTACCTCCAGAAACGATGAAAAGTTCACCACCGTAGTAACCCTGAAGACGAGTCTTACCACGACGCATTTCAACACCACCGGAAAGAACGATGTTAGATCCACCAGCTTTGTAAACGTCTTCAACCATTGCAGGAGCTGCAGGGAAAGAAGGAGCGGCAGCANNAGACTGACCAACCATTGCAGTGTAAGTGTCACCACCGAAGTTCAGGCGAAGACCACCACGGAATGCCATAGTTTCAGAAGCAAAATACTTACCACGGATGTGCCAAGGAAGGTTACCTACGTAGTTACCTGTGGGTGCAGTTCCACCAGCGTTGCTGAAGAATCCACCAACGTAATTCAGGAATGGAGCAGCGTCAAAAGAAATGGCAATGTCACCAGCTTCTGGAAGGTAGTTTTCACCCTTCTTTGAAGTCAAATCCTGAGCAAACGCAGTTGTAGTCGCGAGAGCAAGACCAAGAATAAAGATGTTCTTTTTCATTGTATTTGGTTTTAAGAGTTTGCGCGTTGTGTAACAGATATTGTACCAAAATTGGCAATTCTCCCGCTCATGTCATTCTTTCGCTGTGCCAAGTTATTAACAATCATACTGTTGTTAACTATTTTTTGTTGAAAACACCCGCTTTTTACGGCTGTTTGGAATGCAAGGTTACGGTTTTCTGAAAAATAATTTATCATTTGACCGCTGTTTTTCTTCCAACATGGGTACAAATTTAAATTTTCCCAACTCCTTGATTTCAAGACTACCGTCAGGATTTTTCATGATCCATGTCATTTCCTGTTCGTTTTCTCCTACCGGAATGATCATAATTCCGCCTGGTTTGAGTTGATTCACAAGGTCTTGAGGAATAAAGGGTGCCCCACATGTGACAATTATCTTATCATAAGGAGCAAAGGCAGGCTGACCTTTAAACCCATCCCCAAAAAAGAGGCGGGGACTAAAATTCATTTGATTTAATGTGATCCTGGCCTTTTCAAAAAGTTCGCGCTGCCTCTCAATCGAGAAAACTTTGGCGCCTAATTGGCATAAAATGGCAGTCTGGTAACCGCAACCCGTGCCAATCTCCAATATCTTCTCGCCCTTTACCACATCCAATACATGTGTCTGAAAGGCTACTGTATAAGGATTCGAAATGGTTTGTCCTGCACCTATATGAAAGGCTTTCTCTTCATAGGCATGTTCGTCAAAGGCATTATCCCCCAAAAAGGCATGACGTGGTACCTTTTCGAAAGCATCCAATAAGGAATCCGAAAAAAATCCCCGCGACCTAAGTCGTTCGATCATTTGCCTACGAAGGCCTTTCTGTTTAAAGGTGTCAGGTATCTCGTGCATCACTTAGCGACATTTCACTGTTGAAAATTACTCTGTTCTGCTGCACCATGCCCTCGCTCATGAAGTAATTTTATCACGAACATTTTCAACACTAATTATTATGGTAAGAATCGGAGTGCTGGGCGCAGGACATTTGGGTAAGATTCATATTCGCTGTATAAAGGAAGTGCCCGAACTGGAGCTGGTGGGATTTTACGATCCCGATGATGCCAATGCTGCCGATGCAACCGAGAAATATGGCGCAAAACGATTCACCGATATCGAATCACTCATTGATGCCTGCGATGCACTCGATATTGTTACACCAACAACCAGTCACCACGATACCGCTCAACGTTGCCTGCGTAAATTCAAGCATATTTTCATTGAAAAACCAATCACAACAACAGTCGACGAAGCCAAGAGTCTGATCAATCTTGCCAAGGAAGCGAATGTGATAGGACAAGTGGGACATGTAGAACGATTCAATCCTGCATTTTCGGCATCAGTTCCCTTTTTTCACCAACCTATGTTTATCGAGTGTCACCGCCTGGCAGTTTGGAATCCGCGTGGAACCGACGTTTCTGTTGTGCTTGATCTGATGATTCATGACATCGATATCATATTAAGCGTAGTAAAATCCAACATTAAACGAATCAGCGCTTCAGGTGTTGCCATTGTTTCGGATTCACCGGATATTTCAAATGCCCGCATCGAGTTCGATAATGGCTGCGTAGCTAATCTAACAGCTTCCCGAATTTCATTGAAGAACATGCGTAAAACCCGGTTTTTCCAGAGAGATGCTTACATCAGTGTCGATTTTCTGGAAAAGAAGACAGAGGTTGTGCGCATGAAACAAATTGAAGGTGAACCGGATCCTTTTGCGTTTATGATTGATCTGGGTAACAATAAAGGAAAGCGCGAAATCTTTTTTGAAAAACCCGACGTAAAGGAAACCAATGCAATAAGGGATGAGCTACAGGCTTTTGCACAGGCCATTCTTTCCGGTAATAATCCACCTGTAACTTTACAGGATGGGTTGAATGCCCTGGATGTTGCTTATAAGATCATTGGCAAAATGGAAGTTACTTCCGGGATTTCCTGAGACAATAAAAAAAATAACTTTGCGTTCCTTTAGTACTCTCTCCGATGGAACGTCGTCTTTATGTAATTATTGCCCTCATTATCACAGGGTTTGTTTCTTGCCAAAAAGATCAGGGGGAAATTCCGTCCTACATTTATATTCCGGATATCCGGCTTACCACTACCTCTGCACAGGGTTCAACGTCTGATGACATCATTGATGCCTGGGTATATGTGGATGATAATCCCGTTGGTTGCTTCCCTTTACCTGCCCGTGTACCCGTTCTTGCGGAGGGAAACCGCAAAATTTCGGTGTACGGCGGGATAAAAGCAGATGGCATCAGTACCCGCCGCCGCCGTTATATTTTTTACCAGCCTTTTGTCACCAATTCCTTTACACTTCGTCGTGGAATGGTGGATACATTAAAAGGTGTATTTGAGCCCGTTGTAAGTTATTACCCTTCCAATCAAATTACCATCTGGTACGAGGATTTTACCGATCCGTTTGTGCCATTCTTTCAGGACGCAATAAGTGATACCACGATTAACCGAATCACAGATCCAGGTGAAGTTTTTGAAGGTGCAGGTTGTGGATTGCTAACGCTCTCTGCTACACAGAATTTTGTTCAGGTGGCAACTTCCGAAAATTTTGATTTGCCCAAAGGAGGAATTCCTGTCTACCTCGAATTGAACTACAAAGCCAACCAGGCATTTGCAGTCGGATTACGCAGTATTTACCCGGGTAATATCCTCAATCAGGAAAATACCATTATCCGCGATACCTACGATGATAATGGTGTGTTGGTATGGAAAAAGATTTATTGCGAATTCACAGAATTGGTGAGCTCCAATATTAATGCAATTTCTCACGAAATTTTCTTTAGGGTTTATAAAGACCAAGGTGTTAGCGTTCCTCAAGTTTACATCGACAACGTGCGACTCATCTATGGCAATTGATCCGAAAGCAAGACAGGTTTTAAAATACTTCTTATCAGATCTGATAACCGCTGGCCTTGCATGGACATTGTTTTTTGTTTTTCGTAAAACATGGATTGAACAAACTGTAATTGAGTTTGATGAAAATTATTACCGCGGACTCATCATCATTCCGCTTTTCTGGGTAACTCTTTATTACCTCAGTGGCTATTACAGCAACATTTTCCGCAAACACCGTATTCAGGATCTCGGCTTTACACTCATTCAAACATTGGTTGGTGTTCTCTTCCTCTTTTTTGTGGTGATCCTCGATGATGAAGTGCGTACTTACACCAGTTATTATTATGCCTTCTTTGCGTTATTCGGGGTACATTTTCTCCTCACTTTTCTACCACGGATATTTTTCACCTCACGATTGGTTCGTCGTATTCACAAACGCAAAATCGGATTCAATACCTTGCTCATTGGAGGAAATGCGAATGCACTGAATATCTATCGGGAGATCATGGATATGAAACAATCGCCCGGATATAAATTCGTTGGTTTTGTAAGTATTAATGGGGTTGATGATCAATTGAGAGAAGAACATTTGCCCTATCTCGGAAAATACAAATCCGGAATTCAGGAGGTATTAAAAAATCACAAAGTAGAGGAGGCAATTATTGCCATCGAAAGCTCTGAACACGAAAGCCTGAAAAAAATTATCAGTGATCTGGAAGGTGATCAATTGCGCTTGCACGTAATTCCGGATATGTACGATATTTTGACCGGATCGGTACGGATGACCAACATTTACGGTACTCCGCTCATCGAGATCCGCAGTCAGCTGATGCCGGCATGGCAGGCTTCCGTTAAACGCATGATGGATGTGCTGATTTCCTCCGTTTCATTATTGCTTTGCCTCCCTATGTTTTTGGTGATTGCCATCATCATTAAATTAAGCAGTAAAGGTCCTGTTTTCTTCCTGCAGGATAGAGTTGGAATCAATGGCCGACCTTTCCGCATCATTAAATTCCGCTCCATGGTGGTTAACGCTGAAAGTAATGGTCCGCAATTAAGCAGCGAAAACGATCCGCGTATAACAGGAATCGGTCGTTTTTTACGCAAGACACGTCTTGATGAGTTTCCGCAATTTATCAATGTTATTTTGGGCGATATGTCGCTGGTTGGGCCTCGTCCCGAACGTCAGTTTTATATCGATAAAATCATGGAGTTTGCACCGCATTACCGTTACCTGAATAAAGTTCGTCCGGGTATTACTTCATGGGGGCAGGTAAAATATGGTTACGCAGAAAATGTTGAACAGATGATTCAACGCATGAAATACGATCTGATTTATATCGAGAATATGTCCATTGCACTTGATATCAAAATCATGTTTTATACGCTTGCTATAATCTGTAAAGGAAAAGGAAAATGATTGTTATTCGTGTCTTACAGATCGTCATCGCTTTGATGTCTCTCTTTTTTCTGTTTATGGCAGTGTACGACCGCTTTTTGGTCAGTAATCCTGGTCCGGAAGAAAAATCGGGTTTTGGACTATACCTTTCCTTGTTTGGCGCAGGTGTAGTGATGAGTTTGCTACTCTGGCGTTTGGCAAAGACTGCGGCAAAACACCTTTAATTTTCAGATTGCTTTTGCAATTCCTTTTCAATCGAAGAAAAGTTTCCTCAAATTCGCCACATGGAAATTGTTGTGATCGATTATAAAGCCGGCAACATCCGTTCAGTGCTCTTCGCGTTGGAGCGAATTGGAGCAAATGGGATTCTCACCGATGATCCGCAACGTATTTTGAATGCCGATAAAGTCATTTTTCCCGNNGCTTGGAATTTGCCTTGGAATGCAACTCCTTTGTTCGCACTCTGAGGAGGGGAATACCAATTGTCTGAATGTGTTTCCCGTGCAGGTAAAGCGATTTCCGGAAAAGCGTGCGGGTGTAGAAAAAGTTCCTCATGTGGGTTGGAACACGGTTTCCGGCTTAAAGGGAGCTTTGTTCAATGATTTGCCAGATCCCGTTTACATGTACTATGTACATAGCTTTTATGCTGAACAAAGTGCCTTTACCACAGGTGTTTCCCGACATATCATCGACTATTCAGCATCCTTGCAA
>DEHO01000073.1 GCA_002351955.1 Flavobacteriales bacterium UBA2798
GCAACAACAATACATTGCTTGCCCGATACATATCCAATCTTGACAACCACACCACCCGCAGGACACCCTCCGTGCTCTTCATACATTTCATAGCCGGCAAACTCTCCAATTTCCAGTGTTTCTCTGTCCTTGTCGAACAAATAATCAAGTCGCTCCCTGGCCGTNNAAATCCAGGTCCTGTTTCTTATCCGCTGTTGCCGACATAATCTCTTTTGGGTTAAAATTGGACTCCAAATATAAGGCTTCACCGACCTGCACCGTTTGTTTTTCCTTATTTTTGCAATATGGAAAGGATCTACCTTGATAATGCCGCCACTACAGCCCTCGATCCTGAGGTGCTGGATGCTATGTTACCGCTTATGCGGGATGATTTTGGAAATCCTTCATCAACACACCATTTTGGGCGTAAAACACGTTCTGCAATTGAAACTGCCCGTAAAACCATTGCCAACTTGCTGAATGCTTCTCCCGGAGAAATTATTTTTACCTCCGGTGGCACTGAAGCTGATAATACGGCAATTATCCGTTCTGTTATTGATCTAGGTGTGCGCCACATTGTTTCCAGCCCCCTGGAACACCATGCCGTTTTGCACACTATCGAAGAAGCTGAGAAACAATACGGCGTCAGGGTTACCTGGTTGGACGCCAATTCAAACGGACATCTTGACTTAACTCAAATTGAGCAAAGTCTAAAAACCAACGATAAAACTTTAGTTAGCCTGATGCATGCCAACAATGAAATAGGGAATTTACTTCCCATTCAAAAAGTTGCGGATATGTGCAAGGCGAATAATGCACTTTTTCATTCCGATACGGTTCAGACGATGGGTCATTACTCAATCGACACAAAAATGATCGCTGCAGATTTTCTCGCTTGTGGTGCACATAAATTTCATGGTCCAAAGGGCGCTGGATTTTTGTTTAAGCGTGAGAACCTCAAAACCCATCCTTTCATTCAAGGTGGAGCGCAAGAGCGTGGATACCGCGGAGGAACTGAAAACTTGTACGGTATCATCGGTCTCGCAAAAGCTTTTGAAATTGCACATCGTGACATGCAAAAACATAGGGAACATGTTTCAGGTCTTAAGAAAAGGATGATTGAACGATTCAAAAGCGAAATTCCCGGTGTAAGTTTTAACGGTGATGCCGAGGGAGAATCGCTCTATACTGTTTTGAATGTTTCTTTTCCTGCTTCCGACAATGGCGAAATGCTTCTTTTCTCACTTGATATTGCAGGAATTGCAGCCTCCGGTGGAAGTGCATGTTCGTCGGGAAGTAACAAGGGTTCTCATGTGCTGGGAGCGCTGAATGTTGATCCGAAACGAACCAATGTCCGGTTTTCATTCTCAAAATATACAAGCACATCCGATATTGACAAAGCTGTTGATGCAGTGAAAAGACTGATCGGACAATCATTGGTTCATTCTTAATCGAAAACATGATTCAGGTACACACACTCGCACATCAGAATTCGGTATTCTCATCTTTTTTAGCTGAGATCCGGGATGCACATATTCAAAAAGATCCTCTTCGTTTTCGTCGTAATCTGGAGCGCATTGGAGAAATTATAGCATATGAGCTTTCCAAACATCTTGAGTTCACAGAGAAGGAAATAGAAACTCCGCTGGGAATGGCAAATTGTAAAGTATTGAAATCGCAACCTGTAATCGCAACGATTCTTCGTGCAGGATTGCCGCTTCATACGGGTGTTCTGAATTATTTTGATCGTGCAGAAAATGCATTTATATCTGCCTACCGGCAACACCATGCCGATGACACATTCGATATTCAATTGGAGTACCTGGCATCTCCATCTATCGAAGGAAAAGACCTCGTGATCTGTGACCCAATGCTGGCAACAGGACGTTCGATGGTGGCTGCTTACAAAGCGATGCTCAAACGAGGAGTACCCCGTCATATTCATGTTGTTTCGGTTATTGGCAGCGCAGAAGGTGTGGAATATGTGCGAAGANNAAGCCTACATCGTTCCCGGATTAGGTGATGCCGGTGATCTTGCTTTTGGGGAGAAAATCTGATGAGTATTCTCAATATAGTTCTCGTCTTTCTTACCGCATCAGTAAAATTTTTGCTTGCACCAACACTTGCGCTGGGACTCGGATTCCAACCTATGACAACAGTTCTCATTACACTTGTTGGAGGTGTTACCGGAATTCTGTTTTTTTATTTGGGAGCAGATTGGTTAATGGATGCTTCGGCAAAGCGAAGATTGAAAAAAGAAGAATTGTTACGTTCTCAAGGCAAGACAGTACCTGAAAAAAAGATTTTTACAAAAGGCCGAAGAAGAATGATTCGGGTAAAAAACAGATTTGGTATTGTAGGTATTGCAATTGTTACTCCCTGTATCATTTCCATTCCAATAGGTTGTATTCTGGCAGCACGTTTTTTTAAAAACAGAACCAAAGTCCTGACGTCAATGTTTATTTCCGCTACTGGTTGGGCATTTATCCTGACATTTTTGAATAAACAAGTCAACGATCTCATCAATTATCTTTTTTGATGAAAGGAGAAGTAACGAATGTCTTTTTCGACCTCGATCATACATTGTGGGATTTCGAAGCGAATTCTACTGAGGCATTGCTTGAGTTGATTGATCTGACAAACATTCAAGGAATTCTTGGCAATGAAGTAAAATCATTTATACAACGGTACAAGGAGATCAATCACACTTATTGGGAAATGTACCGTAAAGGTGAAATGGAAAAAGCTGAATTACGAATTGGTCGTTTTCGTGAGTCTTTGTCTGAATTTGGAATAGAAAATCCGGAAATACATGAATCATTTGCCAAAGGATATATTGAGATCAGTCCGGAAAAAACCAACCTTTTTCCCAATGCAAAAGAGGTACTGGAATATCTGCATGAAAAATACCCGATGATTATCATCACCAACGGTTTTGAGGAAGTGCAGTGGCGAAAAATAAAAAATTGCGGAATCGATAAGTATTTTAAAAAGGTAGTCACCTCTGAGATGGCAGGTGTGCGGAAACCTCATCCTGATATTTTTCGGTATGCAATGGGAATTTCAAATTCTATTGCCCCGCGGTCAGTTATGATTGGTGATGAACCTTCCATCGATATTTCCGGCGCTGTGGATGTGGGAATGCATGCGGTATTTTTCGACCCTCATCACAAACAAATTCCCTCGGTAGCATCGCATACCATTCATGATCTCATTGAGTTGAAATCACTGCTATAATCCAAAAAAAAAGTCCCGGAATTCCGGGACTTTTCATTTATGAAAGGCTGATTATTCAGCTTTTTTCTCTTCTTTCTTTTCACCACCCTGGCAGCTTCCTCCTGTGGTTGACTTGCTGCTGCAGCAACTTTTACCACTGGTAGAAGTTGTAGTTGTACCGGTTGTAGCAGAACCTCCGGTTGTACCGTTGGTAGTGGCACTTGTGCTGTTGTCTTTAGAGCAACATGCTTTTTTGTCTTTTTTCTTTTTCTTGTCGTCTTTCGATTTTTCAGTTTTGGTTTCAGTAGATGCATTAACAGTATAAGCAGAAACTGAACCTGCAAAAGCGAAAAGTGCAACGGCAAATAGGACCTTTTTCATAGTTTGAGAAATTTGTGTTTGACTAAATTACGTAATAATGGTTGATGGGTTGCCTTTTTAACACTGATTAACTTCAGTCGAGGTTAAGTGAGTGTCCCATTTTTTCTTTTTTGGTTTTGAGGTAATTGACATTGTGTGGGTTAGAAGCGACTTCAATGGCTACATTTTCAATGATTTCCAATCCATATCCCACCAATCCGGTCCGTTTTTTCGGATTGTTGCTCATTAAGCGCATCTTGCTGATGCCCAAATCGCGAAGGATTTGCGCTCCTATGCCATAATCGCGTTCATCCATTTTAAAGCCTAATTCGAGGTTCGCTTCAACGGTATCTCTTCCTTGTTCCTGGAGTTTATAGGCTTTGAGTTTGTTGAGAAGGCCAATTCCGCGACCTTCCTGATTCATATAGAGAATTACTCCTTTTCCTTCTTTTTCGATCATCTCCATCGCTTTGTGCAATTGCGGACCACAATCGCAGCGGCAACTTCCAAAAATATCTCCTGTCATACAACTGGAATGCACTCGTACCAAAATAGCTTCATCTTTTTCCCATGTACCTTTTACCAATGCAAGGTGATCCATATTGTTGGTGGTCTGGGTATAGGAATACAACTGAAAATGTCCGTATTCGGTAGGGAGATCTACAACAATCTGGCGTTCGATCATCGATTCGGTTCGGAGACGGTAGGCAATAAGGTCTTCAATAGAGATTATTTTCAATTGAAAACGTTCTGCAATTTTTACCAATTCAGGAAGGCGTGCCATGGAACCGTCTTCGTTCATGATTTCAACAATAACACCGGCCGGCTCGAATCCTGCCATGCGCGAAAGATCAACAGCTGCTTCAGTATGACCTGCTCTGCGCAAAACACCTTCTTTCTTTGCGCGTAGAGGGAAAATATGTCCCGGTTTTCCTAATTCTTCCGGTTTGGTGTTCGGATCAATAAGTGCTTGTATGGTCTTGGCGCGATCCGATGCAGAAATGCCAGTGGTAGTACCGTGACCAATCAAATCTACAGATACCGTAAATGGGGTTTCGTATGCAGCACTGTTGGCTTGAACCATTAAGGCAAGTCCCAATTCATCACAACGTGTTTCCACCAATGGAGCACAAATCAAGCNNTCATTTTCCCGATCCTCATCATCAACAACAATCACGACCTTCCCGCTCCGAATATCTTCAATCGCTTCCTCTATCGTGTTCAACTGGTAATTCATACACTGAATAATTAGACTGCAAAGGTAAGGATTTATATACCTTTTCCGGGGAAAGAACTGGGGAATAGTTTGTAGTTATTTGCTTATTTCCCAGTAATAAGATTGTTCAAAATCAGGCAGGAAGATTCCCAATTGTACCTCGAATGCACAAATGACTTGCCTTCCTCAGCAATTGCAGCAGCCCGGTCCTTATCGTTTAGAAGTTTAGCTACCAAATCTGCTATTTCTGTCGGCGAATCCCCAATCAAAATTTGTCTGCCCGGCTCGGCTCCCAGTGCATTGTTGGCGAGTGTTGAAGTGACACAGGGAATACCCATGGACATTGCTTCAAGAAGCTTGTTTTGCAATCCGGTACCAATCCTGAATGGTGCCAAAAAAACTTTTCCGGATGCATAAGATTCCCTTTGATCATCGACCCAACCACTAACTGTTATTTGGGAATTTTCCCGAAGTTCCAAAACTTGCCCTGCAGGAGATGCACCCGAAATGAGGAATCGGGTAGTGGGGGGTAGAAGCGGCAGAATTTCCTTTGCGATGTACTCCACGCAATCGATGTTTGGAGGATAATTCATATTCCCATTAAACACAATTTCATACTTTTTCTTTCGCTCCATTGGCGAAAAATGAGTTACATCTACACCATTGGGAATAACATGAATGTGTTGCTGATCGGGGTGATAAATAAACCGTTTATCCTGTTCGGTAATAATGGTTTTGTTTTCGAAATAATCAAAAATCAGATTTTCATATTCGACCAGTCTCCGTGCTTCAGTTTTAAATATTGAACGTATTCCAAATGGAGCAGAAGCAATTCTTCGTTCAACTCCTTTGGAAAAAGCGTCCATGTAGTCAAGCGTTTTCGGGATATGATGAATATTTTTTACATACTCACTGCATCTGATAAGTTGGCAGTAAATGTGTTCTGCATTGAATTCACGGATAATTGAATGCACCTTACTTTTTAAAGAAGGTTTGTAAAAATAATGGACCTGAAACGGAAGTTTGGAAAACACAGCTTTTGCGAGTCGGAACAATATTCCGGGTCGTCTGATGCGTTCAATATGAACTTCTTTACAATAGCGAAGCAACTCTGTTTTTGCCTTGGGATCTATGGCTGTATCACTCAAACAAAACAGCGAAACATCATGATATCTCGATAGTTCGCGAATCTGATAATATGCCCGTAGTTTATCGCCCTTTTCCAAAGGCCAGGGTACTCTGGAAAGAATGATGAACAATCTCATGCAGGACGTAAACTATGATAAAAATTCAAAAGATCACGTGTTAACAAACGATTATCATAATGCTGTTCAACCAGTTTACGAGCATTAATGCCAATGGATGTAAAAAGTTGCTGGTTTTCGATAAGCTGCGAAATGGCCTGCGAAAATTCTTCCGGCGAATTTGCAATTAAAATGTTTTCTCCTTTTCTACAATCAATTCCTTCTGCGCCAATTCGTGTTGAAATCACAGCTTTTCCCAAGGCCATTGCTTCAATGATTTTTACTCGCATTCCTCCGGCAGTCAACAAGGGGACAACCATAATGGACTTGCTGTTCATGAATGCGGTTGCACTTTTTACTTCACCATACACTATCACATTCTCAGGTGCATTGTTCATCAGATCATCCGGCATTTTGCGACCTGCGAGGTGGAATTTCAGATTGGGATATGATTTTCTGACAATAGGCCAAACCTCTTTTAGAAACCATTCTATTCCCTCAGAATTTGGAGTCCAGTCCATTGCACCAATATGGAACAAACTTGGATGTTCAATATTTTCTGATTCTTTTGGATAATTTTCAATATCGATTCCGAACGGAATATTTACTATGGGTTTGAAGCACTTTAATCCAAGATACTTTCGGGCATCTTCATTGCTGATCGCTGCAATTCCATCTACCGAATTAATGATTCCGGTTTCGTATTTTTTGAGCTGGCGTGAGAGTAGTTTGAGGTACGCTTTTTTTGCTTTATTCTTCGATACATCAGCAAGTCGCTCCCAAATAATATACTCCAGATTATGCGATCGTAATACCACTGGCGATTTTGTATATCGTCTGATCGTTGCGATATATGGAGTCATAAATAAACTCTCGAGGTGGATGATGTCGTAATTGTCTTTTGTTAAAACCTCAATCAGTTTTCTGTCAAAATCAGGAGAAAAAAAACGGCTGACGTTGTACGAATCACTGGTAACCAATGCAGAAAATGCATCAATCAGATTAATGGAAGTATCAATGTAAACCGCTTCAATTTGAGTGTTGGCGATATATTCTGCCGACATTTTTTCAAAAAGCGCGGGGTGTTTTTGCGTTTCTATTGTAAGAATTTTTACCTGATGGCCTTCTGAAATCAATCCTTGCGTAATATTATTCATTGCAATACAACCTCCGTCGATGGCGGGCTTGGGTGGTTTATTGCATAACTGAAGGATCTTCATAGAGGCAAAATTACGATTTTCTTAATCGTTTTATCCAGAATAAGCGGAGGTAAAAGTCTTTGTCGAACAAGGCAGAATCGTTATTTGATTTCCAGGTTAGGTAAAGTCCAACCGGAAATAAAATAAAAGAGCTCATCCACATTCCCCAAAAGGGATCCAAAACATTGGCTTTCGCCATTTTTTCTCCGGAAATGGAAAGGATGTAATAGAAAATAAACAAAATCGTAGAAGCAACAATTGGTGTACCTAGTCCTCCTTTGCGAATAATTGCTCCCAACGGCGCCCCAATAAAGAATAGTATGAAACAAGCCACCGACAATGTCAGTTTGCGGTGCCATTCCAAACGGTGGCGCTGAATGAATTCTTCTCTTCCGGTAAATTCTTCCTTTCGTCCCAATATATATTCCAAAGAATTCCTTGCCATCGATTGAGCGCTTGCCAAAGTACGGGTTCGTTGTTCCCCATGTTGTTCGCGAAAGGGAACAAAGGAATGGTTTACTGAAGAAGGTTGAATAGAATCGTTGGCCGATTTCAGAATAGGTTTTTGATTTGCTACTTTATTCAATGTTAATGTTGGAACTGCCACCGGATGAGTGGGGTCAAAATTTCCGACCGGACGAAAAATGAGAAAACGACGTGCGAAATTATCACTCATTTCCTTGCGCTTTTCATACAAATTCATTCTCAGCGAATCTTCTGCAGAGGCAAGTTGCGCCATATTCATCATCTCATAGTGCGTATTAAACACCTGAACATCTGTTCGCTGCAATTGAAATGAACTGAGATCGAAATACAAACTCGCTTTTTTAAATTGAATTTTCTGGTAAGGAAAAATCCCCCCTTTCATCATTCTTCCCTGAACTTCTTCATAGATTTTTCCATTGTTAAGATGGAACAACATTCCCTTTCCTCCATTGATCTTTTCGAGGTTTCCGGACTCTGCCCAGATATCTCTCTTGAAATTTACATTTCCGGTGGAATGATCGTAAATCAGAATATCCTTAAAATGACTTCCCTCCTTGGTTTTTTCCATTACACGGATACTGAAACCTGGGATATCATTGTAAAATCTTCTTTCTGTAAGTGTAAGTGCAGGTTTTTGGTTTTGAATATCGAAAATGAGCGACCTGAATTTCATGTTTGCAACAGGCCATAAGTAGTTGGCAAAAAAGAAAGCGGAGATACTGATGAATGCGATAAAAATGATGAGTGGTCGCATAATGCGCATCAATGATAATCCTGCAGACCGCATGGCCGTGAGCTCGCTGCTTTCGCCAAGATTTCCAAATACCATGATCGAACTAAGCAGAATGGCTAGTGGGAGTGCCATAGGAACCAGATTTGCTGAGGCATAGAACAGCAATTCTGCAACAACATACCATTCCAAACCTTTCCCCATAAGGTCATCCACATACTTCCACAAAAACTGAAGGATAAGGAAGACCATAGCAATAGCAAAGGTCAGAATGAACGGACCCAGATAGGAAGCAATGACAAGACGTGTAAGTTTCCCCACTGTGCAATTAACGCTGCAATTCTACGAAAATTGTAGGAGCTTCAGGCTCCCAGGCGCTGACGAAGGACGTTGATCTGGTTGTTCCATAAGAATGTGGAATCCTCCACATCATTTTCTTCCGCATGATCAACAATCATTAACGCTACCTCTTTGGTAAGTGGGTCGGTCTTAATGTGAAATTCGAACATAGTATTCTCTTCTTCATCCTCACGGTCCCACTGAAAGCGGACATGCTCAAATGGCTTTTTGCTGATCAACCGGGCACGCTCCTCGGTATCGTCCCAGCGAAAAATGAAAATGTCATTGCGGATGTTGACATCATCTGCAAACCATTCCGACAAACCGTCGGGAGTACTTACGGAGTTAAATAACACTTTATTGGAGGACCGGAGTGGGAACTCCAGTTCGAATTTGACTTTACTGCTCATTCTGATGGATTTGCACCTAATATAATAGGAAATATCAAGATAAACAAGAAGTTAATTGTTAACACCTGTTGGTATCTCTTGTTTTTTCACAAGGAAATGTACTTTTGTGCCATGCTCAACGGAAAACGCATAATTGTAGTTCTGCCAGCCTACAACGCATCGCAGACACTTGAAAGAACCTATAACGAGATTCCATTCGATATTGTGGATGATGTTGTCCTTGTGGATGACGCCAGCAAGGATGATACCTCCGAAGTTGGACGTAAACTGGGAATTAAACATGTCATTCGACACGAAAACAACCGGGGTTATGGCGGTAATCAGAAATCATGCTACAATAAAGCATTGGAGCTTGGTGGTGATATTATTGTGATGTTGCACCCCGATTACCAATACACACCAAAGTTGATACATGCAATGGCAAGTGTAATTGCATATGATGTATACCCGGTTACGCTTGGATCCCGGATTCTCGGAAAAGGAGCCCTAAAAGGAGGAATGCCCAAATACAAATACATTGCCAACCGTTTTCTTACACTTGGTCAGAATATCCTCATGGGACAAAAACTTTCCGAGTACCATACAGGATACAGAGCCTTTTCAAAAGAGGTTTTTACCAGGATCAATATTGAAGCAAATTCTGATGATTTTGTATTTGATAACCAAATGCTCGCGCAGATTTTTTTCGCAGGATTTGAAATTGGTGAAGTGACCTGTCCGACAAAATATTTTGAAGAAGCATCTTCAATAAATTTTAGCCGCTCTGTAAAGTATGGAATGGGAGTTCTTCGTGTATCCTTTCAATACCGATTCGCAAAATGGGGGTTGGCAAAACCGGTAATATTCCGGGCTAAATAAAATTGTCAGGGTTCTCTTCGGAGGAAAACAAAACCATTTTTTTCGCCAATAACTTCCAACAAAGGGTAGGCTTCCAGGTAGGTTTGTTTGGTTTGAATTTTGCAAATAAAGTAAGCAGGCTTATCTATTGCTTCACGTGCCAGCCAATGTTCGGTATAGTGGTCAGGATTAGAATGTGGAAGCGTTTTCGAATAAAATAAATGAGCGTAGCTTTTGTAGCCCAGAGTGTGAACATAAACATCTTTTTCCTGCAGACTTTCAAAATATTCAATGGCCGCTCTTTGTGAATAAGCTTCAACCTTAGGAAGGATATGAATACTTGCACCAAGGAGGGTGATACATAAACCAAGCGATAGGGAAACAAAGCCTTTTGCCAATTCTCCTTTTGCAATCAATACCAGAGCAACAATCAACATGATAAAAAAGACAATGCCGGGTAAAGCATCCATCCAGGACCAGCTTACTGTTGCCTGCAAATTGCCTAATGCGAATGGATCTTTTACTGTTTCCGATGTAAACAAAACATCTTTTTTCATCATTACAAAAGGAATTGCAATAAGTGCGAGAGATAAAATTCCACCAATGAAAATCAGGAGGAAATTCATCCATTTTTTCCAACGGTAAGCGAATCCGTTCGACATTGCATACAAACTGTCGGCAGCCAGATAAGTGAGCGGAAAATAACACAAGGAGGAATAATGCGGTATCTTGGTTTTTACTATTGAAAACAAAATAAGTGTCACCCAAAACATCACTTTCATCCACATTCTGAATCCTGCTCCTTCACCTTTAAGTGTAAATAAACCATGAATTGCGGGAACAGAAGCCGGAAAACATCCGATTAGAAGGATGATGAAATGATAATAGAACGGACCACCGTGACCCGCATCCTGGGTACTGAACAAGCGGATTTGGTAAACGATAAATTCCCGGATAATATGTCCGTTCCCATTCATAACGAGCAATAAAAACCAGATTCCTCCGCTTAGGGCGATAAAAAAAAGAAGGACCAGTATTCCTTTGAAATCAATGATTTTTGAGAAGCGGTTCAACATCCAGAAAATTCCAAAACTTCCACCGGCAATGATCAATGCAACAGGACCTTTGGTCATTACTGCCAAACCAAGAAACAAACCTGCAAGTGCAAAATGTTTCAAATGTTTTTTGTCCTGAATAGATTCCATTCCAAGATAGAAACGGTAAAAAGCGATGAAAATAAACAGATTGAACCAAGGGTCAATAATGCCGGATTTAAAGTAGAGGTGAGGAAGCAGTGATCCACCGTAGAGAATAACCCACCACCATGCCAGTCTCTCATTGCGCAATTGTTTTCCTGCAGTGAACAAAACAAAAAGTGTCAATATACCAGCGATAACATTTGGGAACCGGGCTGCAAATTCAGTTACTCCAAATATTTTCATGCTTAGAGCCTGCATCCAAATAAAGAGTGGTGGTTTTTCCCAGAAAGGCTGATAATTGATAGTGACTGTGGAATAATCTCCGGTAACCAACATCTCCCGGGCACATTCGGCAAAGTTGATTTCATCCCAATCGAAGAGATGCGTACTACCAAGAAAGGGGAGAAAGAAAACAATTGAGAGTAGCAGAATGACCAAACGAGGATATGGAAAAGAAAATCTCATGATCAGCGTTTTTGAATCAGTCCTTTATCAAATTTGGAAAAGCTGCTTTTAGCAACCACAATATAGGCGAAAACGGCAAATAATGTTCCGATCCACATTCCTGCAAAAACATCAGCCACAAAATGTTGGGATAAATATACTCTTGAATATGCCGCTAATGCAGCTGCCAGAAAAAGAAGGATTTGAATGAATCCATTATTGGATCTGAATGCCAGAAACGCAAACATCGCAAATGCACAGGTAGCATGTCCGGAAGGAAAACTGTGTTCCAGATGTAGCTTTACACCATCTACAAAATGAAAATCGCCGTGTTCCCGGAAATAATGAAAGGGACGCATTTCACCATTAAAAAAATTCCGTTTTAGAAGTTGAGCCACAATTCCCGAAAGTGCAAAAGCTATGAAAAGTCCAATCCCACTTCGTACCGAGAAAAACAGGAGGTAGAGAATAATGAGAACTGAAGCAAAAATACCATCACCCAAATGGGTTAGGTAAGGCATAACTACATCCTTAAAATTGGAATGGTAATGATTGATACCCAGATGGAGGATCAGTTTATCAGAACCGAACAACACATATCCCAAAAGAAAGGTAGCCAGAAAAAAGCACCAGGTAAACTTGTTGAGAAGGATGTTCTTAATCATGCTTTACAAACCTACTACATTAGTTTTAATAATAGAATTGAGTTTAATGGATAATCCCTTATGATTGTTGATACTCTTGCTAACAGGATATGCGAGACCGGATAAGAAAATGAAGTTCATTTTACTACCATTCAGAAAGCAGATTTTCCTTCGTTGAATCGCTTCAGGACAATGAAGCGAAAAAGCCACGAAATCATCGTGGCTTTTTCTGCTTTAATGGTAGCGGGAGAGGGAGTTGAACCCTCCACCTCAGGGTTATGAATCCTGCGCTCTAACCAACTGAGCTATCCCGCCATGGATTTGAGGGCGCAAATATATCTTTTTTGAAAATACGAAGCTATATAAAAGCGACAAAACAAAAAAAACTAAAAATCAGTATTTCTACCATTTCTTAAAAATCACAAATACAGCCAAAGCAATCAATGCAAATCCAAGCAAATAATTCCATTTCACTCCTTCTTTAAGAAAGAATACTGCGAAGGCAATAAACACCACTAAACTTATTACCTCCTGAATGGTTTTAAGTTCCCAGGCATTGAATTGTCCATGTCCAATTCTGTTTGCCGGTACCATAAAGCAATATTCGATAAATGCGATTCCCCATGAAATGAGGATCACTTTCCATAGCGTAACATGCTTATAATTAAGATGACCGTACCAGGCGTAGGTCATAAATAAATTGGAAATGATCAGAAGGCCGATGGTTTTCACGGTGCTTTTTTTAACAAAAGTAAAAGGTTCCTGCAAATAGAAGTGATCTAAGAAGTTATTGGTAAATACGAATCAAAACATTGATTAATAATTTAACATATATGTTACTTACGTTGTTTTCTCGAATGTTTTTAACCTGCTTTTTGCCTGATTACTTCCTGAATGGACTTGTTTTCAATCCTGCTGTTGAGCCAACTTATTATATCGAAATAATAAAATGCCCTGCGCTCATAGGGGTCTTTTTTTAGTTTCTCCATCTCCGATCTTAAACGCTTAAAATGATCATTCATTCGCCGTGCCGTTGGAGATTTGGGGGCAACTTTCAAAAAATCAAGCAAAGCTCCTGTATATCTGGGGAAATTACTTTCACGCAAAAGTGACCGCAATAAGCTTCGGGTAGCGTGCTCTGTCATATCTGCATTATTGAGCTCAAAATAACAGATCAAGCGCAAAATTCTTGCAAATGCCTGAATATCCTCCCGGATCTCGCGATCGCTCAATTGGATGATTTTTGAAAGCCATTTTAATGTTGTTTTAAAATTACCTGCTCCAAAAAACAGACAAGCAATTTTGTAGTAAAAGAGAATAACGGTATTAAGGTCGAGTCGGGGAATGAACTTGTTCAATTCATCTTCAAAGCGCGAGACAATTCGTGTTCCCGACTGAAATTCAGCAAGCATGAAGTGTCGGTTAATCTCATGAATGTAAATGGCTTTGAATAAATTCAGATTGATGTTTTCGGTAATTGCAAGGTCTTTTCGGCGCTTTAATCCCACAAGCTTCCGATGTGTATCCATAAATTCCTCATACATCGAGAGTTTATTCAGCACTACTAGTAAACTGTTTAAAGCCCTGATGTACATCTCCGTTTTAATACGAATCATTTCAGGATAAGACTCAAACAGACGCACCCATTTTCTTGCCTGAACAAGTCCTTTTTTCATCTCCTGCCGGAAAAAATAGTAGCCAGTAAGCGATTGGTACAAATACATTTTTTCATGAAATGAGAGATCTGCTTCTTTATAGGGTGGAAGAGCTGAAAATAAAATGTGGTGTAAATTTTCTTCCTCCTGTTTATTGCGTAAAAATCCCGATCGTTGATAAAGGTTGGTCATGCGCAAAGCCAAATTTGAAAATGTATTGATATTGCGAATGGCGTTTGCAGTTTTTTCTGTTTCTGAAATTATCCTATTTACCCTATCCTCCGAATACTCTCCCGGCGAACGCAATACAGCAAGTTTTTCTAGCTCGAGCAGTTCCAGTAACAATAAGAAACTATCTGTATTTTTTGCTCTTCGTTTTGCCTTGTCGATGTGGGTTAAGCATTCCTTATACAAACAACGGTTATACAAAATCCGTGCATGATCTATCATAGAGGTTAACTGCACTTCTTCTACTTCTCTGCTTTCAAGATGTTGTATCGTTTTGAGCAGATGTTTATACAATTGCGCCTTGAGGTTGGAAATTTGATGAGGCGGAAGCTCCGGAATTTTTTTTAGCAGCTTGCTCTCATTGTATTCTTCTAACTTCACCATTTCCTCAAATAAGCGCATGTATTTGGTTCCTGACGATTTTCCGGATTGCAATGTAAATGCGCGCTTTTCGGAAGGACTTAATGACTTTATTAGTCTGAAAAGATCCTCCGATTTCAATTTGGACATCGTAGAATGATTTTGCCAAATCTAAGTATTTTTAATAGTAAAATAGTTGAATTTGTTGTTTAGTAATTCAATTTAGACATCGTAATATATATCTTTCTTAAATTTTCTTTGGACTTATTCAGTTTATTTTTGTCCAAAATCAAATCACATGGCAAAAGCTGCAATTACTGCTGTTGGCGGATATGTTCCGGAGTATGTACTTACTAACGAGGAGATTGAAACGATGATGGATACCACCAGTGAGTGGATTGTAACACGCAGTGGTATTACTGAACGCCGTATAATGAAGGATAAAACCAAGGCATCCGCATTTATGGCTGCTGAAGCTGCTAAGGAANNAGTGCAAAAGATATTGAGCTTATTATTGTGGCAACAGTAACACCCGATCACCAATATCCTGCCACTGCTAATATTGTTGCTGATATGATAGGTGCAACCAACGCATGGAGTTTTGACGTTCAGGCGGCTTGTTCCAGTTTTATTTATGCGTTACAGACAGCAAGTAAATTCATTGAATCCGGTGCTCATAAAAAGGTGATTGTAATTGGTTCAGATAAGATGTCTAGTATTATGGATTACACCGATCGTTCAACTTCTATTCTTTTTGGTGATGGAGCCGGTGCAGTTTTGCTTGAGCCGTCTGCAGATGAAACCGGAATTCTGGATGCAAGGATGTATGTTGATGGTAGTGGGAAAAAATACCTGTATCAGGAAGCAGGCGGTTCACTTCAGCCTGCGTCCTTCGAAACTGTTTTGAATAAACAGCATTTCGTTACCATGGAAGGGCAATCTGTTTTCAAGGTAGCAGTTGTGAAAATGGCCGATGTTGCAGAGGAAATAATGGTTCGCAATAAACTCGGTGCTAATGATATTGCATTTTTAGTTCCACATCAGGCTAATAAACGAATTATTGAAGCAACTGCCGACAGGATGGGTGTTGGTATGGAAAAAGTGATGTTAAACATTCAGCGTTACGGTAATACAACATCAGCTACCCTGCCTTTATGTCTTTGGGAATGGGAAAAGCAATTAAAAAAAGGAGATAACCTGATTCTCACCACTTTCGGCGCAGGATTTACCTGGGGAGGCATGTTGGTTCGCTGGTCCTATTAATGTGGCTATCTGATTTTTTCACTTCATTGCAATTGCCTATCAATCATATTAATTAGGCATAGGAAGTCAATTTTTGGTCATTTTTTATTCGGAACCTTGACCACCCTTTAGTATATTAAGGGCCTCAAACTATCTATGCTTGTCATGAAAAAATCTCTACTTCTTTTCATTGGAGTTGCCGGAATGCTTTGTTTTAAACCGGTTAAGGCCCAATTAAATTCGGAATCTACAGTTATCTACTGCGATGAGTTCCATGTCACCCGCCCACTTCGCGATCTTGCTAAGGAAGGGATGGAAGATATTAAACGTATCGAAGAGGCGCGCCGTAAGAAGTTCGAATCTCCCGACAGAAAACACCGTACTGCAGCAATTCCTGAGCATACTCTTGAAGATGGTGCAGAATATGCTACCGATGAAAAATTCATTCAAAAAGACAATGGATCTCGCGATAACCGCGCACCTCTGGTGAATTGGGCAGGCCTTACCGCTTCAGGATTTCGTCCTTTTGACCCATCCGGTGCTGCTGGACCTAACCATTACATCCAGGCTATTAATGCTACTACGTACAGGGTGTATAATAAAGCCAATGGAGGAAATATGGCAACAGGACTTATCGGAAGTCTGTGGTCACCCTCCACACCAAATGATGGTGACCCTATCATTATGTACGATCGTTTTGCAGACCGCTGGTTTATTTCACAGTTTGGTACGTCAGGTAACAGAATGTATATCGCGATTTCCACAACGGCAGACCCATTGGGATCGTATTACACTTATACGTTTACTTCACCTCAGTTTCCGGATTACCTGAAATTTTCGATCTGGAGTAATGGGTATTATATGACCGCAAATACATCAACTCAACGCGTATTTGCATTTGAACGTGATGCAATGCTTGCTGGTAGTGCAACTGCACGTGCAGTATCTGCAACGTTCAATCCTCCACGTCCGGGCGGATTTTTCTGCCCGCTACCGGGTGACGCCGATGGAAATGGTGGATTACCCGCTGCAAGTGCACCATGCCCAATTTTCTCCTTCTCAGATAATGGTTGGGGTGGGTCAAACATTGATGCTATTCAAATATACCATGCAACAGTTAACTGGGTTCCTGCAACTCCTACACTTACAATTACTAATGCCGGTCCTGTAGCAACTGCTGCATTCGATGGTTCATACAATTCAGGCTGGAATGATATTTCACAGCCTGGAACATCTCAAAAATTAGATGGTATTGGTGGCGTATTAAACTATCGCGCACAATGGAGAAAATGGTCGGGTTACAACTCGGTTGTATTGACCTGGGGTGTACGTATTAGTGCATCACAACGCTCAATTATGTGGTGCGAACTTCGCCAAAACCAGGGTACCGGTGTTTGGTCAATGTACCAGCAAGGGGTATTTACTCCTGATGCAGCCAGCCGTTGGAATGGTTCTATCTCTATGGATGATAATGGAAATATTGCGCTTGCATATGCAAAATCTGATGCTTCAACAATTAAACCATCACTTTGCTACACAGGACGCCTTTCTACAGATCCGCTTGGACAAATGACCTTTGCAGAAGAAACTGCAATTGCTGGTTTAGCAGTTCAAACCAGTGGAAACCGTTATGGTGATTATTCGCATACATCTCTTGATCCTGATGGCGTTACTTTCTGGCATACTGGAGAATGGATGGGCGGTACAAATGGTGCAACAACGGCTGCTCGTACACGTATTTATTCTTTCCAGCTTCAGGCAAGTACTCAGGCTGTTGTAGCTATTACTTCAAATGATGCGGATAATGCGGTTTGTATTGGAACCAACGTAACATTTACTGCTGCTCCTACCAACGGAGGAACAACACCAACCTATCAGTGGTTAGTTAATGGAAATCCGGTTGGAACAAATAGCCCAACTTTTTCATCATCTACTCTTTCAACTGGTGATGTTGTTACCTGCGTAATGACTTCGAATATGCCCGGTGTAACAGGAAATCCTGCAACTTCGAATAGCATAACCATGACTGTTAGTCCTGTTCCTACTACGCCTTCACCTGTGGCAAACACACCTGTTTGTACAAACGGTACACTCAATTTAACTACTGGTGCTGTTACNNTTTCCAATACACAAAACCCGAATCGACCTAATGTAACTTCAGGTATGGCCGGAACATATTCACTTACTGTAACGGTTGGTGGTTGTTCAAGTGCTGCAGGTTCTGTAACGGTAACTGTTAATCCTTCACCTTCTGCTCCGGGTGCATCTACGAATTCTCCGGTGTGTTCAGGTAATACCATTCAGTTGAATGCAAGTACTGTTGCAAACGCTACTTATGCATGGACTGGTCCAAATGGATTTACTTCAACCACGCAAAACCCAACGATCACAGGTTCCACAACTGCTAATACAGGTTCATATTCTGTTGTTGCAATCGGAACAAACGGATGTTCAAGTACTGCTTCTTCNNACCGGCCACACCAACAATTACGCAGAATGGTGGAATACTAACCTCAAGTTCATCATCAGGTAATCAGTGGGACCTAAATGGTAGCCCGATTTCAGGTGCAACAGGACAGAATTATACCCCTACAACAAATGGTATATACACTGTTGTTGTAACATTGAGCGGATGTTCTTCTACTGCATCTTCGCAACTTAATGTTACCAATGTTGGAATTGATGAAGAGAACCTCAATATGTTGATGGTATTCCCTAATCCAACGAATGGTAAATTCTCGATCACTTTCGAATCTGTTTCAGGTAAGGAATACGTACTTGAAATCTTCAACGATATAGGTCAGGTTGTATTCAGCGAGACTTTCCGTAATGGTGGCTCAATTGTTCGTCCAATTGATCTTGGAGAAAATGCTTCAGGTATATATACTGTAACACTTAAAAGTGAAGGTAAAAGCACTATTAAGAAAGTTGTTGTTCAGAGATAATCTTACAACTATTATTAAATAAAAAACCNNCCGCTTATGGCGGGGTTTTTTATTTAATACAGATTAATTTTCTTCGTATCCGAATTCGTCAAACATTCCCCCAATTTCATCATCCAGCCCGCCTTCACCATCTTCATCATCACCAAATCCCTCGTCCAATCCATATTCTTCTTCCATACGAGAATCGCCTCCTTCTCCAAAACTAAAATCAGTATCTGCAATATCTTTACTTTCTTCCTTGGGAGGATTACCATAGAACATAGGCACATTTGGATAAGTTTCACCTTTTTCTGCCGAATCTTCTCCCAATAATTCAATAAGGAAACACCACATCCGCATAAAATCGTAAACCAAAACGAGGCGTTGACGTGGATCGGTCATGAAATCTTTTAATATGCTATTGCTCATGCTTGGTGCGCCTTCACTCATATCGAGTAGGGTGATTTCTTCGCCTTTATCCCAGTTTTCGTTCGACATGTAAAAACTTGACATTACACCTCCTTTAAATTTAAAGGCATTGGTAATGGCATTATAAAACTCTTCAAAACTGGCTTCTGTATTGATGTCAACATCGCAAAAAACATCATCCCTTGTGTCGAGTACTACTCGGAATCGGTAAATTCTCATGGTTATCAGATTTTTTTCAGGCCCATTTCAAGACCTAAAGTAAACATTAATTCAGTGGCCTCTTCGAGGTTGTTTCCTATCTCACCGTCTAGAATAGATTCTCTTATTTTATTCTTTATGATTCCAACTTCTTTGCACGGTTGTAAATTAAAAGCTTTCATTATCATTTCTCCGGTGATAGGAGGCTGCCAGTTTCTAATTTTATCCCGCTCTTCAACTTCATTAATAACCTCTCTTACCTTTTGAAAGCGCTGTAGGTATCGTTCTTCCCTGGCTTTGTTTTTTGTAGTGATATCTGCTTCACATAATTTCATTAGATCCTCCAGGTCATCACCAACCTCAAAAAGCAACCGTCGTACTGCAGAATCGGTAATGTTTCCGTTAGTAAGAGCTATTGGTCTTAAATGGAGAAACACGAGTTTTTGGACATATTTCATTTTATGATCCAGGGGTAGTTTTAACTTTTTAAAAATTCCCGGAACCATCCGTGCGCCTAAATCTTCATGTCCGTGAAAAGTCCATCCCTGATCAGGGTAATATTTTTTTGTTGCCGGTTTAGCAATATCATGCAGTATTGCAGCCCATCGCAACCATAAATCGTTGGATGTGCGGCACAAATTATCCAAGACCTGAAGGGTATGGTAAAAATTGTCCTTATGACTAAAACCATTCACTTCTTCTACTCCCTCAAGTTTTGCCATTTCAGGAAAAATCAACTCAAGTAACCCTGTATTGAACAATTGAACAAAACCGATAGAGGGAATTGGAGAAAGAATGATTTTATTGAGTTCCTCTGCAATTCGTTCTTCCGAAATAATTTCTATCCTGTTTTTATTTCTTGAAATTGATTGAAATGATTTCTCTTCAATTGAAAATTGAAGTTGGGTTGCAAAACGTATTGCCCGCATCATCCGCAATGGATCATCAGAATAAGTGATGTCTGGATCGAGTGGGGTGCGAATAATTCCTTTTTCCAGATCTGCAACTCCGTCAAAAGGATCAATCAGTTCTCCACGGTTATTTTTATTGAGGGAAATTGCCAACGCATTGATTGTAAAATCACGGCGGTTCTGATCGTCCTGTAATGTTCCTTCCTCAACAATTGGTTTACGCGATTCTCTTTTGTAGGATTCTTTTCGCGCACCAACAAATTCTATATCGAGCTCATTGTATTTTAAGTGAGCTGTCCCGAAATTTTTAAAGTAATTCACTTTAACCCCTAGCGCTTTGCCAACCTTTTCTGCCAATTCAAGTCCACTTCCTTCTGTAACCAGATCAATATCCTTGCATGGTCTGCCCAGCAGTTGATCTCTAACATATCCACCAATAACAAATACTCTCTGATTACAACCATCGGCTATGGTTCCAATTGTCTGGAATACCGGATGGTGTAACGCAGATTGCAGACGGTCCTTATTTACGGAGAATGGTGATCTGACCGTCATTTTTTAAGCGGATAATTGAAGAAGGTTGTGAAATCGTTGTTTCATTCCGGCGCAAATTTACAATATGATCAACGCCAACGCGAATTTCATTACTGATGTCATTATAAAAACGTGGTGATGCCTGACCGGAGATATTTGCAGAGGTTGAAACGATTGGACGGTTCAATTTTTTTATCAATTGATTGCAAAACTCATCCATGCAGACACGTATACCTATCGAACCATCTTCGCCTATTAGGTTAGGTGCAAGGTTGTAGGCCCGATCAAAGACCACCGTTAATGGTTTATCGCTCAATTCGATTAAATCCCAGGCAACTTCCGGTACCTCCCTTACATGTCGTGTGATGCGGTTTGTGTTTTCCACCAAAACGATCATGCTTTTGCTATCGTCACGTTTTTTCAAATCGTAAATCCTTTTCACAGCTTCCGGGTTACCAGCATCACATCCAATACCCCAGATGGTGTCGGTCGGGTAGAGGATAATTCCTCCGTTTTTCAGGACTTCAAGTGCCTTTTCGAGATATTCTTTCATGGGCTGCAAAAGTAGAGAGAAAGTCCTAAATCACTTCGCATCCAAAAAAATCAACAATTAAGATGTAAACATTTGTATTTCAGTTGGATAATTAGGAGTTTTCGAGTAATCATCATGAGATTCTTACCAAGGAGAATTCTCGTTTTAAACAAAATGGGTTGAATTCGATAATATTTAGGATACGGTTTGGTTACGGGCAGATATTTGATGAATTTAAAGCCCTTAACCAACCGGAAGATTCTATGAGGATTATTTCTACCTCCATTTTTATTCTTTTTTCTCTGGCAGTGTTTGCCGGTGGAAATGTTTTTGAGAGCAAATCGTCGCTTGAAAAAACCTTCTACAACAACAAATGGATGCCTGACAAAAACTATCAGGCCGAATTGCGCGAATTACCAGCCTGGCAAAACTTTTTGCAACGCAATGGTGATTGGTGGGTGATGTTCAATGAAGAAAGCAGAAAACCACACCGTGCTTACGGAAAACCTATTTCTGTTGCGGGAGCTACAATGGAGGATAAAGCGCGAAACTTTATTCAAAACGAGCTTAGTGGGTTTAATATTCCGTTGCATGAACTCGAATTAATGGGTGTTGCAGGAAATGAAAAACATCAGTTTGTCCATTTTTCACAACGTCACCAGGGATTAAAAATTCTGGAGAGTAAACTGACAGTGAAACTTACAAACGACGGTCGTGTTATAATGTTCGGTACGGATATTTTTTCCGACATTCAGCTTGATCTAAATTCATCCATTGGTAATGGTGGCGCTATCAATTACGCGCAAACAGGTATTACGGAATCGGTTGTATCCGTTGTTGCAAATCCTGAGTTATTTATTTTGCCCGTTCCTGAAAACAAAGCCTATGTCTATAAACTTGTACATATGGTTAATGTGCATACGATTGACAATGATCTTGTTCCTTCTGATATGTTGACTCTCGTAGATGCGCATACCGGTGAGATCTTGTACAGACAAAACAGGGTAATGCATTTTGATCACAAGCACAAACCACCAACCGGTATTGATGTGGCTACGCAGGGAGTTGCTTACCCAACGAATTCCTATAATGGTTCGGCAACACTTACTATGCCCAATATGGATTTTACAATAGCATCATCTCCTTTTATTACGGATGCTGCAGGTGTAATATCAACCGGTGTACCAGGCCCACAGCCCGCTACATTTTTTCTTCGTGGTGCATGGTGCAATGTCAGAGTGAATAATGTAACACCAAGTTTTAATACCACATTAAATGACGGCGCCAATGTTGTAGACTTTACGGCAGGTACAATTCAGGATCGTTCCGCTTATTACCATGTTAATGTTGTACATGATCATTGCAAACAAGTGCTTCCGGCATTTGCGGGAATGGATTTTATGCTACCCACGAATGTTGATTTAACTACCGGAAATTGCAACGCTTTTTACAATGGAACTTCCATTAATTTTTACGCACTTGCCAACGGGTGTACCTCATTCGCAACGGTTGCTGATGTTGTTTACCATGAATACGGACATGGAATCAATGATAATTTTTACAGTTCACTGGGCAGTAGCTTTAATAATGGTGCAATGAATGAAGGATATGCTGATTTTTGGGCCTATTCCATTACCATTAATCCGGTTGTCGGTTTAGGTACAAGCACAACTGATGCAAATAGTTATATACGTCGTTACGATATGAATCGTAAAGTATATCCTGTTAACCTTATTGGGCAAGTTCACGCAGATGGTGAAATCATTGCCGGTGCCTGGTGGGATACTTTTCTGAATCTCGGTAGTGATATGAATCAGACTATTGATCTTTTTGCAGATGCTTTTCCCGGTTTACAGGCATCTGCTTTGAACGGTAATGAAGGAAAAGCATTTACAGATGTTTTGATCGATGTATTACAAGCCGACGATGATGATGCGGATCTTACTAATGGTACTCCAAATGGTATGGCCATTGTTGATGCATTTGCTTTACACGGAATTACACTTATTTCAAATGCAAAATTGAACCATACCACTTTCGGTTTTCATGATGCAGCTGAAGATATTGCTATCAACGCCAATTTGATTTTGAATTTTCCATACACGAATTATCTGAGTGCCGTAAAGTGCTTTTATAAAATCAATACAGGTGCATGNNGGAATTCCGGGAATATGTCGAATGTTTCCGGTAACTTGTATACCATTGACATTCCTGCGCAACCTATTGGTACCATTGTTTATTACTATTTGTCAGCAACAGATATAAATAATCAAATGACCGCGGTAACTCCTATCGGAGCTGAATTGACAGATCCCAATATTCCGAACATTATTATGGTTGGGTATGCACTCGACAAAACAGATGATGCCGGTGACTTTACAACAGAACTAGGTTCATGGCAAGCTCAGGTTCCGGGTGATAATGCAAGCACAGGAAGGTGGATCAACGCAATACCTGTTGGTTCCTATTCTACAGCAGGCGATACATCAACAGCGGTTCAAACGTATTATCAGCGGACATTAAATGGCGAATTTTGCTGGGTTACCGGAAATGCCTCATCTCCGAACGATGCTTTAGGTACTGCGGATGTTGATGGTGGGCATACCACATTGCGTTCTGCAGTCATAGATATGTCTGGCTATGTAAATCCTGCCGTTTCTTATTACAGATGGTACATCAATAATCCTCCAAGTGGTGCAAATCCGAATGCCGACTGGTGGCAGGTTTCAATCTCGAATGATGGAGGAACAACCTGGACTTTCGTAGAGAATACAAAAACTTCAGATCGCAAATGGAGAAGAAATGCATTTCGTGTTGCTGATTACGTTACCCCCACAAATAATATGAAGATCCGATTTGTTGCCTCGGATAGTTTGCGTCCGGGTCAGAATCTTGACGGAGGATCATTGGTGGAAGCAGCTGTTGATGATGTTCAGATTTGGGATAATATGGATCCGAACAATGTAGAAGAAAGTGGAGTAGCGGACGGCATACAGTTTGTGCTGCGCCCTAATCCGGCTACCGACCAGGTTTTGGTTTCGTTTGAACTATATGAATCATCACCTATAGAAGTCGTGTTGATGGATATGTCAGGACGAATAATATGGAACCGCTCCTTTGGCACTGTACAACCGGGTATCAGCACACAGCCGGTTAATGTTGCCAATGTTGAAAGCGGCGTTTATCAAGTTGTTTTGAGAACCGGAGGTAAAACCCTTACCCGTAAACTTGTAATCCAACATTAATCAATTTTTTGTCCGGAATAGNNAAGGAAACAGAACAGATTCAAATGCTTATGAGTCCTGAGGGTTCTTTGGCTTTACTCGCTTTAGGTCATGTTGGCATTCAACATTGGCGTGAGATTCGTGGAAAAACCGGTGGAAAAAATCCAAGTGTTAAAACTCCAACAATACCCTAATTTTTAATTATATTTGAAAAAACTAAAAACAACATGAAAAAACTTTACGTTTCTGCTTTGCTCGTTGCCTCTGTTGCAACAGTTTCTGCTCAGAAGTCCGGTAACCTTACCGAACTCGTTACTTTGCCTGCTTCAGCAATCAATGTTGACCGCGCAATTGAT
>DEHO01000004.1 GCA_002351955.1 Flavobacteriales bacterium UBA2798
CATTGCCCACCATGTGGTCGATGTACTTGAATCCTAAATCTGCAGGATTGTACTCGCTTTCCCATTTCTGAAATCCGGGAAGAAATACGCCATTGTAGTTTTTGCGTTCAACAAAAACGTGTACAGTGTCGCCATAGGTGTGAATTCCCGATTTGATGACAAATCCGTCTTTGTCTTCTTCCTTGTGCGGCTCCATAAAAGGTTTAGCTCCGCGCTTAACGGTTTCGTTAAAGGCCGAAGTGGCATCGTCCACCCATAGTGCAATAACCTTTACACCGTCTCCGTGCTTGCGGATGTGATGTGAAATTTCGGATTCCGGATCAAAGGGCGTGGTCAAGATGAGTTTGATTTTTCCCTGTTGGATCACATACGATGTGCGATCGCGTACTCCGGTTTCGAGTCCGGCATAGGCCAGCGATTGAAATCCAAAAGCTGTTTTGTAATAATGCGCAGCCTGCTTTGCATTTCCAACATACAATTCCACAAAATCTGTTCCGTTAATAGGAAGGAAGTCTTTTGCTTTTTCGAAAATTTTCTCTCCCGAATAGGAGTAGTTCTGAACTTTGGTGAGGTCTTTCGTTTCCATATCTTTTATTGATGGAGGTTAAACTTGTTGTTGATTGATATATGGAGTGGAAGGTTCTTAGTGTGCAGATTCCTGAAGTATCCAGCTTTTGTGGTAGTCTTTTACCTCAATGGCCAATGCTTCTTCGGTAATTTTTACGGGATTAAACGGATCGATCATCACCGCTAATTCTCCGGTTTCTTTTTTGCCAATCGAACGCTCAATGGCACCGGGATGTGGTCCGTGCGGAATTCCTCCGGGATGCAGCGTAATTTGCCCTTTCTGAATATTGTTCCTGCTCATGAAATCTCCATCCACATAATAGAGCAACTCGTCGCTGTCGATATTACTGTGATGGTAAGGTGCAGGAATGGCATCGGGATGGTAATCATACAACCGGGGAACGAATGAACAGATCACAAAATTCCTTCCCTCAAATTGCTGGTGTATGGGTGGTGGCATGTGAATACGACCGGTAATCGGTTCGAAATTGAAAATAGAAAAGGCATAGGGAAAATTGTATCCGTCCCATCCTACAACATCGAATGGATGCGTTCCGTAGATGTAAGGATAGATCAATCCGCGTTTTTTGATCAGTACTTTAAATTCGCCTTCTTCTTCATGCGTTTCCAAAGCATAGGGTAGTTTGAAATCGCGCTCGCAAAAAGGAGAATGCTCAAGGAATTGACCTTTGTCGTTCGAATACCGTTTTGGTGTTGTAATCGGTGAATGACTCTCTACAATCAGCAAACGGTTGTCCTCTGTTTCAAATTTGATCTGATATACCGTTCCTCTGGGGACGATCACGTAATCTCCATATTCGAAATCCACACTTCCGTACATGCTGCGTAAAACACCATTGCCTTTGTGAATGAAGATCATTTCATCGGCATCGGCATTTTTGAAGTAGTAGTCGTTCATCGATTTGCGCGGTGCAGCAAGACCAATGGTCATGTCGTCATTTACAAAAAGTGTTTTGCGCGACGCCAGATAATCATCCGTGGGAGGTATATTAAAGCCCTGATACGACCGTGCTCGTAAATTATCTTCTACCGCTATTTTCGGTCGTACCGACCATGGCTCCCCGGCCTCTTTTACAATGGTTGGCGGATTAAGGTGATAAACCAGTGAGGACACCCCTGAAAAACCTTCTGTTCCGAATAGTTCTTCATGATACAATGATCCATCGGGTTTGCGAAATACAATATGACGCTTGTGAGGGATCTTTCCGTGACGTTGATATACCGGCATAAAATAAGTTTTATGCAAGCTCGGAAAGTGGAAATGCAAAAAACATGACCGAAGTCAGATGCGGTAATTCTGAATCCTGATCTCAATCAGGATTTTGGATTTTTTTGAAATAGGAGGAAACTGTTTTGAAACCGGGAGGTTTTCCTGATTTTACAAATCACCAAGAAAGCGTTTCAGAATAGTTGCTTTCTGTTCTGTCTCTTTCCACTCCTCTTCCGGCTCTGAATCTGCCGTGATCCCCCCTCCAATAAAGAGATCAAGTTCGTTTTCCATAATTTGCATGCAACGCAAATTCACAAACAGCTGCACTTCGCCATCTGTTTTGCATTCACCCAAAAAACCACTGTATAAGGATCGGTCATGACCCTCGTGCTGATCGATATAGGCTTGCGCTTCCTTCTGTGGCATTCCACCAACTGCAGGTGTGGGATGTAAGGACTGAATGAGCTTTCCTGTTGATTCTACAGTTTCGCGCTTAAATCTGAAGTCGGCCCGGATATGTGCAAGATGTCCCGCTAGATGGGTGTAAGGTGCTCCGTACTTGTAATCTGTAATTTGATTTTCTTCGNNCCCGACCTTCATGCAGTTGCGTACCTGCGAGCGACATTGTCAGGTAGTACGTTTTTTCAGTTCTTAATAACCCTTCCGGACTAGCTCCTGCCCATGTGCCGAAGCCCGGGTAATGTCCGATATGTACAAAGGCCTCGGGATAATTTTCGCAGAGTTGAATAAAGAAGAAAAAAGGATCAAAAACAGAGGGAATGGGAATTCGTTCTCTTCTGGAAAGTACCAGTTTAATAAACTGACCATCCTTAATTGAAGAAACAAATGATTCAGCAATTTTCAGGTATTCTTCTTTTGAACAGATACTTCTGGGTTTAGGAATTTCCCTTTGAACTGGAATCTTTTCACCTTTCAGTTCAGAAAGAAACAATCCTTGTTCACCCGAAAATGGAAAAACTACAAATCCGTTTTCGGTTGCAATTTCATCGTAACGAATCGGACGATAGCTTTGTGCCTCCACCAATTGAAAAACTTCTTCTTCACCGGGAAAGCGATACAATACGAATGCTTTTCTTTTTGAAAATAATTCCTGAATTTTCTGATGTAGGGGAGGAGCCATGGATTATTTTTTGAGTGGAATTACTACCACAGTTAAACGACAAACAGCAACTAGATTTTGTTCATCGTTTTTAACCTCGATATTCCATACGTGTGTGGTTCTTCCTGCATGTAAGATTGTGGCTGTTGCATGCACAAAACCATTTTTTACACCTTTCAGATGATTGGCATTCACCTCAACACCTGTAACTGCAAACTCTTTTGTGTCGATCAAAAGTGTCGACCCCATACTTCCTAAAGTCTCTGCGAGCACTGCCGTCGCGCCTCCGTGCAAAAGTCCAACGGGTTGATGGGTACGGTGATCGACTGGCATTTTACCACTGATAGTGGTAGGGCTAAGTTCAGTGTATTCGATTCCCAGAACCTCCATAATGGTATTCCGGTTCATCGCATTTAATTGTTCAAGGGGGACTTGTTTCAGCATCTGCGAATGTAGCTTTTCCTTTGCTTTAAACTTACTTGTATCGTATTAAGCCTAAAGGGGGTTAAGAACAATTGGAGGAGATAGGACTCGACTGTTTTCACCTAAGTTGCGGTGTTTCCGATATTTATCCTTACCTTTGCGCCAGTTCTTAAATTATTTTCTAAAGTTAAAGTCAGAATGACAGTATTTGCCCAATTGGGCCTGAAGGAAGAGATCGTAAAAGCCGTGTCCGACCTGGGTTTTGAGAACCCAACACTTATCCAGCAACAAGCAATCCCTTTACTTCTTGCCGAGCCTACCGACCTAGTCGGNNACCGCCGCATTTGGTCTGCCGATGATCCACCACATTGATTTCAGTGACCGCACTACGCAGGCACTGGTCATATGTCCTACCCGTGAATTGTGTCTGCAGATCACCAAAGATCTTCAGAGCTATTCAAAGTATATTCCGCAAGCGAATGTTGTCGCTATTTACGGAGGTGCTTCTATCGATAATCAGGCCCGCGATATTCGTCGTGGTGCACAGATCGTAGTTGCAACACCGGGGCGACTCATGGACATGATTGATCGCCGTAAGGTTGATATTTCGTCTGTACAGTTTGTTGTGCTCGACGAGGCGGATGAAATGTTGAACATGGGGTTCAAGGAAGATATTGATATCATCCTGAAAAGCGTGCCTTCTGATCGCAGCACCTGGCTGTTCTCTGCAACAATGCCACGTGAGGTTGCTTCGATCGCTAAAAACTACATGAAAAATCCGCAGGAAATTACCGTTGGAAAACAAAACTCTTCCAACGAGAATATCGAGCACCAGTATTTCATGATCCGTGAAAAAGATCGCTATTTCGCGCTTAAGCGTATTATCGATTTTTACCCTGAGGTTTTCGGAATTATTTTCTGTCGCACCAAACGCGAAACACAGGAAGTTTCAGATAAACTTATCAAGGACGGATACAACTGTGAAGCTATTCATGGTGACCTTTCACAAGGGCAGCGTGATAGTGTAATGAAGAAATTCCGTGAGCGTACCTTGCAATTATTATGTGCAACCGATGTGGCTGCGCGTGGTATTGATGTAAGTAATATTACACACGTAATCAATTACAATCTTCCCGACGATATTGAAAACTACACCCATCGCTCAGGTCGTACTGCGCGTGCAGGAAAATCAGGTTTTTCTCTGGTGTTGGTAAATACGAAGGAACGTAACCGTGTTCGCGATATCGAACGCGTGATTAAGAAAGATTTCGTTCAGCGAATGATTCCGAATGGAAAAGAGATTTGCGAAAAACAACTTTTTGCACTCATTGAACGCATGACCAAAGTTGAAGTCAACGAAAAAGGAATTGCTCCTTACCTCGATCGAATCAACGAATCATTGGCGTCGCTTTCCAAAGAAGACATTATCAAACGTTTTGTGTCTGCCGAATTTAATCGCTTTATCGATTATTACAAACATTCTGAAGACCTCAATGTAACAATGAAAAACGATCGTAACGATCGTGGAGAACGCCGTGAACGTGGCGATCGCAATGATATGCAGAGTCTGTTCTTCAATGTTGGAGATATGGATGGCGTAAACAAAGGAATGCTGGTTCGCTTGATTTGTGATAATGCAGGTATTGCAGGAAACCAAATTGGTCGTATCGATATTCGTCGCGAATTCACTTTCTGTGATGTTGACCCTTCAATCGCTAAGCAAATCATGGATGGATTGAACGGACTCGTGGTTGAAGAAACCGGTCGCAAATTACGCGTCAATCCTGCTGATCGTCCTTCCGGCGGCGGTGATGGCGGAAGAGACCGTAACAAAGGCGGCGGAGGTAAATCCTATGGCGGCGGTGGCGGTCGTAAATCTTACGGCGGTGGTGAAAAGAAATCCTACGGCGGAGATAAAAAATCGTTCGGTGGACCAAACCGTAAAAAATCATTCAGCAAGCGCGACTATTAATCGCGTCTGAAAAAATAGTTTAGCCGGGTCTTTTTGATCCGGCTTTTTTATTTTCCCCAATATGGCGATTGTACAGAGGAATAATAGTTTTCTACTTCGCTTGAATAGTAGAAATTGTTTTGCTTCAGAACAAGGTAGTAATCACTAATAAATTTGGCTGTGGGTGAATTTGCGTTCGACTTCATGAAACGCTCATAACTCATTCTGAATTCCGGATTAAAATGCAATGTTCTTGCATCAAAAGCTCTGCTTGTTCCGGTTCCGGTCATATATAAACTCAGAAAAAAGTGATAGGTGGTTTTCACCTCTTCCTTCAAAACAAAATTGTGATACTCATTCATAAAATCCTCCCAGAATAAAACTCTTCGTAATAACTCGTCAACACTGATCTGCAATTGTTCTCCTTGCGTAGCAGTTTGTCGTGCTTCTTTTTCGAATTCTTCAAGGAAACGAATCATGCCTGCAGATAAACAAGGACGTAAACTCTCGAGCAGGTAGCCTGGACTTGCACTCAAATAGGGTTCACCGTCAACATAATTAACCAGGTATCCAAGGCGGTTCAACTTGCGTTCATCTCCCGGACTGATCCTTCCGTCATCGCGAATCATAGTATCGAGAAAACCGGTTTGGTTGATGTCATGCGCTGCTCGAATTGCAAATGCTTTCAGAATAACAAGATCATTGTCGCAATGCAAAGGAGAATTCATACTGGTGTTAATACGGTATTGCAGTACCGCTTGCGAAATGGCATCAGGTTTCCTGGTGTCGGTGATGGCAATGATTGAACTCAGGCCTGGAGGAGCCGGCTTGTTTTCCTCTATTGAATTAATCGGATCAGGTTCTTTAGGCGATTGTTCGGCCTGACAAGCGCAAACAAGGAAAAGCAGAATTAGTTTTCTCATTGACTGGAATCGTAAACCAAAATGGTATCGCGCAATCTGGAATAGGAAATAACTTCCACACCACCGCCTTTACTGAGTGAAAACTCGAAACACCAAGCTGTGCTGTCATTTTCAATTTCTTTCCAAAGTTCTTTGTCTCCGGTGATGCCGGATTTAATGGGGTCATTTAAAGTATAAGGTGGATTGGAAAAACCGGTTTCAGCAAAAAAGGTACTCATGCGCTCTCTGGTCATTTCCATTTGCTGATCTTCTGTCTTTATTTTTTCAGGTTCAATAACGGATAATAAAGTTCTGCCATCACTGTGTCTGACAAAAAGAGTATCACCGGCATTGTTTATGATGGAAAAACAGACTTTGGCTTTTAAATAATTTTCACCACGAATTGTAATTATAAATTCATCTTTCTCTATAGTGGATGAAAAATGCCGCTGAATTGCCACCGTGTTTTGGATCTGTCGGGGCAGAGGAGTAATGACCTCCCCGGTTTCCTTATTGTTTTTTTCACTCAAAGCATCCGACTCCCCTTTGCCATTACAGGCACTGAGCAGAACAATTGCAAGGATGGAAAAAGCACTATTTCTAAGCGAAACCATAGGCTAAAAATAGTAAAAATCAAACAAAGTCGGGAGCAGCCTAGGGGATGGTTACCAAATCGTGCTACAGGACAAGGGCTGGGCCGGGATTGCACTTACTCGGGGCGCGACAGCGTTTAATCGATTATTTACCACGACTTTTCCAAACCCGTTGGCAATTGGTTTCAGGTAGATTATGTTTGTTCTGCCTAAAACACGCACCATGAAATCCCCCCTCTCCCTGATCGGTAAATCATCTTTCTCCATTTTATTGATCGCCCTTTTCGCGCTGATTGCCTGTAACCGCGATACCGTAAAGCAAATTCAGATCGATCCCGCATTCGGTCAGTACATTTCCGCTTATACTTCAGGAATTGTTTCCAACCAGTCTTCTGTGGTTATCCAGCTTGTTGCTGATTACCCCAACCCAAGCGATCCCCAAACTCCGGTTGCTGATGAGCTTTTTGAATTGAGTCCTTCAGTTCAGGGTAAGGCCTACTGGACCAACAACCGCACCATCGAATTCAAACCCGACCAGCCGTTGCAGCAGAATACGGAGTATGTGGTCACATTTCATTTAAGTAAGATCATGGAAGTTGAAAGTAAGTTGGGCGATTTTGTCTTTCAAATAAAAACCCGCGAACAATCAATAGAAGTGTACACCGAGGGATTGTCCACTTATGATCCCAATAACCTGAAACGTCAGAAGCTCGAAGGTCAGTTTGTACTTGCCGATTGGTCAGATACCGCCGCTATCCACAAATCATTACGTGCAAATCAGGATGGTAAAGACTTAAAAATTGATTGGATGCATGGTGAAGTAAACATTCATCGTTTTGTTGTACAAAATATTGCACGGAAAGAAAAAAGAAGTGCCATTCTTCTAACATGGAATGGGGAAGCTGTCGGTGCATCAGGCTCAGGTGAAAAAAAGATTGAAGTTCCTGCCTTGGGTGATTTTAAGATTACCGATGTGTATGTGAATCAAACACCCGAACAATTTATTGTGGTGCACTATTCCGATCCCCTCAAAGCCGATCAGAATTTTAATGGACTGGTTACCATTCAGGATTCCTACAATTTAAGTTTTGTTGTGGATGGACATAAACTCATGGTTTATCCGGGAAGACATTTAACCGGACCAAAACTATTGAGTGTTTATCGCGGAGTAAAAAATATAATGGGATACAGTTGCTCGGATGAAAAAACGGTGGAAGTTGAATTTGAAGAGCTGAAACCGCAAGTCCGTTTAGTAGGAGAAGGAAATATCATTCCAACAACCGACAAAGGAATGTTGTTCCCATTTGAAGCTGTAAATCTAAAAGCTGTTGACGTTAAAGTGACACGCATTTTTCAGAACAATATTGTTCAGTTTCTTCAAGTCAACAGTTTAGATGGATCCAGTCAACTTAAAAGAGTTGGAAGAGAAATTTTCAAAAAGCGGGTTGAACTTGATCCCGAAGGAAAATTGGATTTGGGTCAGTGGAACAGATTCTCTGTAGATATTGGCGCGCTTGTACGTTCAGAACCCGGTGCGATCTATCATATTTCTCTTGGTTTTAACCGGGCGTATTCGGTTTATTCCTGCGATAATCAGGATGCCACCGCCAATCAGTTGACGGAGTTGCCCGAAAGCGGGAAGGATAAAGAATGGACAGAAGATGGTTGGGGAAGTTTTGATTACGGTTATTACTACGAAGATTACGACGATGGAGATTACTATTACGACTACAATTATTCGGAACGTGAAAATCCATGTTCGGATTCCTATTTCTATGGTAAATCTGTAAGCAGAAATGTGTTGATCTCCGATATCGGAATCATTGCAAAGGCAGGAGGAGACAAATTTGTTAATGTGTTTGTAAGCGACCTGAAGAATACGCAACCAATGAGTGGAGCGAAAATTGATTTTTACGATTTTCAATCGCAACTGATAGGTTCTGCAACTGCCGATGCCAATGGTTATGCCGGAATTAAACTGGACACCAAACCATTTGTTATCATCGCTTCAAAATCAAATCAACGTGGTTATCTGCGTTTGCGCGATGGGGATGCATTATCGGTAAGTAAGTTTGATGTAGGCGGGGAAAGTGTACAGCGTGGAGTAAAAGGATTTATCTATGCCGAGCGCGGAGTATGGCGTCCGGGTGAT
>DEHO01000015.1 GCA_002351955.1 Flavobacteriales bacterium UBA2798
TTGGAATTATGGGGTAGGTACAAAAATACTTAAACAATTACTTCTTGCGATTATTCTTTGGTTCGCCCCATTTTCATTGTTTTATCTGATAAGTGGGGATTTTGAATTTTGGAAAAATATTACAGTTTTTTTCACCCAAGCAGCTCTGGTAACCTTTGGTGGGGCATATGCTGTTTTGCCTTACGTTGCTCAGGTAAGTGTCGAAAAGTTTCATTGGCTCTCTAAAACACAAATGATCGATGGGCTTGCTTTGGGAGAAACAACTCCCGGACCATTGATTATGGTTTTAGCTTTTGTTGGATTTATGGCCGGTCATAACCACTATACCTCCTCTGCTATGATGGGAATGCTTGGCCTGTTAACAACAACTTACTATACTTTTTTACCCTGTTTTTTTTTCATATTTATTGGAGCACCAATCATTGAAAGAACACAGGGAAATAGACATATAAAACAAATTCTTTCTATTGTTACTGCGTCTGTTGTAGGAGTGATTTTGAATTTGACAATTTATATTGGAATGGCCGTGATATTTCCAAATAAAATTTCAATAAATGGTATCGACTATTTCGCATTGACCTGGGCAGTAGTCTCTTTCTTAGCGCTTAGCCGATTTAAAATGAATATGATTTTATGGATTGGAATTAGCGCATTATTTGGCCTAATGCGTTTCTTAATGCTTTAGCTTAACATCGCCTTGTTTGTTTTCTGAATTTGATATCTAAGACTAGATAGGCTCTGCATGCAAAAGGCGCTTTTACCGAAAAATACCTCAGCAATAACAAGAAATGTTCAGCAGCTTTCAGAAAGCCTGAATTGTTTTACTACCTCTCCAACAGAAGAACATATTGCGGAACTGAACCAAGTAAGCGAAATTGAACTCGGCTTTCCACACGACTTCTTAACGCAGGACGGAGTAAAAATGGTGATGTACGGTGGATCGTACGATAAGATCGACAGAAGCAATCTGAAATTGTAATGGGTAGTCGAGGCAAAAATTTGTCAAGACTCGCAATACGATTTTAGTTTACTTAATCCGGATTCGAAATTGGGACCAAGGAATTTATCCGTAAACCTTCCAAAAATTCTGGCCATGATTCGATTGCCGTTATCGGCACTATAGATCCATTCTACCTTTTGTTTTCCGGAATCAGATTGCAACACCAGTGTAACATCCGCTTCACCCATTCCTTCGAAACGTAAACGGGAAACAACTTTTTCTCCGGGAACAACAGCAGTAATAGTCATACTCCCTTTGCCGATGTTTTTATTACCCGACCACCGGTAAACCGCTCCAACAGTTCCGTCAACTCCGCTGTACTCCATTTTTGCGTTCGGATCTTTTCCGGTCCAGGGCGACCAATTGCTTACAAACTCCTTTTGAAGAATCAGCTGTTTCCAAACTTTGTCGGATTCGGCATTGATAATTGTGCTCCTGCTCATGGTAACAAACCTTGGAGAAAACAGTCCGAACAGAACAACAACCAATGCTATTCCTCCAATTACAATTCCGATAATGGCCAATACATTCATAAGAACATTTTTTATTTGAACTATTAAATTTACTTATATTTTAAAAACCAATCAAATGCATCCTTCTTGGATTTTACTCCACGCGTAGGGACTTTTGGTTTATGAAAAGTAACGAAAAAATTCATTAAAATCCTTTTGGGAAGATTATCAACAATAACAGCAATCATATTGGAGAAGCGTACTCCTTCTTCTGAAGTTGCGAATTTAGAACCCTCAGGTGAAGTATGCAAAAATTCGTGCATATGAAAAAGAAGATTCAGTTTTTTCCCTCCTCCCAGTTTTCCTGCTACTTCCTGTATCTTTTGCAAATGAATAGTCTCAACAATTTCTACTGAGTGATCGAAGAAAATTTCAAGCACATCATTGACATAGAACGTTGCCTTAAAAAAGCCTTCTACAGTGATTTCTTCGCGTACTGCAATATATTCCTCTGCGTCGGTCAACCTTTTGCAATTTAGTTCTTGAAAATGAATATAACCCGAATACAGGATAATCGCAAATAATCATTGTGATTTCATTCTATTTTTAATATTCGTTCTGTATTACAATCGTTTACAGAATAAACGACACGGCCTTTCCCTTCATATCAGGTTTTCTGCTTTTTCTTCTTAGCGGCCGGAAATAGGATATTATTGAGAATAAGCCGATACCCCGGTGAATTGGGATGCAAATTAAGATCCGTAGGTGGATCGCCAACATAGTGACGGAAATCTTCAGGATCGTGGCCGCCGTAAAAGGTCCAGGTGCCTTTTCCGAATGTACCGTGAATATATCTTGCCGTTCCAAACTGCTTGCTTTCCCCCATCACCGTAACACTGCTCTTGATATACTTCTTTACAAAATCGGTTGTTTGTCCCATAAAGCCTTTAATAACCTGCGTGTGATTCTGGCATAACATGGTTGGAACAATATCCCATTTTGCAGAAAAATCAAAAAGCGTAAATACATCCTGATTCTCGGGGAGGTTGTGCAATTGTGATCCGTCGATATCCGAGAATTCATATACAAGCGGATCCATTGTGAGATGGTAATTCTCGAATGCGAATGTCCGGTTAAAATCAATTTTCGACTGCGCCTTGGGATCAAGCGGATCACCGTCGTACATCGGACCGCAGATATCTACTCCTTCTGCAGACAATGCAATATCGTAGGAATCTGTTCCCGAACACATGGTAAATAGAAATCCGCCACCTGCAACGTATTCCTTAATACGAAGTGCAACACCTAATTTGAGTTCAGAAACCTTCGCAAAACCCAGAAATTTTGCCATTGCTTCTGTTTGTCGCACCTGTTGCTGGTACCATGCTGCGTTGCGGTACGAATTGTAAAACTTTCCATACTGACCGGTAAAATCTTCGTGGTGCAAATGCAACCAATCGTATTTTACCAATGCACCGGTTACCACTGCCGAATCGTAGATCTGATCATAGGGAATTTCAGCATAAGTCATTACCATGGTCACAGCATCATCCCAGGGTTGATGTCCTTTTGGTGCGTAAACTGCAATCTTTGGTGCTTTTTCCATTTTCACCACTTCCATGTTCACTTCCGGATCACCGATTTCAAGTCTGATCGATTGAGCTCTTGCATCGGTGATCACCTCATAACTCACNNACGCATTCTTCCTGAATGGTTTTGTAAAACGGAATTAAAAAACTTCCTCCACGGTAATTCAGCAACCATTCGAGTTCAACATTACCCAGCAACACCCAATATGCAATTCCGTACGATTTCAAATGGTTCTTCTGCACATTATCCATTGGGAGAAGCAGATAATTTGCTTTAACGGAATTAAATGAAAGAATAAAAAAAGTGAAAAGTGAAAAGTAAATGGTGATTGGTGAGCACCGGCGAACAACCGAAAGATTTGATCCGGTTGACTGATGATGATATGTTGAAACTATTTTCATTTCTCGCGTTTAGCCTTGAGCTGATTCCTCCTTTAATGTGTATAACGAAAATCCTGCCATAATCGTATTCCAAGTCATCAGAAAGGATCTTCTTCGTAACCGCCACCTGGTTTGATCGGACCAAAGCCAATATCATCATCGTCGTTGAGCTGATCCATTTTCGAAGGACGAATCATAGATTGAGGCGGATTGATTGCACCACCACCGGAGTGGCCTTCAAAATCAGTATTGGGTTGCATGTTATTGGCAGAGTAATTATCCTCAAAATGGAAAGTCTCCAGATTATCGAATTTGGCGAATTGCGGAATGAAACGCAGCGGAACTGTTTCGAGAGAACCGTTACGGTGTTTGGCAATAATAATTTCACCGACACCGAGTAAGGACTGACCTTTTTCATCTTCGGTGATTCCGTAATATTCCGGACGATAGATGAAACAAACGATATCCGCATCCTGCTCAATCGCACNNCGATTCACGAAGATCGGAAAGCATAGGACGTTTATCTCCACCGCGGGTTTCGACAGAACGACTCAGCTGCGACAATGCAATGATAGGCACATCCAGTTCCTTGGCAATGGACTTAATACTTCGCGAAATGGTACTGATTTCCTGTTCACGGTTCCCCTTCCCTTCTCCACCTGCGGTCATAAGCTGTAGGTAATCGATAATAATCAATTTAACACCATGCTGACCAACCAATCGGCGCGCTTTTGCTCGTAATTCAAATATTGAAAGCGCAGGAGTATCATCGATAAAGATGGGCGCTTCTGCCAATTTCTTGATGCGTGTATGCAATTGCTGCAATTCGTGTTCTGCAAGATTTCCTTTACGCAATTTATCCGCCTGCAATTCCGTTTCGCTGGCGATAAGACGATTTACCAACTGTAGAGCCGACATCTCCAGAGAAAATACAGCAACCGGCTGATTGAACAGAACGGCAGAATTGCGTGCCATACTCAATACAAAAGCAGTTTTACCCATACCCGGCCGTGCAGCAAGTACGATCATATCCGAACGTTGCCATCCGGAGGTAACACGATCGAGTTCAGTAAAGCCGGTAGCAACACCACTGATACCGTCCATGTGACCTTTCGCCTTTTCAATCTCATCGATCGCCTGCAGAATGAGTTTATCCATAGACTCGTAATCGCGACGGATATTCCCTTGTGTTACCTTGTACAATTCACCTTCCGTTTGATCCAGCAGATCAAAAACATCGGCGGTTTCTTCGTAGGCGTTCTTTATGGTTTCAGATGAGATTCTGATCAGTTCGCGCTGAATATGTTTTTGCGAAATAATTCGCGCGTGGTATTCAACATTGGCTGCAGAGGCAACACGGTTGGTTAATTGTGAAATGTAATAAGGACCACCAACCACATCAAGTTCACCCTTCTGACGCAAACCAGCAGTAACAGTAAGAATATCGATGGGCTGTGATTTTTGAAAAAGATCAACAACAACGGCGAAAATTTTCTGATGTGCTTCCTTGTAAAAACTTTCAGGTTTCAGGATGTCAATTGCATCGTTTACTGCACCCTTTTCCAGCATCATGGCACCTAATACAGCCTCCTCCANNGTTTGGTGTCGGTCTGACGCTCTTTCTGTTCTTCCATAGCTCAAAAATACCATTCCCGCCCCTCTGCCCGTCATTTCCCTTTGCGGGAATCATGAAAAGCTATGAACAGCGCTTATCAACAAATGTTGATGTTTTTTTTCAATTCAACTAAAGATAAGGAAATCAGCCCCAAAAATCATAAATTGGACCATAAACTTATGAAGGTCCGATTTCTTTTATTGTTCATCCCTTTGATTACAGGCTCTTGCCNNGAAGCCAGCGACGAAACAAAACTGGAAAGCATCCGCTTACAAATTATTGACCCAAACGGTATTACCATTGCCAGTCAGCAATTTGATCCCCAAAGCACTACTGTAAGTTTTCAACGGAACTTTATTCTTTCCGACCCCTATTTACCCTCCGGAGATTACCTCATAAAGCTGACAGTTTCCGACGGAAATAACACCCCCTCAACTTTCAGGACCATCCGAATTGGAGAAACCCCATTAAGCGTAGAAAAAGTCTGGATCACTCAAAAAGAGAACTCCGGTTCCCGTTTGGCACATTTGAGCGGTTCGGTTATTGTACCCGATTATTTGTCCACCCGCGATATTTGCCAACTGGAACTTAGCGCAAGGGAACAACTTCTATTGTTACGATCAACAACCGGCACGCTGGAGGGATTGGAAATAAATGGCACCCAACAACGCTTTGATCTGAACTCCGGTAATTTCAGACATGTGCATTTTGACCGATCCAAATCTTATTTCTGGGCAGGCGAACAATCTCTTGAACTCAGAAAATTCAACCGCAATGGAAGCGTGAGTGAAACCTACGGACTTTTCCCCAATGGGTATTTGACCACAGTACCGGTCAGCCGCCTTGTTGAAGAAGAGCATTATCTGCTGTTAATGGGCAAAAGCGGAAATTCGAACAACCATTCCATAACTGTTGTTGACCTCAGTACTATGAATAGTTTACCCGCTCAGGCAACCGGAATGTCGGTTATTCATGCCGGTGAATACAACAGTACAAGCATTGTGCTTTTTGGCAATTCAGGGACCGATCTGCAGATTTCTCAATTGCAGCTTCCTTCAATGGCAATAACCAGTTTGCAAACCGTTTCGAATTCCAAAATTTTCGAAGTAGTTAGTCGGGACAATGATCTCTATTTCATGGGAACAACTACCGGTGTTTTGNNAGAGAAGCACCAATGCATTGCTCAATCTTGCAGGTGGAAGCACCGTTAGCCTGGACTGGGATCCTACCAATGATGTGGTTTACCGTGCAAGCGGAAATGTTCTTGAAAAATTCGCATTCCCCTCAGGAAACCTTTTAAGCAGCTATCCGGCGACGGATTCTGTAAAACAGGTACGAATTTTGTTCAACAGATAATATCTTTACCGTCTCAATCCAAAACGCTCACCTCCAAAAGCCATGCGCAGTATGCAGCCAACGTTTTCCATTCGATCGCTGTTTTTTTTGATCAGCATTCTGTTTTCCGTTAGTGCAACTGCTCAGGAGGAGGGTAATCCCGATTACGTTGAATACAAAAAACAAAAGGAAGACGAAAAGAAAAAAGAGAAAACAGAACTCTCGGAATATTCATTTGCCGAGCGCTGTTATTGGGGCGGTAGCTTATCGCTCAGCCTTGGAAACTACGGTTCCTACATTGATATATCACCCATTTTAGGATACAATCTCACAATGAAATGGTCGGCCGGAATTGGGATCTCGTACAAGTATTTTGGCGGAAGAAACCAATTTTACGGAGTGACCTATTCAACCTCGGTTTATGGTGGGTGTGTATTTACCCGCCTATTGATGGGGGAAAAATTCTTTGCTCATGCCGAACTGGAAAGCCTGAATACCGATGCTTACGATCCGCTTACACTACAGTTCAAGCGAAAGTTCATCAATATCGGTGCGGCAGGACTAGGACTCCGAAATGAAATGGGATACAACAGGTATTTCTATTTCATGTTGCTTTACGATTTCATCAACGACCGCGATTCCCCTTATCCTTTTTCACCCTTTATTGTGAAAGCAGGAGCAATTTTCCCGATTGCAGACCGCTAAGCAAGAGTTCTTGCAAACTACCAGAAAAGCATGCTTTCCGGACACATTGAATTGCAGTAAAAATTAACAGTCTTGTTTTATTCTCACACCTAAACCGTTTCATTTTTCATTCCGCAAAAACATTCCAATTTTGCTTGTGTATTGTAGTATTCGATTCTATTTTTACCCTACTACTTAGCACGCGATATGAAAAAAACCATTTTTCTACTTCTTTCTTTTTTTGCAGGAAGTCAAACACAAGCCCAATTCAGCGCAACACACAATCACACCGAACATAATCTTTCACATAGCTTTCAAAAGGCTTACATGAATCATCCTTCGGTTCCAAAAGGTATCCTGGAAGCAGTTGCATGGACATCAACCCGTATGATGCATCTCGATGGTGCAGAAGAAGAAAGTTGCATTGGTTATCCACGTGCCTATTCCGTAATGGGATTAACGTTAAATGGACAATCATATTTCAGAGAGAATTTAAAACTGGTTTCAAACTTATCCGGAGTTACTGTTCGCGACATTTTGGGAGATCCTGAAAAAAGTATACTTGCCTATGCAAAAGCCTATGAATTACTGATGCAGCAATATGCCGGTGATTTTCCGTCCACCGGAAATTTATTTAACTCCAAACTCCATGAAGCTGTTTTATTTCAGCTTTCGGAAATCCCCGATTCGGGAGCAGTAAATGCATACGCAAGAGATGCGCAGGTTTATCAGATCTTCCGTTTTCTCAATGAAAAAAGCGAGGCGAAAAAATATGGATTCATTCCGCGTAATATCGATCTTCAAGAGCATTACGGAGAAAACTTCCGGATTCTGAGTGCGCAAAAAATAATTTTTTCGGAAGAGGGAATTACAAATGCAGACGGAGCCGTATATCGTCCAAGCGGCAGCCAATTGCGTTCACCCGATTATGGTCCTGCCTTGTGGAATCCAGCTCCTTCCTGTAATTACAGTTCCAGAAATGGTGTCGCTGTTTCGGCCATTACCATCCATACCGTACAGGGATCCTATGCAGGAGGAATATCATGGGCTCAAAACTGCAATTCGAATGTCTCCTATCATTACGTAATTCGTTCGAGCGACGGACAAATAACACAAATGGTACTCGAAGCAAACAAAGGTTGGCATGTTGGCTCTGAAAATCCATATACCATCGGATACGAACACGAAGGATACGTGAATAATCCCAGTTGGTACACCACAGCAATGTATAATGCATCCGCCGCATTAAGTCGCGACATCTGCAATTCGGGATACGGAATTCCACCCTTGCGCACCTATTACGGAGCAGCAAGTTCAGGAACAAATGTATTGGGAGGATGTACAAAAATTAAAGGTCACCAACACTACCCCAACCAAACACACACCGATCCCGGTATAAATTGGAATTGGGAATTGTATTACCGATTAATCAATAACAACCCAACCACCAACACATTAACAGCAGGCAGTGGAACGATTTACGATTCCGGTGGCGCAGGAGGAAATTACGCGAACGACGAACGCTACATTACCACCATTGCACCTGCAGGAGCTACTTCTGTTACCATTACATTTTCATCATTCAACACTGAGGCCAATTGGGATTACTTATTTGTTTACGACGGCAACTCCATCAATGCACCACGCATCGGCACCTATACAGGTACTAATTCGCCGGGAACAATTACAGGAACAACCGGAACGCTTACACTTGAATTCAGAAGCGATTGCTCTACCACCGCTTCAGGATGGGTCGCCAATTGGACCAGCAATTCCACACCACCTCCTCCCGGCGATAATACACCTCCTAGCACAAGCGTAGCAACTCCCTCAACATGGGTAACGCAAAATTTTACAGCAACATTTGCCGATGCTGACAACAGTGGTGGATCAGGAATACAAAAAGCATATTATCAGGTAATCGATTACGATGGATTGGATTGGAGAGCAAATGCATCCAATGGATTTTTCAGCGATAATTTTGATCTACCTGTTTTGCATGCCGACTGGTACACGGTTTCGGGAACATGGAATGTTGTAAACGGAGAACTTGTACAATCCGATGCAAGCCTGAACAACACCAATGCTTACGCATTCATTGACCAAAGTCTTTCGAATCGCTACCTCTACCACTGGGCAGGAAAAATGGCAGGAGCAGGAACAAACCGACGTGCAGGTTTGCATTATTTCTGCGACGATCCTACCTTGGAAAACAGAGGCAATTCCTATTTCGTTTGGTTCAGATTGGATAACGACAAAGTGCAATTGTACGAAGTCATCAATGATGTTTTTGTAATGCTCGATGAAGTTGACTTCAATTTCAATGTGAGCCAATGGTACGATTTCAAAGTTATTTATGATCGCATTACAGGTCTGCACCAGGTTTACATCGATAATAGTCTTGTCCAATCTTTTACAGATAACACACCGATTGCCACAGGAGATTATATTTCATTTCGCTCCGGAAATGCAGAGTACACAGTAAACAATTTAAAAGTGTACCGTTCACGTTTTCCGAACGTACAGGTTAGCATAGGACCATCAGGCGACATTCGTTACCAGAATGCAAATCCGACTACACCATCCGGAAGAGTGAAATCAATAGTGCAGGACAATGCAGGCAACTTGTCTTCCACCGCTTTTCAGGATGTGAATGTTGACTGGACCGCGCCGGATGCGCCATCACAGGTAAATGATGGTCCGGCTGCTGATATCAGCTCAACAACCAATGCCAATGAACTCGAAGCAAACTGGACATCCGCCTTCGATCAGCATTCGGGAATTGCGCGTTATTGGTATTCCATCGGAACAAGTCCGGGATTAAGTGATGTAAAACCATGGACCGACAATTTCTGGTACGACACCGTTCGCGTAACCGGATTGAATCTGAACTACGGTACGATCTATTATTTCAATGTATGCGCAGAAAATGGAGCAGGATTACTTTCCGACACTATTTCATCCAACGGACAACTTGTTCAATCGCCCAGTTTACCTCCTACAGCAAACTTCAACATTCAGAACACATTTATTTGTGCGGGTGAAAGCATCAGTTTTCAAAACACATCGCAAAATGCCTCCACCTATACCTGGAATTTTACCGGAGGAAATCCTTCCAATTCAACCAATCAGCATCCTGTAGTTACCTACACCACTTCCGGAACTTATCAGGTTCAACTTACAGCAAGTGGTCCCGGAGGAACGGACATCATCACACAAAACATTTCCATCAATGTAAGTCAACCCAATTCCTCATCCTTTGCTGTAACAGACACGCTTGTTTATCTTCCCAATGCATTTGTTGGTTTCACCAATTTGAGCAGCAATGCAAACGGATACGTCTGGAATTTCGGTGATGGAGGAAACAGTAATGGCGTAAATCCCTGGCATATTTATTCTGCAGCAGGAATTTATGAAGCAGTTTTAATTGCCGTTAATGATGCTTGTCCGGCCGACACCAGCACCAAAACCATTTACGTGCAAGGCAGCAATTCCATTGAGAGCAACACTGCACCGCAAATGAACGTGCACCTGAATTCGGATCTATTAATTGTTCGTTTGAGGAATATGAAATCCGGAATTTATCAGTACGCTGTTTATGACACAGGTGGCAAACGAATCATCAGTGGAAACTGGACCATCGGCGCAGTTGTTTCGCAAAATGAAATTCCATTTTCTAAGCAGGCCGGCGGATTGTATTTTATTGAAGTAAAAAATGAAACGGAACAAATCAGATCCGGATTCGTGAATCCTGTACGATGAAAAAAGCAGCAGCATTTTTTTTCTGTGTAGTGGCATTCCCCATTTTTGCGCAACACAAAAGCATTCATCAGGAACAAAGTGAAACCTATGCAACAGCAGGACACTCTGCTGAAGATTATTATTCCATTAATAGTCCTTCTCCAAAAACAAGGGTTTTGCGAAACAATTGTACACCCAATAAAATAATTTACGGATGGCACCCGTATTGGAGCAATGGTTTACAATCCAATTACGATTGGGATTTGCTCACGCATTTCAGTTATTTCTCCTACGAAGTAAATTATGTGAACGGAAACGCAAACAACACTTATAATTTTGCAACAACACAATCGGTCACCGATGCGTTGAACAACGGCTTAAAGGTAACGCTTTGTGTTACGCTCTTTTCAGATCACGCTACCTTTTTAAACAACAATACATCAAAACAAACGCTCATCACCAACCTGATTAATCTCATTTCAGCAAGAGGCGCTTATGGAGTAAACATCGATTTTGAAGGATTACCTGCATCGCAATCCCTCAATTTCCGAAATTTCATGAACGATCTTGCCAATCAGATGCACAGTGCCATTCCGGGATCAGAAGTCAGCACCGTGCTTTATGCTGTTGATTGGAATAATGTACTGGATGTAGCAAACATGACTGCAGTAGATCATTTTATTATAATGGGCTATGATTATTATTGGACAGGAAGTACAACGGCAGGACCAAACGATCCATTGTTTCAATTCGGAACAAGCTACAATTACACCTTATCCAAAAGCATCACCTATTATCTGAACAAAGGAATTCCCCCTGCAAAACTGATACTTGGATTACCCTATTACGGAAGAGAATGGCCGGTAAGTTCGCATACCCTTCCAGCAACTACAACAGGAAGCGGACTATCAAGAACGTATAGAAGTGTCCGCGACAATGTTCCGGGAATTTTCTCAGCAGCCAACCGACGTTACGAACCAGCAAGTAAAAGCACCTATTACAATTTCAATAGTGGTGGATTGCGACAATGCTTTATTACCGAAGCAGATGATATGCGTGACAGAATGGATCTCATCAACAAAAGAGGAATTGGTGGAATGGGAATTTGGGCATTGGGATATGATGATGGCTATAACGATTTCTGGGATGCGATNNCAGCGATAACTTTACCGATTGCAGCACCATTCCCTGTTCAGATACACTAACCGATATAGGAGGCGGGCGGTTTAAAAACTATTACGACAACGAAAACTACACCTACACCATTGCTCCTCCAAACGCAGGATCTGTTACTTTAACTTTCTCCTCTTTTTCATTGGAGAACAATTATGATTTTCTGTATGTGTATAATGGTCCCGGTACCACATCACCGCAATTTCCGGGATCACCATTTACAGGAACAACGCTACCTCCGGCACTCACAGGAACAACAGGAGCAATAACGCTGCGTTTTACCAGCGACAATTCAACCACTTCAGCGGGGTTTGTAGCCACCTATCAGTGCACCAGCGACAATCAACCCCCAACCACAGGAATAAACGCAAGCAACAACTGGAAAACCGCCAACTTCTCAATAAGTTTTACCGATCAGGATGCCGGCAGTGGAGTAGCTCGTTCCTTTTGGCAGGTAATGGACAACAACGGTACTGAATGGCGTGCGAATGGAAGTCATGGTTTTTTCAATGATAATTTCTCCGGCACCATTCACTCCGACTGGACACAACAAAGCGGCACCTGGATCATTAATTCAGGACGTTTGGCACACACGGATGAAAGCAATGGCAATACAAATATTTTTGCGGCGGTTACACAAACATCTTCCTATCAATACCTCTATCACTGGCAGGGAAAAATGAGCGGAACAGGAACGAATCGACGCAGCGGCATCCATTTTTTCTGCGACAATCCATCATTACCCAACCGCGGCAATTCCTATTTCGTTTATTTCAGAGTCGATCAAAACAAATGTCAGATTTACGAAGTGGTGAATGATGTTTTTACGCTTATGACGGATCACTCTATATCCATTGCTGCAAATACCTGGTACGATTATAAAATCACTTACGATCCCACTAGCGGCACAATTAAAGCTTATGTAAACAATGTTCTGGTTTCCCAATGGACAGACAGTACTCCGCTAATTGCAGGAAACAGTATTTCATTGCGTTCAGCAAACGTGAATATGGAATACGATGATGTAAAAGTATACCGCAGCCGAACAACAACAGAAAACGTTTCGCTGGGCTCATCATCCGCAATGGTAAGGTATCAAAACAACGGACCTGCAAATTCTTCTTGCCGAATCCGCACAATGATCATCGACAACGCCAACAATTGGAGCAACAGTGCGAGTCAGGATCAAAACATTGACTGGACACCACCAACAACACCGGCCTATTTACAGGAAGGAATTTCAGTTGATATTGATACCACCCATGAAAACTTAAACCGATCTGCCAGTTGGGGAAGTTCAAACGATCCACATTCGGGAATTCAAACCTATTCCATCAGCATCGGAACAACACCCGGCGACAGTAGTATTTTAAACTGGCAAAACACAGGGAATGTTACAGGCGATACCATCACTGGAATAAATCTTGTTTTTGGTCAATCCTACTACCTCAACATCAGAGCAGTAAATGGTGCATCATTACGTTCATTGCTGATCAGCTCAAATGGTTTTTACGTTACACAACCAACAGCAGCTCCGATTGCTAATTTCACTTCGGGGGCAATGAATGCCTGCACAGCATTTCCATTTTTGATCTTCAACTCATCTACAAATGCTACCGGTTTTCTGTGGAATATTCCTGGCGGAAACCCATCTACTTCAACAGCTACTCATCCGGAAATTTTGTTTCCTTCGAGTGGAAATTATACAGTCACACTAACAGCAAATGGTCCGAGTGGTACAGATGTACTTTCACAACAACTTACAATAACCTTGATCGATCCTCCGGTAGCATCGTTTTCTGTAAACGACACCTTGCTTTACCTACCGGGTGCGTATCTGGCAATCAGCAATTGGAGTCAGAATGCATCATCCTACTCCTGGAATTTTGGAGACAGCACTTTTTCAACCGATCCGGCTCCATGGCATCTTTATAATCAGTCCGGAATTTATCAGGTGTTGCTCCTTGCAGAAAACAGCGTTTGTCCTTCCGACACAGCAATGGCAACTGTGTATGTTTTTGCGCCCACGGGTACAAATGATGCAATTGCTGAAAGTGGAACAATAATCCTAAACAATCAAACTTTATATATACAATGGGATATACCTCAACAACTTGAATGCGGAATTGAGCTGATTGATATCCAGGGCAAGCAGATCTTGTACAGCACGCCATCCGGGTATTCCATTCAAAACGGTGTTTCAATTCATGTTCCTGAACTGAGCAGTGGAGTCTATTTATGCAGACTGTTTTTCCCAACATTTGTTAAAACCGTTAAACTGGTGTTCATTCAGGAATAATTTTTGCTACCTTTTTAAAGCAAAACCGGTTGTATGAAAAAACTATCTACCCTATTGTTCGTGGCTCTGTTTTCGTTTAACGCAGAAGCTCACTATGAAAAACCTTTATTCAGCTATAGCTTTAGTTATCTGAACAATTACCCGCTGTCGGCAATGCGTCCGCAACTCGATGGAGTAAATGGATTCGACATCCATGCTTATGGTCCCTTAAAAGGATCGCGACTACAGCTTGGTTTTTCCTTTGCATACGGCAATTACGGAAACAAAAACTCCAAGATCGATTTTGCCACACAAGATGGCTCGCGTTTTATTGCGGATATGACCATCAGCAATTATTACTTAAGTCCGAATATGCGTTTCAAATACGATTTCAGACCCTATGCAAGCGCCGTTCGTCCCTATGCTGAAGTCACCGGTGGCGTTACCTTTTTCCAAACCTCACTCAACATCTGGGATCCGGAAGACGAAACCAATTGCGAGGCATTGGAAACTCATTTCCTGAAAAAGGACAATACCTGGACCACCTATGCCGGTGCAGGAGTGGAAATCTCCTTGACTTCACTCATCAATAAAGGCGAGCATTCCGATTGCGCCATGGATTTTTCCGTTTTCTTCTCAGGAGGATTTCGCACCGGAGGAAAAGTGGAATACATGAGTGTGGATATGGACGATCAGAATCTGCAAACACATGCAGGTCATCATGGCACCTCTGCTGATAAATCTCCTTTCAATGTTGATTTCGTCAACACGGTTACTCAGGAAAGACATCAACATCACATCGCCTACGTTTTTCGTTCGCCGATAATGATGTATGAATTTCAATTCGGAATACGGATGCACTTCGGAAAATAGAATCAAAAAAAAATCCCGCGATCTGCGGGATTTTTTCTTAATAACAATCGGGTCGATTTCCCTTTACCGGCACCAATTCCTGCACGGTACATCAGCATCATTTCCATTCCGCCATTTCCATTGGTGGCAACGGATAGATTTGACAGATTAATATCATAACTGAATGCAAGGGTGAAGCCTGTCCAGTTAAACTGTAACGCTCCCCAAAACGCATCTCCCACGCGGTAATACGCACCCAATCCTGCAGAAATCTCATTGGAATATCCGGTGTAATGCGATTGTTTCTGAATAATGTATTTCACATCGCTACCAAAATTGATAATACGGTTTACGCCCTGCATTTTCACAAGGAAATTGGGAAGGATCGCCATGTTGGAATTTGATAGTTCAAATTCAGCTCCGCCATGAAAAGTGAATTTCATCAGCATCTTATCCTTGGTGCCAAGAAAACTTACATTCGGACGAGTTAAGTGCGCTCCTGCTAAACCCAGATAATAAGCAGTTTCCTTATGGGGACGATACAACCAATACGATCCTGCACTTACATCAAAGGCCATGAATTTATCGTTCACAAAAGTTTCATTATTGGCAACTGCAGAACTGAATTCTGTTCCTATCCATTGATTGCCGTAATACAAATCTGCTCCGTTAATGCTTTTGGTCAGCAATGAAGGTTGTACACCGAATGTCCAGTACATCCCCTCTTTTAGTTTTGCTGCCCACGCAATGTTGAGTCCGTACTGACCGGATGTCAATTTTGCAGATCCTGCTTTATCATTGTAGAAAACGCCGCCAATACTCAAAAAACCTTCACTGCCATTTGCAACACGGGCATCAACAGATCCGGTAAATGTTGTAAAAGGTTCGCTTACCGATTTCCATTGCGAACGGTAATTCATCACGCCGCGGATATCGCCATTGAACATTCCCGCTGTTGCCGGATTGATATAGGCGGACGCAGTATAAAACTGAGAGAAATGAATATCCTGCTGACCAAAAACCTGAACACTCCATCCGAGGAGCATCGCAGAAAATATGATTTTTACTTTTTGCATGATTTCTTCGGTTTGGAATTAACGTGTTAGAGTAACATTTCCTTTCAGAGTTCCGCTTGCGCCCGACACCAGCGAATATTCCAGATACCAGACGAAGACACCGGTATTCACCATCTTCTGATCGTATTTTCCATCCCACCCAATATTCGGATCGTTCGTCTCAAACATTTTTTGTCCGTAACGATTGTAAACGATAAACGTCACGCCCTGAATTCCCTGACCATACACCATCAGCACATCGTTTATTCCATCGTTATTGGGAGAAAAAGCATTGGGAACGCCGATTCCTTCTATCACATTAACAAAAACAGTGACCTGATCGGTTGCCGAACATCCATTTTCGGTGAAGGTCACGGTATAGGTTGTAGTTGTTAAGGGAGCAGCAGTTGTTGTTGCTGAACCGGGCGATGACAATCCTGTTGAGGGTGTCCAGATATAGGTACCCAATCCGGTTGCGACAGCAGTTAAAATGGCGGAGTTACCAATATCGATGGTTGTATCTGCATTGGCAAAAACGGTTGGATTCGGATTTACAGTTATCGTTGACGTTGTGGAACTGGATGTTATTCCATCACTCACCGTAAGCACAACCTGGTATGAACCCGGTGTATTGAAACATATCGTACCGGGATTCTGAAGAGTCGAACTCGATGGTGTTCCTCCGGGGAATGTCCAGTTGTAGAGTGTTGCATCTGTACTGGTGTTATTGAAGGTAACACATGCTCCTGCGCACAGGTTGGTTGCAGAAGGTGTAAAAGAAGCAACCGGAACGGTGCAATTGGAAACAACAATGAGATTGGTTGTGGTTGTTGAATTACTTCCACCGGAATTTGTAACTGTAAGCGTTACATCATAGGTACCGGGAGTGGAATAGGTAATCACCGGATTCTGCAATGTGCTCGTTGCAGGCGTACCTCCGGGGAAGGACCAACTCCAACCGGTAGGAGTGCCGGTGGACTGATCTGTAAACGTTACTTGTTGTCCGATACAAATTGCAGTTGTATTTGCAGAAAAGGCAGCTGTAGGTGGCGTTGAACAATTGTTCACCGTAATCATATTGGTAATGGTTTCGGTATCACTTCCATTGGCGTTGGTTACGGTAAGTGTAACAGTATATGTTCCCGGCGTTGCATAGGTAACCGAAGGATTTTGCACCGTACTTGTTGCAGGTGTTCCGCCGGTAAATGTCCAGCTCCAGCTTGTAGGCGAGCCGGTTGACAGATCCGTAAAATTAACCGCATCTCCTGAACAGATTGTTGTTAAACTGGCAGAGAATGCCGCTGTTGGTGGTGAGGTACAGGTGGTGACGGTTATCAGATTGGTGCTGGTCGTAGAATTGCTTCCATTTCCATTGGTTACAGTAAGCGTAACGGAATAGGTACCGGGTGTTGCGTAAGTGATCACAGGATTTTGTGCAGTGCTCGTTGCTGGTGTCCCTCCGGGGAATGACCAACTCCAGCTCGTTGGACCACCGGTCGACTGATCCGTAAACGTAACCGGATCGCCTGCGCATATGTCNNTTTGTTGCACTTTGTGTAAATGCAGCAAGGGGTGGTGTGGTTGGATTTGAAATCAATCGGATATCATCAACCGCAAAAGATGGATCGGATGCATTACCATTTCCATTGTTCACCCAGCGAAAACCGATTCGGACATTGGGATTATTATTTGCAGAAGCAGGAAGTGTTACGGAATAATTGGTCCAGGTACCCTGCGGTGCACAGGTAAGTGGCGATTTAGCAATGGGATCTAATTGCGCCCATGTAGCGCCGTTAAAATACCAAAATGAGGCATCGTCGTTGCTTCCTTCTCCGTTCTCCATGTAAACGAATGTGCAGGTGATGTTGGATTGCCCCACACAACTGATCACAGGCGACTCCGCACGTTTGTCGGTTGCTTCGGCCGGACTGCTGTCATCGTAGGCAGCACCGCAATCGCCGGTCGGACAAAAAATAAATGCAGCGAGCGATGTGGATACGTTTCCAATATGCAGCGATTGATCAGAACCGCAACCGGATCCGCACTGACCGGCATTGTTTCCGTTTTCCTGGCAACTGATAAAAAAGCGATTGGCATTGGCACCATTGGTTCCGGTATTGGTGACCGACCAACCTACAAGTGATGGATCGCAACCCGAACCTGCTGCACAAACAGTCCCGTCAAATTCCTCCTGGTAAAACTGCTGAGCGCCTGCATTTTGAGCAAACCCGGCAAGACACAACAACACAATGGCAAGTAAAAATCTCTTCATGGCAATAGTTTTCGTTATAAATATAGGAGATTGGAGTCCAACTTTGCGAATACACCATTTTTTTCTCCGAGGGCATCCAATCAAAAAAAAATGTATTTTTGCAGCCCGAATGCCGGCAAAAGGCAGTCTTTGAAAGTATTGCGATGCCCAAGTGGTGAAAATGCTGAAATTGGTCGAGACCGACCGAAGGAAGCGTCTTGATCNNACGCTCCTTATCAGTCGGTCAGGATTCACGGAGCTGTAAGTTCTTTGCTAGCGCAAAAAACAACATCTCCGGAATAGACACGCCATTTGTGCTCTTTGAAATGTTTATGCCCAAGTGGTGAAATTGGTCCTGACGCTCCTTATCAGTCGGTCAGGATTCACGGAGCTGTAAGTTCTTTGCTAGCGCAAATAACAACATCTCCGGAATAGACACGCCATTTGTGCTCTTTGAAATGTTTATGCCCAAGTGGTGAAATTGGTAGACACGCCATCTTGAGGGGGTGGTGCATTACGTGCATGCTGGTTCGAGTCCAGTCTTGGGCACTTTAGGAAGCCGTATCTTGATAAGAGGTACGGCTTTTTTATTTTCTAATTATTATAAATCTTCCTACTCGTTCCATTGGAGAAATGGAGAATGATGAGTCCTTTTTCCTTTAGACTGACTTCCTGTCCGAGTATGTTGGTTACCCTTTCGAGAGTAGCAGGTTCGGGATTGGTATTATCAATTACCACCGGCGCAAAGGTTTCGCTGTTGCCATCGTAATCGACCTGAGTAAGTCGGTAATAATTCACCGTGGAAGGAAAATGATCATCGGTATGATCATAACAGTTTTCCAATAGCGAATTTCCTGCACCATGTACTGTACTGATGATTTCCCAGGAAAAGAAATCGTTGGATCGTTCCAGTACGAAATGCGAATTATTGGTTTCGGTAAGTGTGCACCAATGAAGGCGATTAACACCGGGCGCAGAATTTTCTCCCGAAAACTTAACCAGTTCAACCGGCAATGCAATGGAAGTGCAATTCACTTCGAAATTATTCAGATCGTAAAAATAAATTCCGCCTCCGCAGGTATTTACTGTTCCGTCCGTAACCAACCTGAACCGAAAACGGTTTGTTGCAAAGGGTAGATTCAGGGTAACAACTCCATTGTACAAATTTCCGCATGCACCCGCAGGACCGGTCAGGTTACCTATGTTGATCCATGTTGCTCCGCCATCAATGCTGCGGTCGACATACAGATAGTCCCAAGTATTTTCAATTTTTCCGAAAATGGAAAAACTCACCTGGATGGTTGTTGTGGTAAAAACACTACAGGATGAAAAATCAAGAACAGGAGAGGTCGCAGTAGATGTACATCCGTTCTGATAGGTATTCCATGTTGTGCAGGTTGGAGCGTTTGTAGAGGCGCTTGTGGTCAGCGTTCCACAGGAATAAGTTAACACTCTGGCGGCAGTACATCCACCAGTGTTAATGGTCCAGCCGTTTAGTCCGGCGGTAAAGGGTGCGCTGTAGGGAATTTGTCCCAAAATAGGATGTACGAGAACAAGTCCCACAAGCACCGAAATCAGCTTTCGGGGCGTTGAAGGTTGCATGGCAAGGCAGATTTACCCAAATTTAACCATTAATGGGTAGAAAAAGTTGCCTCTGTGGAAAACTTGATAAANNGACAACACTTTGAACAACAATAAAAACAAAGGGAACAATCGCAGCAAAAAGGTTTTAATTCTCCATCTTTGAGAGAATGAAAGATTTGCAAATTGTTGAACTGGCTTCCGTGCTGGCAGGTCCCTCGGTGGGAATGTTCTTTGCCGAACTAGGTGCTACTGTTATCAAAATAGAAAACAAAAAAACCGGTGGCGATGTCACCCGCACCTGGCGTTTGCCCAGCGAATCGGAAGAAGGTGTTTCGGCCTATTTCAGCAGTGTGAACTGGGGCAAGCAGCATCTTTTCCTTGATCTCAATGATCCGCAGGATCGAGCTATTGCACTTGCGCAAATTGCAAAAGCTGATATTGTCATTTCTAATTACAAAGAGGGTGATGATATTAAATTAGGGATGGATTATGCATCACTGGAAAAACTGAACAACAAACTTATTTACGGCAGAATTTCAGGATTTGGTCCGGGCGATGAGCGTCCTGCCTTCGACGTGGTTTTACAAGCGGAAAGCGGCTTTATGGCCATGAACGGAACGCCGGATAGTGGTCCCCTTAAAATGCCTGTTGCCTTGATCGATGTGCTTGCTGCCCATCAACTGAAAGAAGCATTGTTACTGGCTTTAATAAAACGCGACAAAAAAGGCGAAGGCAGTTATGTGAATGTGTCGCTGTACGATTCTGCGGTTTGTTCGCTGATGAATCAGGCTACCAATTACCTCATGGCACATCATATTCCGGGCCGACAGGGATCGCTGCATCCCAATATTGCTCCTTACGGAGAAACGTTTATTACCAACGACAAACGCTTTGTTGTACTCGCAGTTGGTAATGATGCTCAGTTTAAATTGTTGTGCAATACATTGGGCGATCCGATGATGCCAACGCTGGAGCGGTACAAAACCAATCCTGAACGGGTTAAAAACAGAAAAATGCTGTACGACGAACTTGCTCCTTTGTTCTATCAGTACGATCGCGATTCGCTGATGGACTTGCTGATCAAAAACGGAATTCCTGCAGGTGCAGTTCGCAGTATGGACGAAGTTTTTTCCGACCATCGTTCGCAGTCGCTTTTACTTGGAGAGGAAGTCGACGGACAAATGACCATTCGCGTTCGCTCCACCGCATTTGACCCTAACACTGTATTATGATCCGGATTATTCAGCCACAAACAGAGTCGGAAATCGAAAACTACTTTCTTCTTCGCTGGCAAACCTTGCGCGCACCGTGGAATCAACCCCGGGGTACTGAGCGTGATGATAAAGAAAATGAATGCATCCACTTTCTGGCGCTTGAAAACGAAACACCAATGGGCGTTTGTCGCTTGCAATACAACGACGCCACAAATGCACAGGTTCGTTTTATGGGAGTTGCAGAAGCAGGTAGGGGAAAAGGAATTGGAAAATTACTTTTACTCGAAGCTGAAAAAATTGCCAAAGAAAGCGGTCACCAAAAAATGATTCTTCAGGCAAGAGAAAATGCAGTTCCGTTTTACGAGCGATGCGGTTACACCATTACTGAAAAAACATTTCTACTCTGGGAAACAATACAACATTACCTGATGGAGAAAAAACTTTGAAGTGTAAAAGCTTGAACTTAATTTTCAGATGACTTTTCCTTGAGACGTTTCAGTTCTTCCACAAATTTCTCATTCAGGAATTTCCTTAATTTCTCTGCTTCTTCTTCGGAGAGTTGAACACCAAAACGAACCTCACGATCCTGATACAGGAAACGGAGGCGCTCACCACCAATTACCCAGAACGAATCGGCCAGCACATTCGAAAACCCGGGTTTGATTTCGGCCAATCCGAATTCTTTAATGTTATCGATATAATATTCGTAAGCCTTGCCATAGGTTCGAACAGAGCGTTTGTAGATCAGTCGTCCTTCTTCAATCTTCAGCAGCTCCACTCCTTTTCTTCTCCACAGCCACACATATCCGATCCGGTACTCGTAATACAGCCAGAAAACCAGAAACGCGACAATCATCCGCTTCATTTCCACAGGGTAATCGAGGAACAATTGCGCGATAAAGAGGAGTCCGGAGAATGTCCATGCAAACACCCAAAAAGTGAGCAACAGCTGTTTACGGTCATCAAGTCGTGGTGAGATGACTACTGTCGAAAAGCCCTCGTGTTGTTTGTAACTGATACGTTCTGAGATCTGTTTTATGGAGGCCATGCGGCAAAAATACCCAAATCCCCCACTGTGCTAACAAGCGGGTGTGATTTATTCCTTCAATATTATCGCGGCTTTTCGTTTTCAGGCATTATATTTGTTTTGTCTCAATCAAACCAAAACCATTACCATTATGAAACGCCTGATGATCCTTCTTGCCGTGTTCCTTTATGCCGGCTCTAACCTGCTGAAAGCCCAGGAATACGAAGACCTCGCAGCGCTTTGGGTTGACCAGAAGTACGAAAAACTGGCCGATAAGGCTTTTAAGTACACTGAAAAGGACAAATCCAAAAACGATCCCCTGCCCTACCTCTACCTGGCGAAAGCACTTTACCGCATTTCGCTCGACGAGAAACTCCGTGCTAAGGAAGAATTCAAAAAATCGGAAGCTGAAGCGCTGAGCTATTCGGTGAAGTACAAGAAAAAAGACAAAAACGGAATCTATAAAGTGGATGCCGACAAGTTTTTTGCTGAAATGAAAAAAACGTATTTCGAGCAAACCGAAAACTATTATGAGTCGGGCGACTTTAAAAAAGCGTTGGCTATTCTTAAAAAGGTAGTACAATTCGATCCTGAAAACCCGGGTGCATGGATTGTGAAAGCAATCTGCGAGTTCGAAATGAAAAACAAAACCGAAGCGGTAAACAATGCCAATGCCGGAGTTGATTTCGTTAAGAAGATTCAGAATTTCAACGATCTTCTGGAGCCTGATCAGGACTTTATGCGCTTCGCTTTAATGGCCTACGCCAACTACCTGGTAAAAACGAAAGATGTTCCCAACGCGAAAAAAATTATTTCACTGGGGTACCAGTATTATTCCAAAACAAAAGATGACAACGGCGAAGCCATTAAAGGAAATGAAGATTACGTTGCGCTTTACAACAAACTCGTCAACGGTTGATGGCTTAATCCGGCTATAGCCTGATAAGCGATTTCCAGTTCATCATCCGTTACACAGTACGGAGGTAGCACATACACCACATTCCCCAAAGGCCTCATCAAGAGGCCTTTTTTTATAAAGTAAGCGTACAATTTATCACGCAGATCATTGAAATAGGAAGTGGAATTCCCGGTTTCAAATTCAATGGCCAGAATGGTTCCGGTTGAACGAACAGCTCTGAAATTGGGCGAACCCGAATACTGTTTTACAAATGCTTTATGCTTTTGCGTAATGCGTTCGATGGATGCCTGGGTTGCAGGATGCTCAAACAATTCGAGTGAAGCAATTGCAGCAGCGCAGGCCAGCGGATTGGCCGTGTAGGAATGTCCGTGATACAATGCTTTCATTTTATCGTCCGAATAAAACGCATCGTAAATAAATGCTTTGCAGGCTGTCAACCCCAAGGGTAAAAATCCACCTGTTATTCCCTTTGAAACGCAAATGATATCCGGCTTTTCTGCAATGTGATCGAAGGCGAATAATTTCCCGGTGCGACCCATCCCGGTAAATACTTCGTCAGCTATAATCAGCACACCTTTTTCACGGCAGCGTTTCACGATCTCATTCAGCATTTCAGGCGCATACATCACCATACCTGCACTTCCTTGTACTAGTGGTTCAAGAATAATGGCTGCCGGTTCCTGACTTCGCAAAAGTGAATCCAACACCTCCAAACATTCTTGTTCTCTTCCCTGCACAGGAACGGGAATGTGATCGACTTCAAAAAAAAGCGATTCAAATGCAGTATTAAAAACAGAACGACCACCAACAGCCATTGCACCGAATGTATCGCCGTGGTAGGCATTCTCAAATGCAATGATGCGTGTTCTTGCTTTTCCCTTATTGTGAAAATACTGAATGGCCATTTTGAGTGCTACCTCAACCGCAGTGGAACCATTGTCTGAAAAAAACAAACGCGAAGGATTTCCGGGCAATAAGGGAAGTAATTTTTCTGCAACCACAACTGCAGGTTCATGCGTAAATCCGGCGAAGATAACCTGATCCAATTTTTTCACCTGCTCCGTTATTCGCTCAATGCTGTGTGGATGAGCATGACCATGTACATTCACCCACCACGAAGAAATCATATCGAGTAACACACTGCCATCTTCCAGAAAAATCTTCGTCCCTTCAGCCCCAACAACAGCAGGAAGTTTTCCCTGCAATTTCATTTGGGTAAAGGGATGCCAGATAGTGGCCTGGTCGCGATCGCTGATATTCATTCCGCCAAATTAGCACAAAAAAAAAGAGACCCTGAGGTCTCTTTCTGTTGAAGCAAAGAATTAATCCTTGTAAATCGTATAACCGGGGTATTTGGCTTTATCAAATTTGAAATCGGCATCGTTTATAGGCACATTAGGTACCAGTTTCAATAATTTGTACGTCAGCACATCGCCTTCTTTTCCTTTTACAATCACACTGTGTACTTCGTTGGTTGCCTTATTGATCTTCACTATCACCGTGTGGAATTTCGCTTTGGCAGGATTAGTCGGAAAGAGATGGATCTCAATAAGTGTTACACCTCCAACGGCTTCTTCCTTGATCCATTTGTATTTGAAATCCTTCTCCCAAAGATTAAACATCTTGGTTGGATTCAGCAACTCATCATCACCGCTTTCATCGATCGGATTTTCATAGACTTCCTTTTCCTTCAGAAGAATGGTCCAAACCGTTTTACCATCACTGATGATCTTTTGATCCTTGGTCTCAATGATGTATTTATCGCCCTTGATAATTGCTTTCCCGTTATAGTTTTCATCCACTTTATCTTTTTTGAGGTTGGTGGAAAACTCAACACTATAGCTGGTATAGCCTTTGATTTTTTTGCTGACTTCATCCAATACGGCCTTGGCCTTGGGGTCTTTATCCTGTGCAAAAAGGCTGAATCCGCCGGCAAGGAAAAGGGTCAGAAAGAAGATGGTTCTCATAAGTTTGTGTCTTTGTNNCTTTGTTCTTTAGGCTATTCAAAAACTGTTCCAAAACCTGCACATCCTTAATCAGGACTTCACGGGCCTTGGATCCTTTGAAGGGTCCGATGATGCCAACTGCCTCAAGCTGATCGATTATACGTCCTGCCCTGTTGTATCCCAGCTTCATTTTTCGCTGAAGCAAAGAGGCCGAACCTTGTTGGGTGCTGACAACAATGCGTGCTGCATCCTCAAATAAATCATCCCGATCGCCATCATCTCCTGCTCCACCCAATTCATCGCTTTCTTCACCAACATATTCAGGCAGCAAAAAGGCGCTCGGGTATGCACGCTGACCACCAATGTACTCGCAGATCTGATCTACTTCTGGAGTATCCACAAACGCACACTGAATACGGATGAGATCGTTTCCTGTGCTGAACAACATATCACCACGCCCAATCAGCTGTTCTGCACCTCCAGAATCAAGAATTGTGCGGGAGTCAATTTTGGAAGTAACCCTAAACGCAATACGCGCCGGAAAATTGGCTTTAATGGTTCCGGTAATGATATTTACAGAAGGACGCTGTGTGGCAATAATGAGGTGAATACCGATAGCACGGGCAAGTTGTGCAAGTCGGGCAATGGGTGTTTCAATTTCTTTTCCTGCCGTCATGATCAAATCTGCAAACTCATCCACCACCAAAACAATGTAAGGAAGGAATTTATGTCCGTGCTCAGGATTTAGTCGGCGCTGAATGAATTTTGCATTGTACTCTTTGATGTTTCGCACACCGGCATCCTTCAGCAATTCATAACGCGCCNNTCGCGCATCCATTTCGATACATAATGAATTGATGGTGTGCACCACCTTTTTGTTCTCGGTAATGATCGCTTCGTCGGTATCGGGTAGTTTGGCGAGGAAATGCCGCTCAATCTTGTTGAATAAAGTCAGCTCCACCTTTTTCGGATCGACAAGGACAAATTTTACCTGTGAAGGATGTTTCTTGTAGAGAATAGAAACCAGAATGGCATTTAGTCCTACAGATTTACCCTGACCGGTAGCACCTGCCATGAGAAGGTGAGGCATTTTTGCGAGGTCGGTAACAAACGTTTCGTTCGAAATTGTTTTTCCAAGCACAACCGGAAGTTCCATATCCGAATGCTGGAATTTTTCCGAAGCAACCACACTGCGCATCGAAACGATTTCGGCTTTG
>DEHO01000075.1 GCA_002351955.1 Flavobacteriales bacterium UBA2798
ATGAGCGGGCGCAGGCCGAAACGGTGGCGCGCGCGCTCAATCTCGATTGGCGCGAGACGCTGTTCACCGAAGAAGATTTCTGGAGCATCGCCCCGCAAATCGCCTGGGCTATGGATGATCCCGTCGCCGATTACGCCACGCTGCCGACTTACAAGCTCGCCGCCGCCGCCAAGCAAAGCCTGACTGTGGTGCTCACTGGCGAGGGCGGGGATGAATTGTTCGCCGGCTATAGCCGCTATCGCCGCAGCTTGCGCCCTTCGTGGCTGGGCGGCCGCCCCGCCGAGCCGCAAGTGGATGCCATACTCGGCCCCGACGCGCTCAACACCNNCGCAATACGCCGACATCGCAACCTGGCTGCCGAACGATCTGCTTCTCAAGCTCGATCGCTGCCTGATGGCGCATGGGCTTGAGGGGCGCACGCCGTTCCTTGATCCGGAGGTGGCCGCGTTCGCATTTCACTTGACGGACAATCTCAAAGTGCGCGGGCGCTTCGGCAAATACCTGCTCCGCAAATGGCTAGAGCGGCACTGCCCGGCCGCCGCGCCTTGGGCCAAGAAGCGCGGCTTCACCGTACCGGTGGCGAGTTGGATCGCCCCGCGCGCGCGCGAACTGGGCGAAAGCCTCGCCAGCGTTGAAGCCATCGCCGCCGCGATTGACGCCGACACCGTGCGCACGATCTTCACCGATGACGCCCACGCCGAGCGCCGCTGGCCGCTGCTGTTTCTGGGACTGTGGGGGCGCATCCATGTGGAAGGCGCAACGCCGGACGCCGCGCTGAAAAGCCTGCTGAGATAACGCCACAGCGGAGCGCTCAGCCCTTATCCCAGCGCGCGAAAAAATCCGCGTTCTGCGCGCGCGCCTCATCTTCCAGCAGCCCCAGCTCCACCGCGATCCCGGCTTCGCGCATGCGCGCAACGCCTGCCCCATCGGCGAACGGGTGCGGATCGCGCGCGGCGATCACCACGCGCGCCACGCCAGCTTTGATGAGATGATCTGCGCAGGATAGCGCCCCGCTTGTGCGCTTGGCGCATGGCTCTAGCGTGACGTAGGCGGTGGCGCCGCGCGCATCGACGCCAGCAAGCGCCGTTTCTTCCGCATGCGGGCGCCCGCCCACATCGGTGACGCCTTCGGCGACCACCGCGCCATTTTTCACAATCACGCAGCCAACAGAGGGATTATCCCCTGTTGCGCCGACATTGCGCGCGGCCACGGCAAGTGCGGCCCGCATGAAATCAGCATCGCTCACGCAGGCAGCGGCGGCAGCTTTTCCGCGCGCTTCTCGTCCAGATAGCGCACGCTTTTCGGCTTGAGGCCCGGATCAAGCTCAATCAGCATCGGATTACCGGTGGGGATTTCCACGCCGACGATTTGATCGTCCGGCACGCCAAACAAATGCTTCACGATCGCGCGCAGCGAATTGCCGTGCGCGGCGATGACGAGATTTTTGCCCGCCTTCAAATCCGGCGCAACCGCCGCCTCCCAGTAGGGCAGCACGCGCTCGAGCGTCAGCTTCAGCGATTCCGTGGCCGGCACGGGCACGCCGGCATAGCGGCGATCCTTGGAAAGATCGAACTCAGACCCCGTCTCCAGCGGCGGCGGCGGCACATCATACGAGCGCCGCCAGATCTTCACTTGCTCATCGCCATGCTTGGCTGCGGTTTCGGCCTTATCGAGCCCAGTGAGCGCGCCGTAATGGCGCTCATTGAGCCGCCAATCGCGCGCCACCGGCAGCCAGGCAAGCCCAGCGGCCGCCAGCGCCAGATTGCCAGTGCGGATCGCGCGGGTTTGCACCGAGGTGTAGAGCTTATCGAACGGAACCCCGCTCGCAGCCAGAAAGGCGCCCGCCTGGCGGGCCTGGGCCTCACCCTCAGCGGTAAGATCGACATCCACCCATCCGGTGAAGCGGTTTTCGAGGTTCCAGGCTGATTGTCCGTGACGGACGAGGACTAGTGTTGACATTTTTTTTTTTAGCCGGGGACTAAAGTCCCCGGTTACGGTTATTGGTTGTTTTCTTTTAAGATCCGGGGACTGAAGCCCCCATCTACTATTCCGGGGACTTAAGCCCCCGGTTACGGTCTTCGCTTAGCTATCCCGGGGACTGAAGCCCCCGGTTACGGTCTTCGCTTCACGAATTTTTTGGTGAAGTGGTAGAGGAGACGCACTCCAACTCCGGATCCTCCTTTGTGGTGGTAGTCCTTTGCATCTTTTAAGAACGCAGGTCCTGCGATGTCAAGGTGGATCCAGTTGTAATCCGTAAAGCGTGCAAGGAACTTACCGGCAGTGATTGCTCCGCCTGTTGGACCTCCAACATTTCGGATATCTGCAATATCGCTCTTGATCAGATCATCGTATTCTCTCCAGAACGGCATTTCCGCAAGACGTTCGTAGGTTTCATCGCCGGTTTCTATGAGTTCTTTTTTGTACTTGCTTTCATTGCCCATTACGGCGCTTCCATACTGACCGGTAATCATTGCTGCAGCACCTGTGAGCGTGGCAAGATCGATCACCAATTCGGGTTTGAATTTTTTGGCATACGCTAATGCATCCGCAAGAATCAGACGACCTTCTGCATCGGTATTCTGCACTTCCACCGTAGTACCATCGTGCATGGTAATCACATCATCCACAACCAGCGCATGACTGTTAATGCGGTTGTCTGTTGCAGGAATGAGTCCGATTACATAAACCGGAAGTTTATTTTTAGCAATAGCAGAAATCGCTCCAACAACAGCAGCAGCTCCGGCCATATCGCATTTCATGGTTTGCATTACACCACCCACTTTAAGCGAATAACCTCCGGTATCGTAAACAACTCCTTTGCCAACAAAAATGAGTGGCTTCGTGTTTTTTGCTCCACGGGGTTTGTAAGTGAGTATATTGAAAGTAGGAGGGACTTCACTTCCCATATTCACACCCAATAGACCTCCCATATTGAGCGACTGAATTTTGCTTTTATTGAAAACTTCAACACTGAATCCGTTAGCTTTTCCAGCCTTCTCAATTTCCTTTGAGAATTTAACAGCATCCAAAGTAATCACCGGTTCATTTACCAAATCTTTGGTTAACGTAACAGCATCCATCAAAGTACTGAACTCACGGATTTCAGTTTCGGTTAATGTGCCTGCTTCGAGTTGAATGCTTTTCAGTGTATATGCATCCGTTTTTTTGCTCTTGTATTTTAGAAATTGATAATTCCCCAATTCAAGTCCTTCAAGCAACGCGAAATTTTCTTCCTTGGAAAAAACTTCTTTGAGTCCGACAATCGCTATTTCCGAAGATTTTAATGCGTTGAATTGTTTTCCGATACGGTTTCCGAAGGCACGGATGTTCTCGAGTTTGTAGGAGCGGTCTTTATCTTTATTAAAAAACATCCCCACAACAATTTTTCTGCTACCCTGGTAAAAGGTTATCAGTTCACTTTTTTCTGCTTTCAGTTTTTCTGTAAGCAAAGTGATGTGGCCGGATAGTTCTTTGTGATGATTTAATTGCTGACGGTTTTTAACCATGATCAGCAGATCACAGGATTCAATTCCGGATTTTTTGAGCGGCACTAATGCGATAGCCATAAGAAAGATGTTTATGTAAAAGTAAGAGTCAATGCCGAGAATGGCAAAAGTTAAACACCAGGAAAGGAAAAGAGTTTCTTAATAGTTGATTATTCAGGCTAATTCAATCAGTTTTTTCACCGCCTGATCAATATTTTTTCTGACATCCACAATCGAACCTTCCATCATGTAGCAAGGCGCAGAAACGATATTGTGTTGCTTGTCGATGGCAATTTCACGAATGCTTTTCATGACAGCCTTGGCTCCCGCTGCTTCCATTCCCTGACTGATAGCACCGATATCATAGGGAGATGCTTCGGTTGTTGTTCCTACCGATAATTCGGCTTTGGTTGATGTTCCCTGCAAGGCTTTGGCGATAACGGTTGGTCCCATGCACAAGCCTGCCATTGGTTTATTGGTGTTTATGGTATCGAGAATACTTCGCTTTACTTCGGCGTTAATATCACCGGCCGGTCCTTCGAAAGCCCATTTGGTGAGGTTTTTGGCAGCTCCAAATCCACCGGGGATAACGAGTCCGTCGAAATCTCCCGCCTCGTAGGCGCTAAGGTCCTTGATCTCACCTCTTGCGATTCTTGCTGCTTCTGTTAGGGCATTGCGCTTTTCATTCATCTCCTCACCGGTAAGGTGGTTAATGACATGATGCTGATCAATATTGGGTGCGAAACACTGGTAGCTCGCTCCGTTTTCAGAAATGGATAACAGCGTAAAAACAGCTTCCTGAATTTCGGATCCATCATAAACTCCGCAACCGGAGAGAAGAACAGCGAACTTTTTCATGATCTAAATATAGCAAAAGGTGAACGGAAATAATGTGTGAATGTGTGAATGTGTGAAAAACTGGTAATTTACGAAAAGCAAGGTGTATCTATTGAAATTTGCTTATTTAAGATACCTAAGAAGAACAAGTCGGAACCGGACTAACAGGATTTCAGCATTCTCAAATATGTCCTACAAAGCTTCAGCCAAAAATGGGGCGCGCATTCCTCTCATTCGCACATTCCCCTCATTCGCACATTCCTCTCATTCGCACGTTCCTCTCATTCCTCTCATTCGCTCATTCCTCTTATTCGCTCATTCCCCTCATTCGCACATTCATTTACTTCCAACCCGCCTCGTTAAACAGCTTCAGCGCATCTGTATTGTATTTTCCAAGGTTGGAAAGGGGTAGAGAGTCCTTCACAAAATCGCCCCAACCTTGAAGGAGTTCATTGGTAGCAACACCAATAACTACAGGATATTCGTTGTTTCCTTTTGCAAATTTTTCCTGCACTTTAGCACTAGTCAGGTACTCGAGAAGACGGATGGCGTTGGCTTTGTTAGGTGAAGTTTTTACAATACCGGCGCCACTGATGTTGATGTGTGTTCCGCTACCGTTTTGATCAGGGAAAATGACGCGTACCATTTCTGCCGCTTTCACTTCTTCCGGATTTTCGGAGGAGAGCATTTTTCCGAGATAATAGGTATTCACAACTGCAATATCTCCTTCCCCGGCTGCTATAGCCAGTACTTGATCTTTATCGCCACCCTTTGGATCACGCGCCATATTGGCAACAATGCCTTTGGCCCATGCAAGTGTTTTATCATATCCCCAATTGGCAATTAATGCAGCAATCAGCGATTGGTTATACACGTTTTCAGATGAGCGAATCAATACTTTTTTCTTCCATTTTTTATCGGCCAATTCTGCATAGCTTGATATAGCGCCTTCCTTCACACGGTCTTTGTGTGTTACGATCACACGTGCACGCATGGTTAGACCAAACCAAAATCCTTCTTCATCACGCAGATTAGCTGGAATAGCAGATTCGAGTGTTTCGTTTTTTACGGATTGCAACAAACCTTCTTCTTTGGCTTTCAGTAAGCGTCCTGCATCTGCAGTAATAAGAATATCTGCGGGTGAATTTTCTCCTTCGCTTTTTAAACGGACCATCAGTTTATCGGCATCGTCTTCAATCACANNCATTCACCTTAATTCCTGTTTCCTTTTCAAATTCAGCGTAGATCTCGCGGTCGATATCATAATGTCGGTGCGAATACAGATTGACCTCCTGTGGAAGAGTGTCCTTGTTGTCGGTTTTTACGTCAGATTTGTTTTCTTCAACAAAACAAGAGCTGAAAAGTACAAGTGCGGAAAATGAAAGGAGGGTTAACTTTTTCATGGTTTAAGGTTAAGTCGGCTGCAAATATAGAGGGCAACCGAATACCTTTTACTCCCCTTTTCGAGGTATTTGAATTCCCGCCAGCATGCACCGCAAACTACCGCCTCCCAGGGTTTCTATGGTTGGTATTGCGATATGGGCAATCCGCACATGCTTCTCAATTTCAGTGATTTGTCCGGTATCGAGGGAATGGAAAGCAGTGGAGCTCATCAACAGGACAGCTTTTCCGTTTTTATCCCGGACCTCCAGCATATTGCCGGCAAATTGGTTCATCTGTGCAAACGAAATGGGTATGACAGACTTGCCGGTCAATTCGAGCGAGGATTTCAGCATTTGCGCTTGTATGGTATCAGGAACAGCATCGAGGCAAACGATGGCATAGTTTTCCGCCACCGACATCACCACGTTGGTGTGGTAGATCTGTTCGCTTTTTGGTCCGATGGCTTCGAATGCAAATGCGCGGTAGCCGATCCGTTTAGACAGTTCGTTCAGCAGCTTTTCATCGGTGCGCGGCGATATACAGGCGTAGGCAATTTTGTGGGTGTGGTCAAAGACGATACTTCCTGTTCCTTCGAGAAAATGTCCGGATTGCTCGGCTTCACTGAGATCGATAATGGTTTGTACCGGAAATTTTTGATGCAATTCCTGAACAATAGCCATGTTGCGTTCCAACCTCCGATTCACAGCCATCATCGGATACAAAATGAGCGTGCCATCCGGAAGAATACTGATCCAGTTATTGGGGAAAACCGCATCAGGTGTAGTTACATCTTCTCTCGAAGGAAAAACCAAATGATCAATTCCTTCCCTACGCAGCAGTTCAATCACCGTGTTGAATTCTTCCTTCGCCAGTTCTGCATTGGCCGACTGATCGTTCTTTTGAAAGGCATTGCTTTGTGCAGTCTCTGCGTTAAACCCAAAATGATCAGGTCGNNGGACAAGAAAAACGGTTTGCGGTGAATGCATTTGCGAATTTACTTGTTTTTGATTTGTAATCGGTTATCAGTTAAGAGTTATTGGTTATCAGTTAAAAGGTATTAGGTATTTGTGTAATTGGGTAATTGGTAATTGTGTATTAGTTGAGGGTTATCAGGTAATCCAGAAGCTTAAGGTCGGGACAGGTTGGATGTTGGATTCGTTTTACGTTCTCCGTTCTCGTTCTCCGTTCACTGTTTACCAAAACGAAAAATGGCTAATTTGCGCTATGAAAATTTTCATGCCCATTTTTGTTTTATTGCTACTGTCTTCCTGTTCCGAAACCCAATCGGAAGAGAATGAAGAAAAGCAACTTGTTGTGGATACCTTATCAGAAACCGTTCCCGTTCCTGTTCCCATAGTAGATACCTGCGAGCTTGAACGTCGCCTGATTGCTGCGGGACTGGTGGCGATTGAGATGGTGGATCCGACGATCTTGGTCGATTTGAAGTATTCGAGGGACGACAATTTCATGAAGGAAGATGTTTACGGAGATCTTACCCGTTTGTACCTGCAACCGGATGTCGCCAAAAAACTGGCGAAGGCACAACAACTCCTCAAAAAACACGATTCCACGCTTACACTTTTGGTTTATGATGGTGTTCGTCCGCGAAGCATACAGCAAATGCTATGGGACAAGGTGGATCTGCCCATCACAGAAAAAGGGAAGTTTGTTTCCAATCCCAAAAACGGATCACTGCACAATTACGGTGCAGCGGTGGATATCACCATTGCCCGAATAAGTGGAGAAGCGATTGATATGGGCGCCAATTACGACGACACCGCCATGGCTGCCTATCCTGCCAATGAGGCTCGTTTTCTTAAAGAGGGGATTCTGACGCAGGAACACATCGATAACCGGAAACTATTGCGAAAAGTCATGCAGGGAGCAGGTTTCTTTGGGATCCAGACCGAATGGTGGCACTTCAATTCATGTACCCGTGCCCAGGCTAAGGAATGGTACACCATCATAGAGTGACCGAACCTTTTTGGATTATCTTTGTTAATTAGAAAAACAAAGCGACTATGCGTTCCATTTTCATTATTACCTCATTGGTTCTTTCTTTGTCTGCTGTGTATGCTTTTCAGCAGGATGGCAAAAAGAAATCAAAAAAGCAGAAAACAACATCAGCAACAAGCTTAGCAACTATGAAAACGATTTACGATTTTAAAGTGAACGATATTGATGGAAAACCCTTCGACTTTGCTTCCTTGAAAGGGAAAAAGATTATGATTGTAAACGTTGCCAGCGAGTGCGGACTCACTNNCAACTGGAGGAAGTGTACAAAACCTACGGAGGAGAAAAATTTACGATCATTGCTTTTCCTGCCAATAATTTCGGTGCACAGGAGCCCGGAAGTGATGAGCAGATCAAAGGATTTTGTACCAAAAACTATGGTGTTACTTTTCCGGTAATGTCGAAAATATCGGTTACAGGTTCCGATCAGGCTCCCATATATAAATTCTTTACTACCAAGGTGGAAAATGGAGTTGAGGATTGGGATGTAAAATGGAATTTTCATAAAATCCTGATTGATGAAACCGGTAAATACGTTAAGAACATTCATCCACGTACATTACCTGATGATCCGTCCATCATCGAGTGGATCAAGAAAGAAAGCATTCAAAATATGATAGAGGCCGCCCTTGTGCGGCCTTTTTCAATCACTATTCTTAACTTTGCCCAAACTCCCTGATGATGAAGATCGACCTCCTTGCCTTTGCGGCTCACCCTGATGATGTGGAATTGTCCGCCTCCGGAACACTTCTGCTGCACAAGGCACAAGGCAAAACCACAGGAATAATCGATCTCACCCGCGGCGAACTGGGATCGCGTGGAAACATGGATCTACGAAGTGAAGAAGCACAAAACGCATCTGCCATTCTTGGTATTGATGTAAGAGAAAACCTTGGAATGGCAGATGGTTTCTTCGAAATCAATGAAGCCTCACTGCTCAAGGTGATTGAAGTGATCCGGAAGTACCGTCCTGAGATTGTTCTTGCACCCGCACTCAGCGATCGCCATNNTCGCGTGCAGCTGAGCTGGTTTCACGTGCTTGTTTTCTTTCAGGGCTTGTCAAGATCGAATCGCAGTTCGGTGGTGGAGCACAATCAGCCTGGAGACCGAAGGCTGTGTACCATTACATTCAAGACCGGATAGAGGATTATGATCTTGTAATAGATATCACTCCGTATTGGGAAAAGAAAATGGAAAGTATTCTTGCATATTCTTCTCAATTCCATACCGGAAAAGATTCATCCGGAGAACCACAGACTCCCATTAGCAGCAAAGAGTTTATGGAATACCTCAAAGCAAAAGCCATTGCATTCGGGCGACCGATTCAGGTGATGTATGCTGAGGCATTTAAAGTGGAACGTACTCCGGGGGTACATTCCCTGTTTGATCTTTACTGATCTACCTGCATTTCGCGCAAATGATCGATCAGTGGTCGATTCATGTAATACACTCCGCGCAAAAGTGCTTCTCCATTAGTAATACTAACTTCCGCATAAAATTCCTCGCCGTGACGGGTAAGTTCTGCGTAAGAAGATTCAGCCAATGGTGCAAGGTTTTCGTTGAGGAAGTATTTATCGAATGGAACATTGATGTTGACGGTTCTTTCATAACCATAATTGACTGTTGTTTTGAAATAAGCCGAATGATCAGGTGGAGTAGTGCTAACATTGCTGAAATAAGCCCATCCATTTTCATCTTTTTTCACTTCCACATAGATGGGTTCTCCGTTTTGCAACTGAATGGGTTCGTCCAGTTCGATCATGGTATTGTAGCGCAGAATTATATATTTTCCACGGACTGGGTCGGAAGGATCAATGGGTTGCAGCGTGAATTTGTAAATGCTGCCCTCATCTGCCAGCAGCATCTCATTGCGAATCACCATTCCAATAGGTACTGCCAGCAATAAGCCAAGAACAATCAATAGAATGAATTTTCTGTTCATGCTTTTTCCTCCGAATAAATTTTATTGAACCAAAGCAATCCTGCTCCCAATCCAAGATACATCATGCCTTTAATCCAGAAGGGAATATCCATATCGAAATACCTTCCAATCATTGTTGTAGAGAAAACAAGTGCCGCAAAAAACACAAGCCAGCCGAGTCGCATTCTCCATCCTTCGCGGAGGTACCACCATGCCATGAACAATAAATAAAGATTGATGAGAATCCTGGTTGTTGTTTCAAATTCAAAAAGCTGAAGTAGTATCGCAAGTAAAATCATTCCCGGAAAAACCAGGATGGCTTTGTTGTAATCGGAATTTCTTTCTTTTTCGCGCCAGAAAAAATAACCTGCTCCAAATGCCATGGCAAACAGCAGAACAAGATTGAAGTAATAAAAATAGGGCGTTGCAGGTATTCCTTCTCCCTGCCATTCTCTATCGAATGCGCCATAATAGGACTGAATGTATCCGTCTCTTTCCAAGGTGAAACGCAATAAACCATGACCTGAATAAATAAGGGTCATAAGGAAAATGGATAGTATGGAGATGGATTGGAACGGACGTTGCCAGGCGCTATTTCCATTGCCGAAATATTCTTTTCCAATATAATACACAAGAGTGATGAGCAGTGTTGAATTGATGAGACGGTGTCCGCTAAATCCTATAAAAGCAGCCATACACAATGCAATTGCAACGGACCAACCCAGCGTTACACCTCTGAAAGAAATTCTACCCGGCTGAAGATGATAGCGCAGGTGAGGAACAACACCAAGGAATAATATCCAGAACCACAACACATCGTTTCCTGCGCCGGAGCCAAATCCGAAAAAGAAACGGAAGGAATTCAGGTAGGTGAGGTATAACCAGGTAAGTGAAAGTCCGATGTAAAAGATAGCTGTTGCCGATGAATTTCCCAGATAGATAATTGGAAGAATCATAACCAGCCACACAAAAAGGAAATCTTCAAATGAACCACCCATGTTGTACACCTGCGCCACCAGGCCAATGGTAGACCCAATCATCAATGCAAGAAAAACAGATGAACATTCTGCCCAGGTAAGTGAATCGCGGTACTTCGATTCGGAATATAAAAAAGTAGCAATACCCAAAATAGCAGGAATAAAACTTAGAATGATCCTGACAACCTTTGGAAAATCATCCCAGTTGTGAGCCAGCAGCGCAATAATACCTCCACCGATGGAAAAAGTGGCTAAGATGCCAACAACAATTAAAGTCAATTGGCGGACTGTCCTGTTTGTGATCATGCAGATTCGGTTTTTGTTCTCTGCAATTTAAAGAAAACAGATCAGTTAAAAAAGTTAATAAACGTATTTTAGTTGTTCATTCCAACCTTCAATAGAAATGATCAGCGTTCCGGGCTTTTCAGGTGGAAAGCGCATTTTCCGGATATTAAAAATCAGACTTTTTTCGACCAATGATCTGCAGGTGTCATCCTTTGCATCGTGTTCGAGATACACTGAAGCTTGTGGGGGCATGGATTTTTTATAGTTGCCAGAAAAAATAAGGCGGAAGGAATGTTCAGTGCAACCACCGGAATAACTGACATCAATATGCAACAGATCACCTTCAATTTTTGCACCTACAATAGTTAACGATGCAGGATTGGAAGGTCGCTGATAATCGGTAATGGTTTCTACTTCCGGGTGATTTTGCATAGTAGTTGTTGCTTCTGTTTTGTCCTTGCTTTGTTTTTTCAACTTGCAGGCTGGTAAAATACCAATCAGAATGAAGAATAGGAAAACACGCATATTATTTTGTTTTTAATAATTCCATTAACCCGAACAATTCATCACGCAAACGCGCAGCTTCAATGAAATTCTCCTGTTTCGCTTCGCCTTCCATGGTTTTTTTCACCTTTTCGATGTGGAGCAATAACTCGTCCTTGGTAAGGTATTGCATCACAGGATCTGCAGCAGAATGAATGATTTCCTCTCCGGAATAGGGCATTACTTTATCTTCCGGACGTGTTCTGCCAAAGGCGAGAGGCGATTCCAGTGATTTTACGATCTGAGTAGGAGTAATGCCATGCTCGGTATTGTACAGTATCTGTTTTTCTCTGCGACGATTGGTTTCCTCTATGGTCTTGCGCATGGAATCTGTGATTTTGTCGGCATACATGATCACTCTTCCATTCACATTTCGTGCCGCTCTTCCTACTGTCTGCACAAGGGAGCGCTCTGAACGCAAAAATCCTTCTTTGTCCGCATCCAAAATAGCTACCAAGGACACCTCCGGTAAATCCAATCCTTCCCGCAGAAGGTTAACACCAATCAATACATCAAACATTCCCTTTCGCAGATCATGAAGAATTTCCACTCGTTCAAGTGTATCCACATCAGAGTGAATGTACCTNNACCGGATACCCATTCGTTCAAGGTATTTCGCCAATTCCTCAGCCATCCGCTTGGTAAGAGTGGTTACCAGCACACGTTCGTCGCGTTCGGTTACCACTGCAATTTCTTCCAGCAGATCATCTACCTGATTGCCGCTTGGACGAACATTTATAACGGGATCGAGTAAGCCTGTTGGACGAATAAGTTGTTCAACCACCACCCCGCCTGATTTTTCAAGTTCGTATTCGGCAGGAGTTGCGCTCACATAAATAATTTGTTGCACCAGAGTTTCGAATTCTTCAAATTTAAGCGGACGATTATCCAATGCAGCCGGTAAGCGAAATCCGTATTCAACCAAATTCACCTTACGCGAACGATCTCCTCCATACATGGCACGTATCTGCGGAACGGTTACGTGACTTTCATCAATCACCATCAGAAAATCTTTCGGGAAATAATCGAGCAGGCAGAAGGGACGAGAACCGGGATTACGGCGGTCGAAATACCGTGAATAGTTTTCGATCCCGGAACAATATCCCAATTCGCGAATCATTTCCAGATCAAAAGTGACTCTGTCCTCAAGACGTTTGGCTTCGATGTGTTTTCCGATTTCCTTCAGGTATTCCATCTGCTTTACCATGTCCTGCTGAATCTCCCAGGTGGCGGTTTTGATTACATCGCGACTGGTCACGAAAATATTTGCAGGAAAAATGTTGAAGACTTCAAATTTTTCAATCGTCCGGTAATTCATCGGATCGATCGTTTCAATGCTTTCTATTTCATCACCCCAAAATACAACCCGTAATGCATGATCGGCATAGGCAAGCCAGATATCGATGGTATCTCCTTTAACTCTGAAATTACCTCTGTTGAAATCTGCTTCTGTTCTGGAATACAAACCATCTACCAGTTTATGCAAAAACTGATTGCGGGCAATGACCTGTCCCTTTTTGATGGTTACTTTTCCCTTACTGAATTCAGCAGGATTTCCCATACCGTAAATGCAGGATACTGACGAAATAACAATTACATCATTTCTGCCGGAAAGCAATGCGGAAGTGGCAGCAAGACGAAGTTTTTCAATCTCGTCATTGATTGCCAGATCTTTTTCGATATAGGTATCTGTAACTGGAATATATGCTTCAGGTTGGTAATAGTCGTAATAACTTACAAAATACTCCACGGCATTATCCGGAAAGAATTGTTTGAACTCTGCATACAACTGTGCTGCCAGTGTTTTGTTATGGGAAAGTACCAGTGTAGGACGTTTCACTTCCTGTACCACATTGGCAATGGTAAACGTCTTTCCCGAACCTGTTACACCCAGCAAAGTCTGTGCAGGTTCACCCCGGCGTAAACCTTCTGAGAGTTGACGAATAGCCTCCGGTTGATCGCCGGTTGGATAGAAATCGGAAATGATTTTGAATTCCATGTGCGAGATAAGCTGCAAAAATAGTCCAAAAGCACACCAATACCGAGAGAATGGGAAAAAGATTCGGATATTTGCAGCATGAAAACGCGTACTCTCAAGAAGAATAAAGTTAATGTTGTAACGCTTGGTTGTTCCAAGAACCTCTTTGATTCGGAAGTGCTGATGGGGCAGTTAAAGGCCAATGCTTTTGATGTGGAGCACGAAAGCAACGCAGATGATGCTTCAATCGTGATTATTAACACCTGCGGATTTATTGATAATGCCAAGCAGGAAAGTATCGATACAATTCTTCAGTTTACAGAGGCTAAGAAAAAAGGGCTCGTTGAAAAAGTGTATGTAACGGGGTGTTTGAGTGAACGCTACAAACCGGAACTGGAGAAGGAGATCCCAGAAGTTGATGCTTATTTTGGTACACGTGATCTTCCGCGTTTGCTGAAAACGCTGAAAGCCGATTACAAAAAGGAGCTTGTTGGCGAACGATTACTCACCACACCTTCGCATTACGCTTATTTCAAAATTGCAGAAGGTTGCGACAGACCTTGTTCCTTTTGTGCAATTCCTTTGATGCGTGGCGGACATGTTTCTACACCTATGGAAGAATTGGTTGATCGTGCAAAGAAACTGGCAAAAAACGGAACCCGCGAATTGTTGCTGATCGCTCAGGATTCTACTTACTACGGACTTGATCTGTACAAAGAACGTAAGCTGGCGGAATTAATGCGTCGCTTGAGTGATGTGGAGGGTATTGACTGGATTCGTTTGCACTACGCTTTTCCATCCGGATTTCCTGAGGACGTACTGGATGTTATTCGTGAACGAGAATCGGTTTGCAATTATCTCGATATGCCATTGCAGCATATTTCTGATCCGGTTCTCAAAAGCATGAAACGCGGAACAACAAAGCAAAAGACCATCGATCTGGTGAACAAAATCCGCGATAAAGTTCCCGGAATTGCCATTCGTACTACCCTTATTTCCGGTTATCCCGGCGAAACATTGGATGATCATCAGCAAATGCTCGAATGGGTGGGACAATCCCGCTTCGATCGTTANNGTGTTTACTTATTCGCACGAGGAAAATACGGGTGCCTATAAGTTAAACGATGACGTTCCTCAGGAAGAAAAACAACGACGCGCCAATGAAATAATGGAGCTTCAATTGGGTATTTCTGCGGGAATCAATGAAGAAAAGGTAGGACAAACACTCAAGGTGTTAATCGACCGAAAAGAAGGTCAACATTACATTGGTCGTACAGAATTCGACTCACCTGAAGTGGATAATGAGGTGATCATTGATGCTGATTTTCTACGTGTTGGAGATTTTGTTCAGGTGAAGGTTGAGTCTGCCGGACCATACGATCTCCACGCAAAACCAATCAACTGATCCAAACCGGACAGTTCAATTTTTATTATATTGTTCTGGTTTTATCACTGCCCTGAACAATGTTGCAACGCCTGATGTCGAATGGTATTCATGCCGAACTTTCTCCAAACGAAGGGAGAAAAGTGCGCTTGCTGAATATAATGGCACTTGTTGGACTAGCCTGTTTTCTTTTTTTGTTGGTCATTAATCTCGCAAAGGGAAGTCCGGTTGTTTTTCTTGTCACCAACCTGAGCGGACAACTTATTCTTGTTTTAACACTCGTATTTAATTCCCTNNGGTATTACCGTATTGCACGGTGGTTCTGTCTGACCTTCTTTCTGGTGTTTTTTAACGGCGTTTCGTTTTTATTGGGACCGGAATCCGGAATTGAATACCTGAATATATTGTTGTGTGTTTGTCCGCTTGTGTTTTTCGATTCGCTGCGTGAAATTATAGTAATGAGTACCCTGAGTCTGATTGGGTTTCTTATTTCCAAACTGGGATACGCATCATTTGAACCGGTTTTTCAGAATCCGAACATCAAGGTAATCTATGTGATTAATATGGTTATCCTTTTTGTTAGCTCATTTCTGCTGTTGTTTTTTTACAGGAATGAATTACTTCGGTATTCTCTTATTGTGGAGAATCAGAATCTGCAATTGGGAGCCAAGAACAAGGAGATTACCGATTCGATGAATTACGCTCGTCGGATTCAGAACGCATTGATGCGTTTTGATAAGGGAATAGAATCTGCATTGCCCGAATCATTCATTCTTTTCCGGCCGAAAGAATCGGTAGGCGGAGATTTTTTCTGGTTTCACCGTGAGGATGATAAAATCTGGGCAGCGTGTGTTGATTGTACCGGGCATGGAATTCCGGGCGCCTTTATGACGATGATCGGTATTACCTTGCTGAATGACATTGTAGTTGAACGTTCCATTCGCGAACCTGCTTTGGTTTTGGATGAGTTAAATAGCGGAATTACCCGCTTATTCAAACAGCGGGAAGAGGAGCAGAGAGTAATGCGTGACGGAATGGAGCTCACCTTTCTTGAGCTTGATCTTAACACACGTGTTTTGAGGTATGCTTGTGCCAATACGATGTTTGCATTTGTTCGCGGAACATCGTTTACTATTCTCAAGGGAGATAATCAGCCAATAGGTTGGCATATTGGGCCGGTAAAACCGTTTACCACAAACAGGATACAAATGGAGAAAGGCGATCAGCTTTTTTTATTCAGCGATGGTTTTTCGGATCAGTTTGGCGGAGAGCTGGGAAAGAAATTTCTTTTTTCGCGCCTTCGTAAATTATTGATGGAAGTCAGTAAGCAGCCTGCTATCGTGCAAAAGGAGCAGATCATCGAGCGATTCGAAGCCTGGAAAGCAGAACTTGATCAGGTTGACGATGTGACATTGATTGGAGCCAAAATACCCTGATAACAACAAATGAAAACACTGGATACACCTCTTGCAATATTGTGTTACAACGACGATGTAATGATGGTCGATGCAAAACCGGTTGATATGGAATTGGAAGGATTCCGTGATTTGTTAAGCACAGCCATTGAACTTGCCGAACGCAAGCCTTATTACTGTATTGTTGATCTGCGCAAACTGAATTATGCAGCACCAGAAACGCGCTCGTGTTATGCTGAAAAATTTTTTCTGGAATACCGGATTGCCGATGCACTTGTGGNNAACTTTTATATCCGTGTAAACAAACCCGCCATTCCTACGAGAATGTTTAACGATGTGGATAAAGCCAAGGATTGGATTGAGGGTTTGAAGAAAATAAAGCAAATGAATTACGAGAGCGTTAATTCTCATCAATCCTGAACATTGAATAATGCAGATTCTTCTGCACAGCCCAATCGAGGTAACGGGCGGCATTGTTTTTATGGAATTCGTCTTTGGTCTCCTCATACAATACCGCAGATAATCGCGAAAGGTAGAGTAGTACTCTTGGACATTGGGGCTGCTGATTGCGATAACTGAAAAAATCGGCCAGGGCCTCGTTGTACATTCCTGATTCCAAAAAGAGTTTACCTCTACGTAAAAGTGCCAGACTCATATTCGGATTTGCATCAATCGACTCCGAAAAAAAAGCGATGGCTTTCTCGGGTTGACCTTCTTCTTCAAAGTTGACACCAATATGAAAAAGATCCAGAGAACGTTCAAAGCGGTCGTGAGCTTCTCGGTCGGTAACACCGGCAGGCGATTTAATGGAAACGGGTGATTCCATCAAATCCAAAGTATAGCGTGGAGAAATGCTCGACATGACAGCAATTTAAAGTTGAAACGAAGAGATTTTGTAAACGTTGCTTTTAAGTAATTAACAGTTTGTTTTTAATAAGGTTGACGATTGCAGGGATTTGAATCGGGAAAACGGAGGACTTTTTACAACAATTTGCTATAATTATTTGTTTTTCAGTGATATGATGGTTATATTCATTTCAAATTCCAGCTATGAGTATCAATGTAAACTTGCTTGAAGAACTCGATAACCTTTCCAAAATCCATAATCTGGAGCGGGAGGATATTGATGCCATGATGGCTGAATTTGCAAAACGGATTTTGCATGCATTACGAATTGACCGAATGAATGTGTGGTTGTTTGGAGATGATCAGCAACAGTTGGTATCGGTAGGAGAGTATGATTTACGCAGCCACTATTTTAAAAAGGATTCGGTTTTGCTTCGAAAGAATTTTCCCGCATATTTTAAAGCACTTGAAGAAAACAAAATCATTCTTGCCAAAAATATTCACACCCATCCTGCAACAAAAGAACTGTCCGAAATTTATGCGCGTCCCAACGACGTTATTTCGCTTATGGATATTCCCTTGCGAATGGAAGGGGTAATGATAGGGGTGATGTGTTTTGAAAAGACGGGAGACACAGAAAAGGAATTTTCACCATCTGATCAGTTTTTTGCGTTGAGCGTTTCTCAGGTTTTTGCATCAAACATGGAAGCCCGCCATCGACGTGCTGTTCAGCATTTACTGGATAAAGCATTGCAGGAAAAGGAATTGCTCATTCAGGAAATGAACCACCGGGTGAAAAACAATTTCGGAATTTTGATTAGTTTGATACGATTAAGTAAACAAGCCGGAAAAACAAAGGATCCGCTGGTACTACTGGATGAATATGAACACCGTATCATGTCCATGCTGCGCATGCACGATTTGTTGTCGCAATCGCAGTACATTAATAAAGTTGACCTATCATCCTATCTGAAAAAACTTGCCGAAGAATTTAAGGTTTCAGCTGAAAACACAATGGCTTCGGTGAAGTTTGTTTCCAAGGGTGAGGTTGTAATGGTCAATTCAGGGATGGCGCTTCACATCGGATTGATAACGACTGAAATTTATCTCAATTCACTCAAACATGGTCTGCCTAAACAACAGCATTTTGTTTTTGAGATCGTGATGGATGTTCAGCCTTCGTCCATCATCATCAAAGCAGGAGATGATCTGAAAGGATTTGATTATTCAACAGCAAAACGCAACGGGAGTCTCGGGCTCCAACTCATTGCTGATATCGCTTCTGATCTGGGTGCGAAAATGATCACTCCTTCCGGAGAGGATAGCTTCTACCACTTCGAATTACCGCAATAAAAAATCCCCCGGCAATATTGACGGGGGATTTTGATTTTCGTTTTGGAGATCAATACATGTCATCCATTCCACCGCCCGGCATTGCAGGAGCAGCAGCTTTTTTCTCTTTTTTCTCGCTGAGTACACATTCGGTTGTCAGGATCATCGCAGCAATTGATGCAGCATTTTCGAGAGCAACACGACTCACTTTGGTTGGATCGATCACTCCTGCTTTAAACAGATTTTCGTAAGTCTCTGTTGAAGCATTGTATCCAAAATCGTCTTTCCCGTCGCGAACCTTGTTAACAATAACCGATCCTTCCAGACCGCCGTTTTCTACGATTTGACGCAGTGGTGATTCGAGTGATTTGCGGATGATATCAATTCCGGTTTTTTCATCGTCGTTTTCAGGCTTAGCANNCCGGGAACAATTCCTTCTTCTACTGCAGCACGAGTAGCGTGAAGGGCATCATCAACACGGTCTTTTTTCTCTTTCATTTCAACTTCAGTAGCAGCTCCGATATAAAGAACAGCAACACCTCCGCTTAATTTTGCCAAACGCTCCTGTAATTTTTCTTTATCATAATCGGAGGATGTGCTTTCCATCTGAGCTTTGATTTGTGAAACACGCTGCTGAATGGCTTCTGCACTTCCCTTTCCGTTAATAATGGTTGTATTGTCCTTATCTATGGTAATCTTCTCACAACTTCCCAAATGGGTAATGTCGGCTGCATCCAAACGGTATCCCTGCTCTTCAGAAATCACGGTTCCTCCAGTTAGAATGGCAATGTCTTCAAGCATCGCTTTACGACGATCACCAAAACCTGGAGCTTTAACCGCTGCAATTTTTAATGCACCGCGAAGTTTGTTTACCACTAGTGTTGCCAGTGCTTCACCATCTACATCTTCTGCTACAATCAATAACTGTTTTCCTTGTTGCGCTACTTGCTCAAGTACAGGTAAAATATCCTTCATGCTGCTTACTTTTTTGTCGGTAATCAGAATGTAAGGTTTGTCAAGATCAGTAATCATCTTCTCTGTATTCGTCACAAAATAAGGCGACAAATACCCTCTGTCGAATTGCATTCCTTCTACCGTTTTAACTTCGGTTTCAGTTCCTTTTGCCTCTTCAACTGTGATCACTCCTTCTTTTCCGACTTTCGCCATTGCTTCTGCAATCAGCTTTCCAATTGCGCTGTCGCCGTTAGCTGAAATGGTAGCAACCTGTTCAATTTTCTTATTGTCGTCGCCTACAGTTTGCGACATTTTCTTCAGCTCTTCCACTACCACTTTCACGGCTTTTTCAATTCCGCGCTTTAGGTCCATTGGGTTGGCTCCAGCTGCAACATTCTTTAATCCTGCAGTTACAATGGCCTGGGCAAGAACTGTAGCTGTAGTTGTTCCGTCGCCAGCAACATCTGCAGTTTTACTAGCAACTTCTTTCAGCATTTGTGCTCCCATATTGGCAATGGGATCTGATAACTCAATTTCTTTTGCAACAGATACACCGTCTTTGGTGACATGCGGTGCTCCGAATTTTTTTTCGATAACCACATTACGTCCCTTTGGACCGAGTGTAACTTTAACTGCGTTAGCAANNTGCGTAGATATCGCTTTCTTTCATGATCATGTAATCTGTACCGTCAATGGAGATCTCCGTGCCGGAATATTTTCCGTAAAGCACGGTGTCACCTACTTTTACCGACATCGGTTCGTCTTTTTTTCCGTTACCCACTGCCACGACTCTGCCGCGTTGGGGTTTTTCCTTGGCTGTATCGGGAATGATGATTCCACCCGCAGTCTTACTTTCCGCCTGAACAGGTTCGATCAGCACTCGGTCAGCCAAAGGTTTAACTTTTACTTCGACTTTCTCTAAAGTTGCAGTTGCCATAGGTAAATGTTTTTTTGGTTAGTACACGCATCACGACAAAGCACGTACCAATGGCCGGAAATGGTGAGAAATGGAAAAAAATGGCAGGGTTAACTGCCAATTCGATCAGCGGATGTCCGAAAAAATGTCAGGCCTACTTCTTGGTTCGCAAAAGTGTGACAGGATACTGACGCGTAACATCCGTGTCGCCAAAAGTTCCTTTCAGTATCACAAAATAAGTGCCCTCCGGAACTTCCTTACCGGCCTTTGTCTTTCCATCCCATTTGAATTCAACTTCATCTGAAACATAGATGAGTTGTCCCCAACGATTGTAGATTTCAACATGAATGGAATCCCAACAAGGGTTCGGTGTTCCTTCCAGACGGAAAACATCATTTAGCCCATCCCCATTGGGAGTGAATACATTCGGTACAATTTCTTCGATGCCTTGAGGTGGAATTACTTTTATCTGAACAACCCGGTTGATGAAATTGGTATCACCCGAACACCCCAGCGAAAAGGCTGCCACATCGAGATTCATTCCGGTTATTTCCAGGTCCGGACAATCCGTCGGGAAGCAATACCTCAAGCCAACGCCGCCTATACCAACGTAAGAACCCATCACCAAATCCGGAGCCGGTAGAAGGATGGAGTCAGGAATATTTGAAGAATTGGTAAAATAATAATAGTAGAGCGGAGTGGGAGTGGTAACATAAGGATCGGGAGTTACCAAAGCCGCACCCTGACCGAATGTGTTGGAGGAAAGGAAAATGGATACAGTATCGGTTACGTCTTCGTCAATTACAACCACATCAAAACATCCACTGGTTAAAACCTGAATATTTACCGTATCGGGAAGCATGATTGCAGGAAGATCATCGAAAACACAATTGAGAACGTAATACTGAATTTCACGTCGCGTTTCTGAAATTTTAACACCGTTGCGGTATTCCTTGATCATTACGGCAAATGCAAAAATTCCGGTCGTTGTAGGGTTACACGTAATAATTCCTGTTTGCGGATTGATGGTCATTGGAGGAGTTCCGCCAACTATATTTCCCAAACCGAAAGGAGCCTGCCAGGTACAAATAGCATAGGGTTTTGGATTTGCTGAATTAGGTGCAGGATTGAGGTTCGTACTCAGACTTCCCATGTAAAGATCTTCTAACTCAAAAGCCAGTGAATCTCCATCAGGTTCGGTTACACTAAAATCGATGTAATTGGTTGTTCCGATACAGAGGTATCCTTCGGGAGGATAGGATCCGAATTCGGGATTGGAATTCTGAATAGCAGGATCAGGGACCTGTACGTAAAATACCATTCCCGCATTCTGAGGATTGTTAACGTTTACAATACCCGGATTTCGACAACAACGTTCCCAGGCCATGTAATAACCGTTGGGATTATTGGCAAGACTGATTGTTGTCTGGTAAAAACCTTCTTCAATACAAATAGAGGAAGGCGGACTATAGCATTCATCACCCAACGTAATTGGAGTAACGCTTAAAAGTGTCATTGAAAAATTGGAAACAACTGCATTGGTTACATTATCGAATACCCGGATATTGATCGGACTGTCAAATGCAGCTCCACCACTTGCGCAATCGCGGAATAGTTTGAGTGTAACCTGAAAATTNNGAACACAAGGTTCATTAATAAAGAAAAGAGTAAAATTCTCCTCATGAAAGTGTCTGGTTTTATTCGAGACGGAAGATACGCACTTTCCGTTGCCTGACATAAATAAATCAGGGAACGAGCAATTGAAGCTGTTTATCGGTGATTCTGATTTTCAGGTGCTTGTCTGTAAAATCCCAAGGCTCGCCGTCGATGTGTGCTTTTAGAGCTTGTGAACTTATTATCTCGAAGGAATCCCCTTTGCGCTTTCGGTAAAATTCTGAATGGCTGATATTTCCTTTCCTGGATTTAAAAAACAAGACAGCAAGCTGAAAGGGATTTACTTTTCGGATACTGCAAACACCAAGTTCACCATCGCACGTATCGGCATCGGGAACAATTTTTACCCCATTTCCGTATTCCGATACATTTGCAACCGACAGAATAAACGGGTTTTCCCTTATAACTTCGCCATTGCACCGGAGTTCAATTTCTTGTGGAATGAATTTTTTGAATTCCCGGAAAACAAGTCGCGTATACCCAGCCATGCCTCGTGATTTCAGTTTCGCAAATTCATGCGCAATATGTGCATCAAAGCCAAAACCGCAAAAACCAAAAAAGGGAAATTCATTGATCATTCCAACATCGGTTTTGATCGTTTTCCAATGCTCCAATGATCGCAGGATCGCTTCTGCATTATCCGGGATTTTATAATGATTTGCAATTCCGTTTCCTGATCCGGTGGGGATGATAAGTAGGCTGCTGTTGGTCCCCATCAATGCACGGCCTGCTTCATTAACGGTACCGTCGCCTCCTGCAATGGCGATAATGGGAATTCCATTTTTTTGAGCTTCAGCCGCAAGATCATAGGCATGTCCCTTGCGTTCAGTGTAACAGATGGTGGGTGTGAATAGTCTTCGATCCAGGTTTTTACCGATATACTCTTCCATCAACTTTTGCTTCCCGATTCCGGAATGAGGATTGATAATGAAAAGTATGTTTTGTGGCTGATTCAACTCCTCAATAATTTATCCCAAGCCACATCCTAAATTCATTGCTTACTGAAATTCAAAACAACCTATATCAGGGAGTGCATCACGGGTAAAAAAGTCAAGATCGTAATCGATTCGGAAAATCAGATTACCGGTATTAATACAGGGGGAAATGGACTGCAGCTTGTACCGTTGCTCATTGGGCTCTTCAAAACGCGGGTCGACATTCTTGCTGATATTTATAAAATTTGTGGTGTTGCTCAAATCCTGATCCGATTTGATATAACAGGTGTTAAACACAAAATTTCCAACTGCTCCGGCATTCATATTCACTGCAAATTCATTGCCTTCATTCCCGTAAATAATACTGTTACTTACTTCAGCATTCAAATCGACTAACACCAATGCTCCGGTAGCATCCTCAAAGAAATTTGCCATCCCAAATGCAGGAACCCTTCTGTCGGTATAGTTCCAGTAATTGGCAAAGGTGCAATGGTTGATTCGGACAAATCCTCCGCCTGTGCAAATGAAGGCATACTGACCGCAATTATTGATCATGCAATTGGTCATGCTGATGTCTCCGGCAACATAATTCCATACTCCGAAATTCGACATGTTTCCAATGCGCACATATTCCATTACCAATGGTGATAAGGTCCCGCTGATGGTTTGCACCCTTACGCCAACCGATGCATTTCTGATATCACAATGTTCAATGCGGCTGTTTCCGGCTTCCAATAAAATGATCCCGCTCCATTGGCCGGGCAAACTGTCGTAGTTAGGTTCCAGTCGGTCGCCCTGAAAAATAATTCTGTTTCCCGGATCTCCATCGGCATTTAAGGTGCCACCATTGTAAACCACCAGAGCGGAATTGGGATGCGAATAGATTTTTGTCCCGGGCTGAANNGTCGTTGGTCCAAATTGAATTACAAGGCAAGGAAAAAAACGGACTCGTTGCGCCATTTGGTGGGGTGTGAAAGTAGGCATCCTGCCCCCAGGCGACCAAATCCACATCCTGAACATTGCCGTTAGTAATGAATATGATAGAGTCTGTTACAAGCAACGGAGTGGTTAAACTGTTGGGATTGAGGGTGACTTCTACAAAAATGTAAAGGCTGTCACCACCATCGATTTCAATATCGCTAAAGCTGGTTCCCGGCAGACCATCAACATTCATCCGGTACGAATTTCCTGCGTTTCCGGCCAGGTAGATCCTGTCGATATTGACCTTTCCCCGGTTCCGGTTATAAATCTTCAATTGTCGCGTTGTGGATCCTACAGTGGTAAAAAGTGTGTCGAAAATGACCGTGTCCTGCGAAAATGCCAGTTTGGCGGAAGGGTTGTCGATCAGCCGGTCTTTGCGGCATCCGCTGATTACTGCCATTGAACTGATCAGTCCAAAAATGAAAATGTAGGTCAGGCGGCGGTTCAGCATGGTGCAAAAATAGGGATTATTGTACTTACGGACTTTTTTAGCGATTATTGCTGAAACCTTTCTATTTCCTTTTTGGTTGGAAAGGATTTTTTTCTATTTTTGCAGCCCGATAATAAGTAAACGTCATGAAACAAGGCATTCACCCCGAAAATTACCGCTTGGTTGTGTTTAAAGACATGTCCAACGATTATATGTTCCTTTGTCGCTCTTGCGCAGACACTAAAGACACTATTACGTATTCTGATGGTAATGAGTATCCTTTGGTGAAGCTCGATATCTCGCACATGTCGCATCCTTTCTTTACCGGTAAGGTGAAGCTTGTGGATANNGCAGGTCGTATCGATAAATTCAAGAGCCGTTACGATAAGTTCAAGAAGTAATTCTGATATACTGTTCAGAAAGCCCCGACTGAAAAGCCGGGGCTTTTTTTTGCGATAATGAGGTAGACCATTTACCTGTACAGCATGTATATTTGATACCCAAACAACCAATTCTTATGAAAATCTGCCTGACCGACGAACAAGAATGGAACCGTTTACTGCCTCTGACCTACACGCGTTCGGTGGCTGACATAAGGGTTGGAATTCTCACCATCCGCGAAAAATGGGAGATGATTCTGGGTGAAAAAGTTTATGTGGAAGCTCCGGATTACCTCGCAGGCAGGTACGAAGGAGTACCCAAAGGCGAAAAGGTCATTCGGGTAAACAGTGCTATTATTCCGGATGAACATTTTGTCGAACNNTCAGGCAATTGAAGGTAATCATGGGTTAATGGCATGGGTGGATGGCAATGATGATGTTTTGCTGAGTGCCCCGTTTTCAGGGGAAATTCGTTTGCGTCACCCCTGGGATATTTTTATGCTTAACGGTTTAGCGCTTGAACGTGATTTTGAATTGATCACTGCTGGAAGAACATCACAAGCTATTTCAGCCACAAATACCGTGATCGGGAAGGGGAAAATCTTTCTGGAGGAAGGTGCAAAAGTGGAGGCTTGTATAATAAACGCACATGAAGGTCCTGTTTATATTGGCAAAAATGCAGAGGTGATGGAGGGATCTGTGATTCGTGGGGGATTGGCATTGTGTGAGGGTGCAGTTTTGAAAATNNACTACCATCGGACCCTATTGTAAAGTGGGAGGAGAGATCAATAATTCCGTCTTTTTTGGTTACAGCAACAAAGCACACGATGGTTTCCTCGGAAATTCTGTCATTGGCGAGTGGTGCAATCTGGGGGCGGATACCAATAATTCGAATCTGAAAAACAATTACGGAACGGTAAAAGTGTTCAGTATTTCAGAGAATGCTTTTATCAGCACTGGTATTCAGTTTTGCGGACTCATCATGGGAGATCATTCAAAATCAGGAATCAATACCATGTTCAATACTGGAACCGTAGTTGGGGTAAATGCGAATGTTTTTGGAGGTGGATTTCCTCCCAAGCACATCCCTTCCTTTAGCTGGGGTGGTGCAGATGGATTTTCCACTTTCGACCTCGACCGCTCATTCGATGTTTCAGAAAGGGTAATGTCGCGCAGAAACCTGCCGTTTACCGACAGCGATCGCGACATGATGCGCCAAATTTTCCAGTTAAGTTCCAGATTCAGAGGATAAGAATCTGCTTTTCCTGACGTTATTACATGCCTGCAGCAATGGCACGTTCATTGTCGTTGTTGCTTCACATATCCTACATCCATGAATGAAAATCAATTTGGCGACTTGTTCGAATTTAGCGGAATGATTGATGGCGACACTGATCTTATTCCACTCATCACACCTGAAGATGAAGAACAAATGAATCGTGAGGCGACTCCCGATGATCTGCCTATTTTACCTATACGTAACAATGTCCTTTTTCCGGGGGTGGTAATTCCTATCACAGTTGGAAGAGATAAATCGATCCGTTTAATTAATGATGCCTACAAAGCGAAAACGGTAATTGGCGTAATCGCACAGAAGAAACAAGATGTAGAAGCACCCGGATTTGAAGATCTTTTCCGTTTCGGAACTGTGGCGCAGGTTTTACGTGTGCTTAAAATGCCCGATGGAAGTACAACAGTAATTATTCAGGGGAAGAAGCGCTTTGAAATGCTTGATCTCATTACCGAAGAACCATACATCCGCGCAAATGTGCGTCAATACATGGATCTTCCGCATGGAATGAAAGACGATAAACTTAGCGCGCTTGTGAGTTCGCTTAAAGATTTATCACTGAATATTCTTCGTCTGAATCCGAATATTCCAAGCGAAGCAGGGTTTGCAATCAAGAATATTGAAAGCCCTACATTCCTGATTAATTTTATTTCTTCCAACATGAACGCCACTGTTGAGGAAAAACAAAGTTTGCTCGAGAAGTCGGATCTGTTGTCGCGTGGAGAATACCTGCTGGGATTGCTTACCAAAGACCTGCAGTTACTCGAAATGAAAAATGAAATTCAGAGCAAAGTCCGTAACGATATCGACAAACAACAACGCGAATATTTCCTTCATCAGCAAATGAAAACCATTCAGGACGAGTTGGGTGAAAACCCGGTCGACATGGAGGTGCGTGAACTGCGAATAAAAGGAGATAAGAAAAAGTGGACCAAGGAAATTGAAAAACATTTTTCCAAGGAACTTGATAAGTTGCAACGAATGAATCCCAATGGTCCTGAATTTTCCGTTCAGATAAATTACCTGGAAACACTCGTTGATCTTCCGTGGAATGTTTATACCAAGGATAAGTTCGATCTGAAGAAGGCTCAGGAGATTCTTGACCGCGATCATTTCGGATTGGAAAAGGTGAAAGAGCGAATTATCGAATATCTGGCTGTTCTTAAGTTAAAGAACGATATGAAATCACCTATACTTTGTTTGTACGGTCCTCCCGGGGTTGGTAAAACTTCGCTGGGAAAATCGGTTGCAGAAGCGTTGGGAAGAAAATATGTGCGGATGTCGTTGGGTGGTTTGCGCGATGAAGCGGAGATTCGTGGTCACCGTAAAACCTACATTGGTGCAATGCCCGGAAGAGTGATTCAGAATATGAAGAAGGCAGAATCCTCCAATCCGGTTTTTGTACTCGACGAAATTGACAAGACGGGAGAAAGTTTTCACGGAGATCCATCATCCGCATTGCTGGAAGTTCTTGATCCGGAACAAAACACTGCTTTTTACGATAATTACCTGGAAGTAGATTACGATCTCTCCAAAGTGATGTTCATTGCTACAGCGAATAATCTGGCCACAATTCAACCTGCTTTGCGTGATCGAATGGAGATCATTGAAATAACAGGATATACCATTGAAGAGAAGTTGGGGATTGCTAAAAAACACCTCATTCCTAAATTGCTTAAGGAACACGGTGTTAAGGAAAATCAGTTTGCAGTTAGCGAAAGTGTTGTGGAAAAGATCGCTGAAGAGTATACCAACGAATCCGGTGTGCGCGGACTTGAAAAACGAATAGGTAAACTCGTACGTAACCGCGCAATGCAGATTGCAATGAATGAAAAATTCAAAAGCGAAATTCTACTCGAAGAGGCAAGAAAAATACTTGGTCCCTCTTACGAACGCGATAAATACGAAAACAACAATGTACCCGGAGTAGTTACAGGTTTAGCATGGACACCCGTAGGAGGTGATATTCTTTTCATCGAAACAATTCTTACTCCAGGAAAAGGAAAGTTGAGCATGACCGGAAATCTGGGTGAGGTAATGAAAGAATCCGCGATCATTGCGCTGGAATTTTTAAAAGCTCATTCCTCCAAACTCGGAATTAATATCAAGACATTTGATCAGCATAATGTTCATGTTCACGTTCCCGAAGGTGCTACACCAAAGGATGGTCCGTCTGCTGGAATTACTATGCTAACAGCACTTGCGTCGCAGTTTACAGGGCGTAAAGTGAAAAAGGCATTGGCCATGACCGGCGAAATCACGCTTCGTGGTAAGGTATTGCCCGTTGGTGGTATCAAAGAAAAAATTCTTGCAGCACGACGCGCAGGTATAAAAGAGATTATTCTTTGCGAAAAGAACAGAAAGGACGTTGAGGATATTAAGCCAGCATACATTGAAGGTTTGACATTTCATTATGTCAGCGACATGATGGAAGTGCTGGATGCCGCATTAACGAATGAACGCTCCGGGTCTGATAAAAATAGCAAGGTCACCAAAACTGCTGTGAAAAAAACAATTGCAAAGAAAAGTGCCGCCAAAACTACCGGCGCAAAAAAGTCAGTTCGTAAACCTGTTTCAGCTAAAAAGACAAAAAAGAAAGTGCGGAAGTAAGCACACAATAGATAATTTATTTTTTCGTTAGTACAGAGATGATTCGCAAATCATTTCTGTACTTTTTTTTTGTTGCTGTGATTGTGTTTTCATCGCGCCTCTGTGCGCAGAACGGCTTGTCCATTTCAGCAACGGCAGAACTTTTTACTGTTGCTTCAGATTTAGGGGCTGGGGGCGATATTGAATTCCAAAACACAAAATTTGTCTACGGCGGAGCCTTATCGTTTTCACGCGACCATGGAAGGGAAGTATATTATCCTTTACGTATTGTTGAATATCAATTCAATAATTACCAGTTGAGTGGTCAATTTCTTTATCGCTTTACGCAGCGGGAAAAACATGGAGGTGAATTGGGTCTTTGTTATACTTTTTTTCGGAGTCATGCCGATTACCTTGACTGGTTTCCTTCATTTTATAAATTTCAGTTCAATGGAAATTATGATATGCATTTTGCAGGGATAATGATGGGAGGGCGACAAAACATATCTGACCGCTTTTTTATCCGAATGCATTGGAGGTATTTATTGCAGATCGCAAGCTTTGAATATCCCGATTATAAGTTGGTGGCTATTTATGATCCCAATTGGACACCGGATGAGAATATGAAAAAGGGGAGAAGTTACTTTTCTATCAAATTAGGATTTGGAATGATGATCAGAAAAAAAAAGAAACAATTAAATCCGTCCGATGATTAAAGACATTGGATCAGAATTGAACAAGCTTCTTTAATTTCTTCCTCGGTAATTGTAAGCGGAGGAGCAATTCGCAATGCCGAATCGCAGAACAAAAACCAGTCAGAGATCAAACCTGCTTCAATGCAACGGTGTATGACTTCCTGTACATAGTCGAAGGAACCAATTTCCATTGCCAGTATCAAGCCTTTTCCTCGGACTTCAAGTATTTTTTCATGTACAAGTAAACTGCGGAATAATTCTTCTTTAGCGGGAATCTGTTGAAGGATATCTGAGTGAAGTAAAATTTCCAATGCTGCAAGACTTGCTGCACACGAAACGGGGTGACCTCCGAAAGTGGTAATGTGACCAAGGATTGGATCTCTCCGTAAACAATCCATTATTTCAGATCTTGCCATAAATGCACCAAGAGGCATTCCTCCACCCATGCCTTTTGCGAGGACTAAAATATCCGGGATTATTCCGTATTCCTGAAATGCAAACAAAGTCCCAGTTCTACCATATCCGGTTTGAATTTCATCGAACACAAGTAAGGTTCCTGTTTCATCACATTTTTTACGCAGAGCTTCTAGCCAGAAAGGGTTAGCCGGACGAACACCCGCTTCGCCCTGCACAGGTTCCACAAAAACGGCTGCTGTTGCATGCGTGATGAGATGCAAATCGTCGAACCGATTAAAATGAAGTCTGTTTATTCCGGGTAATAATGGGTGGAATCCTTTTTGCATTTCGCTTCCACCAATCATGCTCAATGCACCGTGTGTGCTGCCATGATAGGCATTATGCATACAAGCGATTTCCGCTCTTCCTGTAAATCGTTTTGCCAGTTTCATTGCCCCTTCAATCGCTTCACTTCCTGAATTGGTGAAATACGTTTGTGTAAGCGTAGGATGGGTTGCTTTGTGAAGAGCCGTAGCTAATTTGACTTGTGATGCCTGCACAAATTCCCCATAAACCATCAGGTGCATATTGGTGTCAACCTGCTCTTTAATCGCTTTTTTAATAGCGGGATTCCCGTGACCGAGATTGCTGACGGATATTCCGGCAATCAGATCAAGGTATTTTTTACCATCCGGACCATACATGTAACACCCTTCTGCCCGGGCGATTTCTACTGCCATCGGAAAATCTGAGGTTTGAGCCAGGTGCTCCAAAAAAAGTCGGCGATAAGAAGACATAACCCAAAACTACTCAAAATCCCGGGCTTCAGCCCGAGGATTTTACCGCTTCCTAATTTTGTAACCCCAGGCTTCAGCCTGGGGTTTTTGATAGTGCATCTGCTAATAGCGGAAGAATCAAAGATGAGACAAGC
>DEHO01000079.1 GCA_002351955.1 Flavobacteriales bacterium UBA2798
TGCACCGACCATCCGCTGTTGTTAAGCAAACTGATATTCCCCCAAGTGCCGTTACCCAAAAGTACCTGTGAGGGGTTTCCAGAAAAATTCAGTCGGGATGCCGTACCCAAATTGCTGATTACCATAATTCCTTTAGTGGTATCGGTTAAAGAATGGAAGGTATATCCACCTGCAGCATTTATACTAAACCGATTGATATTATTTGTCCGAAAAAACAAAGAGGAATTATTAATCGTCCCCAAAAATTCAGTAGAGGAAACGGAATTCCCATTCAGCGACCATTTCTGTCCGGATTGTGCAATAACCTCAAAAGAAAAGAGGAACACCATAGCAACGAATAGTAATTTTTTCATGTCTGATACAGATTTCAGACAGCAAAATCTAAAAAAAAAAATGAATTCGCAAAATAGTTGTCAGGTATTTTGCGATAAAATCAGTCAATTATTACATCTCTAGCTCTCTTCAATCGCTTCACTGCCGCGATTGTTCAAACTATAAGTATTTAACTGCGAGGCTAAGTAGGCTGTGCAACTGCTCCACTTTTGCTATCTTTACAAAAAACCTCCATGCCGGCCAATAAAGAAGCGTATATCCGTTACCGAATCATCGATTCCTGTTTGCGCAACAAACAACGTCCTTTCCCTACCCTTGGTGAGCTTGCAGAAAAATGCGAGGAAGTGCTGGGTAAAACATTTTCGGAATCGACCATCCAAAAAGACATTTACGCCATGCGCTTCGATCAGGGTCTTGGATTTGAAGCTCCGATCGAATACAGCAAACTGCACAAAGGCTATTCCTATACCGACGAAAGCTATTCCATTTCGAGTATTCCGCTGAAAGAAGAAGAACTGGTTGCAATTGAATTTGCAGCGGGAATACTGCAACAATTTACCGGGGTTGGACTAATGGGGAAATTCGACGAGGCCATTACGAAGATCATGGAATCGGTAAATATTTCGAGAGCAATGGGCGAAGACAATTCAAGCCGTATAGTTCAGGTAGAGCACCACCACACCGAAATAGATCCTTCGTTACTGGAGACCATTACCCAATGCATCATCAATAAAAAAGTCATTCGTTTCAACTACCACTCTTTCGGCAGCGGAAAACGTTCGGTGAAAACACTGCATCCTTACCTGCTGAAAGAATACCGCAACCGCTGGTATGTGATTGGCTGGAGTTCCGGTGATAAGGATATGCGTACATTCGGTCTGGAACGAATAACAGAAGCTGAATTGATCAAGGAAAAATACTACCGACATACCGATTTTGATCCGGACGCTTACTTTAAATATTCGTTCGGAATAACAGTGGGCGACAACAAACCCGAAGAAATTATTCTGGAATTTAAAGGCTACGAAAAACTATACGTTAAATCACAACCACTCCACAGCACCCAAAAAACGATCAAAGAAAGCGATCAGAGTCTTGTTATCGCTCTACAGGTGATTCCCTCACCTGAACTAACGATGGCCATTCGCAGTTACGGTGCAGAGGTGAAGGTAATTAAACCTGCATGGTTGGCTAAAGAGATAAAGAGCGGACTTCAATCTGCATTGAAAAACTATGAATGAATAACACGGAAAAAATAGACCGCATTGCTAATAAGCAAGTCGACGGAAGATATATCCACGGCATTAGTTTATGTATTCAGAATGAAAGTCGGGATTTGGATCACCTTATTTCGCTTGGGAATCTAACNNCATCCGTATTTTATTGCCAGCACCACCAAACTTTTTACCACTGCCATCATTTTACAACTCAGAAACGAAAACAAACTGCGTTTGGAAGATCCGATCGGTTTATTTCTCTCTGCAGATCAATTGGCAGGTTTGCATCAGTTGAAAGGAATTGACTCGATTTCAAAAATTACGATCAAACATTTACTTGCGCAAACATCAGGAATAGGGGATTATTTTTCAGGTAAGCCTAAGGGCGGGGTTTCACTGGAGAAAGAATTAATGGAAGGGAAAGATCGTTATTGGTCGTTTGAAGAAGCCATGGACCGTGCGCGCACCATTTCACCCGCATTTTTTCCGGGAACCAATGGAAAAGCACTCTATTCCGACACAAATTTCCAACTGCTCGGAAAAATCATTGAAAACATCACCGGCCACTCTTATGCACAGGCAGTTGATCTGCGAATAAGCAAGGTGCTTGGACTGAAAACTACCTATGTGTATTCGGATGAAACAGACAGAACACCACTCTGCTTGTATTACAAACGGAATCCGCTTAGCATTTACAAAGCCATGAGCTCGGTACAGGTCGACGGTGGAATAGTGTCGAATGCCACAGAAAGTATGGTTTTTCTCCGTGCTTTTTTTAACGGACAATTGTTCCCAAAATCGTATCTGGAAGAATTATATAGCTGGAATAAAATATTTTTCCCATTGCAATACGGAGTTGGAATTACGCGGTTTAAAGTCCCCTGGTTCTTTTCTCCCTTTAAATCCATTCCCGAAATCATAGGCCATTCCGGCTTATCCGGTGCATTTGCCTATTACTGTCCAGCCAAAGGCTTATACCTTACAGGAACAGTCAATCAAATTCATTCCCCATCGGTTTCGTACCAGATGCTGATTCGCATTCTGAATTTGTTTTAACATTATTCCCCCTCTTAACCATTTATTTTCACTAATATATTCAGGGATTTAGCCTGATTTGTATTTATTTTGCCCAATAAATTACGCAACATTGATTTCCAGAATTATATCCTTTTTTGTACTGGTATTTGCAGCCAAATTTTCAATCGGCCAAAGCGATCACTGCTCGAAACCGCTATTAATGTTGCGAATGATCAGCACCTACCATATCCAGCCACAGGAAAGCAATGATGCCTTTTCTGAAAAGGTGATGAATCGACTCATCAGGCGGATAGATCCAATCGGTTTACTATTCCTTGAGGAGGAAGTTAAGGATCTGCGCGGATTTTCTTCTCGGCTGGATGATGAATGGGAAACGGAGAATTGCGGTTTTATTCGTTTGTTGCAGGAAAGTTATTCCAAAGCGATCAATCGTGCAGAGCGAATCATTCAGAATTTATTGGAAACACCCTTCAATTACAACGAAAAGGAGAGCATTCAGTTTTACACCTCGGAAAATCAGTTTGGGAAAGATGAAAATGAATTAAAAATTAAATGGAAACGCTTTCTGAAACTTGAAATCCTGGACATCCTTTTCATCAGAGATCCCGAAAGTGGAAAAATCCCTACGGTAGCCGAGGCTTTAAAAAATGAAAAGGATGCAAGGCAAAAAGTCAAAAAGAAAGAAGCAAAACGAATAGCGCGGAAAAAAGAATACCCGGGAGGAATTGAAAATTACGTGATGGAAATCTATCTCGATTGTATAGCCACCGCCTTCGATCCGCATACTCAGTTTTTCAGTGAGCGCATCAACAATCAGTTCAAGGAATCACTATCAAGCGAAACCTTGAGTTTTGGAATTGATTGGACAGAAGCGAAAGATGGCAATCCGGAAGTAGCGGAAATGAATCCGGGCGGACCGGCATGGAATTCAGGCGAAATCAACATTGGTGATCAGGTTATTTTCGTTGAATGGCAAGACGGAACAACAACCAGCAGCAATGACCTTGATGTTGAGGATTTCATACGAAAATCGGAACTGGCTACTACCACAAAAATCACGCTCACATTTCAAAAATCTGATGGTCAGGTGCGAAAGGTTTCGTTGCAAAAAGAAAAAATGCGCTCTGAGGAAAACATCATTTCAGGATTTATTCTGGAAGAAAAGAAACGTATAGGGTACATTACCTTACCTGCATTTTACACGCAGTGGGAAACCATCAATCCGAAAGGATGTGCGCAGGATGTTGCAAGGGAAATCATCAAGATGAAACAGGAAAACATCGAAGGACTAATTATCGATCTCCGTTTCAATGGTGGAGGATCGATGTATGAAGCACTTCAGCTTGCCGGAATTTTTATTGATGAAGGAGCACTCGGAATACAAAAATATTCACAGACCAAACCACAGATTTTTAAGGACCCGAACAGGGGAACAGTCTATACCGGACCGCTACTCATTCTGGTAAACCGCCACAGCGCTTCTGCATCCGAAGTATTTGCAGCAGCAATGCAGGATTACAACAGGGCCATTATTGCAGGAACAACTACCTACGGAAAAGCCACAGGTCAGGCAGTAATTCCCCTCGACACAACTGCACAAACAAAGAAAAACACAGTTAATGTTGGTCCTGCTGATTTTGTAAAAATCACGATGCTGGCACTATACCGATGCACAGCAAAAACACACCAGGCGAGAGGCATTGTACCGGATATTGAAATTCCCGACATCAGCAATTATTCATCCGGAGGAGAATCGGAAGAGGAAACACATCTTAAGCTCGATTCTGTAGATAAAAAATCGTATTTCAAGCCCTTTCCGTCAAAGGACTACACGGCATTAAGAGAAAAATCACAACAGCGACTGGCAAGCGACAGTCTTATGATCTGGCTGAAAAAACATGAGAAGGCCATTATTCAATACTACAATGAAAATCAGGTGATCGATCTTGATATCAACACCTACTATTCAAATTCGAATCTTGAGCGGAAAATCTTTGAGGACTATTACCGCATTACAGGAATTCCCTCAGAAGAGATTCGTTTTTACCTGCATGCCTACGACAGAGATTTGATTTCAATCGATTCCTTCCGAAAATCAATTTTCGAAAATCAGATGGAAAATCTGAAAATGGACAGGCAATTGCGTGAAGCCTTTTATATACTTTCCGATTATATTCAATCACAATAAATTAAATCCAAAAACAATGAAAGCAATTTGTACACTTCTAATTTTCATTTCCGGTATGGGAATGATCAACGCTCAGAAATTCACCAACGCTGGTGAATACATGGGTTTTATTCAGAAACAATACCAGGAAATTTCAAAAGACACCTGGAGCTACATTAGCGCTGTTGCACACGGAAAAAGCGCAAGAAAAGTGGAGAAACGCAGGATGGAAGTTATTACAACCACCCAAAAAGCATTAAACACCATTAAAGGACTACAGCCCTTTGACGGCGACAAAACATTGCGCGACTCTGCGGTAAGTTATCTTACGTTGAGTTTAAATGTAGTTCGGGAAGATTACGGAAAGATCATGGATCTGGAGGCGATTGCAGAACAAAGTTTTGATGCAATGGAAGCCTATCTGCTCGCACAGGAAAAAGCCGGAGAAAAAATGGATCAAGCCGGAGAAATGATGGAAGTCGTTACAAAAGCATTTGCTGAAAAACATGGCGTTACACTGATCGAAAGCAAAGATCAGCTCGGTAAAAAAATGGAAATTGCATCTGAGGTTATTAAGTACTATAATCAGATCTACCTTGTTTTCTTTAAATCTTACAAGCAGGAAGCATACATGCTGGATGCCGTTCAGAAAGCAGATGTGAACGGAGTTGAACAGAATAAAACATCACTGAATCAATTTGCAAAAGAAGGGCTGGAAAAATTAAAAGAATTCAAGCCTTATAACAACGACGGATCCATTATTGCAGCCTGCAATGAGCTTCTAAAGTTTTATGTTATGGAAACAGAAGAAAAAATTTCTTCAATTACAGATTTCCTCATCAAGAAAGAAAACTTTGATAAAAAGAATGCTGCATTTCAGGCCAAAAAAGAAAAAGACCGTACACAAGCGGATATCGATCAGATCAATGCAGCCGGAAAAGAATACAACGAAGCCGTAAATAATTACAACAAAACCAATACCGAGCTCTTCAATAAGCGTAAAGCCTTACTCGATAATTGGAATAAAACGGTACAGACATTTCTGGACAAACAGATACCTCAGAAAAAATAAAACAAAAGGCCCTCCGGGGCCTTTTTTATTTTCATGCTCAATTTTTTTGCCTGCAAACGCTGAAAAAACAAGGGAGGATAATTATTGTCCCCTAATTCTCCGGCACAATAATCCACTTTATATNNCGATATCCTTATCTTTAATCAACGCTATTTCTACTTATGAAAAACTATCTCGTAAAAAGCCTGGTACTACTTTTTTTCCTGAGCTCAATTATGGCTGTTGTACTTTACAGAAGCGGATATTTTGAAAAAGAGCAACAAAACGATCCTGTTGCAGCAATACCGGAAGACACCAACAGTGTAATTACTGATTCATTGGTCACGCCGGAAGAAATTCCGGACACTGTTATTGTTGAATCAGAGGAGGAAATGAAACGCCTGCAAGACCAGGAATTCCAACTGATGATGACCTCAAAATCTTTATCACCATCCTACCCAAAGAAAATTTACAAAGTTGTTCCGCCTAAAAAGAAAACAAACACTCCGGCCACAAAACCTAAAAAGGAGGAACCCGAATTGATCATCATTCCAAGTTCCAAATCCGGACCGGTATTTACTCCCGTACAACAGGAAGAAGAAAAATGAGCAGCGGAAATTTCTGGATCGATCTTATTCTTACAGCATTGCTTAGCATTATTGTTCTCTTCCTGATTTTCACACCAATGGAGTTGGTTTTTCCGGCCAACAAACAAAAAATATTCCGGTCACATTGGCTTACTGATCTCTGGTTTTTTCTCGGCCAATATTTACTCTGGTCGCATTTGGTTTTCTGGGTACTTTTTTATTTTTCCCTTGGGCTCGACCAAATCATTCCTTCATCTTTCCGAAATGCTGTGGCTACTCAGCCCTTTTGGTTACAATGCACTGAAGTGATCGTGCTCAGTGATTTTATGATTTATTGGGCGCACCGTTTTCAGCACCACAATAATTTTCTGTGGCGTTTTCATAAAATCCACCACAGTGCAAAACACCTCGACTGGTTAGCCGCCCATCGCGAACACCCACTCGATACCATTTACACCGTTGCTATTATCAATCTTCCCGCATTCATTCTTGGATTTCCGGTTAGCGCTATCAGTGCATTCATCGTTTTCAGAGGATTATGGGCCATTTACATCCATTCCAATGTCCGTTTGAATATTGGTCCCTTACGATGGCTGATCGGATCGCCTGAGCTGCATCACTGGCACCACGACCTCGAACGTGACCGCGGCAATTACGCCAATCTTTCGCCTTTGATGGATCTTATCTTCGGTACACATTACTGTCCCGATCATGAACCTGAAAAATTCGGTATCAAGGAAGATCTCCCTGAAAACTATATCGGTCAGCTCAGGGAACCCTTTTCCGGTAAGTAGCTTTCCTTAGGCGGAGAATACAGCTTCGTCGGCACATTTAGCGCACAACCCTTGCTTTCAAGTGATTACAACTGAAAAACAAATTTATGCTGTAGTGCTTCAAACCGTTTCCTTTTCTTACTTTTGCCCGCGTAGTCAAAAAACAATCTAAATATGCCTTATTTATTTACATCTGAGTCCGTTTCTGAAGGACACCCCGACAAAGTTGCAGACCAGATTTCTGATGCACTGATCGATAATTTTCTTGCTTACGATCCGGCTTCAAAAGTTGCCTGCGAAACATTGGTTACAACCGGTCAGGTTGTTCTTGCCGGTGAAGTAAAATCGAAAGCGTACCTCGACGTTCAGGATATTGCACGCGATGTCATCCGTCAGATCGGATACACCAAAGCAGAATACATGTTCGAAGCCAACTCTTGCGGAATTCTTTCAGCGATTCATGAGCAATCGCCCGATATCAACCAGGGTGTTGAGAAAAAAGATCCATGGAAACAAGGTGCAGGCGACCAGGGAATGATGTTCGGTTACGCATGCCGCGAAACGGACACCTACATGCCACTTCCTCTTGAACTTGCTCACCTATTATTGCGCGAACTCGCGACTATTCGCCGTGAGCAGAAAGTGATGAAATACCTTCGTCCCGACGCCAAGAGTCAGGTTACCATTGAATACAACGACAACAACCAGCCTGTGCGTATCGATGCGATCGTAATTTCCACACAGCACGATGATTTTGGCAAGGAAAAAGCGATGTTGGATCAAATCAAGAAAGATGTGATCAACATTCTCATTCCGCGCATCCTAAAAAAATTACCCAAGCGCGTTCAGGCTCTTTTCAACGATAAGATCAAGTACCACATCAATCCAACCGGAAAGTTTGTAATTGGTGGCCCACACGGTGATACGGGTCTTACAGGTCGTAAGATCATCGTTGATACCTACGGCGGAAAAGGTGCCCACGGTGGTGGAGCATTCTCCGGTAAAGATCCCAGCAAGGTAGACCGCTCTGCAGCTTATGCAACGCGTCACATCGCGAAGAACATCGTTGCAGCAGGATTGTGCGATGAAGCACTAGTTCAGGTTGCTTATGCTATTGGTGTTGCTGAGCCTGTTGGTTTGTATGTTAATACATACGGAACTTCGAAAGTGAATATGACCGACGGTGAAATTGCGAAGAAACTTCAGAAGATTTTCGATATGCGTCCTTATGCCATCGAAACACGTTTTGCACTTCGTACTCCGATTTATCTCGAAACTGCTGCTTACGGACACATGGGTCGCGAACCCAAAAAGGTGACCAAAGTGTTCAACAAAGGCAAGGACAACGAGAAAAAAGTAACGGTTGAGCTTTTCCCATGGGAGAAACTGGATTTCGTGAGCAAAGTAAAAGCTGAATTCAAGCTGAAATAAGCATGATATAAATTCCTAAATTGGGGAGGCTATTGGTCTCCCCTTTTTTTTTGCATATGGATAAGAACATTTCCGAAATACTCTTCCTTCTCGGAGAAAACCACGATGAATGGAACAATGCTGTTGCTCCGCCCATTTACCAAACCAGTAATTTCTGCTTTCCGGATGTTTCGTCTTTTCGTAATGCTTTTCGTCAGGAAAAAGAAAAACCACTTTATACAAGGGGAGTTAATCCAACTACTTCACTCCTGCGTCAAAAACTGGCAGCGCTCGAAGGAACCGAAGATGCACTGGTTCTCTCCAGCGGAGCAGCTGCTATTGCTGCAGCAGTGATCAATAAAGTAAAACAGGGAGATCATGTGTTGTGTGTACAGCATCCTTATTCATGGACCAACACTCTTCTTACAAAACATCTCGCCCGGTTTGGTGTGAGTCATACTTTTGCCGATGCATGCGATACAGCGCATTTTTTGAGTCATGTACAACCGGAAACTAAAGTGATCTATTTGGAAAGTCCGAATTCGATCACGTTTGAGTTACAAGACCTGAAAACGATTGCTGCCTTTGCAAAGGAAAAAGGAATCGTTACCATTTGCGACAACAGTTACGCCAGTACGCTCGGACAATCACCGGCAGCATTGGGAATTGATATTGTAGTGCATTCAGCAACCAAATACCTGAACGGACACAGTGATACCGTTGCAGGAGTGATCTGCGCAAGCAAAGAAAATATCCAATCGATTTTAGGCAGCGAATTCTTGACACTGGGTGCTATTTGTTCTCCGATGGAGGCATGGTTGATTTTGCGCGGAATGCGTACGCTGCAATTACGTGTTGAACGAAGTTCTTCCACTGCGCATACCATTTTTCAGTGGCTAAAAACCCGCAGTGAAATTGAGAAAATCTATTTTCCGCACGATCCCAAAAACAAACAATACGATCTTGCGAGATCTCAAATGCATTTTTCAGGAGGATTGCTGAGCGTTTGTTTAAAGGCATCTTCAATTCAACAAATGGAAAAATTCAGTAATACACTTGAATATTTCCGAATGGCTGTTTCCTGGGGCGGATATGAATCGCTGCAATTACCGGTATGCACATTTTACCACAATGAAAATGAAAGGCATCATCTTCCCTGGAATATGGTCCGCTTTTATTTCGGATTAGAAGATGCCGATGTGCTGATTCGAGATCTCGAAAACGCGTTTTCTCAATGGAAAAGCTGATCCAACGATTTATCCGACCTACTAACCTGACAATTCTCCTTGTCGGACTGATCTTCTTTTTCTGCATTTGGAATTTACGATGGTTTCATTCCACCGACAGAATGAGTGGTGTGATCAGCAGTGATGGAGAAGGATATTATTACTACCTGCCTGCAATTTTCATCAAGGGTGATCTTCAACCTGAAAAACCGGATCCGGATTTTCATGTCAAAACCGAAAACGGAAATTACGTCAACAAATATCCATTCGGCACCGCTCTTCTGATCCTCCCTTTCTTTTTTCTTGCCACGGCTTGTTCCTGGCTTTTTGGATATCCCATCGACGGATACAGCGCATTTTTTCAGGCCTCGGTGAGTTTAGCGGCGCTCTTTTATTTCCTTGCCGGAATTGCCCTACTACTGAAAACAATTCGGCAATTCATCGCCCTTAAACCCTATCAGGAAATTTTTACCCTTTGTGTTATTGCGTTTGGAACACCGTTGTCGTATTATGTATTGCACTACCCTTCCCTATCGCATGTCTATTCCTTTTTTCTGATCAACCTGATCATTTGGTTATTTGTAGGATGGAAAAACGAGAACCAAGTACTCGCGCGGACCGGATCTTTTCTTGTTCTGGGAATTGCTATCGTTACCCGTCCGACGCATGTTTTGATCCTGGTATTTCTTCCCTTTTTGTTTTCCTCCTTTTCAGAACTCATTGCATTCGCAAAAAAGTACAAACCCAAAGGAATGGAAATTTTTGCGCTCCTTTTGCCGGTTAGCGTGCAAATGATTTTATGGAAAATGCAATCAGAAAACTGGCTGATGTGGTCGTACGAAGGCGAAGGATTTTATTTCACCCAACCGCACATCATTGAATTCCTCTTCGGATTTCGAAAGGGATTTTTCATATACGCACCGCTATTCGTTTTGTTCATTCCTGCATTGCTGTTAGGATGGAAAGAACACCGCTACAAAATGTGGATAGCTGCATTCTTCATATTGATCACTGCATATATTTTTTCTTCCTGGTACAATTGGTTTTATGCCGACCTCTTTGCCATGCGTCCGATGATCGATTTTTCCGGCGCGTTCATACTTGCAGGACTCATATTATTATTTCGCAATGGATTTCATCGTCTTCGGGCGGGATTTGTAGTTGTTTTCTCCATCATTTCCATTGCGTTCAATCTTTTGTTTTCCTACCAGTTTCATCACGGAATCATTCACCCCAACGGAATGAATGCCGGGAAATTCCTTTCTGTGTTTCTGAAAACCGGTGAACGCTATCATCATGCATTGGGAGGCAGCTTTGATCTTCCTCCTTATGCGCCCAAAGGATTAGACACACTGGCTGAATGGAAAGCATGTTTTGAAAATGAATCCAACGATTACCGTGAGCGGGCAAAGGAAGAATTTCCATTGGGAAAAGATATTGAAATCAATGACCATTGGGTGAATGCCGTTAAGCTTTGGGTACAAGCAAAATTTAAAATTGAATTCCCGAATACCGAAGCAGGAAAAAACTTCGTATTGGTTATCCAATTGATAAACAGTAAAAAGGAAGTGAAGTATTATTTCCCCATTCCCCTTCGGGAATACATCAACGAGGAAAGCGGTAAATTTCTTGATAGGAGTATATGCTTAAGCATATACAATACCGCAGAGAAAGGAGATACCTATTCGGCCTATATCTGGAACAGAGATCAGGAGATGATTGTATTGAAGGATTTCGAACTATATTGGTTAAGTCCGAAAAAATAAACTTTAAAGCGCAACAAACTATCAGGCGTTTCTTTTTCCTGTTAATCGTTTGAATGCATCTTCCAGTGTTACTTCTTCCTTGCGAATGGTGAGAACAAGTAATCCGTTATCAAGTGCAAATCGGGAAATTACAGGACGAATATCCTGCTCCTGTTTCGATTCGATGATCCAATTATTACCCTCCACATTTTTCGCATTGGAAACACCCGGAATTGATGAGACCTGACTTCGTGAAACAGCTTTATCAAACTCAACAAAAACAACTTGTCGCTGTGTAGAATCCTGTTGCAGGTTTCGGGTAGAATTATCAGCTACAATTTTTCCCTTATCGATGATTACAACCCTGGAGCAGATAGCTTCAACTTCCTGCATGATGTGGGTAGAAAGCATCACCGATTTGGTTTTTCCGATTTCAACAATCAGTTTACGGATATCCTCCAGCTGATTGGGATCAAGTCCGGTTGTTGGTTCATCTAAAATCAAAACCTGCGGATCATGGATCATAGCCTGTGCAATACCCACGCGTTGACGATAACCTTTCGACAATGCGCCTATTTTTTTATTTTGTTCAGGATCCAATCCAACCATTCCGATCATTTCCTTTACTCTCGCATCTTTGTTGTCAAGCTTGTGTAATCCAGCAATGAAGTGAAGATATTCTTTCACATACATTTCCAGATAGAGCGGATTGTGTTCGGGTAAATAGCCAACTTTTTCTTTCACTTTCAGCGGTTCCTCCATCACATCCAAACCACATACCATAGCCCTTCCGGAATCCGGCGGGATGTAGCAGGTAAGAATTTTCATCATGGTCGATTTACCGGCGCCATTAGGACCAAGAAAACCAACTACCTCATTGGCACCTATCTCAAATGAAACCTCATCCAGAGCGCGCTGCTCCCCGTAAAGTTTGGTGATATTTTTTACCGAAATGGACATGGTGTAAAGGTAAGGATTTTGATCATTGAAAGACAGAAGCAAGGCAGGATGAACTTTTACCCTTAACTTTAAGCCATGAAAGGCCTTGTTACTAAATCAACCGGAAGCTGGTATTCGGTTCGTCTTGATGACGGAGCGGATCTGGAATGCAGGATCAAAGGCAAATTCAGGATCAAAGGGAATACCTCCACCAATCCAATTGCGGTAGGCGACCGGGTTCTAATCGACAGCGATACCGACGGAACCGGCATTATTACCGAGCTTGAACCAAGGCGCAACTACATCATCCGCAAAAGTGTAAACCTTTCCCGACAAGGTCATATTATTGCCTCCAACATCGACCAGGCTGTTGTTTTTATCACGTTAAAACAGCCCGATACTCCATTGGGATTTGTTGATCGGTTTCTGGTTACTGCAGAAGCTTATCACATTCCTTGTTTGCTCTTGTTTAACAAAAGTGATTTGCTCGATGCCGATGAAAAAATGATTGCCGGTGAACTGATGAACGAATACGAACAGATAGGTTACCACTGCATGCTGTTCTCTACTCAGAACGACGATATACAACCACTTCGTGAACTGTTTCATAACAAGGTGACTCTGATCTCAGGTCAGTCGGGTGCAGGTAAAACAAGTTTTATCAATGCCCTTGAACCCGGACTTCAATTACGTACCGGATCCATTTCAGATTACCATGGAAAAGGGATGCACACTACCACCTTTGCAGAAATGTTTCCTCTCGAAAACGGAGGATGGATTATCGACACACCCGGAATAAAAGGATTTGGTCTGATCGATATGGAAAAAGGCGAGCTGGCTGATTATTTTCCTGAGATCCGTGCATTAAAAGCACAATGCAAATTCAGTAATTGTCAGCATCTCAACGAACCGGGTTGCGCGGTAAAAAAAGCGGTGGATGAAGGATCGATCTGGGAGAACCGATACATGAATTACCTCTCGATTCGTAATGATGACGAAGACGAGACCTACCGCGGAAAAGGATATTGAAATGAGAGTTGTAGTGCAACGTGTACAACGTGCCGAAGTAAAAATCGGCGGAATTACAAAAGGAGCAATTCGTTCAGGACTTCTTATCCTTCTCGGCATTGAAGAGAATGACACAGATGAAGATGTTGTATGGTTATGCAACAAGATCGCTCAAATGCGGATCTTTTCGGACAGCGACGGAAAAATGAATCTTTCTGTTATGGATTGCAAGGGAGAACTACTGGTTGTTTCGCAATTCACACTTCATGCTTCCACAAAAAAAGGAAATCGTCCCTCATTTATTTCCGCAGCACGTCCCGAAAAAGCGATTCCACTTTACGAATCATTCTGCACTCAATTAAAAAGCGGTTCAGGATTAACCGTTGAAACAGGTGAGTTCGGCGCAGATATGCAGGTAGAGTTGATTAATGATGGCCCGGTTACCATCATCATCGATTCAAAAGCACGGGAGTGATCCTGAATCGGATACGGCAAATGCATTTTTTCTGTTGTTCCGATTCAATGTCACAATGAAAAATCTTCTTTCATTTGTCGCATGATCCTAAACGGAACATATTGGACTAATTTTAGACGCACACTGCGTCCAGCACCGTTTGGCCGAATTATGGCCTGATTCAGGTCCTCCATTCTCCCTATTCAATTTCATTTTTAATTTATGTTTTATGCTATTCCTGGGCGACGAGCAGCTTACCCGTTTAAAAACCATTTCGTTCCTAATTGATAAGGAGGCGAAAATTGTTTATGCATCCGGTTCAATCCGTGCACTTTTGGGATATACCCTGGAGGAAATAACCGGAAAAAGCTGGTATTCTTTTCTGGATGAATCAAGAAAAAAAAGGATTGAACATTTTCGTGAATTGGAATTGCATTTTTTGAACAATCCGGAGATCAACCATTTCTCCGTTGAGAAAAAAATGAAAACCAAATACGATAAGATCTGCTGGATGAAATGGAATATTTCCCGTGATGAGAACGGAATGTATCTTGGGATTGGTCAGGACATCAGCGATCTGAAAAAAAATCAGGTCAAACTGAATAATGTCAACCGCANNCGCAAACTCGCACATCAAAAGAAAGAGATTCAGGACAGCATTGCCTATGCCAAACGATTGCAGGATGCTATTCTCCCGGAGGTAAACGGATTGCATCAGTTTTTTGCGGATGCTTTTGTTTTGAATCAACCCAAAGACATTGTGAGCGGTGATTTCTACTGGTTCACCAAAAAAGAAGATTGGTTCATTTTCCTTATTGCAGATTGTACCGGACACGGAGTTCCCGGAGCGTTGATGTCGATTCTTGCGCATTCGGTAGTGAGAAATGTAATCCGCGAAACGAAAAAAGTTCATCCTGCAGCAATGCTTGCTCAGATTGACAAGGAACTGGTGGCGGCATTGAATGAAAAAGAAAATGGAACAATAAAGGACGGAATGGATATCGCATTATGCGCATTCCAGCCAACAACCGGCATGTTGCGATTTGCGGGTGCATTCCGACCATTGATCATGATCAGAGATGACCAATTTTCTGAACTTCCGGCCTCGCGTTTTCCGATTGGCTTTTTTGATGATGTGAAAAAAGAATTCATCGAATCAGAAATTCAACTGAAAACAGGAGATCAGTTGTTTCTGTTTACTGACGGTTATGTTGATCAGTTTGGCGGAGCCGAATCGGGACACGAGAGTAAAAAGTTAAACAAGAAACGCTTCAAGGAATTATTGCATCAATGCAGTGAAATGAAAGGCGATGAAAAAGAATCGTATTTGAGTTGGGCGCATTCGAACTGGAGACAACATGAAGAACAAACAGACGATGTATTGGTTTTGGGAGTAAAGATTTGAACTCATTCTATTTCTGATCTTCACCGAATTTCTCACTGTTATATCCGTAAAATTTGCAATATTTGAACATGAGTGAATTGAGTCTAAAGGAAGCACAATTGATAGTGGACACCTGGATCAACAACCATGGTGTTCGCTATTTTAACGAACTCACCAATATGGCAATGCTAACCGAAGAAGTGGGAGAAGTTGCCCGCATCATTGCACGGCGATACGGTGAACAATCGGAAAAGGAAAGCGACAAAGAAAAAGATCTTGGCGATGAGCTGGCGGATGTTTTGTTTGTACTCATTTGTCTGGCCAATCAAACAGGAATCGATCTTGAGACAGCCTTGCGCAAGAATCTTGACAAAAAAACAGAACGTGACCAGGATCGGCACAAAAACAATCCAAAACTTGATCGCTGATCCTTTCAACAATAAACAAGACTCGACCTCAAACAACCGATTGACCTTCATTTTCAGCCGTTTCCTTTTTGTTTAGTTGTATAAACAACATTTATCAATGGCTATTGTTATATTTGAATAAGCAAAAGCTATGAAACGCAGTTTTACTACCCTCTCGATAATCGCTGCTTTTTCCCTGGTACTTTCGGCATATAGGGATGGTCCGGCATTTAACAACGTAGACCGAACCGGTTCACCTGTTGCAGGAGGACAATTTTGTTCAGGTTGTCATTCGGGCGGAAGCTTTGGTGTAAGTATTCAGGGACAACTTAAGGATGTGGGTGGAAATGTGGTAACAAGCTATACACCGGGAGAGGATTATACTTTTGTAGTTCAGTTGGGCAATACCTCAGGCACACCGAAGTTTGGGTTTCAGGCAGTGGCGCTGCAAGCCGGAAATACCAATGCAGGGAATTTCACACCAAACAGCAGCAATACCCAGGTAACTACATTGAACAATCGCAAATACGGCGAACAACCCGCAGCAAGTACCGGTAATTTATTTGTTTTAAACTGGACAGCACCTGCAGCAGGAACCGGAAATGTTACTTTTTATGCAGCAGGAGTTGCATGCAACGGCACCAATACTACCTCCGGAGATCAAGGCATTAAAATGAATGCTTTGGTGATTACTGAAAATCTTGTTCAGGCAGTATCTGAAAACAACCTCCTGCAAATTTCAATTTATCCCAACCCCTCCTCCGATTTCCTGAATATCACAGCAGAAAATGAATCCATTGAGTTGTATTCCATTTATGATCTTACAGGAAAACAAGTGTTACAAAATTCAATATTTTCAAGTGCAACACAAATCGATATCCGGAGCTTGCAACCGGGAACCTATGTTTTGCGTCTGAATACAACAAAGGGAACTTACCTNNTTTCCCGATTCATTAAATTTTAATATGCTCAGACTTTCCCTTGCAATTTTCAGTATTGGATTAATGATTCAATTTACTTCCTGTGTGAAACAGAATGAGGAGGATCTGAGCGGAGCAAAATATTGCAAAATTGACACTCCTTCCTTCCAACAACACATTCAGATCATTGTCAACGATCGTTGCATGCCTTGCCATAATGCTTCCAATGCCGAAAGCGGATTTGACCTAAGCAATTATACCAACATAGCTGATATTGCAACAAACGGAGTTTTACAAGGAGTAATCCGGCATGAATCCGGGTACATCCCCATGCCTGCCAGCGCACCAAAAATGCCATTTTGTGAAATTCAGATCATTGATAAATGGATTGAACAAGGCGCTCTAAATAACTAGCATGAAAAAAATTCTGTTTCTTCTTTTTGCAGCAACATTAATTGCAGGATCGTGGTACGCTTACCGTGAATTCACCAGGAAACCCGGTAATGCCAATTCCGAATCAACAGATTTCAAATTAACGGCTGAAGAATTACGCGCAGAATTTGATAATGAAGATACCGCCAACAAAAAGCTGTTAAACAAATACATTGAGGTAACCGGAACTGTTGAATCGGTTTCTCCCAATGAAGGAACTACCGATATCCTCCTTTCCACAGAAGATCCCATGACAGGAATCAATATCCACCTGATCTCAGAGGAAAATGAAAAAGTTAAATCGGTAAAGCCCGGTGAAAAAATTACAGTTAAAGGAAAATGTAACGGTAAATTATCGGATATTGAACTTAACGCAGGCATTATTCTTGATTGATCCCTCTAAAACCTATTTTATGCTATCCCGATTTTTACTAATTGCGCTATTCACACTACCCTCTATAAGCGAAGCACAAACAAAGTACTTCACCAAGAAGGGACAAATCTCCTTTTATTCCGATACCCCTGTCGAAAAAATTGAGGCGCACAATAAACGTGTTACTGCAATTCTGGAAAAAGAAAGCGGTAAAATTGAATTTTCAGTTCTGATCACTGCATTTGAATTTGAAAAAGCATTGATGCAGGAACACTTCAACGAAAATTATATGGAATCGTCGAAGTACCCTAAATCAACATTCAAGGGAAATATTTCGAATATTCAATCCGTCGACTTTTCCAAAGACGGTGAATACCCGCTAACACTTGACGGCGAATTAACCATGCACGGAGTAACCCGAAAAGTAAATGAAAAAGGAAAATTGATCATTTCGAAAGGAAAAATTTCGGCCTCTGCAACGATCAATGTAGCATTAAAGGATTACAATATTTCTGTCCCTTCCGTTGTAGGTGCAAAAATAGCCGAAATCATTCGCGTTGAAATTGTCATTCCTCAATTTGACCTACTTAAAAAATGAAACTATTCTGTCTCTCTTTTATCGCTCTGCATTTAATTTGTATTCCTGAATTGAATGCCCAGGATTTACTAAATGAAATTGAAGGAGATGATGAACTTCAACATGTAAGAGCAAGTTTTAAAAACCCAAAAGTCATCAACGCTCAATCGCTTGAAACCACACATGCCGGAGTGCTGGATTTTCGTATTTCACACCGCTTTGGCCGACTCAATGGCGGATTGTATGAGTTATTCGGACTTGATCAGGCTTCCCTACGTTTAAGTTTCGATTATGGTATTACCGACCGATTTCAGATTGGTGTTGGAAGAAGCACCTATGAAAAGACGTATGATGGTCATTTAAAATACCGGTTACTGTGGCAAACAGAAGGCAGCAATAAAATGCCATTGAGTCTGGTGTTGTTCTCAACCATGTCGGTTAATACCCTTCGCTTTCCTAATCTTACTTACGAAAGAACTTTTGTTACCCGACTGAACTATGTTCATCAAATGATTATTGGCAGAAAATTCAACACCGCTCTCAGTGCAGAAATTCTTCCAACGATAGTACACAGAAACTTTGTGCTAACTTCTGCTGAAAAAAATACGGTTTATGCCATTGGTGGTGCAGCACGTTATAAGTTTGTTCAGCGTGTGGCTTTTAATGCAGAATATTTTTATGTTCCCGAAGGACAACTTGCTCCTGGATTTACAAATTCGCTTTCACTTGGATTCGATATTGAAACCGGTGGACACGTATTTCAGTTGCATTTCACCAATTCCCCTATAATGATTGACAAGGGATTCATCACTGAAACTACAGGAAAATGGAGCAAAGGTGATATCCACTTCGGATTTAATATCTCAAGGGTTTTCACAATGAAACAACCCAAAAAACCAAAAGAGTAGAATTTAGAACCCGATCAGGTTGCTTTCTGTTTCCTGATAATTTTTCCAAAAAGCCTCGGGAAAAACCGTTTGAGCGTTACTGCTTTTAGTTCTTTTCCCCCAACAAAAAGCTCCTCTTTTCCGGCGCTGACACCTCTTAAAATTACTTTCGCACATTCATCAGCAGGCATGCCTGTCTCCTGGTTGTGATCCATTACACCATGGGCATTGCCATCCTTACTTAGTGCATTGAGCGAAATATTTGTATTGATCTTTCCGGGACAAACAATGGTGATGCGAATTCCGTTCTTCTCCTCTTCCAATCGCAACGATTCATAAAAACCATGCAATGCATGTTTGGCTGCGGAATAGGCAGAACGTAAATAAAAACCGAATTTCCCGGCAATACTGCTCATTACAATGATTGTTCCGCTGCCCTGTTGTTTCATTTGTGGCAACACAGCTTTTGTAAGGGCAATACTTCCAAAATAATTGACTTCCATAATTTTCCTGTCAACTTCCATTGGCGTTTCAGATGCGTTTGCACGCTGAGAAATCCCACCATTGTTTACAAGAAAATCGATTCTGCCAAATTGCAAAACGACTTTATTTACCAATACAGGAAATTCTTCCTGCTTTTCAAGATCCAGGGGAAGGATAAAAACATTTTCAGGATTTGCACAGGCATTGCGTACGCGCTCCAACTCGGATGAACGCCGTGCAGACAAAACCAGCCGCGCACCATTCCCGGAAAAGGCATAAGCCAACTCCTCACCTATTCCGGATGAAGCACCGGTTATCCAGACAACTTTGTTTTGAAAATTAGTCATGTCCAAATTTAACAGAAATGCATCACTTAATACTGCATTTCCGTCAAGCAGGAATTATTCTTTAATGAACTTGACATTCAATTGCGATGCCTCACCTGAAATGCGGGCAACATAGATTCCCGGAACAAGTGATTGCACATCTACAGTAACATTCTCAGAAACTTGTTGCGTGCTGATCAGTTTTCCTGTAACATCGAAAATCTCAAGAGCAAATACCCTGTTTGCGGGCAATCCGCTAATGCTTAAATGGCTCGTTGCAGGATTTGGAAATACCTGCAGGTTTTGTGATAACTCTTCCTGCACGGAAACAGTGCTGCCTTCTACAACCACAAGGTGGGAATTAATAGCAGGATTGTTTATCACATCCACTACACCGCTAGGCCAGCAAATGGTGATTTTTTCGATAGCAGTTTCCTGACCAATTCCGAAATGAGCATTGAGCGTTTGCATTGAGCTAAAAGCCTGACCACTTCTCACATCACGAATCTGAGAGCCACTTGCGGTTTGCACTGTAACACGTGCGCCAATTCCGTTTTTATTGCTCTGCACTCCAACAGTTGAAACGACGATGTAATTGTTGGACGTTAAATTGTTTTTGTAAATAGTTGTGCCCGCAACAAGGTCAAGCGCACCATCCTGATTGAGGTCTCCAACCGCAGCTCCTGCCACCGGTGAAGTTGATGCGGTAAATGTCATGTCGCCATCATTAAACATAATCAAACCACCCAAACCATATACATCAACCCAACCATCGTTATTGAAATCACCTGGATAGTTTTCTATTCCAAGATTACTGTAATACAAATCAAAACCTGAACCGGCTGTAATATTTGTAAATGTTCCGTTACCGTTGTTGCGGTAGAGTTTATGACTTAATCCTCCCCAGTTGCTTGATGCGCCCATAAATACATCCATGTCGCCGTCATTATCAAAATCTGCCCATGTAGAAGACCAGTTCTCGGTTGCATCATTCAATCCTGCAGCGACGCCAACACTGGTGTATGTGCCATCACCGTTGTTTCTGTGAAGCTGATCGATCGGATCACTTCCACATTTGGCTATGTATAGATCCATGTCGCAATCGTTATCGTAATCGATCCAAACTGAACCGTAATTTCCTCCATTTGCACCGAGTCCGCCCTGGTTCCAGGTGAATCCTCCTGATCCGTTACTGATATAAAAAACATTCGCATCAATATCATGACAGACAAACGCATCCGCAATTCCATCGTTGTTAATGTCGACTACATTGGTGCGCTGTGAGAAAATGTATTGTCCTCCCGAATAATGCGTGTAAGCTGTTCCGGTAGAGTTCGCCATAATAATACTAGCACCACTTCCACCACCGTAAATTAGATCATTGTATCCGTTGTTATCCATATCACCACCTGCAATACTCCAGGATGGCGCATTGGTAACTGTGCCTGAAATGGTATGCGTAGTTGAAGTGAACGTTGCAGGAGCTGTCTGGTAATGCACCCTCAATGTGTTTCCTGATGTATAGACAATATCATCAATATGATCTCCATTCATATCCATTACACAACGACTATTATCGCCATTGGGAATTCCCTGAGTGGTGAAAGTGATCAATTGCGGAATGGGACCGCCACCACCACCGGTTGAAACGTATGAAATGGTAAAATCAATCGGCATGTTTCCCCAATACGTATCAAAAACAATATAATACGTTGTTCCTGCAGTCGCTGCAAATGTTGCAATGGATAAAAACGCAGATTCATCATCACCATAAGCAATACAGCTTAGAGCGCCACATGTTCCGCTGAAAACCGAAATACGTGTATCTAATCCGGTATTGGTAGAAGTAACTGTGCTTACTCTTACGTTCGTATCGACTGCCGGTGTGAACGTGTACCACAGAAAAGATTCAGATCCATTTAACACCATGCAATGCGCAGGTGCCGGAGGTGTTGTTCCAAAAGAGGTAGAAGCAGTTGTTGTTCCTAAAACAGCAGGGATAGCCGTGGCACAACTTTGTTGCGCATAGAGATGCATTGCACTGAACAATGTCATAATACTAAGTAGAATTCTTTTTTGCATAACTGTAAAATTTATTTTCTGGTTTGGAGGTGCTCAATTACAAATCGGAGTGAGTGATAAAATATATTGACCAAGGAGATCGACTGCTTCCTGATGCACAACACTACGTCCAAGCAATGGCATCATGTATTGCGGATCAGTACTGCTCATTCGGAAATGCATAACAGAACGTGCAATGTTTGAACGCGCAATTACATGGGTGAGCTGGGGAGTAATAAACTGTTGCGGAATTTCACAAACTCCCAACATAGCCGGATCAAGTGTTTTGAAAAACTCAAGCCGAATTGGCCGGTAATTGCAATGTCCACCATCACTATGGCAAAATCCACAATTAATATCCAAATAAGAACGAACTCGTGTTTCAAGCGGCTGAGTGTCGTCAGTCCAATCTGCTACACGCGCGATTGTACCCGGAACATTTCCTGTAAGGTATCCGACTTCCTGCCATTTTACAAGCTGATTTTTTACGCCATCTGGATACGAAAAATCCTTATCGAGGTTCTGAGGTTTTGGCGCAATCGGAATTTTATTCCCATTGGATTTATGACAAGTGAAACACTCAACTTCCGAAGGAATACGAAATGTCAATGATTGATTATCGCCTTGATCGTCGATCCATTGAACAGGAACATAACTTCCATTAGTTTCATAAACAGCTTCCGACTGATCCTGATTCCAGATGTAATCTGCAAATTTCCATTCTCCTTCTTTTTTGTAAAGAAGTCTTGTCTCCAAAATTTTTCGCTCGCCGGATGGAACAACATTATCGTAATAGAAGTTTTTAATGAACACTGTTCCATCCGGAAAATCGAATAGACTATGATCGGAAACATATTGTGCGCTGCTATCTTTCATCATCCACACAAATCGTGATTTATGCGCATAATCAGAAAAGAGCGGTGTAATGGGTTCGTAAGGCAACACTCTTTCGTTCGGGTTCAAATTTTTTAATGCACCCGTAAAAAATTTATAATCGCTTAACTTAGGATAAGGAACCTGATCGAGATTAAACACAACTCCGGTATCCTCATCCGGAATATCATCCGGAATAGGGACATCTCTTCTGCAGGCTGCAATAAATGCAAGCGCAAAAACAAAAAAGAGTGTTCTGATCATAGCTACTAAATGTAAAAAAAAGTCCATTACCCTAAACAACCGATCCCACTTTCAATTCCTGAATTCAGAAGGAATGCGATTGTAGACCGGTAATACTCTGAAATACACACTACTTCCCAAAAACAAAAACCCCCGCACAAGAGCGGGGGCTTCGTTAACAAACAACAAAACAAAACAAAATTTATCCCAATAACTGCTTAACAAATGCAGAAATGAGCTTACCATCGGCTTTACCCTGGAGCTTGGCCATGGCAGGACCCATAACCTTACCCATATCCGCTGCAGAGCTTGCGCCAACAGAGGCAATGACTTCCTGAATTACAGCTTTTACCTGTTCTTCACTCATCTGTTCGGGCAAATAGGCTTTTATGATATTCGCCTGAAAGATTTCCGTTTCGGCGAGTTCAGGGCGACCCTGCTGAACAAAAATCTCTGCTGCTTCATTGCGTTGCTTATACATTTTCTGCAGCATTTTCACTTCAGCATCATTGGAAACCTCACCGGTTCCTTTGGTTTGCTCAAGAAGTAATGCTGCTTTAATTGCACGCAACGCTTCCAGTTTTTCTTTTTCTTTTGCCAGCATCGCTGATTTGATGTCGGCATTGATTTGCTCACTCAGATTCATATCAGTCAACGTTATCGTGAAGAAAGGAATTATTGGATCGCAATCCGCCACCGTTTCCGCTTTCATCTTTGCCATCACCACCTACCGAAAAACGGGAGATGTTTGACTCGGATGAATGCTGGGTTTTGTCCAATGTGATTTTGCGACGGATGTACGCTGGTTCGTTTTCCAGATCGTTTAGTCCGGCAGGCGATTTCAATTTGGAACTAAGTTCCTTGATGCGTGCCAAACGTTCCTGAGCTCTGCGCTGCTGCTCTTCCGAACTCAATTGCTTTTCCTTTTCAGGATCAACATTCTCAACTGGAAACAAGGTGCTTTGTCCCTTTGTGGAAGGAATCTCACTTCGCACATCCTGTTGCTTATTCTCGCCGGTTGTTTCAGGTGTGTTTTGCTGGGAATTCATTTCCGGACCTTTCGCCTTCAGATCGTTTACATCTTCACTTTCATCGAGCCAGTGGCGAATGACATTCTCCTGTGGAGTTTCTGCACTTACATCAATGGTTTTTGGTGCTTCGGTGCGTACTTCAAATTGAAGCGTTTCTTCTTCAACGGATGAGGTGATTTCCCATTCAGGATTTTCGGAAACTGGTAGATCAGCATTCTTTTCAGACGTAAAAACCACATTTTCCTCAATAGAACTTGTGATCTCTTCGATAGATGTGGTATCGAGTGTGTGACGGGTTATCGGTGTTTCACTCACTGTATTTTCTGCAACAGGAGTTACATTTACCGGATCCATAATTTTCAAAACCGGTTCATCCAGTGCAACTGACGATTCAGAAATCTCAGCATGTACTTCTTCCACGCCACCTTTCAAATAGGGCTCAGGAACCGATTCAGAAACCGTCTGACGCTGCGTGGGTGACTGAATAGGCGCAGTGATTGCGGTTGGTGTTTCCTCGGTAAGAATGACTTTGTTTTTTTCCGGCATTTTCATAGCAACTCCTGTATCAGGAGTGCGATTAAATCCGGTTGCAATAACTGTTACAGAAACAGAATCGCCTAACATTTCATCAAATCCATGACCCCAGATTACATCTGCAGTAGATCCTGCTTCTTCCTGAATATAATCAGTGATTTCAGCAATCTCATCCATGGTGACTTCCTGCGTACCGTATGTAATATTCAGAAGCACGTATTGTGCACCGTAAATATGATTTTCGTTTAGCAATGGTGAAGACAATGCCTTTTCAACAGCAATGCGCGCACGATTTTCTCCTGCAGCAGAAGCAGATCCCATAATGGCAACACCGCTGTTACGCATAACGGTGTTCACATCATTGAAATCGACATTGATTAATCCTGTTACGGAAATCATTTCTGCGATTCCGCGAGCAGCAGTATTCAACACTTCATCTGCCTGTGAAAACGCATTTGCAAGTGTAAGATTACCGTACATCTCACGCAATTTGTCGTTGTTGATCACAAGCAATGTATCAACGGCCTGACGCATGAATTCCAAACCTTCTTCGGCTTGTTGTTTCCGTTTTTTCCCTTCGAAACCGAACGGAATGGTAACAATTCCTACAGTAAGAATTCCCATTTCGCGGGCAGCCTGGGCAATTACCGGTGCAGCACCTGTTCCGGTACCTCCACCCATACCTGCAGTAATGAATACCATGCGGGTATTCTGACCGAGAATGGCCTTGATGTCTTCAATGTTTTCAATTGCAGCGTTGCGACCCACTTCAGGAATCGCACCTGCTCCGAGTCCTTGTGTAAGACTCGCTCCCAATTGAATTTTAGTTGGGATAGGACTCATTTCGAGTGACTGACTGTCTGTATTGCAGACGATAAAGTCGACACCCTTAATCTGATGGCGGAACATATAATTCACGGCATTACTACCGCCTCCGCCCACACCGATCACCTTAATGATCGATGCTTGTTCTCTGGGTAATTCAAACTTGAACATAGCGTTGGGTTTTTGTTGTTTGTTTATTGTTGTTTGTTTGTTTGCCTTGAGTATTTAATCGATATCCTCTTCGAAAAACGATTTACCTACTTTTCCGAAAATCTTTTCGAAGAATGAACCTTTCGTTTTTTGCGAGTGCGTTTTGATAACCGCGTTTTTGCTGCGGGCTTGTTTCTCGTATTTCTGGAAACCCATTAGTACAAGTCCAACACCGGTTGAGAACATCGGACTGGTAACACCTTCTGCACCTTTTCCGAGATGTTCGGTCGGGTATCCAATTCGCGCATCCATTCCTGTGATGTATTCAAACAATTGGGTGATATGCTTCAATTGCGATCCGCCACCGGTTACCACTATTCCACCGATTAGTTTCTTCTCGTATCCAGAATTTTTAATTTCATAATACACATGCTCAACGATCTCTTCCATTCTCGCCTGAATGATAGAAGCCAAATTGCGTACTGAAATTTCTTTTGGATCACGTCCGCGTAAACCGGGAATACAAACAATTTCATTGGCCTGTGCTTCACTTGCCAATGCGCTTCCGAATTTTACTTTCAAAAGCTCTGCCTGTTTGTGAATGATGGTGCATCCTTCCTTAACGTCTTCGGTGATCACGTTTCCGCCAAAAGGAATTACAGCAGTATGACGAATAATTCCATCCTGGAAAATGGCAATATCCGTTGTTCCACCACCTATATCCACCAATACAACACCGGCTTCTTTTTCTTCTGTGCTCAAAACAGCTTCACTCGAAGCAAGTGGTTCAAGAATCAATTCATCAACTTCCAATCCTGCTTTGGCAACACATTTATGAATGTTTTTTGCAGCAGCGATTTGTCCGGTGATGATGTGGAAATTTGCCTCCAGACGAATTCCCGACATACCGATCGGATCTTTGATTCCCTGTTCGTTATCGACAATATACTCCTGTGGCAAAACATGAATAATCTCCTCACCCGGCAACATTACCAATTTGTACATGTCGTCGATCAGTGCATCGATATCGTTCTGCGCAATCTCCTCCTCAATGGTGCTTCGCGTACGAATACCACGGTGCTGAAGACTTTTGATGTGCTGACCGGCAATGCCGACGTTTACAACATTAATCTCCACTCCCGATTGACGTGAGGCTTCTTCTACAGCTGCTTTTATTGATGCAACCGTTTTTTCGATGTTGGAAACAACACCGCGCGTTACGCCTACCGATTCCGATTTTCCTACGCCGAGGATCTCGATCTTTCCATGTTCATTTTTGCGTCCCACCAGGCAGGCGATCTTGGTGGTTCCGATGTCGAGTCCGACGATGATCTCAGGTGATTCCATGATTATACTTGTTTGTTGTTTGTTTCTATTGTTGGTTTATTTTTTTGAGCAAACGATTTGATTCCTGTATTTTAAATTAATGGTGTCGTATCTGTTCCATCCGGTTTGTTTAATTCCTTCTTTGTAAAACACCATTAGCTTATTGAATTTTTCTTCCATGTGCGAAGTATCCCCAAAAATGATTCGATGATCTCCGACAATGGGAATTAACTCCATATCGCCCTTTCTGCTGAAATAGATCTCCTGTATCTGCGCATTCCAAAAAGAATTCCCTGTGATAAAATTTGCCATCGCATAAATATCGTCAGTACGCATAATGGAACGAAGCAAAGAATCTCCGGCAATTTCATGTGCACTTTCCGTCAGCTCCGGTTCACTGATGTAACCATGAACAACAGGTACACGCGGAAAATAATAATTACTCACCGGCATCTGGAATCCACGATCATCGATATAGAACTGTCTTCCATTACTGTTAATCACCCTAACAATCGGACGGCGCTGCGCAATAGAAACGCCTACTCTCCCGTCAATCGTTTTGAATACTTCGACAGACTGCACCTCAGGAATTTTCATCAGAACCGCCTCCATTTCGTCGACCTGAACATTCAACATTTTCTTTCCTGTAGGATCAGTGTTGGATTGACGTAATCGATTCACCACATCTTCTCTGGAAAGAAACTGCATGCCGTTTTCGTAATCTATATGCACATTCAACTCTGCACATAACAATTCATTTTGTGCAGCATTGGAAAACCCAAGCAGAATCAATATTCCAATTGGAATAAAAATCCAAAATGCTATGTTGAGAATACGCTTCATCCTTCCAACCCTTTCCGTATTGGTTCAACAAGAAGATCGATATCTCCGGCACCCAGTATCAATAAGACTTCCGGCTTTCTGTTCACTAATTCTTTTATTGCATCTTCCTTGGAAAGGAGCTCTCGTTTTGGTGTTTTAATCTGTTCCAAAAGAGCAGAAGAACTTACTCCTTCCATAGGCAATTCCCGCGCAGGATATATATCCAGCAATATCAATTCATCCAGCATTGACAAACTCTCAGCGAAACCTTCCATGAAATCACGCGTCCTGCTGAATAAATGCGGCTGGAATAATCCGGTTATTCTTTTTGTCGGAAAAAGTTCACGGGCAGCACCAATTGCAGCCTTTAACTCCGCTGGGTGGTGAGCATAATCGTCAATAAGGACACTTTTTTCACTGCGGAGAACAAATTCAAAGCGACGACGAATGCCTTTAAAATCTTTCAATGCAAGACGCACGCCTTTTTCTGTTGCCCCAAATGAAAGTGCAAGTGTAATTGCTGCAGTGGCGTTTTCGACATTATGTCTTCCCGGCATTGTAAACTCAAGTCCGGTCATGGAAATTTTTTCACCTACATAGTCAAATACAAACAAGCCGTTTTCGACCCTGATATTTTCAGCGCGATAATTGGATTGATCACTGTAATAAATCTGATCTGCATACCCCTGTACATTTGCATTCAGCGTCAGAGGGAGTCCGCTGCGCAATACCACAATTCCATTCTTCTCTACTCCATTAATAAAATCGCTGTAGGCAAGCAGCATATTTTCTGCTGTACCATATATATCGAGATGATCGGGATCAGAGGAGGTTACAATTATTCCGTTCCTTGATAATTGCAGAAAGGAACGATCGTATTCATCTGCTTCCATCACAACGATTTCAGAATTGCCGGAAATAAAATTGCTTCCGTAATTCCCTGCAATTCCACCAAGAAATGCTGTTACATTAACACCCGAACATTTGAGAATATGTGTGAGCAAAGTTGTGGTAGTCGTTTTTCCATGAGTACCGGCAACACATAAACAAGTATGGTCCTTACTGATCATTCCCAATACTTCGGCACGCTTATAAATCGGAATTTTCTTTTCCATCAGACGTTTCCACTCCTGAAGATCTTTTGGAATAGCAGGAGTGAGAATTACCAAATCAATATCGGGAGGTAATTGATCGGGAGCATCATGGTAATGAATCTGCATTCCCTCCTTTACAAGTTGTGCGGTTAAATCAGTTTCCGTTTTATCATAACCTGAAACGCGAACTCCTCTTCCCAGAAAATAGCGTGCAAGCGCACTCATACCGATACCACCGATACCAAGAAAATAGATATGTCGCAGTCCACTCAAGTTCATTTCACAAGATCTGCTATGACCGAAGCAATAGCTTCTGCCGAATTCGTAAAACCCAAACCACCGATATTCCGATGCAGAGAATGGCATTTTTCTTCGTTCTCCAACAATTCCAAAACAGTTGTTGCCAGTTGCTCTTTCGCATCAGCATCTTTTACAAGCAATGCAGCATGATGATTAACCAAGGCCAATGCGTTTTTTGTCTGATGGTCTTCTGCAACGTTTGGAGATGGAACCAGAATTACAGGTTTGCGCACAAGGCACAATTCCGAAATTGCGATTGCCCCTGCACGAGAAATCACCACATCTGCTATTGCATATCCCAAATCCATTCTGGTGATAAAATCCATCACCTTAATATTTTCTGCCTGTGCATCCTGAACCGCCTTTTGTGCTACAGGAAAATAACTTTTNNGGCTTCATTTATCGTTCTTGCACCTAAACTACCGCCTACAATCAGAATAGTTTTTATCTCGGCATTCAATCCAAAAAGTTCGGCAGCTCTTGCCCTTTTCCCTTCTAATTGAACCACATCTTCCCGCACCGGATTTCCGGTCAATACGATCTTATCTTTTGGAAACCACTTTTCCAAACCATCATAGGCAACACAAATCCTGCTGACCGATTTAGCAAGCATCTTATTTGTTTTACCGGGAAATGAATTCTGTTCCTGTATGACGGTAGGAATTTTCTTTTGCGTTGCAATTTTCAACATCGGTCCGCTGGCATATCCACCTACACCAACAACAACATCAGGATTAAATTCCTTCATGA
>DEHO01000027.1 GCA_002351955.1 Flavobacteriales bacterium UBA2798
TATTGAACCTTGAGGGCAGAGAATTGGTATTTTTGAGAAAAGATTCATGATGATCCGTACACTTATTGTTTGCACAATTCTATTATTATCCGGAACAAACCCACTTCTGGCTTTTGCAGAGGAGCCAGTAGCTTTTGCATTGTTCAATAAAGAAGGCAAACCCGTAAAATTTTCTAAAATGAGTGCTTCGCTCATGGCGAGCGATGTGGTCTTTTTTGGAGAACTCCATAATAATGCCATCGCACACTGGCTTCAGCTGCGACTCACTCAAGCTGCATTTGAAGTTAAGGGAAAGCAACTGTTATTGNNCGGGAAAATTGATGAAAAGCAATTTGCAGAAAAGGTCCGGCTTTGGCCCAATTATGCAACTGATTATAAGCCTCTGGTAGATTTTGCAAAGGATAATGGTCTACGTTTTATCTGTGCAAATATTCCCCGAAAGTATGCCAGTCTGTTGTATAAAAAGGGTGTCGATTCCCTTATGGTTATTAGTCCTGAAGAAAAAGCCTGGATAGCGCCACTGCCTTTTCCATATGATGCCAATGTTGGCAGTTACAAACGGATGATTGAATTAAGCGGTGGACATGGGGGTGAAAATATGCCGAAGTCGCAGGCTATAAAGGATGCAACGATGGCACATTTCATCAGCACGAATTTTAAACCCGGTAATTTTTGCATCCATTTTAACGGATCATGGCATTCCGACGATTGGGAGGGTATTTTGTGGTACATGAAACATTATGCACCAAAACTTAAACTGGCTACTATTACTACAGTTCAGCAAAAAAATCCGCTCAAACTGGAAAAAGAGAACAAAGGCAGGGCAGATTTTGTGTTGGTGGTAGCCGAGGATATGACGAACACCCACTAAAATCCTAAAATAACCTAAGGAATACTAATCAAAAGCCGATAATTCCTATGTTCGGGATATTAACCGGGCTTTGCTCATAGTTCCTTTTCGGTTCCTATCAGACCAAGCCTAAATATTTGTTTTTTGCATCCTATGAAAATTCAGAATTACCCATACGAGATTTCCATTGTTGTGCCCTTAAAGAGCGAAGAAGAATCCTTACCGGAACTTGCTCAATGGATTGACCGTGTATGTGTTGAGCATAACTATTCCTATGAATTGATCCTCATCGACGATGGCAGTGATGATAATTCCTGGGAAGTGATTGAACAACTTTCTTCATCCAATCCTTCAGTAAAAGGAATTCGCTTTCGCCGTAATTATGGTAAATCGGCAGCGCTGCATGTCGGTTTTCAGGCCGTTCGGGGCAGAGTGGTGATTACAATGGACGCCGATCTTCAGGATTCGCCGGATGAAATTCCCGACCTGTACAAAATGATCACCGAACAGAAATTCGATCTGGTATCAGGCTGGAAAAAGAAAAGGCATGATCCTCTCATGAAGACAATCCCCACAAAACTCTTCAACTGGGCCACCAGAAAGATGTCGGGGATTTACCTCCATGACTTCAATTGCGGTCTTAAAGCTTATCGTCACGATGTAGTAAAATCGGTTGAAGTAATGGGTGAGATGCATCGTTATATTCCGGTGATTGCCAAGTGGAATGGCTTTGTTAAGATAGGTGAAAAAGTAGTGCATCACCAGGCCCGAAAATACGGATCATCCAAGTTTGGTTGGAACCGTTTCATCAATGGATTTTTGGATTTATTCACCATAACATTCGTCAGTAGGTTCAGTAAAAAACCCATGCATTTTTTCGGTGCATTGGGTACTTTAATGTTCGCCATTGGTTTTCTTTTGGCATTGTATATGGGTATCGATAAACTCTTTATCCACCCGGATGCTGAAAAGATCGCTCTTCGTCCTGTGTTCTATATTGCATTGGTTACCATGGTTCTTGGTACCCAGCTTTTCCTGACCGGATTTTTAGCTGAATTATTGGTACGGAATTCTCCGGCGAGCGACAATTACCAGGTTTCTGAACGAAAAGGAGATCTACCTCAGGCGTGAAAATTGCGGTAGTTGGACCAGCTTGGCCTCTCAGAGGCGGAATTGCCAACTTTAATGAGGCATTGGCTCTCTCACTACAAGATGAGGGACATGATGTTCGTATTTATTCTTTTTCCCTTCAGTATCCATCCATCCTTTTTCCAGGGAGTACCCAATTTGATAATGGTCCTGCCCCACAAGGATTGCATATCGAAACCTGCATCAATTCGATCAATCCCTTTTCCTGGTTCCGTTCAGCAAAAACAATAAAAGCATGGAAACCGGATCTTGTAATTGTAAGATTCTGGCTTCCGTTTATGGGTCCATCTTTAGGGTGTGTTTCCCGAAGATTGAGAAAAATCGCACCGGTAATTGCTATCACCGATAATGTAATTCCTCACGAACACAGACCCGGCGATCGATTGTTGACCCGGTATTTTGTTCGNNGTAAGCCACGCGAATACCTTCCTCATCCTATTTATTCGATTTTCGGAGATCAGCTTGAAAAAAGTGATGCTCTGGCTAACCTTCAATTGGATCCGGAATTCAGGTACTTGTTGTTTTTTGGGATTGTTCGCAAGTACAAGGGACTTGATCTTCTTTTGGAAGCAATAGCCCGTGTTGATCATAAATCATTGAAAATAAAACTGCTTATAGCCGGAGAGTTTTATGAAGATAAGGAAGAGTACCTGAAATTGATCCGGGAGAAAGGTTTGGAAGATGTGATCCTTCTGCATGATAAATATATTCCATCGACCGAGGTCCGAAATTATTTTTGTGCAGCGAGTCTGGTTACCCAAACCTATCGAACAGCAACACAAAGTGGCGTAACTCAGATTGCTTATCATTTTTCGCGGCCAATGCTTGTTACAGATGTAGGAGGATTGGCCGAAACAGTGCCACATGGTAAGGTTGGTTATGTAACTAGCCTGGAGCCTTCCGTTATAGCAGCATCCATCACCGATTATTTTGCCAACAGCAGAGAAGAAGAGATGGCACGGAATGTGGAAGAGGATAAAAAGCGGTTCGATTGGTCGTTTTTTATTAAGGGAATAATGACTTTAAAAGATAAGCTCAACAGAAGCTGAATTGATTAAATTTGAGAGATGATGAAAGCGAAGCAAAGCGGGTTATTTTTAGTGCTGTTTTTCCTTTTGATAGGGACTGCCTGGTCGCAACAGATCAACCAGACAGATGCCAAAGGAAAGAAACAGGGAATGTGGGATGTGAAATATCCCAATTCACAAGTTTCGAAATACAAAGGCACCTACAAGGACGGCAAGCCACAAGGTGAGTTCATTCACTTTTACGAAAGCGGAAAAGTTAAATGCAAAATCAAATATGCTACGGATGGCAAGACCTCCAGAGCAGTTTATTTCCATGATGATTCCGGTAAAAGGTTATCGGATGGAAAATACATTAACCAGAAAAGAGATAGTGTTTGGAATTTTTACGACAGAGAAGGGATTAAAAGTTCAACCGAAGAATTCAAAAACGACCTGCTGCATGGAAAGCGGACCATTTATTATTTATCCGGAAAGGTTTCAGAAGTAATTCAATACAGTAACGGTAAAAAGAATGGTGAATCCACCCGTTATTTTGAAGACGGAAAAGTGATGATGAAGTCGACCTATAAAGATGATATTCAGATTGGAGAAGCACTTACCTACCATCCCGGCGGAAAAGTGATGTTTAAGGAAAATTATGAGAACGGTAAACTTGAGGGACTTCGGATTGTTTACGATGAAAGTGGAAAAGAGATTTCGAGGAATTGGTTCTCCGGAGGAAGGATGCTCACAAAAGAAGAAGAAGAAAAGTACATAATCGAATTACAGAAAAAGAACCAGCAAAAAACACCACAGCAAAAACAACAACCCAAACAAACACCAAACGGAACCAAACAAGGTGCGAAATAAATTACTCCTCTTCTCATTATTGCTCGCTCTATCGGCTTGCCGACGAGAAGAAGATCCGGNNGTCTGATTTGGGGTATTCCTATTTTCCTTTGGAAGTGGGTAAGTATGTGATCTATTCCGTTACCGAAATTGATGTAGACGCACCTATAAGTCGGTTCGACACCACACGTTACCAAATCAAGGAAAAGCTCGAGTCGGTATTTACCGATAATGCAGGTCAGCCCTGTATCCGTGTTGAACGATATCGCCGGCCAACACCGGCAAACCCATGGGTTATAAATGATGTTTGGTATTTTTACCGTAATGAGCGCAACGCACAGAAAGTAGAAGAGAACGAGCGATTTATCCGACTAAGTTTCCCGATCAATTATGATGCACGCTGGAATGGAAATGCATTTCTTCCTGCCGATGAATGGATTTACCGCTATGAAAACATTGGGGTTTCATACTCGAATCCTTACCAAACATTCAGTAAAACAGTTGAGGTGAATCAACGTTTCCGATATAATTTTGTGGAATATGAAAATTGCCGCGAAATCTACGCAGATGGTATTGGGATGGTTTATAAGCAATACATAGTTACCACAATCAACAATGGCGACTCCACATCCATTAACCGTGGTAAACTCCTGCATCAGTATGCAATCGATTATGGGTTGGAGTAGAGGACTTCTTTTGATTTTATTGTGCCTCACTATTCAGTTTTCAAAGGCGCAGACGGGAGTATTTTTTGTAGCATTCAATGATCGCAACGGTTCGATACATACTATTGATCGACCTGAAGAATTTTTGTCGGAACGTGCACTTCAGCGAAGGAAAGATCAGGGAATTCCCATTCGGGAAAATGATCTTCCTGTTTCCGGTGTTTATGTTTCTGTCCTAAAGGGAATGAACGGGGTTAAAGTTGTCAAAACCAGCAAATGGCTCAACGGTGCAGTGATAGAAATCAGCGATTCATTGTCCTTTGTTCAGTTGCAAGGTCTTTCGTTTGTTCGGCAAATTCATCGCATCGACAATCGCAAAGAAGGAAAAGAAAAGCAATTGGATCCGGATAATTTGCGCGACATGTACCTTGAGATGCATGCTGATCACCTTTATGGAAGTTCATTCAATCAGATTCGAATGTTGGGTGGAAATTTGATGCATCGGATGGGCTACGATGGAAAGGGAAAAGTGATAGCGGTTCTTGATGCCGGTTTTCCCGGAATTTATCAGATGGAATGTTTCCGAAAAATGCAGGATGAAGGGCGACTACTCGGCACTTGGGATGTAGTAGAAAATGAGTCCGACGTTACCGATAACAATTCATTGCACGGAACGGTAGTGCTTTCCTGTATGGCATCGTATTGGCCCGGTATTTTTATTGGAACTGCACCGGGAGCTGCGTATTGGTTGCTGGTTACGGAAAATATCGATAGCGAAACCTTACAGGAGGAATACAATTGGGTTATTGGCGCTGAGTTTGCAGACAGTGTAGGCGCCGATATTATCAATTCTTCATTGGGCTATACCACTTTCGATGATAGTTTGCAAAACCATTCGTATGCCGATATGGACGGTAATACTACACCCTGTTCAATTGGTGCAGATATTGCAGCTTCTAAGGGAATTCTTGTTGTAAACAGCGCAGGAAATATGGGGGTTGATCCCTGGCATCACATTGTTGCACCTTCCGATGGCGATAGTGTACTTGCTATTGGAGCAGTAAATGAAAACAGGGAATTTGCATTTTTTTCTTCGCATGGTTATTCTGCTGATGGTGATGTAAAACCCAATGTTGCAGCACAGGGATGGAATGCCGTTGTGGTGTGGCCTTGGAACGAGGTTGGACTAGCAAATGGTACTTCTTTTTCTTCTCCTATACTTTCAGGCATGGCGGCAACGCTGTGGCAGTCACATCCGGGTCGTACCAACATGGAAATTTTTCATGCCATTGAAGAGAGTGCACATTTATTTCCTCTCTACGATTCGTTAATGGGATTTGGAATTCCTGATTTTTACCGAGCCTACATCAATCTAGGCGGCACTCCTCATTATGAGTTGGATCCTCTGGAAATTCTGGATGTATATCCGGTACCTTTTTCACGTGATTTATATATCGACATGAATGTTGCTGCACAATCATCCTGTATCATCGCTTTTTACGATGTTGCCGGTCGACCGCTTAAAGAGGAGGTTGTTCAGCTTGTTAGCGGGAGCATCAATAAACTGGTGATTAGTGATCCGCTTGCAGGATTTCCTTCGGGAGTTTATGCTATGCGGATTACTTGGAATAATGGAACTACACGTATGAAAATCGTGAAATTTTAAGCTCAGTTGATTTTAAAATCGATCAGCTTTTTGTCCATCAAATAACCTTGCAGTCGATCTCCAATTTTCACCGGACCAACACCCGCCGGAGTACCGGTAAACAGTAGATCACCTTTTTTGAGTGTGATGAATTTTGATACGTAGGAAATCAGAGTTTCAACCGGGAAAACCATGTCCGATGCTTTACCGTTTTGCACGGTATTGCCATTGATATCCAACCTGAAATTCAGTTCAGGAATGGCACCTGTACTGGCAATTGGAATAAATGTATTGCCAACAACAGCGGCATTATCAAATGCTTTTGCAATTTCCCAGGGCAAACCTTTTTGTTTTGCTTTCTCCTGCAGATCACGCGCTGTAAAATCAATTCCGAGTCCGATCTCTGTTACATACGTTAATGCAAATTTCGGATCGATATGTTTACCGTTTTTTCCGATTTTAAGAACGATCTCGATTTCGTGGTGGAGGTTATTCGTAAAATCAGGGTAAAAAAACGCGCTTTGCTTTGGAAGAACAGCAGTGTCGGGTTTCAAAAAGAAAACAGGTTCTTCAGGTACTGCACTGTTGAGTTCTTTGGCATGATCGGCGTAGTTTTTCCCAATACAAATGATCTTCATGCTTTTGAATTGTTTCGTAGTTCGGTAATGATTTTTTTCGTGTAAAGCGGAAAATCACCCTGCATCATCCAATTGTAATAACTGGGTTCCACGCGAAATACTTCTTCAACGGTTTTTCCCTTGTGTTTGCCAAAATTAAAGACAGCTTGCTTTTTATCATTCAGAACAATTCGTCCTGCAAAATCAAGCGGTTCAAATTTCGGTTTGGTGAATTCGTGAAGGTAATCGACATCATTGGTAAGATCAGGATATCGCTCCAACTGCGCATCGAGCACTTCGGCAGTGGCCAGGATGTCGGCTTCTGCGCTATGGGCATTGACCAATTCTTTCTCGCAATAAAATTTATAGGCGGCCTGCAGGGTGCGTTGCTCCATTTTATGAAATACGGCCTGCACATCAATCATTTTTCGTGTGCGTAAATCAAAATCGATCTTGCAGCGTAGAAATTCTTCCACCAGCATCGGGAAATCGAATTTGTTGGAATTGTAGCCTGCCAGATCACTATCTCCAATGAAGGAATGCACTTCAGGAGCCAGTTGTTCAAAGGTTGGGGCTGTTGCAACATCTTTATTGGTGATACCGTGAATCGCGGAAGATTCGGCCGGAATGGGCATTTCAGGATTTACTCTGCGAGTAAAGAGTTCAGAACTGCCATCAGGTTTTTTTTTCAGTATCGAGATCTCCACAATGCGGTCGCTGCCAACATTAACTCCGGTGGTCTCAAGATCTACAAAACAAATGGGGCGACGTAATTGTAATTTCATTCGATAATCATTCTGGAGTAAGATTAAAGATTTTCTCGATCTTACCCAAACGATGAGTGAACTCATTCACCTTTACCTTTTCACTATATGGTTTGTATCCTGCCATCTCAACGCTGAATTCGTATTTACCCGGACCAAGAATGATTGTAAATCTTCCGGTGTTGGGGTTCGGACGATAATCACCCAATACATCACCTGCTTCGTTGCTAACGGTAATGATCGCATCCTTAATCAACTGATCAGAAGTTCCGGGAACAGGAATGGTAATGGTGAATAGCGTTTGAATGAATTCAACATCTTCGAAGGTAACCCTGTAAATATCCAAATCGCCCTGACTATCTTTTCTTGATGCAGAGATGTAAGCATGCTTCCCATCTTCTGCAAACGAAATCGTACGCTCATCAGCAGGAGTATTCAGCGGATAACCGATGTTTTTCACCTGTGAGAACATTCCGGTTTCGGGATCGAAATTGCTTTGGTACAGATCGAATCCTCCCATTCCCGGATGACCATTCGAACTAAAATACAATGTCAAACCATCGAACGACAGCGTTGGGAAATCCTCATCGAAAGGAGTGTTGATCTCCGGACCGCAATTGAAGGGCATTCCCCATTGTCCGTTGGGTAGTTTACGCACCAGCCAGATATCGTAACCACCATATCCGCCTGAACGGTTGCTGGCAAAAAAGATGATATTTCCATCGGGCGACATAAACCCGGTGGTTTCAATTGATTTTTCGTTGTTGACTTGTTGAATGAACATTTCTTTTTTGAACTGTCCGCCTTTTTTGTAACACCTGTACAATGCACCTTTGTTTTCGGTGGCTGTAGAAAACACAAATACATTTTCACCATCGGCCGATAATCCCACCACCTGATCATCGTAGAGCGAATTCAAATTGGCCTGAGGTTTTCCGGGAGTAAAACTTTCTCCGTTGTAGGTGAAACTGAAAATTTCTGAAGCGTAGTACCCGTCGTATTCAACTTTGGAAGATTTACCTTCTTTTCTTCGGGATGTATAATAAATCGTTTTTTCGTCGGCAGTGGTAAAGGGATAATAGTCCGGGAATTCGGAATTGACACCGGGTCCAAGATTTTGAAATGTAATTGGAATAGGATTCCGCATCATTTCCTTCGCAACCTGGCAGTTTTCAATATAGCGGTCGATCATGGGATGATCTTTCGAAGGTGCTTTTTTGCGGTATTCCCTGAAGAGTTCGAGCGCCTGATCATACTTATAGACATGCGTATAGGCAACGGCAAGGTAGTAAGGTGTTTCTGCAGGATATTTTGACTGTTTGTAGGCCCTTTCCAAATAGGGAACAGCAGCAGCTCTGTCGATGTTTGTACGCAAATAGCAAACTCCCAGTTTGAAATTATATTCCGGATGATCGCGGTTTAACTTGAGCAAAGTTTTGTATTCGGGAATAGCGTAGACATAGTTTGTCTTTTTGAAGAAATCGTCGGCAATGCCTGGATCAGGTTGTGCAAAAGCGGGACCCATCAAAAACATGGTGCCGGCAAGCAGGATCATATGCACAGAATTTCTGACCATCTTCCTCAACCTGTTCAATATTCAGGCCAAATTCAGGAATAAAGATAATCAATGTAACGAAAGGGGAAAATGCCGGGGTTCAGGAATCGCTGTATTCCGGGAAATAGGATGATGATTAAGTCTTATTTGACTATGTATTAGTAACTAAGAGTTACCTGAGCCATTCCGGGAATGTCGATCTTAAATTCAACACGACGGTTGAGTTGACGTCCTTCGGGATTGTCTTTACCATCGGGGTAGGCATTGGCAGCTGCCGGACGGGATTCGCCGTGCCATGCGGATTTGATCCTTGATTTTGCGATTCCTTTACTTACCAGAAAGGTGTAAGTTGAATTGGATCTGCGGCTGGACAAGCCCATATTGTAATCTTCTGTTCCGATATTATCACAATGACCATCGATCGCAATGGTTACTTCCGGATTTGCTACCATAAAGGCATAAATGATATCGAGAATCTCAACACTGCGGTTGCGGAGGAAGAATTTATCGAAATCGAAGTAAATGTTTTCAAATGCAGGAACTTCCTTGGCCAGCTTTTCAAGAAATAATCTGTCAATGAATTCTGAGTATTCAAGTCCGGTTTTTCCGGGTTGAATGGTACGGATATAAGACCCGTAAAGGATATTGATATCGTCGGCCTTTATTCTGTAAATAAATGCCATTTCCTGGTTCAGACGGTTGAGGTCCTTATTGAGATCTGCTTTTTTCCCGAATTTAAAATTCCCTTTGTCGTTGGTTTTCGACAGGTGAGTGATTTGTTTGTTATCGTCTACAAAGTAGATTTCCGTATTGGCTAATCCTGTTGTATTACGGCTTCTGAGATCTGTTTGTTCCAGTCTGCCTTCTAACGTAATTTCTGCAGTAGCACCTTCTTTGGTATCGCCGAAATAACTGATTCTTGCACTGGTTTCGTCAACGAGAATTTTATAGGGTTCCTTGGGATCAATAAACATGAATTGGAAAAATCCGTGTTCGTCAGATGTAGTACTATAAATGATTTCGTTTTTGGAGTTCACCAAATAAATGATCAAACCTTTTCCGGGAATAACGGAGTTGTGACGGATGTTCCCACTGATCATCAGGTAATGATCAGGGTTTTGCAATTGATCAATTCCCGATTCACTTTCCGGAAGCTTGCGGAGTGCATAGGTGGAAGTGATCTCGTTATTCAGGTTGAAGAATGCATTTCTGAATTTTGATTCCTGCGCCATTGCATTCTCGATACTGTCGCGAACACGACGAATATTGATCTCCTGATAAAGAGGAAAAAACTCACACTGTTTGGGAAGTGTAAAGGTTTGTTTGTGCACATCGCCGGCTTCAAATCCCTCCACTTCAACTTCCATGTCGTAAGTATTGTTTGGNNGTTATAATTTCCGACAATTTTTCCGCTCGATTTTTCCTTAATTGTAATCCTTCCGAAAGCAGGTAGTTGTCGTTCGCCAGCCAGAATAGTGCCTCTTAATTCGGTATTGGGAATGTCTTTACATCCTAACTGAATACGGTAAATATCCATATCACCATATCCGCCAACTCTCGATGATGCAAAATATCCAAATGTGTTGTTGATGTCAACATGAAAATAAATATCATCTCCGGCAGAGTTAATCGGAATCCCCATGTTGATAGGATCTCCAAATACTCCATTACTATGTGGACATTTGAAAATATCGTAACCACCAATGGAGTTGTGCCCCTTCGAAGAGAAATAAAAGGTCTGTAAATCGCTGCTTAAAAACGGAGCATCTTCGTCTTCAGGTGTATTGAAGTCTTCTCCTAAATTGATTGCAGGTCCCCATGTACCGTCTTCCTGCTGATAGGAAACATATAAATCACGACCACCGAAACCACCTTCACGTGTGCTTACAATAAACAGGATTTTTTCATTAGGAGTAATGTGTATCGAGGGTTCGTGTTGTTTGGTATTCACATTCCTGTTCATACGAACGGGGTCTGTCCATACACCATTTATTTGTTCCGATTGCCAGATATCATTATCGCGATAAATAAACAGTTTGGTTTCGTCTGCATTAAATCCTATGGCTGCATCGTGGGTTTTGGTATTGATCTTGCTGCTGATATAAATACCGGCAGAATCAAACTTGGTTGGAAATGCAAATTGCAGGGAATCGGCTTTCGGACTGGCGTAAATATCTTCGAAGTATTTAGAATCGTAAAATAACTGTCCGCCTGTACTACCTTCTCTGCGTGATGTGAAGATCAATAAGGATTCATCCTGTTTAAATACGGGAGCATAGTCAGGATAAGAGCTGTTGACGCGATCACCTATATTCCTGATATCGAATTTGGTTCCACCTTTTTCCTGCAAGTCAATTCCTGAATTACACATTTCAATGAAACGGGATATTTCTTTCGAAACAATTCTGCCTTCTTCATCATTCTGCACAAACCTTCTAAAGGAATTGTAATAATAAATGGCCTTGTCGAACTGATGGGTGTAGTGGTATGTTTTTCCCAAATACAATAACAACTCGGGAATTGTATCCTGACCAGATAACTGCAATGCCCTTTCGAAATAGATAAGTGCATTCTCTTTTTGGACATCCGATCTGAACCATGCAAGGCCAGTCTCGAATTGATGCTGGGATTTGTTCGGGTCTACCTTAAGGAGCTCAGCATAAGCAGTTTTAGCACCTGGATAATTCTCTTCTGAAAGTTCCTTGCGAGCCTTTTTCAGCAGCTTTTTGGAATTGCCTCCCGACTGCGAAAGCCCCAAAAAAGGGAGCATTGTTAATATCGCAAAGATGAAGAAATTCCTCAGGTTCATATACTTTCAAAACTACAGAAAGCAATGACCGCTAAAATTTGAGGTTCACTACATTATTACACACATCTATGTTAATTAACAGGATGTGAACTCACAGATCAATGTTAATTACTTTGCTTTGATCCGGATGTACTGGTACTTCTCATATTCCTTCTTGTTCTGAATGAAATCGTCGTTGTACTCCGGTCCCTGAACCATTGAAGTTTCAGAGGTGAATACAATTTTAGAAGTATCAATTCCTTTTTGTTTCAAGGCCGAAATCAAACGATCCTGCGCTTCTTTGAGTCGGAGCTTGGCAAGATTTTCATTGTTCTTATAGGTAGTAGTAGGAACTTTTGAAGCACTTGATTCGATTTCAATATAAACAACACCATTTGCTTTTATCAAATTGGCAACGTCATTCACAAATTTTGCAAATGCCTTGTCGTCAGAAACTCCTTTTCGGTTATAGGTATAATACCTTTCATACGAACTGGGTTCTGCCTTGACAGTTGTAGTGGTGTTGTTATTGTTATTGTTGTTGTTGTTATTGTTGTTGTTATTGTTATTGTTGTTATTGTTATTGTTNNTTGTTATTGTTATTGTTATTATTATTATTCGTTAACTCAACTTTCTTATTGTAAGCATACCGGCATTTACCGTCGCGCTGTGTTTTTCCAACAACATTATTGTCTTTATCCACAAGTACCAATTCAACTTCATCGCAAAGCGGAACATCATTGGCTTTAACAGTCATTAAATATGCATTATCGGTTTTTAACTTTCTGTAGTTGAAAGTACCGTCGGGATTAAGTGTTTCCTTAATTTTTTCTCCTCCTCCTTCTTCTTCAATGATCAGTTCAAGCTTTTTGCCTTTGTATTTGTTGCTTAAACCAATGATTTTCCAGGCATAACTTTCTTTGGGTTCGTTCTCCTCAATGATACCCATTGCAACGGGATCAAGCATCAACACTTTTTCAAGCGACTGGTAAGAAGACTCACAAGGTACCTGGAACTGGTATTGGTGGAAGGTAACTCCATCTAGTTGATAATCGACCATGTATTCGTGGCAAGGTGTTAGCACGAATACATAAGAACCGTCTTGCGGACGTGGTTTGTATTCTGTGGGTTCTCCTCCTTCAGTAAGGTCATGAACAAAAATAAGAATACCATCAGGCAATGCCATTCCCTGCGGAACGCGGATAAATCCTTTTAAGATCGCAACATTTACAAGCGGAGTAGAATCCAGCTCAATCATGTAAATGTCTTTCTCTCCGTAAGTATCACTTCTTTGTGAAGAGAAGTAACCACGTTTTCCGTCGGCAGATGTAATAAAGAATACATCATCATCTACCGAGTTGATAGGAACACCAATGGGAACGGGTTCTGTAAAGAGCTTGTCATCATTCAATTCAGATACAAAAACATCGAATCCCCCCATACTTTTTTCTGAGTTGGAAGAGAAATAGATCGTTCTTCCATCTGCAGAAATAAATGGAGCATCTTCGTCGTATTTGGTATTGATAGGCGCACCAAGATTAAAGGGTTCACTCCATTTTCCATTTGGAAGACGTGTTACGCGGTATATATCACGACCACCCATTCCGCCCGGACGATCACTTACAAAGAATGCAGTGTTNNTCGCCAATTGGTTCCATTTCTGTAAACGCTGTATCCACAAAATCGGAAAAATAAATATTTCCGTCACCCGCTACGTCGTGGTAAATGTAAATGCGCAATCCATCCGCAGAAACACTGATGGTGGCTTCGTTTTCCCTTACTTTATTAAATAGATCAACAATTACTGCCTGACCCCATTCGCCGGTTTCGCGGTTACGGAAGGAAACGTAAATATCTTCATAGTATTTACCATCATCAGGAATGATAGCGCGGATATTGGAACTATCGGTGCGAAGACGGCGTGAGGTAAAATAAAGCGCGTTCTCATCGAGTGAAAGAACCGGAGAATAATCGTTGTAAGATGAGTTGATTTTTGGTCCAAGGTTCACAGTCTGTGTATTCACCTGACGTGGAGAAGCGATTTCAGATTTTGCGTTGTTTGCCCAAGAGAGATGACGATCGACATCTTCCATAAAGATGTGCTTTTTGGAAGCCTGTTCTTTGAACTTATTAAAACTCTCAATAGCTTTATCGAACTGATAATTCAAATGGTAAGCTTGTCCGAGGTAGTAGTACACATCTACTGGACATTTATCTTCCATGAAATCGAAAGGGTTGTAATTCTTGGATGTTTTAGTGGCTGCCTTTTCCAGATGAGGAAGAGCCATTGTTTTATCCTGATTCATATTCAGGTAACACACACCTGCTTTGAAATTGTAATTGGCATTATCTGGTTTCTCCTCGAGAATGGTTTTCCAAATTCGAAGAGCCTGATAATACTGCTTTTCACGCATCAACTCCGTTGCAATGTCGTAACGATCGGGAATGGGAATTTTCCGCAATTCTTCATCGGTAGGAGGAGTTCCTTGTCCGAACAGAGGTGCAAAACCTCCTAGGAGGAAAAGGAGAAATAGAAATGCGTGTTTTAGTTTCATCAGGGGAAGGTGTGAGGTTTAGATCTCGCGATTGATATCAAATTGTTCAAGGTAATCGGCAACACGGCGAACGAACATGCCTCCCAATGAACCATCAACAACACGGTGATCGTAAGAGTGGGAGAGGAACATCATATGTCGGATTCCAATAGTATCACCATAAGGTGTTTCGATTACTGCAGGTTTTTTGCGTATTGCTCCCAATGCGAGAATGGCAACCTGTGGCTGTTGAATAATCGGTGTTCCCATTACGTTTCCGAAGTTACCTACATTCGAAATGGTGTAGGTACCGCCACTGATCTCATCAGGTTTTAATTGATTGGTTCGTGCGCGATTGGCAAGGTCATTTACTGATTGTGTAAGACCAACGAGGTTTAAACGATCGGCATTTTTAATTACCGGAACAATCAGATTTCCACTCGGAAGAGCAGCAGCCATTCCGATGTTAATGTCTTTTTTCTTGATGATACGGTCGCCGTCGACACTGATGTTTATCATTGGGAAATCTTTGATCGCCTTGATCACAGCTTCCATCAGCAGCGGGGTAAACGTAAGCTTCTCCTTTTCGCGACGTTCAAATTCTTTCTTGGCTTTTTCTCTCCAGAGTACGAGATTGGTAACATCTGCCTCAACAAATGAGGTGACATGTGGAGAGATGCGTTTTGAATCGACCATGTATTGTGCAATCAGCTTGCGCATACGATCCATTTCGATGATCTCGTCGTTCGGTCCAACCGGAATAGCAGGACGCTTTTCTTCTTTTACCTCAACGCGGGTAGCGTTTTGCTGAACAGGAGCAGTAACTTGTGTGGGAGCAGCTGTTTTTCCTTTATTCGGGAGGTAATTGAGAATATCTTTTTTGGTAACTCGTCCTTGTGCACCTGATCCCTGGATGGTTTCCAGTTCTTCAATGGTAACACCTTCTGTTTGTGCAATGGTACGCACCAATGGAGAGAAGAATTTATTTCCATTGCCTTTTCCAAGCGGAGCAGAAACAGCTGTACCAACTGCAGCTGCAACAGGAGCATTGTGATGTTGTCCGTTTCCATTGCTGGCAACCTCAACTTTAGGAGCAACCGGAGCTGCTACAGCACCTGCTTCTGAGCCGATAATGGCAATTGGTTTTCCAACCTGAACTACATCGCCCTCATTGCAAAGACGCTTGATCAGAATCCCTGCATTGGGAGATGGAACTTCAGAATCTACTTTGTCGGTTGCAATCTCAATGATGGGCTCATCCAATTCAACGGTGTCCCCTTCATTTTTCAACCATTTAATGATCGTTGCCTCTGCAACACTTTCTCCCATTTTGGGCAACAAAACTTCAACCTGCGCCATTTGTCTGTGAATGTGATGGATTATTTTTCAATAAGCTACAAAAATAATCGAATTCTGCTTACCGACAAGACTTGTTTGTATTTGGCAAAGGACAGATTTTCAAGGCTTTGTACGGCCCATTTTCAACAATGAGGCCCAAACAAGTTTTATATCAGTGCTTACGCGATAGTCTTTCGCGTAAATGATGTCAATTTTCCGCTGTGTTTCCTCGTTCGGAGAGAAGGTGTTTAAATTGGATGTTGTGCTGAGCACCCCATTCCTGATCCTTGGCAATCGGTATTGGGCTGGATTCGAAATAGAGTATCCCACCATGGATAGTCGTCCAAACAAAACCCTGAAAAAGGAAGGAAAAACCTTCAAATGAGCGAGGTTGACTAACGCTACTAACGGAGTAGTTATTATTAAAATCAGGCTACATAGAATATCAAAGATGCGTTTGTTGCGTTTGTTTACATTTCTGCTGATTGAATTAATATCCAGCACATATAAGTCACCGGATGTATCGATACTGTTGCTGCCAATGAGGTAAAGGCTTTCAGGTTGGGCAATTTTGAAGTCAATTTTTTGATGATCGAAACGCGACATTCGGTCGATGATCTGCTGTGCACTGTTGTCGCGTGCGCAAAATATCACCTCATCGATTTTCATGACATCCACCACCTCATTCAACTGCGAAATGTCGCCCGAAAATCCGCTTTCATGATGTCCGGATTCTGGGTGAACGTAGGCAATAAAATCAGCGTAGTTATTGGTCTGTTTCAGCAAGCCTGCAACGCGATCTGCTTCGTCCTTTTTACCAATGATAATAAATCTTTTTCTGGTGTATTTGCGCAAATCAAATTTGGGTACCGACGATAGGTGAAGAGCTGCACGTAAAGCCAGAAAAACGACCAATGCCCACAAGGATGCGAAGAGGATAAATATCCTGGAGAATTGCAAGTCTTTTGGAAGAAGACCATAAACCATAAGAATGAATGCCGTTCCATAGATCAGTCCGCGCACAATTTTCCATAGGCGAATGGGGTAATCGTATCCGCCCGACAACCAAACACCGGTTAACCAGGTTAGCGTATAGGCAGGTAAGGCATAGTTCAGTACTTCATCCGGAAAATCGATAGACCGGTAGGTTTCATAATGCGAGGCTATAAACCAGGATCCTGCAACAATACAGGTAAAATCAATGGCCGGAAGAATAATTCGTTTTACAAACCGGTTAAGGATGGCAACAAATGCGCGGAGATAAATGGCAACGTGAATCAACAATGAAAAAGTGCGTGCATTCTTCTCGGAAAAATGTTTACGCGCAAAAATGATCATCGCATTGTAAAACACAAATACATAATTGACGCTGCTTTTTTTAGTGCTTTCTCCCTTGTAATGAATGATGGTGGTATCGGGGAAATAGTAATTTTTATATCCTCCTATTGTTATTCTGTACGAAAGATCAATATCCTCTCCGTACATGAAAAATGCTTCATCGAGTAGTCCGACTTTATCCAACGCCGTTTTGCGCATCAGCATAAAGGCACCGGATAAAATTTCTATTTCGTGGGACTGATCCTTGTCGAGATAGCCCAAGTGATAGCGTCCAAACCGTTTTGATCTTGGGAATAATCGGGAGATGCCGAATATTTTATAGAATGCAACGGATGGCGTAGGCAGCCCTCGCTTGGATTCGGGAAGAAATTTCCCTTTTCCATCAATCATTTTTACACCGAGTCCGCCGGCATCAGGATGTTCATCCATGAAACGAATGACTTTGCGGAAGGTGTCTTCTTCTACAACAGTATCCGGATTGAGCAGGAGGATGTATTCGCCTTTGGCCAGCATCATTGCCTGGTTATTGGCTTTGGAGAATCCGGCGTTAAAATGATTTTCGATAAGCTGTACTTCCGGGAACCTGCGTTTCACCATAGCGCATGAACCGTCGACTGAATTATTATCTACCACAAAAACCTCAACGGCAATACCCTTAGAAGCAGCAACTACCGAATTGAGGCATTGTTCGAGAAAATACTCGACATTGTAATTAACGATGATTACGGAGAGCTTCATGGGGAACTGCAAAATAAGGGAAAATCATCAGCGAGAAACAAACGTAACCAAAGCGGGATTATTTTGCCACCCCGTAGGAATTGTCGTATGGCACGCGGTTAAGGATAGAACGACCCAATGTTACCTCATCGGCGTACTCCAGCTCATCTCCAACCGAAATACCTCTGGCTATATTGCTGATGGAAATCGTTTTTTCCTTGAGTTTGCGGAAAATAAAGAAACCTGTTGTATCACCTTCCATCGTTGTGCTTAACGCCAGAATAATTTCCTTTACAGTGCCTTTGTTAACCTTTTCCACAAGCGAATCGATGGTGATATCGGAGGGACCAATGCCTTCCATTGGAGAAATGATGCCTCCCAATACATGATAAACACCGTTAAACTGGCGTGTGTTTTCAATGGCCATAACATCGCGGATATCTTCTACCACACAAACCAGACTCTTGTCTCTGCGCGGATTATTGCAAATGGAACAAGTGTCTTCATCTGAAATATTATGACATTCCTTACAATACTTGATTTTGCTGTTCAGATCCAAAAAAGCCTGGGCAAATCGCTCCATTTCTTCAGGACGGCGTTTCAGCATGCTTAATACAAGCCGTAATGCCGAGCGACGACCTATACTGGGAAGGGAAGCTAATTGTTCAACTGCTTCTTCAATGACTTTGGAGGAGTATTGCATCCCTCAAAAATAGCAAGAAGAGAGCATTACCAAGGGTGGGCAGGAGTTTACATTTACACTCCTTTTTCAACAATTGATGATGAGAAAAACCGGGTTTTGTTCTCCGCATGTTTCCGCAACAATGGACTCGGACGGTAACGGTCTTCTCCGTAGATATCCTGAAGTTCCCTTAGCTGTGCATAGACCTTTTCTGCTCCCAACTCATCGCACCAGGTCAGCAGGCCTTTCGGGTAGTTTACACCCTTGGTCATGGCCAGATCCAGGTCTTTTGCTGTGGCAATGTTGAGATATAAAGCATCTGCAGCTTCATTGATAAGCATGGCAAGTACGCGNNCAAAACTTTATCCTTTTTCGCTTCGGGTAATTGAGCGCCTTCCGAATAATCGTAATATCCTCGTCCCGATTTACGTCCAAGTCGTCCGGACTCCATTTGCCGTTTTTGGGTAAACGAAGGGCGGTAGCGGGGATCGTAAAAGAATTCGCGAAATACAGTTTCGGTAACGGTATAATTGATATCGTTCCCAATGAAATCCATCAGTTCGAACGGTCCCATTCTGAAACCACCCATTTCCTTCATAGCCCAGTCTATGGTGGCAAAGTCTGCAACACCTTCTTCATAGATTCGGATGGCCTCACCATAGTATGGTCTTGCAACACGATTTACAATAAAACCGGGAGTGTCTTTAGCCAGGACAGTTGTCTTTCCCCATGAATCAATCAGTTTCCGCGCTTGTTCAAGGATGGTAAGATCAGATTGTACAGCTGGAATAATTTCCACCAGGGGCATGAGTGGGGCAGGATTGAAAAAGTGAATTCCAACCACACGTTCAGGCTTCTTGCAGGAGGCGGCGATCAGTGTCACGGACAATGACGAAGTATTGCTTGCCAAAATGCTGTTTTCGCCTGTAATTTCTTCGAGTTTACGAAACAATTCCTGCTTTGCAGGAAGCTGTTCAATAATGGCTTCAATGACCAAACCACACCCGGAAAAGTCATTGATGTTCCCTGTAATTTTTATTCGGTTAAGAATTTCTGCCGCATTGCTGATCTTACCTTTTTCCTGCAGACTGTTCAGTATTTTATTCAGCGATGTGTCTGCTTTTTCGATTGAAGGAGCAAAAGCATCATAAAGTACAACCTCGTGTCCGTTCATGGCTGCAACCTGTGCAATTCCACTTCCCATTGCCCCTGCACCTGCTATTCCGATTTTCATAGTGCTCATATGCTGTTATTTTCCTGTAAATACCGGTGCACGCTTTTCAAGGAACGCTTTTACACCCTCTTTGTGATCAGAGGTATTTGCTGCCTCAACCTGAACCTTTCCTTCGCGTACGAGTTGAGTGCTCAGGTCATTGCTGATTCCTTCGTTGAGTAAACGCTTGGTTAAACCAATTCCGCGTGTAGGCATCGCTGCAAGTTGCTGAGCCAATTTCATTGCATCATCGGCAAAATTTTCATCGGGAAAAACCTTCCAGACAAATCCAAGTTCTTTACCTTCTTCTGCACTGATTTTTTCGCTTAAAAACATTAATGCCGCAGCTCTGTGATACCCCACAATACGAGGTAAAATATGAGTTCCACCACTATCCGGAATTAATCCGATTTTGCTAAATGCCTGGGTAAAGGATGCAGATGCGCTTGCAAGTACTATATCACAGGAAATAGCCAAAGAAGCACCGGCACCGGCAGCTACTCCGTTTACAGCACATACAACCGGTTTTTCAATGTTGCGGATGCGCTCAATCATCGGATTGTAATGTTCAAATACAATTTTCTCAATACCCGGTCCGCTTGGATCGATGGCTTCGCTTAAATCCTGACCAGCACAAAATGCTTTACCAGAAGAAGTGAGCAAGATGCAACGAACATTATCGTCGTTTTTGCATTGGTCGAGCGCTTGCTGCAGTTCGAGCGACATCTGTCGGTTGAACNNTGAATTTATCCGGACGGTTAAGCAAGACTTTCGCGACCTGGCCGACCATTTCAATTTTTATGAATTCCATAATTGATGATTGAGTTGGACAAATATAATGGCTGTGCTTTAAATACCATCATTCCATTAACCGAGCCCTCGGACCAATCTCAATGGCTTCCATATCGGAGAGTTGTCGGTTGTGAATACTGAACCGAAGTAGGGTTTTCACTTTATGAAATCCATGCACACCCGCTGCTCCGGGGTTGATGTAGAGCATGTTGATCTTCTTATCGTATTCAACCCGAAGGATGTGGGAATGTCCGCAAACGAGGATGTCGGGTGTTTTGGGATTCATCATGGCCTTCACATTCGCAGGATAGGAGTAGGGCTTACCGGCAATGTGGTGAATCATGACATCCATTCCTTCGCATAAAAAACGATTGGTTTCTGGAAACTGAATCCGTGCTTTGTGATCGTCGATGTTTCCCCAGACAGCTTTCAAGGGTCTAAACGCTGCCAGTCGGTCGGTCACACGTAAATCACCAATATCTCCGGCGTGCCAGATTTCATCACAANNATAATCGAACACTTTTTCATCGAGAAAACTATGCGTATCGCTGATAACTCCAATGCGTTTCATCTGATTGCCCGGAACTTTAAACGAATCGAATTCCCAACCACAATAATATCGGAAAAGGCCATGGATAATGCAGCAATCATTGGACTTAGCAGTCCGAAAGCTGCAACAGGAATAGCAAGAACATTATAAAAGAATGCCCAGAATAAATTCTGGTGAATAGTTTTTAACGACAATCGTGCAATGGAAATTACAGTAGAAATTCCGGAAAGATCATTTCTAAGGATTACCACTTGCGAAGATTGAATTGCAATCTGAGAAGATTCTCCCAGGGAAATACCAATTTCGGCTGCAGCAAGGGCAGGAGCGTCATTGATCCCATCACCAACCATGGCGCAATCATGATTTGTATTTAGTTCACGAATTTTTAATAATTTCTGATCCGGTAATCGTTCACCGTACCATTCCTGAATTCCAAGTTCATTGGCAATTTTCTCGCAATTGGAGTTTCTGTCGCCACTCAGCAAAATTGTTCGTATTCCGGATGCATTCAGATCTCGGATCATCTCTTTTGCACCTTCACGAATTTCATCGCCAATCTCAATTCTTGCAATGGGTCGTCCGTCACAATAAAGCTGAATTCCGGGTTCTGCATCATTAGCATTGGTATGATGAAGCAGTGCTGAACCAAAACTCCAAATTCGTCCCTTGCTATCTCTACCGGTAATACCTTTTCCTTTTTGTTCATTCACTTCTGAAAAGATCATCGGTGCAGAATCTACCAGTTCTTTTACCAGACTTTTCGCAATAGGGTGAGAGGAATGCTGTTCCAGACCGGCAATTGCAGATTTGATCTCTTCCTCGGTACAATCTCCGATCCGGTGAATTGCTTTGATGCTGAATTTCCCGGTGGTAAGTGTTCCGGTTTTATCAAAGACAACAGTTTTAACTTTAGCCAATTGTTCAATGGTATCAGCTCCTTTGAATAATATACCGGCTTTCGCTGCTCTTCCAATTGCTGCAGCTACTGCAGTTGGAGTGGCCAATCCCATTGCGCAGGGACATGAAATAACGAGTACTGCAATTGCATTCATTAGTGCATGTGTAGCAGATAGGGAAATTGCAAAATATGCAATCAGGAATGTCAATACGGAAATTGCCACCACAACAGGAACAAAAATACTGCTGATTTTATCACCTAGTTTTTGAATGGATGGTTTTTGAAGTTGTGCTTCTTTCACCATGGCAATAATTTTTGCCAGGGTAGTTCCTTGTCCAACCCGTGTTGCTTTCATTGTAAATGCTCCGTCTGCCACCAATGTTCCTCCTGTAATTGCATCGCCAGTCCTTTTACGAACAGGTAAACTTTCTCCGCTGATCATGGATTCATCTACCAGAACTTCACCGTAAATAATAATTCCATCAATCGGAATTCGATCGCCGGAATTGACGCGAAGTACATCGTCGACCTGAACAGAATCTGCAACGACCTCTTCAATGCTTTCTGTCCCATTTACAATTTTAACTCGTTTAGCAATTGTTTTTTGGAGTTTCATTAAATCGCGAAGGGCAGAAGTGGTTTGAGTCACTGCTTTGTGTTCAACGTAGTTTCCAAGCAGCACCAGGGTAATTATGGTAGCACTTGTTTCGTAAAAGAGAAATTGATGAACACGGTGTGTGCCGGAAAATTGAATGGTGCCCCAAAGACTGTAGATAAATGCTGCGTTTGAACCAATAAAGATCAGGACATCCATATTGGCCACTCCTGACCGGATAGAGCCCCAACCGCTTTTTCCAAAATGCACTATTCCGAGCACCACAACAGGAAGTGATAGTCCAAACTGAACCCAGGCATTATTGAGAAAATGGTTGTGATCAAGTACCATGTGTGCCATTAGAGGCAGAGTGAAAAGAGCGGAGAACAGCAGTTTTCCTTCGATGGATTTCCAAACAGGTGTTTTCGATTTAGTAAGCTCTTCTTTTGCGCTATATCCAATCTTGTTTAACTCCTCCGAAAGTGACGAAAAGCTGAT
>DEHO01000049.1 GCA_002351955.1 Flavobacteriales bacterium UBA2798
CTTTCCAATAGGACATAACAATCGGTTAATGGTAGTAAAAGTGAAGCCCCCTTTTTTATTCAGGATCTCTGGTCACAATGCACTAAAATAGCAATTGTCATTGTATAAAAAGCCAAAGGCCATGGAGAACCCACAGCCTTTAGCACCAAAAACCAGAAGAGAGGATAAAAAGAACGAGAAATTTAGTGGCTTTCTCTCGATTCNNATTCGCCACCAAAAGCGGTGATTGTCATAATTATAAGAAATCCGAATACTGTAATCAGGAATCCAATTAATCCTGCCATATCCGATTTTTCTTCTGCAAGATACCCCAGGTAAAAAGGGTATATCATAATTAGAAGAATGACGATGGATGTGATTGTGCTGCGTTTCATAACATCAGATTTGATGATACAAACTTACAGCCGGCACATGCACTAAAATATGAGGGTGGTCAGGATGAAGACTGACCTTAATCAGGAAAAAAATGGTGAGGTGTTTTTGTTATTATTCCAAATGGAAAACACGAAATTTTCGCAAATCAAAACACACTCATAATTAGGGTGATTGGATCATAAAAATAGCAACACCTCCCATTTAGAAAAATGAAATCGTCCAATTTGAACAATTTGAATTTCAATTTACCAAATGTGAATTAGTTCACAGGAAATGGAATTAGTTAGCCTTAAAACAGCGTTTCAATTCATTTTTGATCCATCTTCTTCACCATCGTTAAAATGGTTGCAATCGCTACTGTTTCTCCGGTTTCATCGTAAACATCTACCAGGAACTTTACAATACCTTTTGCAATATCATCTGCTGATCGTTTTTCCTGATCGATTTTTTCCTTTACAGTGAACTTCACTCCAATGGTCATTCCGGGATAAACTGGTTTGGTGAATCGCGCTTCGTCGAGTCCGTAATTGAGCAGAACGGGCCCTTTTTTCGGGTCAACAAATAATCCTGCTGCCTTGGAAAGAACAAAATATCCGTGCGCAACTCTTCCTTCGAAAATGGTGCCTTCAAGTGAAGTGGCGTCCATGTGCGCGTAAAAATTATCACCGCTTACATTGGCAAAATTTACAATATCCGCATCGGTTACTGTGTGTTTATGAGTGAAAACGGTTTCACCAATTTCCAGTTCTTCAAAATGTTTGCGGAAGGGGTGAATGGGTGTTTCCTTGTATTCTGCACCTGCCATAAATGTTTCGGTAACATTGGTAAGCGTAGTGGGATGTCCCTGTATGGCGGTGCGCTGAAGATAATGGAATACGCCTCGTTTTCCTCCCATTTCTTCACCACCTCCGGCTCTGCCCGGACCTCCATGTGTAAGGAGTGGCATTGGTGATCCATGTCCTGTACTTTCTTTCGCACATTTTTCATTTAAAATATGGATCCTGCCATGATAGGGTGCTGCACCTATCACATATTCCCTTGCAATGCGATCGTCAGCAGTGATGATGGAGGTAACAAGCGATCCCTTGCCCATTGCGGCGAGTTCTATGGCCTCATCTATCCCTTTGTAGGGCATAATAGTAGACACAGGTCCAAACGCTTCAATATTGTGGCAATCGGTATGTTTGAATGGATCCTTATTCAAAAAGAGAACAGGGGGGAGGAATGATCCCGNNAACACTATCTCTTGCGATTTGCGGAGAAGTTCAATTTTTTCTGTCACTTCCTGTACCTGCGCTTTTCCCGCAAGTGCACCCATGCGCACTCCTTCTTTTGCAGGATCTCCAATTACAGTTGAAGCAAGCCTTTTTCCAAGTGCAATTTGTACATCTTCCACTTTGTCGGCAGGAATAATTAACCGACGGACAGCAGTACATTTTTGTCCGGCTTTAACCGTGATTTCATTCGCGGCTGCCTTAATGAAAATATCAAATTCTGCAGAACCCGGTTTAACATCTTCTCCAAGTACCATAGCATTGAGTGAATCGGCTTCCATGTTAAAAGGGACAGCTTCTTCCACAATGCGCGGATGCGATTTCAGCATTTTCCCAGTATGTGCAGACCCGGTAAATGTTACCACATCCTGAAATGAAACATGATCAAGAATTCCATTGGCAGATCCGCAAATCAATTGCAGGGATCCTTCAGGAAGAATTTTGGATTCGATTATATCTTTTACGACCGCTTCAGTTAAAAAAGAAGTAACGGTTGCGGGTTTTACCACTGCTGGCATTCCTGCGAGTAGATTCACTGCAATTTTTTCCAGCATTCCCCACACCGGAAAATTAAATGCATTGATGTGTACTGCAACTCCTGTTTTTGGTACGCAGATGTGGTGACCAATAAACGTATTGTTTTTTGAGAGTTTTGCAATATCACCATCCAGACAAAAGGGCTGATCGGGGAATTGACGACGCAAGCTGGCGTAGGCAAACAGGTTTCCGATTCCTCCTTCAATATCAATCCAGCTGTCAATGCGTGTTGCACCGGTCATAGCGGAAATCTTATAATAGTTTTCCTTTCGTTCCAGTAAGTACATAGCGAGTGCCTTCAACATTCTTCCACGCTCATGGAATGTGAGTTTGCGCAATGCCTTGTTGCCTTGTTTACGGCCATGTTCCAGCACCGCTCCAAAATCGATGCCTTTGCTCGAAGCTGTTGCAATTACATCTCCGGTTATGGCATTGAAGAGCGATTGACCATCGCCTTCTCCTGCAACCCATTGTCCTGCTACGTAGTTTTGAAGTTTCATAGGGAATATTTGTTTCAAAAATAAGAAAAGCCCTCACTAATCGTAGAAAGGGCCTGTTCCGTTTGCGATTTATCTGTTTATCCTCTGAGTTTATCCAGAATACGATTCAATTCTTTGGCTTCTTCCGGGGTGATCTCTTGTTTGCGCTTGAAGAATTTTTCCATATCATCGGAGATCTTGTTAATGACATCCATCCCTTTTTCGGTGAGCGAAATGTCGATTTGTCGACGATTATCCTTGCAGATTTTCCGTTCAACGAGTTTCTTCTGAACCAATTTCTCAACCAGTCGTGAGGTGTTCGACATTTTGTCGATCATTCGCTCAGTGAGCAGTTTAAGCGGGGCAGGGTTAGGGTGCTGACCTCGCAGAATACGCATAATGTTGAACTGCTGACTGGAAATCCCGTAAGGTTTCATTACTGGAATTACCTGTCCGTTTACCCAGGATGCAGTAAAAAGAATGTTGATCTGTGCCTTGTGAAATTCCGAGCTGAATTTCTTTTGTTTGATTTCGTCTTCGAGTTTCATGCTGCAAATATAGTTAAACAAAATACACTTGTATTAGTTGTTGATACAAGTCATTTTTTGCAAAAGAAAAAGTCCCGCCTTAGCGGGACTTTATTTGAGAGAAGATGATTACTTCTTTTTCTTCTTTTTCTTTTTGCCACCGATGCCGATGGGGCTTCCCAGGCGATCCATTGCACAACGGAAACCGATAGTGGCCGTAGAGCGACGCTCGTCGAGGTAACGACGGGTACCGGGGTTCATCCAATAGGCACGGTCTCTCCAGCTACCGCCTTTGTAAACACGAGTACGGTTACTTACCAGTGTAGTTGGTGATGCAGAGTTATCGTGACGGTTAACACCTTCGTATCTGCTCTGATACATGATGTTTTCCTGCCAGCGGGTATCGCTGTTCACTTCGCTGATAACGGCACCTGACTTACTGTGACCTGCAGTACCATAGTATTGGGTAGAGGCAATATCACCATCGAGGTAATCGATGTTGTCGGATTTACGGTAAGTACGACGGTCGATGTTTTCTTCTTCCGTAACCTGACGCCATTTAACGTTACCCGGAGTATTGATTACGAAATCAGAAAGTTTCACACGCAATACAGGGATGATCTCGATCTGGTAGTTCTCATAGCGTGGATCGGCACGGAGGTTAACTTCAAAATCAACCAGTGCAGCATCAAACATCTCACGGATGATAATAGATGCCTGAATCAATTGCTCGTTTTCACGAACCAGATTCGCTCGCTTTTGATACGACTTACGGTAACTGTTTTTCACAGAAATAGCTGAGTCAACAATCTCGGTCTTCAGATACTTAAGAAGTGAATCTTCAATATCAGTCAGGTAACCGGTGTTTGAACGGGCAAGGTGGAACGAATCGAGGTAAATGCGCATTGCATCAACATCATATATTGTTTCATCATGCTTATTGTCGATGATACCTTCTGCATTCAAAACTTTCGTTTTAAATACGTTACCACGGAAGGGACGGAACTCATCTGCATCTTCGGAAGTTAAAGGACGATATACATCCATTACCCACTCAGAAACGTTACCTGCCATATTGTACAGACCATAATCATTAGGCCAGTAAGAGGTAACAGGGGCAGTAATATCTGCAGCATCGTTCAGTTTTCCGGCAACACCCATATAGTCAACACGTCCGCGCACGAAGTTGGCAAGCATTTCACCCTGCCATTTGGATTCCGGGTTACGAACCCAGTGACCATTCCATGCATAAATACGACGCTCAACGATACGCTCTTCTACTGAATTTCCAATCAGACCGTAAGCAGCATATTCCCACTCTGCTTCTGTTGGCAGGCGGTAACGTGGAAGAAGGATACCGTCTTCCATACGAACGTGACGACGTCCTAATGCTTTTTTACCTTTCTTACCTGGGCCTGGATTCGATTGCTTGTTAAGGTCAACCAGCAGGTTCTCAACACCATTGGTATGCGGCACACCACCGGGTTGGTCGAGGTATTCGTCTGTTGTGAACGGGTCGTTCGGCTGGAATGTAACATCCCAGTTTAAAACGCCTTCACGAATGAGTATGTACTCGTTCACACGGTCTGTTCTCCAGGCACAGAATTCAGTAGCCTGTAGCCAGCTCACACCTACCACAGGATACTCGCGGTATGCGGGGTGACGAAGATAATATTCTACATAGGGCTCATTATAAGCCATTTTCTCACGCCAAACCAGTGTATCGGGTAGGGCGTTGGTGTAGATCTGACCAAAATCGGTATAAACACGGCGCAACCAATACAGGTACTCGCACCAGTTGAAATTGGTTACCTCTGTTTCATCCATATAAAAGGAAGAAACCGTTACCCTGCGTGGAACATTGCTCCAGTCGTGGTAAACATCCTGTTCAATACGGCCCATGGTAAAGGTACCTCCCTCCACGAGGATCAATCCCGGACCCGTTTCTTGCTCTTCGTAAGGAACCTTCTGATAACCACCATTGTTGGGATCGTTGTAATTCCAACCGGTAACATTAGAAGTTTCGTACTTACACGAAGAGACCAGTAGACTTGCCATAACGGCAACTCCCATCCACTTTGCTTTCGTCTGCTTCATTGACATATCTGGTTTATTTACTCCTGCTTACTTAATTCTCCTTTATAACGTAAATCTGAAAAATGGTTACGTTTATTCTTGTTTTTTAGAACGATGGACAGCTTATTGTCCTGAAAGACCGCTTCTTAGGTTTACAGGGAATATTGATGGCCATCGAAATTTCATGCGATCCGCCCGACGCATTGGTCAGTTTGGAAACGGTAACATCGTAGCTGTACCCGAAATTGAAGATGTCTGATTTCACACCGATCAGTGCAATGAAGGCATCTTTATTACGGTACCAGGCTCCGAACACAATGTTCTTGGTGTTAACATAAAGTCCCATGTTCAGCTGCTGGAATGTTCCCTGCGAGCGATACATAATGTTGGGAGAAAGAGTTGCATCGTTGGTTGAATACTTTGAATTCCCTAATGGAATTACAGCACCGGCATGACCTGAAAGCTTCATTGGTAATGGACTGGTTCCTGTAACGAGTGATTCGTTGGGTTCTGTTAAGTGGTGCGCAGAAAATCCGATATAGAAGTTTTCGCTGAAACCAAGAATACCTGCAGAGAAATCCATATTGCCAACAGATCCGCCACGGGGAACATCACCTGTCTGATAAACGAAACCACGACGCGGGTCGATCATGTCGCCAAAAGTCAGCTTGCTCCAGTCGAGTGATTTTTGAAAATAAGAAGCCTGTACTCCAAAACGCAGTGAGAATTTGCGTCCGAGCTTTAATTGATAGGCATACATTGCATTAATAGTGGTAGTATTCAAAGTTCCTTCACCGGCTTTGTCGTTGGTAACCAAAAGACCAAGTCCACCATAAATAGACTCAACATGCTGATCATAAGAAGCTGAGGTGGTAACGAATGTCCCGGATAGGGCAGGCCATTGGTTTCTGTAATTAAGATTGATACGCGGACAACGCTTGGATCCCGCGAAGGCTGGGTTCAAATATAGCGGGTTGGCGAAGAATTGCGTGAATTCAGGGTCTTGTGCCTTGGCATTTTCAGGCAAAAGCATGACAATGCTGAACAGCATAAGGAACAGATAATGAGCGGGTCTGGTGTAAAGGTTGAACCTCATAGGAAACCTGATTTCTGAATTTTAAGGACCAATATTACTAATATTTTTTAACATGAATTGTTCATATGTCAATAACAATGAAAATATCTTGGGGATTTGTACGTTATTTTGGGGAACAAAAGTTGCCCTTTACTTGTTAGTGTGCTGATAATGAGTCAAATTAATTTTTATATGCCTTATTCCCGGAAGACAACTCTCCTGCTGATTCTTTTCATTGGGTTCTTTCAAGTGGTTAAATCACAAGAGCTTAGGTATAAGANNTGCCCGGATTTCTCCTGAAGAAGACATCAATATTAAAACAATGAATTTCAAAGGCGCTTCTTTTACAGGAAGCGAGAAACCTCAGGCTTTTTGGGCTTATTCCTATGATTTGCCTTCATCTGTTAACAGTATTACTGTAAGAACGGAGAATGAAGTTTGGGAAGAAGTACCAACTGATCAGCTCGTATTGCTCGATGAATCCCAGATTCCGGAGATTTTTGCTGTTAACGCGGAAGTAGCTTATGCCCGGTTTCAGCCAAGAGCTGTATTATCGTTTTTCCCTTATAGAAAAGATCTTTTTTCAGGTAAATGGATGCGTTTAATGGAAGTCGATCTGCTTATTGGAGGAACAATCGGATCTCCATTGCAACAGAGAGGTCTGCGAACATTTGCAGCTTCTTCTGTTTTGGCAAACGATGGAGAATGGTTCAGGATTGGTGTCATTTATGATGGAGTATATAAAATATCCTATGAATTTTTAAAAGGTTTGGGTGTAATCGCCCCTGCTATTTCATCTTCAGAAGTTCATCTCTTTGGAAATTCTGCAGGAATGCTTGCCGAAGCCAATGCCATTTCCAAGCCCGATGATTTGCTGCAAAATGCAATTAGTATGATCGATGGTGGAGATGGTGTTTTTGGTCCGGGTGATTATTTTTTATTCTATGCGAAAGGTCCGCACAAAGTGAATTATAATGCTTCAGGACAATTGTTCACTCAACAGGTGCATTTGTATTGCGATACTTCCTATTATTTTATCAATGTTGGTTCAACTTCTATTACACAGAAATTAGTCAGCCAACAGTCTTCTTCATCTTCTCCGGCAACACATATTGTCAATACGTTTGATGACTTCATGTATCTGGAGCAGGATAAGATCAATTTTATTAAGTCGGGCAGAGAATGGTATGGAGACTTATACGATTTCACTACAGAATACACGTATAATTTTGCATTTCCGAACATCGATTTAACGCAGTCTGTACGCGTGAAGACAGATCTTGCTGCACGAACTCCCGGAAGTGGTGCTAGTAATTTTCTTGTTACATCACCAGGTACAACAGGAAGTGTTACTGTTGTCATTCCCGGAGTTGGAACCGGTGCTTATACTGCGGCTGCAAATCCAGGAAATGGAATTATGACCTTTATGCCATCATCCAGTAATGTCTCTGTAAAGGTAAAATTCAACAAGGCCACATCTACATCGCAGGGTTGGTTGAATTATATTCAGGTTCAGGCGCGGCGCAATCTTATTCATTTTGGCGATCAAATGCATTTCCGCGATAAAAATTCGGTGGGAGCAGGCAATGTTGCTGAGTTTGTTTTGAGTGGCGTTTCCGGTTCTATGCAGTTATGGGATGTTACTGAACCCGACAATGCATCACAACTTAATGTATCGGTTGTTTCCGGACAAATTGTGTTCAGAACAAATGCAGATATCATGCACGAGTATATTGCATTTAGGAGCAATAGTTGTCCAACCCCATTTGCGTTTGGAAAAGTAAGTGAACAAAATTTACATTCACTCTCACCACGTGATCTTATCATCATCACACATCCCCAGTTTTATGCACAGGCTGCAGAGCTTGCAGCTTTCCATGAATCAGAAGGAACAGGAACAATTCTCGTAACTACCGATCAGGTTTATAACGAGTTTTCTTCAGGGATGAAGGATGCGACAGCCATCAAGCAATTTCTTCGTATGTTTTATGAGCGCGCTGCAGGTGATCCTGCATTGTTGCCGAAATATGTTTTGCTTTTTGGAGACGGATCTTACGATAATAAAAACAGAGTAGGAGGGAATACCTCGTTTATTCCGACCTATCAATCGTTCGAATCCACAATGGTGACGGTGAGTTTTGTGAGCGACGATTATTTCGTTCATCTTGATCCGACTGAAAACATGAATAATTCTGATCAGCTGGATATGGCGATTGGAAGAATACCGTGCNNTACCGTGCCGTAACCAGGTGGAGGCACAAGGTGTGGTCAACAAGATTAAACTTTATTCACAGAATACCGGAACAACTTCACTTGAATCAGCCTCTGCATGTGATTTGACAGGAACAGAATTTTCGATGGGTGAATGGAGAAACTGGTATGGTTTTGTTGCCGATGATGAAGATTTCAATTCGTACATCGATGCAGCAGAACAGTTCGCAGATTCACTTAAAGTGTGGTATCCCTTCTTGAATGTCGACAAAGTTTTTCTTGATGCCTATTTGCAGCAAAGTACTCCCGGCGGACAACGTTACCCGGAGGTGAATGAAGCCATCCGATCGAGAGTGGAAAAAGGTGCTTTGGTATTGAATTATATTGGTCACGGTGGTGAAGTTGGTTGGGCGCATGAACGTATTTTGGATCTGGCTACAGTAAATGGATGGACCAATAACCCACGGCTTCCGTTATTCATGACAGCCACTTGTGAGTTTTCGCGTTTCGATGATCCCGGTCGTGTATCTGCAGGTGAGTATGTTTTACTCAATGCCAATGGAGGAGGAATTGGTTTATTGACCACCACACGATTGGTGTATTCAGGTCCTAACGAGATCCTGAACCGAAATTTCAATAAAGTTGTGTTGGTACGTGATAATGGCGTTCCGCGTACGCTGGGTGATATTTTTATGCAGACAAAAAATCTTACCATCAGTCAGATTTCAACTTCCAATACCCGCAATTTCACATTGCTTGGAGATCCTGCTGTCCGACTGAAGCAGCCGTACAATAAGATTGTTGCGGATTCTGTAAATNNTCAGGAACAGATACATTAAAAGCTCTTACCAGAATTACCATTTCCGGTCATATGGAAGATCAAAACGGTAACTTTTTATCCGGATACAACGGCATTGTCTTTCCGACTGTCTTTGATAAGGAGCAGATTTTGTATTCACTTGGAAATGATCCCGGTTCTTCTGCTCGTCAGTTCGACTTGCGCAAGAATGTGATATACCGTGGAAAAGCGTCGGTTGTTAATGGGCGCTTCGAATTCACGTTTGTAGTTCCCAAAGACATCGCTTATCAGTTCGGGATTGGAAAAATTTCCTTCTATGCTCACAATGGTACGGACGATGCAANNAGGTACCAATCCAAATGCACCGGTTGATAATGATGGTCCGATCGTTCGGCTTTTCATGAACGATGAAAACTTTGTATCAGGAGGAACAACCGATGAAACTCCAGTTCTTTTAGCCCGGGTTCAGGATGAGAATGGAGTGAACACAGTTGGAACCGGGATTGGTCACGACATAACTGCGATATTGGATGGCAATACCTCTTCTCCTGTAATTCTCAATGAGTATTATGAATCGGATGCCAATACTTATCAGTCGGGAGTAGTAACCTATCCGTTCCGCACCCTGAGCGAAGGCCCTCACAATCTCCGGTTCAAAGTTTGGGATGTGTACAACAATTCAACGGATGCAAGGGTGGATTTTGTTGTTGCGCGGTCTGCAGAAATGGCTTTGAAGCATGTCCTGAACTACCCGAATCCTTTTACCACCCGAACCCAGTTCTTTTTTGAGCACAACCAGTGTTGTACCATGTTGGATGTACAGGTTCAGGTATTTACCGTTGCCGGAAAGCTGGTTAAAACACTTACAAAGTCGGTTTTTGCCGAAGGTTACCGATCCGATCCAATCGAATGGGATGGCCGGGATGATTATGGTGATAAAATCGGTNNATCGGTATTGGCACCTACATCTATCGGATACGGGTGCGCACTCCGGATGGTAAAATGGTGGAGAAATTCGAAAAACTGGTCATTTTGAACTAATTCAGTCAAACGGGGTTCTACAATAAAAGCACGCTTTTTCCGTATATTTGTTGACTTTTATTTATCCAATACGATCATGATCAAACCATCTTACGGATTTGCAGCCTTGTTTGCGGTTTCTTCTTTGGGGGTCAATGCCCAAAGCAATCAGCAGGCGCGTGCAGAGCAAATTCAGCTCAATACAATTACTACAGCAGTACCTTTTCTGTTAATCGGTCCCGACTCCCGTTCCGGCGCAATGGGGGATGCAGGAGTAGCCATTTCTCCGGATGTAAATGCATTGCACTGGAATCCAGCAAAACTAGCCTTTACCAAGGAGCAGATGGAGTTTTCAATGAGCTATTCACCTTGGTTACGAAATCTTGTTCCCGATATCAACCTGGCCTATTTGTCGGGGTATTCCCGTCTCGATAAATATTCTGTGGCTGGATTTGGACTTCGTTATTTTTCGCTTGGTAACATCACATTTACCGATCAGAACGGAAGTGTGATTCGTGATTACAAACCCAATGAATTTTCGGTTGATGGTGCTTATGCACGTAAGATGTCGGATCGTTTTTCATTATCGATGGCCGGACGATTCATTTACTCAAATCTAACCGGTGGTGTAATTGTGCAGGGTGCCAATACCAAAGCCGGCAAATCGGTGGCGGTAGATGTTTCCGGATATTACATCAATGATGATGTGAAGGCAGGTGATATGAAAGCGGAACTTGCGTTCGGATTTAACATCAGCAATATTGGAGCAAAAATGAATTATACCAATACTGCAGAGCGCGACTTTCTTCCTGCAAATCTTCGTTTGGGAACAGCTTTTTCGTTGGTACCTGATGAATACAACAAGGTTACTTTTGCATTTGATGTGAATAAATTATTGGTGCCTACGCGTCCGATTTACCGTTTGGATAATCAGGGTAATATTTTATATGATGCAGATGGAAATCCGCAGATCTTAAGTGGAATTGATAACAATGTGGGAGTTGCTGCCGGAATATTCAATTCGTTTCATGATGCTCCGGGTTTTTTTCAAACTGATCAAAGCGGAAATCCGGTTTATGATGCCAACGGCGATAAGGTCATTCAAAAAGGAAGCAAGTTTAAGGAAGAGCTGCGCGAGTTCAATTTATCTCCCGGAGTAGAGTGGTGGTATGCCAATCAGTTCGCTGTTCGTGCCGGTTATTTCCATGAACATGCCAGCAAAGGAAACCGTAAATACTTTACACTGGGTGCAGGTGTGCGTTATAGCGTATTTGCACTTGATGTGAGTTATCTTGTTTCGATCTCTCAGCAAAATCCTTTGAACAGAACCTTGCGCTTTACCTTGCGCTTTACGTTCGCTTCAAAAAAGGATAAGGATAAAGTCGATTAATGAAACTTCGGATTGGTTACGGATTCGATGTTCATCGCCTGAGTGAAGGTTATGATCTCTGGCTGGGTGGCGTAAAAATTCCTGCAGAAAAAGGAGCCGTTGGTCATTCTGATGCTGATGTGCTATTACATGCCATTTGCGATGCCATGCTGGGCGCTTTATCCTTGCGTGATATCGGACATCATTTTCCGGATACTTCCAATGAGTTCAAAGGAATAGATTCGAAAATTTTATTGAAACGCACCTACGCGCTTGTAAGGGAAAAAGGCTATAGGGTAAATAATATCGATTCGATGCTTTGCCTTGAAAAACCCAAAATAAAACCGCATATCGATGCCATGCGTGAAAGCATTGCCTCTATTCTTGAAGTTGAAATGGATGATGTTTCCATCAAAGCTACCACCAACGAAAAGTTGGGTTATGTCGGTAAGGAAGAAGGGTTAACTGCTTCTGCTGTGGTTCTTCTGATCGGTGTTTAGTCGTCTTGCTTTTCTCTCTTCGTGCAATCATCAATCATCACCGTCGTCGCTTCCGGATGATGCTGAATAATTGCTGATGTTGCGCTGATCGCTCTCATAATAGTAGATCATGATTTGCGCGATATCACGCATAAAATCAATCTTACCGATGCTGACTCTGTTAATTTTTAGTCCTGTACGGTCTTCAAGATCCTGAATGAGTTCCTGATGTTTTTGTGGTTTGATCAATTCTATTTTTTCATAGATCACCAATTGCGAGCTTTCATGTTTTAACATCCAGATGCGCTCGAAACCATACACCAGGATCAATAATGTAAGGTTGATGAATAGCAGTCCAACAAGACTACTGTCTTTTCCTGTTAATGCATTGGTAACCGAGATTCCGATCACTACAAATAAATAGGTCATTTCCCGAATTGGAATGGCATCGGTTCGGTAACGTATAATGGAGAATATCGCGAAAAGCCCCAGGGCCATTCCGGTATCAATATCTTTATTTTTAAGAGCGATACAAATGAAAAACGAAATGAATCCAATCATCATGTAAGTGAACAGATAANNACAGATAATCTTTTCGTTTCGATGTGGGGTAGTAAACCAGACGTATCATTACCACTAAAACGGTAAGGTTAATGGCAAAACGAATGATCATTTTCCAGAAATCATCATCGTAAATGGGCATGCCCAATAATGAATCTTTCACGGCTTTCGCTTTGAGTTTGGCTGTGGGTAAATCAATAGTGCTCAGATCGTCTGTCTGAAGCTGGAACAGGAAATCATTAAAAAAATCAATCAGCATGGTGTCAGGCTACTTTATTTAGTCGGTCAATAAACAGAATCTTTTCTTTAAAGGTATTGTATTTCAATTGTGGTTTAATCAGCGCGGAGCCAACGCAATATTTGCTTATTCCGGATTCACGTATGCCCAGTTTTCGGAGTATTTGAATGATGCCGGAATTCCTGTTTCTGTTTTCCTGCTTTACTTCCGCAATGGCAAGTTCAGAAGTTTCGCGCGAGGTGTTTTGTAGTGAAAAGGTAAGTGAGGTATCGATTGTGACTCTCTCTTTGGCAACGCAGTGCACGAGGGTAATACGACGGAAATTGTTCCATAAGGCAGGACGCAGTTCCAGTTTTTTACCGATCGTTTTTTCAATGAATTCTTTTGACCGATCGGATAATTCTTCTTCAAACCCTTTTAGTTTGATGCGCGATTTTACGGTGCGTCCCTTTATCTTTTGTTTTATTTCGAGATAAAACAATCCGGATTCCACATAGTTTCTGATCCTGATCTTGTACCGATATGGTTTTCCATTATGGTGAGCAAGATACAGTGAATGATCGGGTGTATCGAAATAGAGGGTAATGTAGGATGCCGATCGCTTTCCGTTTATTGCGAGAACCCGGTAGTCGTTTTTGCAAAGACTCAGAATTTCATCCAGACGCTCACTATTGAATGCGAACTTGGTATCGGTTCGGTTCATGAGTTTTACACTATCCATCTCATCAAGACTGATAGCATCAAACTGTTCGATAATGGAAGATGAGAGGGTCAATCCTTTACGGTAATATCATCCAAAACAATAACATCTTTTTTTCCGCTGATTTCTACAGAGCGGATTTCGGGACTTAAATTCCCCGTGATCTCATGTTTGGTATAGGTGAAAATCTTGTAACGACCCGGGCGTAGGTATCGAAATTCGTAAGAACCATCGTAACTGGTTGAGATTTTATCGTCGTAATAGGTATTCCCTTCGCCGTAAATAATAAATACATCGTGATCGGGAGCGAAATATTGGTCAATCAAAACTCCACCGGTGTATTCTTTCATCCATATTTTCCCCTTAATGGTTGCCATGCCCCCAACACCTTCTTCTTTTTTACAAGAGGTAAATAGAATGCTCAGAAGGATTAACGATGGAAAAAGGATTCTTTTCATTGGAATGGGTTTTGTTAAAGTTTTAAAAATTTCACGACATATGAGCTATTTGTCTGCTGATTATTGAAACGAATCAGGAAAAGTCCGTTGGAATCCCAACTTTCAGTATTGATTCTTCCGGGGAGCAGGAATTGTCCGCCCGACATTTTTTTTCCATTTAAGTCGAATACCGAATAATCCCAACTGCTTCCTTCCGGACCAAGTATCTGCAGCATACCATTGCCGGGATTTGGGAAAGCGGTCAATTCTGTCGGGTTAGCATCTTCCACTCCAACAGTGCAGGACCATGCCGCAAGCTGAGTGGCCACCGAATTTCTGCGGTTGATTAGAAATGATTTAATACCCGGAAGTGTATTTCCACCGGGAACACCGCTCACGGTGATGGTTTGATCAATGTTATCTTCAAAATTCTGATTGCTGAAAAATTTCAGATTATCGGCGTATACATAGGGACGAATAACGGTAACCAGAGAATCAATTTTATTTTCCAGTGTCCAAATGCTGAAATCGTAATTAACCATCGCACATAATTCATCTGCCAAACGTTGTTTTACGGAATTGTTCTGTAATAAACGTTCATGCAGCGGACGGTTTCCTGCGGGATTGGGCGTGAAGAAAATAGATAGTGATTCAATTTGCGAAACATTCATTCCCATATTGAAATTTCCAAATGCTTCGTTTACATCCCATGTAATGAACCTGAATTTATTGCTGAGTGAATCGTGGTATACGTAATAATTATGGCCACTGCCTAAATAGGAATCAAGATTTGAAAAAAGAATATGTGATGCCCAGGTGGTGTAATATTCTTCGAGGTTAAAATAATTGGCCAATGTATCGGGTAAAACAGCTGTGGATGTCATGTTCAGTTTATTGATGAACAGAATCAGATCGTTCCAGTTGTTTAGCGTTTCGTTGGTCTTCAGTTCGTATTTGGGATAATAATTGGAAGCTGCAGGGCCTAACCATTTTAAATCGCCGGATGGATCTCCTTTGAAATTGTTGCCTTTATCCTCGTTGAAGACACGTTTTAAAAATGTTTTATCGATTTCTTCAACAACTGTATATAATCCCCATCGTACATTATTAATATACAATTCTGCATAGGTGCAACGAGGAGCGGGAACGCCGCGGTGTCCCAGAAAGTCGAGCATCAATTTCTCCCGCAGAAATGTGGGGTCTTTGAAACAGTTGTTGAGGTTCAGTTTTTTCAGACCATTGTATTTTTGTCCGGGTATATATTCGTTGAAATCGAGTTTGAATGATTTTTTATTGCTCGGGTTGTTGTAAGAAGAATTGCCTTTGAATTTCGCTCCGCTGTTGGCCAGCATTGATCCGTCTATCTCTACATCTGCTTTTATGTACACATCATTGGCATATCCTGCTGTTAAGGAATCCCAATATTGATTCTGGTGAAAGGTTAAACGGATCTCATGCACAGTAGCCGCACCAAAAAACAGATCGCCGGCATTTTGTGCCTGTGTGTAAAGCGGGGAAATGCAAAGTGCTGCGAATAACAAAATGAATCTGCTGCATCCTCCAATAAGGTTGAAGCTGATAAATGATCTTTCAGGTGCAATCATGATTAGCTAAGTAGTATCTTTATTCCCTGTTAGGGTCTGTAATTGCTCCTAACATGAACTTAAAGTTACGTAAACACTTAATTCATTATGTCGTCCAGGGTTCAAAAGGTTGAATTTCAGTATGAGTCATTTGATTCGAGGGATGAATTGGCCCAAGATGAGCAGGAGTTGATTGCCAAAGCGGTTGAAGCTGCCGAGATGGCCTATGCGCCCTATTCCAGGTTCCATGTTGGTGCTGCCTTGCGATTGAGTGGTGGGCGCATTGTAATTGGAAGTAACCAGGAGAATGTTGCTTACCCATCGGGACTTTGTGCTGAGCGTGTTGCCTTTTTCGCTGCAGGGGCACAGTTTCCGGGTAAGACTATAGAGAAGGTGGCGATTGTTGCTATTTCTGAGGATTTCCGTGTGGATGAGCCTGTTGCGCCTTGTGGTGCATGCCGCCAAAGCATGTCGGAATACGAGATCAGGCAGGACCAACCCATTCNNTTTGCTACTTTCGGGGAGTTCGGGGAAAGTGCTTGTGATTGATAGTGTGCTCAGTCTGCTGCCTCTTGTTTTCAACGAAACCAAGCTTAAAAAGTCGCCTGCACAGTAGGCGTTTATCATTATATTTGCCCGATCCAAAATCCATTCCATGGCTTCAGAGACAAAAGCGAAGAAGTCGACCCCCGGTAAACTGGTGGCGACAGCGGACAAGAAAGTGAAATTCTCCAAGGAGACGTACGTGAAATGGTACGAAGACATGCTTGTCATGCGAAAAATCGAGGAAAAAGCCGGACAGCTTTACCTGCAACAGAAGTTCGGAGGTTTTTGTCACCTCTATATTGGCCAGGAGGCTGTGGTTGCTGGAACAGCATCAGCTTGTCGTCCCGGTGATAAACACATTACTGCCTACCGCGATCACGCGCATCCTATTGCGTTGGGTGTTCATCCCAAATACATGATGGCCGAATTGTACGGTCGCAGCACGGGAATGTCGAAAGGAAAAGGCGGATCCATGCACATGTTCCATAAGGAATCCAACCTGATGGGCGGACACGGAATAGTGGGAGCACAGATTCCAATGGGAGCAGGAATTGCATTTGCAGAAAAATACCTTGGCACAGATAACGTATGTTTTGCATCCATGGGCGACGGAGCTGTTCGTCAAGGTGCATTGCATGAAACATTCAATATGGCCATGTTGTGGAAATTGCCTGTGATCTTTATTGTAGAGAACAACAATTACGCAATGGGAACATCGGTTGAACGCACAACCAATGTAACTGATCTTTCCAAATTGGGTGCATCGTACGAAATGCCATCTTTCAATGTAGATGGAATGAGTTGCGAAGCCGTTCACCTTGCCATTGAAGAAGCATGCGAACGTGCACGTAGAGGCGATGGTCCTACCTTGTTAAATATCATGACCTATCGCTACAAAGGACATTCGATGAGCGATCCTCAGAAATACCGTACGAAGGAAGAAGTGGAAGAATACAAACGTCAGGATCCCATTGAACAAGTATTGGCAACGATCCGTGCGAATAAATACCTAAGCGAAAAAGAAATTGAAGCGATCGAGCAGAAGGTTGACGCGATTGTTGAAGAGAGCGTGAAGTTTGCAGAGGAGAGTCCATTACCGGATCCGTCTGAGCTGTACAATGATGTGTACGCAGAACCCAACTACCCTTACATTATCGAATATTAATTATTTCTACTACCATGGCAGAAATCATACGCATGCCCAAACTCAGCGATACCATGACAGAAGGTGTGGTTGCGCAGTGGCATAAAAAAGTAGGCGATGCAGTTAAATCGGGCGAATTGCTTGCTGATATTGAAACCGACAAGGCTACGATGGAATTTGAATCGTACCAGAATGGTGTCTTGTTACACATTGGAGTAGAAAAGGGAAAGGGAGCACCTGTAGATTCCATTTTAGCAATTCTTGGAAAGCAGGGTGAAGATATTTCTGCACTTCTCGAAGAGGAAAAGAAAAAAGCAGTTGCTCCACAGGCAGAAGTAAAAGCTGAACTTCCTGTAGCGAAAGAGGAACCCGTTAAAATTGCTGCTGAAGCACCTAAGACTGTTTCTGCTCCGGTGCAAAAAACAGTTAAGACCAGCGCACCTGTTGCCAATGCAAATGGTCGCACAAAAATTTCTCCATTGGCAAAACGTCTTGCCGAAGAGAAGGGGTTAAATCCAAATCTCCTGCAGGGTAGTGGCGACGGCGGAAGAATCGTAAAACGCGATATTGAAAATTTCGGTGGGATGGGAATGATGTCCACCGGCGTTGAAAGTTATACTGAAGTTGCTGTTTCGCAAATGCGCAAAACCATTGCACGTCGTTTGGCGGAAAGCAAATTTACAGCACCTCACTTTTACCTCACACTCGAAATTGATATGGATCGTGCAATCGATGCACGTAAAGCCATTGCTGATATTTCCGGAGTTAAAGTCAGCTTCAATGATATGGTCATTAAAGCAGCTGCTTTGGCATTGAAAAAACATCCTGCTGTTAACTCCAGCTGGTTGGGCGATCGCATCCGTTACAATCAACATGTACACATGGGGGTTGCTGT
>DEHO01000063.1 GCA_002351955.1 Flavobacteriales bacterium UBA2798
TGCACCGACCATCCGCTGTTGTTGAGCAAACCGATATTCCCCCAGGTGCCGTTACCCAGTAATACCTGGTTCGGATTACCCGTAAAATTCAGTCGGGATGCAGTACCCAAATTGCTGATTACCATAATTCCTTTAGTGGTATCGGTTAAAGAATGGAAGGTATATCCACCTGCAGCATTTATACTAAACCGATTGATATTATTTGTCCGAAAAAACAAAGAGGAATTATTAATCGTCCCCAAAAATTCAGTAGAGGAAACGGAATTCCCATTCAGCGACCATTTCTGTCCGGATTGTGCAATAACCTCAAAAGAAAAGAGGAACACCATAGCAACGAATAGTAATTTTTTCATGTCTGATACAGATTTCAGACAGCAAAATCTAAAAAAAAAAATGAATTCGCAAAATATTAGGCGAACATAATATACAAAAATGAGGCAATTATTACATTTCTAACCTACAAATACTCCTTCCTAAACGGAAAGGTGTACTTGAAATGGCTTTGCTTCCAGCCTTCGCGGTCGTAGAAGCGGTGGGCATCGGTTCGTTTTTTGTTGGTGCACAATTCGATCAGATCGCAATCGCGCTCACGGGCGAGTTGGGTCACGTGATCGAGCAGCATTTTCCCGTATCCTTTCCCGCGGCAAACATCGCTGATGCAGATCTCCTGTACCTCAGCCACCGGTGCAAAATGATGCAGCAGGTATTGAATGTGCAGACTCACAAAACCGACGATTATTCCGTTTTCTTCTCCCACGAAATAATAAATATCCTGCATGGCGCAATTGCGCAAATACACCGGCGCGAATTCTTCGAAGGGAATGCTGCATTCTTCGAGCTGTTCAATGAGTTGATGAACGGCGGGGAGATCGGTGTGGGTGGCGGGAAGGATGTGGAACATGATTGGGGATTTGTTTTTTTACCACTAAGGCACTTAGAACACGAAGGTACACTAAGAAAGAAAGATACTCAGTATATTTAAGAATGAAACGAGATGAGCATTTGCTGAATGTACGACCGAGGTTGGATGTGGAGGATGATTTGTCTCTGCCCGAGGAGGTGTTTCAGAACGAGGTGATCCGTCCGGTGATCAAGTTTCAGTCGGAGGCTCTGTTTGCGATGATGAACGAATACATCCGTCGCCTATCGCCCGATTTCAGAACCTACGATCTTGTGCGCAAACGCAAATTCATTTCTTCAGCCATACAAAAAGATCACACCTTGCATCATCAGCTCATCGGAATGGTGGTGGCCTGTTTTACGCTGGAAGAATTGCAGCATTTTCTGCAACAACGCAGTGAACATTCCAAACGCATTTCGCAAATTCTTACGGAACGTTTTTGTTCGCAAGCTGAGAAGTTGGGGTAGTGAACGGTGATCAGTGAACAGAAACCGATATTCTGTCTTAGTGCCTCTTAGTGCCCTTGTGCCTTAGTGGTGAATACAGATTTAAAATATTCGTAAACCACCACCACCGTACCGAGCATGCCCAGGTTGTAAATGGTGTCCTCTACAGGAATGGTACCGATGCGGATGTTGAAAATCTCCTCTGAATTGTACCAAACAATCGGCTCCGCAATCCAGGAACCGGTGAGCATTCCGTTAACAAGTAAAAAGGGAATCAGCGTAACGAGATAAGCCAGAAAAAAACGACTCATGTAAGGCGATTTAACAACGTACAGCATTAGGAGCAGCAACACTCCTGCATAGGGAAAAGCAGTGGCGGGATACCATTTTACGTAATTGACCAGACCTGTTGCAATCAAAACAATAGCAAGAATTGTCAGCAAGGGTTTGTACACTTTTGCCAGGAGATCGGTCTTGACATAAGCATTGAGGCATTCATAAATGAAGATACAGGCGTACGGAATGCAAATGAAAAACAACCATTCCTCGAGCGGCAAATTGATAATGGTAATACCCAGCAGGTAATCCTCATTGAATCCCCAGACCTCTTTTGCAGTTTTTACCACATCCCAGGGAATGAAGACAAGCATCATAATGGCAATGGCAGGAAAAAGGGCTTTCCAGTTTTTGTAGAAGGCTACTTTTTTATCGAAGCTCAGCACCAGCGGACCAAGCAGCGAAAAAAGATCGATGAACAAATACAGCGATTTCACGCCTTTTGTTTTTGGCGCATGCTCTCGCGGGCTTCGCGGAAATACTTCAGCGGAACAATCAGCATTCCGAAACATTCTCCGTCTTCCTTGCCGAGGTGTTTGTGGTGCACCTTGTGCGCTTTGCGAATAGCGCGGAGGTAAACATTGTCGGAATTTTTAAACCAAGACATGCGTCGGTGAATGAACACTTCGTGCACCAGAAAATACGCAAAACCATACACCGCAATTCCGGCGCCTATAGATACAGAAATATAATTCCCATACATCATTCCCAACATGATGCACAACCAGCTTGGCACAGCGAAAATCAGAAAGAAAATATCGTTGCGTTCAAAAAACCCAAACAATTTGGGAATGGGTTGGTGATGATCCTCGTGGAAATACCACATGAATCCGTGCATGATGAATTTGTGCATGAACCAGGCCATGAATTCCATCACACAAAAAGTTGCCAATACCGTTAGGGCGTAAATCATTGTTTAAAAATACGTTGTTTTATCGCGTTCCCAACCACCAGAAGAAAACAGCCTGAAGTACAAACAAACAAATGGCGGCAGGGTTCATTTTTGGACGAAAAACCTTAACCATGAGCACCTGGAAGATGAATCCAAAGATAAACCATGAGAGGTAATTTCTGAAAGGAATGGTATCGTCTTTCCATTGCCAGTAATCCAGCTTCATCGCAACCGGCTCGATCAGAAAATCCATTCCTGTCATGAGCAGCGCACCAAAAAATGCAATCAACAACCAATGCGAAAATAAAACAGATGCGACTTGTTGCGTAGCATAAACGAGCATCAGCCAGTTGAGTCCGATCACAATCGGCACCTCATACATTTTCCAACCGAGGTTAGCGCCATAAGCATATTCTCCGAACAAAGCCCCGGTCATGACCCCAACCATCTCCACCACAAAGCTGAGGACGAAAATCGAAATCATCACCAGTAGTTCACTTCCGCTTAATTTACGCAGCGGAAAAAAAACAAAAACACCACTCATAACGAGATTCACCCAGGTAAGCGATGCAAATTCCAATTGATTCTGTGTTGCAAAACCCCAGAAACCCACAGCGTAAAAAATCACTAACACAGCAATTGCAATCCACAAGCGCAGGGGAGAAAAACTATCGTTCATAAGCTTTGATCTTCAAGAATTAAATCTGCAGCAATTTTCGCAGAACGCAAACACAATGGAATTCCACCACCGGGATGCACACTACCGCCGCAAAAATACAGATTCGGAATGCGACGCGAAAAATTAGGGTGACGTAAAAACGCAGCGTAACGGTTATTGGAAGCAGAACCATAAAGCGAACCCTGGTAGGAAAAAGTATCCCGCTCAATGGTACGCGGTTCCCAACGATCTTCCTGCTCGATGAGAGAAGCAACATCTGTATTAAGCATACGCGAAAGTTTGGCAATGGTATTCGCACGAATTTGCGGAATCAGCGCGTCCCAATCCTGACCATTATTCCCGGGAACATTCACCAGAATGAACCAGTTTTCTTTTCCATCCGGCGCATCCGTTTTACAATATTTAGATGAGATGTGAATGTAAACGGTAGGATCGTCGGTTACACTGTTCTCTTTAAACAGCATGCGGAATTCCTTTTCGTAATCGGCGCTGAAAAAAATATTGTGCAATCCCAACTCCGGAAATTGGCGACTGATTCCCCAATAGAAAATCAGTGCAGAGCTGGAGCGTTCCTGCTGCAATGATTTTTCAGGTGCTTTTTCATTGGGAAGCAAACGACGGTAAGTCGGAACCACATCCATATTGCTGATCACCACATCACCGGTAATTTCTTTTCCATTCACACGAATTCCGCTTGCTTTTTTGTTTTGAGTGATGATCGTTTCGACCGGGGCATTAAAATGAAATTTCACTCCCAGTTCCAATGCAAGTTTGTAAATGACATTCGGAATATCGATCATCCCCCCCTTGGGAAAAAAGGTTCCGAGGTTGTGTTCCAGATGCGGAATCATAGAAAGAATTCCCGGCGCCTGATAAGGATCGCTTCCGTTGTAAGTGGCAAAACGATCGAAGAGCTGTACCAGGTGGGGCGATTTCATGCGCTTTCGGTGCACCTGATGCATGGTACGGAAAAGATGTAATCGCCAGGCATTCATCACTCCGCGCAAAACATCTTTTCGCAAATAATTTTTTGCACGATGCAGAGAACGTTCGAGAAAAACACCTTCGGTAAGATCGTACATGGATTTGCACTCGGCAAAATAGCGGAGTATATCCTCAGCAGGAACAGAAAATGTTTTGGCACAGGCCGCTGCGAAATCTTCCGGCTGCGAACCCGCTGCGAGGCGAAATCCGTCTTCCCAGAAATACCTGCAACTTTCCGGTATGCGGGTGTAGGAAAAATGCTGCGCAGGATCTTTTCCGGCCAGCAAAAACAATTCATCGACCAGCGCAGGAAGCGTAAACAATGAAGGACCCGTATCAAAACGAAATCCGCCCAGGTTTTTCTCCGATAATTTTCCTCCGGGATGATCCGATGCTTCAAACACCTCAACAGCATAACCCTTTACCGCAAGACGAACCGGTGTTGCGAGTCCACCTATACCGGAACCGATGATGAGGGCTTTTTTCATGTGTTCAGGTTAACAAGCAATATCCTTACTTGTTTACTTTTTCCGTTTGAGTGATGGAAGGATGTAGCACAATTGCACGTATTCTTCGAGGAAAAAGAATTTCTGACTGGCTCCGTGAGCTCGATCGGAATAGGTGAGGATATTGGGCAAATTGATCCAACCCGGTTTTACAGTTGCACGAAGGAAAAAATGTTTCCCCATATCCAATCGCAATCCTATGTGTGCGCTCAATCCGTAACCTGCAGTATGAAACAAATTAGCTCCGGGATTTCCAAAAACGGTAATATCACTGCGTGGATAAAGAACACCAATGCCTCCTCCTNNATGCTTAGTTTCAATTTGTATTTACGTGAGCTCCAAAGCGAATCCATAAAATCAATTTCTGCTCCGAGGAGGTTCAGTCCGTTAGTATGTTCGAAATACAAAAAGTCAGGTGACAACATCATTACACTATCGTTGTACTGTCCGGCAAATTGCGAAGATGCAGCTTCAGTGATATACCCCTCCATCAATACAGGCTGCCAGTTGCGCATGACGTATTTCATGTGGTCGTCAAGAAGTGATATGCTGATCTTATCGGTGAGGTAATACCCGATTTTGAAATTGTACTGAGGCCGGGCCAGGTGTACGGGATTGGCATATACTCTCAGATTAAAAGCCTCCGGACGATCACTGGCCAGGACATTATCCAGGACAAAATCGTATCCGGGTCCCCATAAGTGGATATCACTGGAAGAATACTGGGCCCGATTATAGCCCCAGCCGAAGAAAAATCGTCCCTTTCGCACGATTTCCGTATTCTGGGATTGGCCTGAAAAGGATGAAAAAAGAAGGAAAAGTCCGAGAAAAACCGATAATCTGTTCATGTTCACAAAGGTAGCTATTGACTTTGATTAAAAAATGACTTAACTTTCCCTTTTTAGATTAGGATATACATCATCTATCGCTATGCCTACCGGAACAGTTAAGTTTTACAACCGCAAGAACAAATTTGGTTTCATCAAGGTTGATGACACCGGCGCGGAGATTTATGTTCGCCAGAGCGGGATTGTCGACCCCATTAATGAGGGTGACCGTGTGGAGTTTGAAATGGAAGAACACCCAAAAGGACCCATCGCCGTGAAAGTGAAGAAGCTGGCTGCTGAATAAGCGTCTGTTTTTCCGTCTCCTGCAACGAAGCGATTATTCGGTTTCGTGACTCCCTTCTTTTTTCTGATTTTTGCGGCGTGAAAGCCGACCGCCATATTCTTGTTCTATGCATGCACCACATCGATCGTGCTCCCAATCAGCGCTTTCGCATTGAGCAGTATGTGCCCTATCTCCGGGAAAACGGTGTGGAGCTTACCTTTTCGCCTTTATTAAGCAAAGAAGATGATGCGGTATTCTACCGTCCGGGCAATCTTTTCAAAAAAATACAGATCGTTCTTCGCTCCATACGCCAACGGCGCAGGGATTTGCAGCGTGCGTCGCAATTTGATGCGGTACTGATCATTCGCGAAGCACTCTTTATCGGTCCGCCCCGAATAGAAAGAAAACTTCGAAAAAAAGGGCTGACTGTCATTTACGATTTCGACGATGCCATCTGGAAGCTGGATGTATCGCGGGCCAACCGCTGGTTTGGATTTTTGAAGTTCCCGGGAAAAACGGCAGCTATTATTCGTCTTGCCGATAAGGTCATTGCCGGCAACGAATACCTTGCAGATTATGCAAAAGCTTTTAACCCGAATGTGCACATCATTCCAACAACTGTGGAAACCCGTACATTCCTCCCCGGAAAAAAAGACGCTTCTTCTCCTGTTGTCATTGGCTGGAGCGGGAGTCTTACCACCATCAAGCATTTTCGGATTGCAGTGCCGGTACTCAAAAAATTACGCGAACACTATGGCGATCGGATTCGTTTTAAAGTGATTGGTCACGCAGGATTCTCAGAGGAAGAATTGGGTATCCGGGGAACAGCCTGGTCATCGGAAAGAGAATTGGAAGAATTACAGGAGATCGATATCGGCATCATGCCATTGCCCGATGATGAATGGTCGAAAGGCAAGTGCGGACTCAAAGGATTGGTTTACATGTCGATCGGCATTCCCAGTGTGATGTCGCCTGTTGGAGTAAACACCCAAATCATTCGTCACGGAGAAAACGGATTTCTCGCAGGCACTGAAGCAGAATGGTTTGAGATCTTATCCCTCCTGATCGAAAGCCCCGAACTGCGCAAACAAATCGGCTCCTCAGGCCGCCAAACCGTTGTAGAAAACTACTCCGTACTTGCCAACCGGGAAAATTATCTGAACATACTTGGTAAATCCTCCTAAAATACATCCTTTGTCCTCCGAAGCTTCAGCGTAGGGGGACATCTGTAAACCCCAATTTCTGTTACATTTGCGAAAACCCCCTTCATCATGGAAACAACTACTGCACTTAAAAACACCGCACTCACCGATAAACATATTGCGCTTGGAGCCAAGATGGTTCCTTTTGCGGGATACAATATGCCGGTATCATACAGCGGATTGAATGATGAACATGCAACCGTGCGCGAAGCAGTAGGAATGTTTGATGTGAGTCACATGGGCGAATTTATTCTCCGTGGACCAAATGCTCTCGATCTTATTCAACGTGTAACATCAAACGATGCATCCGTGTTGGTCGACGGAAAAGCGCAATATTCCTGTTTACCCAATGATAAAGGCGGAATTGTGGATGATTTGATCGTTTACAAAATAGCCGATGAGCACTACATGCTGGTGGTGAATGCTTCCAACATGGAAAAAGACTGGAACTGGATCAGCAAACACAACACAAAGGGTGTCGATATGAAAAACATCAGCGACGACACTTCATTACTGGCAGTTCAGGGACCAAAAGCGATGGCGACATTGCAAAAGCTAACCGACGTTAAGCTCTCTGAAATTCCCTATTATGCGTTTCGTATTGGCACTTTCAATGGTGTAAACGAAGTTGTCATTTCCAATACCGGTTACACCGGAGCAGGCGGATTTGAACTGTATTTTCCCAATGCACATGCAGAGAAAATCTGGGATGCTATTCTTGAGGCAGGAAAAGAATTTGGTATTAAACCGATAGGATTAGGTGCACGCGACACACTTCGTTTGGAAATGGGATTCTGTTTGTATGGAAACGACATTGACGATACCACATCACCATTGGAAGCAGGATTGGGATGGATCACCAAATTCACCAAGGAATTTACCAATAGTAAAGCGATAGCCGAGCAAAAAGAAAAAGGGGTAAGCCGCAAGTTGGTCGGATTCGAAATGATCGACAGAGGTATTCCGCGTCACGATTACGAGATTGCAGATGCAGCCGGAAATATCATTGGAAAAGTAACATCAGGAACACAGGCCCCCACTTTGCAAAAAGGAATCGGAATGGGTTATGTGAGCACATCATTTGCGAGTCCCGATTCAGAAATTTTTGTGAAAGTGCGTGATAAAGCACTCAAAGCAAAAGTGGTGAAACTTCCTTTTCTCAAAAAGTAATTTTATTCCGCTTTAGCAATGAGTCAAGCGACAGTAGACGCCTGTTTTTCTCCGTATCTCTATCCGGTATACCGGAACGACGATAACATTGTGGTGATCATCGATATTTTGCGGGCGACATCTGCCATTTGCACCGCATTTGAGCACGGAGTAGAAAAAATCATTCCTGTTGCAACCGTAGATGAAGCGCGCGAATACAAAGCAAAAGGATTTCTTGCAGGTGCAGAACGCGATGCTGTTCCCGTAGAAGGATTTGATTTCGGAAATTCTCCATTCAGTTACATGGGAGAACACATCAAGGGACAAACCATTGTTCTTACCACCACCAATGGCACACAAGCCATCAATGCGGCAAAGGATGCACACAAAGTCATAATTGGTGCATTTACCAATATCACCGCTGTTTGCAATTACCTGAAATCGCAGGACCGCAATGTGATGTTACTTTGTTCGGGTTGGAAAAATAAATTCAATCTCGAAGACGCATTGTTTGCCGGTGCGGTAACCGAAGAACTCAGCAAACATCCGGAGCTGTTCAAGCTACAGGACGCCGCACTTGCATTGAAATACCTCTATCAGCAGGCGATGGAAGATCCGCATAAATTCCTGCACAACGCATCGCACAAAGAGCGTTTGGCCAAACTGGGATTAAAAGAAGATATCAAGTATTGTTTGCAGAACGATCTCACCAAAGAAATTCCGGTGCTGGAAAACGGAGCGCTTGTACGGCTCAGGTATTAAGTTTTTTCTTTCAGAGAGGAGGGATTTGCAAGTGCGGGAATGTACACAGGAAGGCTCCTCTCATTCGCAACTTCAATCAATCCTCCTCCTCAAACTCCAATTCCGCATCTTTCTCCCAGATCTCCATTTCGCAAGGTTTGCAATTGAATTTTAGTTTGTATTCGTTGGTACCGTGCTTCAAGGTGAGCGGTTCTGTCAACTTCTCTCCCATGGTTTCACGCTGAAAACGCGGACATTTTCCGAGTTCGTATTTCACACAATATTTCGTTACCATCACCCGCGATTTTCCGGGATCCCACTGAAGCTCGAATGCTTTTTCAATTTCAGTTACACCGTGACGCTTGTAAAATGCACGCGCTAACTTATTGGAAACATTATAGGTAAAATCAAGTTTTTCTACCGGATAAGGATGATCTGTTTTTACATGTTGGTGCTCTTCGCGTACATATTCTTTCAGCCGCACATCCATCAATTGATCGAGCACATCGCGACGCATTTCATTCACTTTTGAAATCGGTAAAAACCAATTCGAAGAAAATTCAATCGTTATTTCGTCCACCACAAAAGGTGTATTCCCGGCCTTCGCCAGATTCTTTTTGATATTGGGTTCTGCCGATTCCGCACTCTTTGCAAGTTCTTTGTTAAGCACCGCTTCTACAATCGCTTTGTGACCATCTTCATCGCATGCCTCCAGTAAAAATCCCTGCGTTGTATCTTTCAGTGTTAACTGTACTCCTATTTTTCGGATAACACTGTCTTCGCGTTCAACGAGGCGGTTAAATTCTGCATCCGAATTTCTGTAGATGACTGTCCCGGGAGCGAGCGGTTTAAATACATTGGGAACAACAACATCGTTGATGATGATGTTGATCTGTGCACCGTCTGCTTCTCCGTTTTCGTTGATGAAATACAAACCATCACCGTTGTTCAGCAGATCGGAATTTTCGATTACATATCCATTCGCTTTGGTCTCGATCAGTTTGCCGATGAGTTGTCCCTGCGACTTCGGGCTCTCCCAGGAGCCTATACGCTCTGTGCGTTTGTTTACGAAATAATCGGTGTATCCGCGGTTAAAACTGCGATCGAGTTTAGCTTCAAAATTGTAGAATGTTCTTCCCGATGATGCTTTCTCAAAATGAGGATTGTTCTCCAGAAATGCATCCAGTTTTTTACGCAGATAAGAGGTGTTGTTTTTTACATACACCATATCCTTGAGACGACCTTCAATTTTAAAAGAAGAAATTCCCGCTTCAATCAATTGCGGTAACTGATCAGAAAGATCAAGATCCTTAATGGAAAGCAAATGACTATTTGCGATCAGTGTTGTTCCATTACCATCAATCAGCTGATAAGGCAAACGGCAATTCTGCGCACACGAACCTCTGTTGGCGCTGCGTTCTCCTCCTGCGATACTCATGTAGCAATTACCGCTAAAGGAAACACAAAGCGCACCCGAAACAAAAAACTCCAGTTCAACATCCGTAGCTTCATGAATTTCGCGGATCTGATCCAGATTCAATTCACGCGCAAGCACCACACGCTGTATTCCTGCCTCGGCAAGAAATTTGACATGTTTAGGGTCGCGGTTGTTAGCCTGTGTGCTGGCATGAATTACAATTGGAGGAAGATCCATTTCCAGGATAGCCATATCCTGCACAATAAGCGCATCTACACCAATAGCGTAAAGTTTATGAATAAGCTTACGACAGGCTTCCAATTCGTTGTCGTAGAGAATGGTATTGATAACCACAAAAACTTTTGCCTTAAACAAATGCGCATACTCCACCATTTCGGCAATATCATCTACCGAATTCGTTGCATTCGATCGGGCACCAAAAGCTTCGGCACCAATATACACCGCATCTGCACCGGCATTGATAGCTGCCATCCCCTGAATAAGGTTTTTGGCCGGAGCGAGAATTTCTATTTTTCGTTTCATAAAGCCATGCAAAAGTACGAAAATGAAGGGAATCCACTACAATTCCACCTGTGCTTCAGTCCTCCTTCGTTCACTGCTATGGATAGGTAAATGAATCCCAACACTTATCAAAGAGGCTTGAAGAGAGTCTGTGACGCAGAAAAACAGCTTCGAATTGACCCCCTTCAGAAATTGCAGTTTGTTAACATATACTGGGTTGTGCTTTTGTATATTTACATCATGCGTCGCCCTATTCTTCTATTTGTTCTTGTGCTCTTGCTGATGCCGGTTATTGGTTTCAGGATGATGGGCCATTCCTCATGGGGCTTCTATGCGCATAAACGAATCAACCGCATGGCCGTATTTACATTACCTCCGGGTGTGTTCGGATTCTACAAAGACAATATCGAATTTGTTACCGATCATGCTGTGGATCCCGATAAGCGCAGGTACGCCGTAACCGGTGAAGCGCAACGCCATTACATCGATATCGATCATTACAAAATAGAAGAAGAAGATGTGTTTGTTACCGTTCCGAAAAAATGGAAGGACGCTATTAAAAAATACACGGAAGACACTCTGCAGGCCTACGGAATTGTTCCCTGGCATATTGAGGTGATGATGTTTCGTCTGACCAAAGCCTTTCAGGAAGAAAATTACGATCAGATTCTAAAACTCAGCGCAGATCTTGGTCACTATGTAGGCGATGCGCATGTCCCCTTGCATACTACCGAAAACTACAACGGACAACTTACAGGTCAGAAAGGCATTCACGGATTTTGGGAATCGCGTATACCAGAATTGTTTGCGGAGGAATATGATTATTTTGTTGGTAAAGCCTATTACATCGAAGAGCCCCTCGAGTTTGCCTGGCAGGCTGTGAAAGAAAGTCACCACGCTGTTGATTCCGTTTTGAATTTTGAAAAAATACTCAGCAAACAATTTCCGGAGGACCGCAAGTACAGTTATGAAACACGCGGTAACGTAACGGTAAAAGTGTATTCTCAGGAATTCACCAAAGCCTACAGCGATATGATGGCAGGAATGGTAGAACGAAGAATGCGCAAGACAATCATTGCTGTTGGCAGTTTGTGGTACACCGCATGGGTAAATGCCGGTAAACCCGACTTAAACAAACACAAGAACAAACAAATCTCGCCTGAAATGCAGCAGGAATTACAAGCAGAAGATAAATTGCATCAGGAAGGAAAAATCAAAGGAAGAGGTTGCGATCACAATTAAATCCGAAGTGATTACCAGTTACCAATTACCCAGTTACCAATTACCCAGTTACCAATTACTGTTGATCCGGATGTAAAATTTTCGGATGAGGTCAGCGTATTGTTTCGGGATGCGTGACGCTTTTTGAATCAGATCTCCTTTTTAGAGGCAGTCTTTCCCATAAGCATTCGGGTGAGTGTGTAGAAGGTCAGCAACAAAGCCACAAACAAAGCGCTGCGTCCTATAAAATCGCCATGGCGGGTAAACCAGGTTTGTTCCGTATTGGCAAAAACCACTCCGCGCAACACAGCGGGTTCCCACCATTTGGTTTGCTGCACTACATCTCCCCGCTGATTGATGAAACAGGAAATTCCGGTATTGGCACAACGCGCAATGCTTCTTCGGTTTTCGATGGCACGCAATCGCGAATACGACATGTGCTGTTTGTACCCCGGAGTATCTTCCCACCAGCCGTCGTTGGTAATTACAAAAATCAAATCGCCACCCAGTCGCACAAATTCTGCGATGTGTTCACCATAAATCGATTCGTAGCAAATGGCAGGAACAACAACATGACGCGGATCTTTTTGTGCGGTAAAAACTTTTGGTGCCGTTTCAGATCCCATCGAGCCACTGCTTCCCCCCATGTCGAGGGCCAACTTTTCCAGAAAGGGAAACCATCCGGAAAATGGAACTTTTTCGACACCGAGCACAAGTTTCATTTTGTGGTACACATGCACGGCTGCATTGTTCTCTATTTGCAGGGAAGCATTAAAATGATCGTACACATATCCCGGTTCTGAAGTAGGTTTTGCAGTTGGTGATTTGCGACTTCCTTCACGAAATACTGTGTAGCTCGACATTCCCGTTACAATTTTCAACTGCGGATAATCACTGCACAGATTCCTGAACGCTTTTACAGCTGTGTTGCTGTCGATAGCATCTTCATTTACCGAAAAAGGAATTTGTGTCTCCGGTCCGAGCAGGTATTCCACGTTTTCATCCAGACTTTTCCTGGCGAGATCAGCGTAAATATCGAACTGTGCCTTCATTGTCAATCCACCGAATTTTTCGTTGTAGGGATCGATATTCGGCTGAACAATTACAATATCCACAGGCTCCCCTTTATCGGAACAGGAAGAATACATCTTCAGGCTGATGAGTATTGGCGTAAACAGCAGCAGCGCAATAAAAATGAATCGTGATAGCTGTTCTTTCATGCTTTGTTTCTGCAACCAGAACACATCACGAACAATCCGGAAAAAAAGAAAATTCAACACCAAAATCCAAAGCGTGCCACCCGTTACACCGGTAATCTCGTACCATTGCACAACAGAAGGAACCATCGCAAAAACATTACCGAACGACAACCAGGGCCATGACAATTCCCAACTATAGTGCAGGTATTCGAAAGCCAGCCAATTGAGAAAAAAAGCGATAATTCCTTCGCGCGAACCAACACGGCGACGGGTAACATGGAACAGCCAAAAAGGAATGGCCATTAACAAAGCATTGAAAAAAAACGCCATCACCGCACCACCGGCCGAAGCATACCAGATCCACCAGGTAGTTGCACAATTGAATACCAGAAAAAACCAGTAAGCGTGCAGAAAGACTTTACGCGGACGATACCCTTTGCGAAAAACATGTTCCTCCAGCAAAAGCATAGGAACCAAGGCAATAAAAACCACAGGCCAGAGGGAACCAATGAACGGCCAGGCCAGTGCCATCAATAAAGCAGTGAGTGTAGAATATACGATGAGAGGAAGCTTACTCATTGGTTCAAAGATAGAAATTCAATTTGCTCCCGCACAAGACCGCTAAAGAATGTGGAGAACATCCCTTAATCCGCCCGATTTTGGTTTAGGATATGTCCGATATTCCGCTATATTCGCTTTCATGAAATCAGTATTTTTCTCCTTAGTGGCAGCACTACTCCTTCTGCCCATTTCCCTTCAGGCACAAACTGCGAAAAAAAAGATCGACCACACAGTGTTCGACAGCTGGAAACTGGTTCGCGCAGCAAATTACAGTTCCGACGGGAAAGTCATCACTTACGAAATTCAGCCACAGTCAGGCGACGGTTACCTTTACGTTTATCGCATCCAGGAAGGCAAACTCGATTCAATTGCACGCGGTTATGAAGCACGTTTCATTGACGGTAGCAATCTGGTGCTGTGTAAAGTAAAACCCGCATTTGCAGCTACCCGTAAAGCAAAACTCGCCAAGAAAAAAGAAGAGGATCTGCCGAAAGATTCCGTTGCGCTTTATCATGTAGAGCAAGGCAAAGTGATTGCAGGAACGGTAATGGTAAAATCCATTTCCGGAAAAGAAGAAAGCAAATGGTACGCAGTGCACCACAGCAAAATGCCGGAGCCTGCTGCTACTGGTAAAAAGAAGAAAAAGAAAAAACCTGCACCTGAAATTAAATCGGAAGGAACCTGGCTGGAACTGGTCAACACCACACACGTCTGGAAAAAAGCCGATCCCAAAGCGAAAAAACCAAAAAATGCCGCAATTTCTCAATACCGTTTTCAGCATGTAACCGAATACACCCTCTCTAAAAAAGGGGAGCGGTTTGCATTTGTACAACAGCGTAAAGTCGGAAAAACCGATTCGGCCTACATCACTGTTTTCGATACACAAAATGGAATCCCCACGCGCATTTATTCTGTTGCCGGTTTTTGTAAAGCACTCAGCTTCGATGAAAAGGGAGCTCAACTTGCCTTCCTCTCGAGCACGGATACTTCAAAAAACAAAGTGTACGATTTATGGTACTGGAAAAACGGTCACACCGCACCGAGTCTGCTTGTGGATGCTGCTAATACCGCCATGCCCAAAGACTGGTGCGTAAGCGAAAACGGAACACTTCGTTTTTCGGAGAATGGATCACGTCTCTATTTCGGAACAGCAGAAAAACCACAGAAAGAAATAAAGGACACACTTACTGAGGATGAGAAATACAAACTGGATGTATGGAGCTGGACCGACACCCGCATTCAACCCGAGCAACTCAAACAACTCGAGCGCGATAAAAAGAAAAACTACCTGGCTGTTTATCACCTCAGTACTTCAAAAATGGTGCAGCTGGCCGATAAAGAGGTGGAATTCGTGCGCACCAATCAGGAAGGAAACGGAACACTTGCACTGGGGATCACCGAAGCGCCTTATGAACGCAGCAAGACCTGGGAATATCCTATTGCCAGCGATTATTATTCGATCGACATCAACACCGGCGAAAAAAAGCTGATCCTGAAAGACCAGAAATTCTATTGCGATCTTTCCAATGCAGGAAATTATCTTTTGTATTACAAACGCAAAGACGATAATTGGTATGCACTTGAAATTGCAAGCGGAAAAACCATTAACCTGACCGAAAAAATTACGGAAGACTTTTTCGACGATGACAATGGGAATCCTTCCGAAGAAGATGCGCAGGGAATTGCAGGCTGGTCAGAAAACGACGGTGTGGTTTACCTCAATGGAAAATACGACATCTGGAAAGTTGATCCGCGCGATCCATCCAAACCCGTTTGTCTGACAAAAAATTTCGGACGCGAAACCAAAACTGTTTTTCGTTATACCGAACTCAACCCTGAAGCAAAATTCATCAGTGAAAACGACATGCTGTTGCACAGTTTCAATGAGCGCACAAAAAAAGCAGGATACTACAGAGTTAATCTCGACGGCAAAACACCGGCAGTTCTGTTGGAATCGGATCATAAGTATCCCTATATCCTTAAATCCAAAAACAGCGACAAAACCGTATTTGCACGAATGAATTTTCTGGAATGTCCTGATTTATGGATCAGCGATATGAATCTTCAGAACATTCGTCGCATCAGCAATTCCAACCCGCAACAAAGCGAATACAACTGGGGAACAGTTCGATTGACCAATTGGAAAACACCTAAAGGAAGACAACTCGACGGACTCCTCTATTTGCCGGAAGATTTTGACAGCACAAAAAAATATCCGCTGTTGGTTTATTTCTACGAAAAGTATGCCGACGATATTCACAATTATTATTCACCTCGTCCTTCGGCATCCATCATCAATCCGAGCGAATATTGCAGCAATGGTTATGTTGTTTTTATTCCTGATATTCTGTACAACGAAGGCACACCCGGAGAAGACGCCTACGACTGCATCATCAGCGGAACGAATCACATTGTAAGCAAAGGATTCATTAACAAAGAACGCATGGGCTTGCAGGGACAAAGCTGGGGCGGATACCAAACAGCTTATCTCGTTACGCAAACCAATATGTACCGCGCAGCAATGGCAGGAGCGCCTGTGAGCAACATGACGAGTGCATACGGAGGTATTCGATGGGGAACAGGACTGAGCAGAACTTTTCAGTATGAAAAAGGACAAAGCCGATTAGGCGTTACGCTATGGGAAGACCGCGAGCGCTACATCAAAAATTCGCCATTGTTTTTTGCAGACAAAGTGAATACTCCCTTACTCATTATGCACAACGACCGCGACGGTGCAGTGCCCTGGTATCAGGGAATTGAATACTTCAACGCATTACGTCGTCTTGACAAACCCGTTTGGATGCTCAACTACAACGATGATGATCATAACCTTACACGCAGAGCCAACCAGAAAGACCTGAGTATACGTATGCGTCAGTTTTTCGATCATTACCTGCTTGATGCACCCATGCCTGTTTGGATGAAAGACGGATTACCTGCAATTGACAAAGGGAAGAGAACGGGGTATGAGTTGGAGAAGTAATTTTTAAATCCTCATTTAGATTACCGATCCTGTTCATTAGAAATTCAGCCCGTTAATTTTGTTCTATGAAACATGTTTTTACTACATGTTTTTCAGAGGAAATTGAAAAGNNGCAGGATATCGTTATCCAAAACGTCTTTTTATCGGTTTAGGCATTTTGTTTGATTCATTCACAAAACAAATTATGCCATTCACAAAGAAATCCTTCAACTGAAGGACAATGGCAGGGGTTTCGCCTATTTTAGCCTATATTCTCTGAAAAGAATAAACAGGTATAAAAAATAAACTATGAAACGTCTTTTTACTAAAGTGGTTTTTGCATTGTTGATGTTGCTTCTTAACAATTCTATGCATGCACAGAATATCAATTTCAGCGGAAATATCAGCACCAACACGATTTGGTCGAGCGCTGCCATTGATACGGTAAAAATTACAGGCAACGTTACCATCGATAGTCTGGTAACACTAACCATCGAACCCGGAATTGTGGTCGATTTTACCGGATATTATTACTTAAATGTAAAAGGAACCTTGCGCGCAGTGGGAACAGTAACCGATTCCATCCGGTTTACCACACGCGATACACTTGGTTTCTCCCTGAACAATCACACAGGTTGGGCAGGAATACGAATTCATGCGAGAAACAACACCAACGACACAAGCCGATTTTCGTATTGCGTTGTTGAATTTGGAAAAGCGAACGGCACATCCGGGCTTCCCAATGCGTCACATGGAGGAGGATTGTATTTTTATCAGAGCTGGAAAATTATTCTGAACAACTCTTCAATAAGAAACAATTATGCACAAACCGCAGGTGGAGGATTATATGAGTATTACTCCTACGTAAATACAAGCAATGCGCAAACCATTAAAAACTGCGTTTTTAAAAACAATAAAAGTGCAAACACCGGAGGCGCGATTTACACCCAGCGTGGTTTAGAATTAGCAATAGAAAACTGCACCTTTATCCGGAACACTGCAGCCAGTTCAGGTGGAGCAATCTTTGTTGAAAACACTTCCACTTCACGTGCTAAAATCGGCAATTGCAGATTCAGCTACAACAATGCTATTGGCGGTGGAGCAGTAAGCGTGTATGGAACCTTGTCCGGTGGTTATATTAATGATTGCACACTCAATAACAATACCGCACAAAACGGCGGCGCCATTCAGGTGAGTCAGGCGCTTTGCGATATCAAGAATTGTGTCATTGTAAACAACACGGCAACGTCCAACGGTGGAGGAATCTATTTCAATAATGTCTTCTCCAATTTCTCAGGCACCAATGCCATTATCAACAACACCATTGCCCACAATACAGCCAATCTTGGTGGTGGTGCGTATATATTCGATAATTCTTCCGGAGCAGATTTGTACATCAACAAAACTATTTTTTACAACAATGTGTCTTCAAACGCCGGCGCATTCAATAACGACGTTTATCTGGAACAGTTTTTAGGAAGCAACCAAACGCGCTTTTACGGTTGTAGTTTCACCGCAACGCTGGCAAACACCACCGGAAATCCGAATAATATTGGTTCGCTCCTCAATACAAACCCGCAATTTGCAAACCCCAGCGCAGGAATTGGTGCGGCCTTCGAAGGATTTACAGGAAGAAACTGGACATTAAATTTTTGTACTTCTCCATGTATCGACGGTACCAACGACAATGTGGCGTGTGCCTGCTTTCCTGCAACGGATAGAAATGGTAATCCGCGTAAAACAAACAATTTTGTTGATATAGGCGCCTATGAAAGTGATGGATTTATTACGCAACCTCTCTCTGTTTCGGCTTGCGTTGGTGACGCAATTAATTTCTCGTACGATTACTTCTTCAATACGGGATCAACACCTAACAGTTATTGGGAGTATTCTACCAATGGCGGAGCTAATTACACTTCAATAGCTTCCGCATCGAACACCTATGCCTATACAACAGCTGCATTGTTAAGCGATCATAATGTTTTAGTTAGAGTGCGTCACGATTATGGATGCCGTGAAGTCTATTCAACGGTGGCTACCATTTCCATTTTTACACCATTAAACATCACAGCAAATACAACCGCAAGCAGTGTTTGTCTGGGCACACCGGTTACGTTGAGTGGATCGGGTGCTGTGTCGTATAGCTGGAATAACGGTGTAACAAACGGAATTGCATTTACACCTGCATCAACAAACACCTATACTGTGGTTGGAACAGATGGCAATGGCTGCGCAACCAATCCTGCTACTGTTACGGTAACCGTCAACAACAATCCAACAGTAAGTATTACCGCATCAGAAACCTCCATTTGCAATGGCGATGACGTAACACTAAGCGGGAACGGAGCGCTGTCGTACCTTTGGAACAATGGCGTTGTAAATGGTATTTCATTTATTCCTGCTTCCACCACTACCTATACCGTAAGTGGAACAGATGCGAATAGTTGTGTGGGTACTGCAACAGTTACAGTAACGGTTAATCAACCTACCATTTCTCCAATAGCAAGTTCAACCGGAGTTTGCGAAGGAAATGCTGTTACACTTTCAGGAAGTGGTGCGGTAAGTTATACCTGGTCGCACGGCGTTTTGGATGGTGTTTCTTTTGTTCCTGCTGCAACTGCAACCTACACTGTTACCGGTGAAGATTCCGACGGATGCACGAACACGGCAAACATCACCGTAACGGTTCATTCCTTGCCGGTAATCAGCATCAATGCAAATCCTGCAACAGTTTGCGCAGGTACAGCTACAACACTTACCGCAAGTGGTGGTGTAAGCTATCAATGGATGCCGGGAAGTTTATCCGGAACAAGTGTTAGTGTTTCGCCTTCGGTGCAGACTACTTATACGGTTATCGGAACCGATGCAAACAATTGTTCAAGTGATGAAACCATTGAAATTATCGTTCTTGATTTACCGAATGCAGATATTGGTCCTGCAAGTTTAACAGTGTGCGATGGCGATCAACTAAATTTTTCATTGAGCAGTACTGCAGGTGTTTCAACCTATTCTATTGTAACTGCATTCCATAATTCGGTTGATGCTCCATTGTCGTTCGTTTACGACGGAAATAATCCTCCCTCACTCGTTCAGTGTAATTCTACCGGAACAAACGGATGTACTGCTTCTCAGGTGGTTCAGCTGATCAATAATTCTATTCTTAATCTTTCGCAGAACATTCCAACCGGAACTGATCCTACTTATACGTTTCATGCTTTGTTTATTCCGGCGAATGTAGATAACTGGATGTGGGATTTTGGCGATGGTACTACACTAAGCGGAAATACTGATCCTGTACATACGTTCACCGCGAATGGAAATTATGATGTTTGTCTGATCGCAACCAACTCCTGCGATTCTGTTGCTGCATGTTTCAACATTACTATCAATTCCGTTGGCATCGAAGAGTTGAGTCGTACAATCAAAGTGTATCCCAATCTCACCGAAGGATGGGTATTCGTTGAATCAACAATGGAAAATGAAGTGATGATGGAAGTGTTGGATGTATCCGGACGTGTTGTGTATGCGGCATCCCTGTTCGACAGCAGAAAAAGCATCGATATGAGTCCCTGGCAGAATGGTGTGTATTTTATCCGACTCACACAGGCAAACCAAGTGCATGTGGTGAAAGTGGTATTGCAGAAATAGTGTAAGTAAAAACTGCGTTGGAAAATTATCAGGATGAGCTCAGGCGATGATGGCTTCCGAAAAAATCGGACATGCTTTTTTCATCATCATGCTTTCATCCGGCGATTGGCTTCGATGAGAAAGGGAATGCTTAAAAACTTTCTGTGAGCTGCGAATTATCAGAAGTAGTATCCTGATTTTTGTTGCCATTGGTAAAAAACCAGGCCCAGCGGGTATTGATGTAATCCCCAATTTTATCCAGCACGTCGAGCACTACGTTCAACATCATTTTAATCTTTATGAATAGAACGCGGCTCATAGGCATTTGTTTTACGAGTNNTCTATACGGAGGTTTTAGGAATTCCGTGTAGGGAGAAAGGTTGGCTTTGGCCTGCATCTCGATGTAGCGGCGTGAAAATTCTTCCTCGTTTTCAGAAGAATTTAAATAGCTGATGCGGTAATGATCGTAATTGGACAGCGCCTGCTTTTCATCCGTGCTCAAGCGAACTCCCGCGAACTCATTGTCGCGCAGGTCGTTGACGGAGATGACCATTTTACCGGTTGATGTTTGCTGACGGGTATTCTGACTCACGATGTTGGTTTTGCACAAAATTACGCGGAAGGCTCGCTTTGGTTGCAAAATAAGGGGCTTATCTATCCACACGGGTTTGTTAACAATTGTTGATAACCCTTGAGGGTTTTATCACAGAGGGATGAACGGAGGGATGGGCTTGGAACGGAGGGACACTTCGGCAGGCTCAGTGAAAGTGGAAGGAGGGACGTGTGGTTTTGGAACAGAAGGATAGAAGGAGGGATGGGTACTTCGGCAGGCTCAGTACCAAAGTATGGATGGAAGCGCATTCGGCACTGCGCAAAGAGGTACCGTCGGAAATTTGTTTCCGGATGATGAATCTGTTGGCTGAGTGGAGTCGAAGTCAACACTAAAGAAAGCGACGCAAGGAGCTTTCTGCTTCAGGGTTTCCCTGCAGTATGATGCGATTTGTTGTAATCCATCACGACGTATTGAGGACCGGTAAACCAGTGTTTGTAGCGCGGATCTTTTGGGTTGCAGCCAGACCAGGTTCCGATGATGGACCAGAGTTGCCGCACGCGCAAAAAGTAACTTTCTTTTTTGTGAGGCAAATCCCTTAAAACAAAAATGCGATCATTGGTAGAGGGTACGTCGTAGTCTTCAAAAAACCACAACTGAAATGGAGAGCCATTGACTAGTCGGCGAAGAAAAAGCGGTCGCTTGTAGTGACGCTTCTGAAACCAGACATTGTATCCTACCTCAACGGAATCGGAAAAGTACCATTCGGTTTGTTCGTGACCTTTAATTGTAACTTTTTTGATATAGCCTTTGATGCTGCCCGGATTGTAAAAACGAACACTGTCGCCCGCAAATTTTGCTACCACATAATCGTAACCATAAACAACTGTTTTACGCGGCTCTCGAAAGACCTGTTTAGGGTTGTTCGGAATGTAGCAATAGATCGTATCGTTGTTCAGGGTGATAATGCGGTCGTTCATTTCACTCTCGGCGGCGGAGTGTAGAACGAGGAACAAAAAGCAAAGCGACAGAAGTTTGTTAACCGATCGCATGAACATGAGTATCCTGTTTTGGTGGGTAAAGGTAAGAAGGAAAAGAACGAGTAAGAAGACGATTATCAATGGATCAAATTCCAATGTTCCAATGTGCCGATCCTGCCCCGACCGTACCTGTCCCGACCGTAAGCGTCGGGAAGCGTCGGGATCACCATTTACCGTTCACCATTCACTTCCCTTCACAATACGTCTTAAAATTATTCAGAATCGCCTGCCACCCCGATTTTTGTAGTTCGGGAGAATTTTCGCTTTCGGCGTCGAATACGATGGTGATGTTTGAGGTGTTTCCGGAGGGTTGAAAAAAGATATCTGCTTTTCGTCCGTCGACCATTGTGTAGGTGATCTTTTTATGCAGATCCACTTCATCGAAGATGGCTTCAAAATCAAATCCCATGCTGCCATCGCGTGCTTCCATTCGGCTAATGTATTTTCCTCCAACACGAAGATCGGATTGCGCAGAGGGGCAATGCCAGTCGGGACTCGCGAAATTCCATTGGGTGATGTGTTGCGGTTCATTGTAGAATTCCCAGATCTTCTCAACGGGTTGCTCTATTTTTGCTTCTACGGTGACTTTTACGATGGACATATTCAGAAAATTAAATGTTGTTTTTGCTAGTTCAGCAATGCAAGATACTTCTTTCTGTTTTCCCAGATGATCCAGGATAGAATAATCCAGATGACAATTGCAATTGGCATGCCTTCGGGCGCAACAGTGATATGGGTGAGCAGTACACCTACCATTACCGGAAAAACAATAAGTGCTCCTAGTGCGCGTGTTTTGGGAAACAGAATCATCATTCCGCCAACAATTTCTGCAAATCCCACCAATGGCATCAGCCATGAAATTTCCATGATGGCCATGCTGTCTTTAATGAGTTCTTGCGGAAGATCAGCAGGAACCGGCATGTAATTCAGAAATTTATTGAGCCCTCCATTCAGGAGCAGTAATCCGAATAATGCGGATACCACGTTTAATACTTTATTTTTCATTGTGTTTATTATTTAGGTTGATAATTGATCATCCAGTTAATGCCGTATTTATCCATAAAGTTACCGAAATAGGCGCCGAAAAACATATCCTGAATCGGAATTTCAACTGTTCCACCTTCAGAAAGAGCGTGAAACAAACGATCCGCTTCTTCTCTCGACTCAGGTTCGATGTGAATATGCATGTTGTTTCCGGGTGTAACTGTGAATCCCATTTCCTTCGGAGCATCGGTTCCCATGAGAATGTGTCCGCCTGTAATAGGAAGTTGCACATGCAGCACCATCTTTTTCACTTCTTCTGCAAGTGGTGGCTGACCCTCCTGCGGTGGGAAATCACCAAGACGTTGAATGCCTTTTACAAATTCTGTTTTGAAAATCGATTTGTAAAAATGAAAGGCTTCTTCCGTTTTTCCGTCGAAATTAAGGTACGATGAAACGCGAACTGCATTATCTGTCTTTTTGTCTTTTCGCAGATAAAATTGTGCAGCGATGTAATCGTCGAGGTTTGCAAGTCCGGCTGTAAATCCTTCTTTGAATCCCATAGTGATGATCGCTTCAAGGTCTTCGAGCGTTTCGAATTTCAGCAAACATTCTACAACGGTACTATCATCGTTTGCACTGAAGCCGTTCTCCCATTTCACGCGTGGCTTGCTTGCGCTCATTACCGCATGTTCATCACAAAATGCGTCGATGCCGGAATAAAATTGTTGGGGCAGAATTTTTTCGTAATCAAACAAACACCAATGGATATCACCTTCCGGACCTTGCATGTAATAGTGCCAGCGACCTCCTTCTTCAAACTTCATCGATTTGGTAACCGATCGATACGGCTTGGGTGCCCACCACTGATCGAGGATATCGGATTCTGTCCATGCCGCCCACACCAGATCTATCGGCGCATGAAAGGAGCGTTTTACATGAATGGTATTGTTTGTTTTGTCGGCTGTAAAATCGAATAGAATTGCCTTTTTCATTTTCGTTTAGTTTTTAATTGTTCAAGTACATTATCCAATTGATCGAAGCGTTTTTCAAGCAATTGTTTGAATTGCTCCAGCCATTTTTCAATTTCTTTCAGTTTGTTTTTGTTTAGATGGTAATGCATTTCTCTTCCCTGTTGTTCTGCTCGCACCAGTTCGCATTCGGCCAGGACTTTCAAATGCTTGGAGACCGCTTGTCGACTACTGTTAAAATGTTCTGCAATGGCATTGGGCGTTAGCGAACCTACGGCAAGCAACAACACAATAGCCCTGCGGGTTGGGTCGGCAATGGCCTGAAATACATCTCGTCGTGCGTCCATTTGAAGATTTTCTGGCACAAATATATGCAACTATTTGGTTGCGCAAAATTTTTGGGGTGATTTTTTTGTAGGAGGATGGCAGTTCACAGAAGGAGACTTCGAGGGGCTCAGTGCGGGTGGAAGGGATGAACAGCCGGTTATTGTTTGTTGTCCGCCTTTGAGCTGACTTCATTCTTCCCCACATAAACCCTCAGGGCCACTTTTACAAAGGGAGAAAAGATCCATGAAATTCCGCTGGTAGCCGGAAAAGCAGGATTATTGAGTGAGGTGGTGTTGATGCGACTGATTCCGCCACCAAAAGAGAGTGGTAATGATATGCGTTTGGTAAAGAAGGTTTCGTAACCGGCAGCGAGGTGGATGTTGGTGGATGTGCATTTACTGACGTGGCAATGCTCCTCTCCTGTAGAGGGAAAGTTAATAGATCGTGGAGAGGTGCAAATACTTTTTATATAACGATGCCTTTGAATATTTAACTCTGAAAAGAAATGGCTGATCCGATTCAGGGATGCAAAATGATATTTAATGCCGCAATCAAATCCGGTAACATTTATCGATGTTTTGGAAAAATCCGGAAGAAGAGCATTATTCGTATTAAAACCAAAGTAAAGTTCGTGAGAAGAATATTTTACAAAAGCATTCAATCCCGAAAACATGAATTTATCGTCCTTTCCAAAGGAATAGTTGTAATTCATTTGCGGTTCTATTCCTCCGTTCCATTGAGATTGGGCGGATGAATAAAAAGGTATAATGAAAATTAAAAGGATAACCCGAACCGACACAATTATAAAATTACACGATCAAACAAACCAATTACTTTATATGATGACATATCTTCCATTGTTAAGACTATATCTTTATAAGTAGAAAATGTTGATCGTGGTTTTAACACGATTTTTTCATGCGCCCATCCATCTTTGTCTTTGCTCTTAACACTGGAATACTCTTTTACGGTAAAGGAAGCACCTGTGTCCGCATCTTGGATATCAGAACATTCAACAAGTACAATTTTCCCATTTCTGCTTCCACCTTCGTCCTGTTTAAAGAGACAAAGAGAGCCGTTTGGAATTTCCTTGTTCATCGAATCGCCAACAACCTGGCATACAAAGTAGCCCTTTCTGGCTGCGATATTCTCAGGGAGTTCGACCCATTTTAACTCTTTGTAGTTCTGGAAACCACTAAACCCTCCAGCTGCTGCTTTTATATCCAAAAAAGGAACAGAATTAACATAAGGTTTTACTTTATCATAATCCAAAAACCTTATTCCAATACTGGGTACAAATGTTTCAATGTGCCTTTTGAGATATTCTTTCATATTGGGATTGCAGGCATAAATATATGTCCCCCTGACGCCCCTGAACATAATTGTCTTGTAAATATTAATTATATAATTCTTGAGTTCTGTTTCATCAGCTCCTATTCGACCGTATTTATCAAAATACTTTGTTGCATCGATTTCTATTTTATTCGTTTGGGGGTTGTAATCAATTTCCCATCCAAAAATAACTCCCGTAAAATTCAAATCATACCCTTGCGTGGTATGGATACATCCAATCTCGTTAAATGCGTTTGGCGAGTTAACCCAGTCTATGTGTGTTGAATTCCATTTAAATTTTAATCCGTCGAAATCAAAATCGGTAACATTTGCCTTGGGCTTTGGCTTTCTTTTTGGGTCAGATAACCACTCCCAGGCATAGCCGGCAACCATTCTGGAAAGACCAAATTGTTCTTCCTTTTTCTTAAGCTCTTGGTACATCTGTTCAAACGAATCAAAAAACAAAAGATCATATCCTCTGGGAGAAAAAACCTGTTCTTTGGGTTTAACATGCAACAAATCATCCACAAAGCTTATGTAATTGTTGTTGTCTTCACCTTTAACCCTCATTTGTGATTTCAACTCAAGCTTTACGCTTTTATCGCTATCCAATAGTTTTTTAAAATGCTTTTCAGAAATGTCAGAAGGCTTAACACTTTGGGCTGAATCATAAAAGAAAATTTGATTTTTGCTGTTTGCCAAAATCCAATCGAGTTCATTTCCCTCATCCCCAAGTCCCAGTTTTTGGTTGTTCGCTTTAAACGCCCCGCGCCATGAAATGTTCTTATACTGCCTCAACCTGTGCGACTCGTCAACAATTAATAAGTCGTATTTCTCTTTTAACTTAAAGGTGTCTGCCGGACTAATTACCATTGTGGCTTTTAAACCGGGCATGTTTTTAAATACATTCTCCAGTGTTGTCCTCAGTGAAGACATTGCAACAACCAATCCAATTTTTGGATTTGGGTATTTTGATCTAAATTTCCTGACATAATTCAACTCCGTTAGTTCGTTTTCATTAATGTCATCAAGATTGTCATCGAAATTGGTGTTTAGCAACTTGATTAAATAAGTAGCCAAAATTGTTTTTCCTGTTCCAGCAGAACCTCTCACAAATATCTGATTTGACTTTTTTCCAACAAGACCATTCAAAATCTCAAGAACAGAATTGAATTGATCTTCATTTAATGTTTTGTAAGGAGAATATTTGAAAAGCTCTGAGTTTTCGATCTCAGACAATGTCTTCGTAACAATCTTTTTTTCCAGAAGCTTTTTCCAGACTTCATGAAACAAATTTTTATATAAATCCTGCTGATAATAATTATGGTTAATTAAGCCATGATTACCATTTTGCAAACTATAACTCCCCTCAGCGGTTAAATACTGAATCAAATTTGCCTCAAGATCTAGTGTTGCAGACTTGTTGAATTTATCTGATCCTATAATCGAGATCTTATTAAGCTTTAATCGCTGCGGATTTGATAAGTGATTTTTAAATCGACTTGAAGCATTGGTAGACTCACCAACATATGCCAGTTTTTCACTGCGATTCTGAATAAAATAAACCAAAGGCCATTGATTTTTAACCCATGGGTTTTGTTCTATTTTCGACAATCCACCACTGCTAAAATCGTATTCCTCCGAAATCTCTATTGAAAGATCGAAATTCATACTCATAACTCATCATACTTTTTAGCAGATCCCTTTGCTTTGTCAACAGGGTATTTCTCTCCATTCTTTTTTATTTTCTCCAACACAATATCTTTCACATCAAGTTTGTATTTCTCCGCAAGCAAAAAAGCATAAGCGAATACATCAGCAAGTTCCTCTTTGATTTTTTCTGAATTGGCTTCTTCCGGTTTTTTCCAAAGAAAAAGCTCCAGAAGCTCAGCAGATTCAATATTTAAAGCAACTGCCAGATCTTTCGGATTGTGGAATTGTTCCCAATCTCTTTCATTACGAAATTTGACTAACGCTTCTGTAATTTCCTTCATGGGATTAAGATAGCTCAAGCCCGCCAAAAAACAAAATTCTATCAGAAATTTCCCCTGTGTAATGCGGTTAAATACAATAATAGCCTTTGGTTTGTTTCATTCGTCTCCCATCCTTCCTGCCCCCCACTGCCCTATCGAAGTGCCCATCTGCTTCAATCAGAAGTTCTTGGTTAGATGTAAAAGTTAAGCCTTAGCAACCATTACTTAAAGTGAGGAATACGACTTCCGTCTTCAGCATTCGCAAATTATCACATTCGCACATTTATGCCACCGAAGCCTTAGCGTAGGTGGATTATTTAATTCCTTCCTCCCGCAACAACTTATCCATATCTCCCAGCAAGCGATCTACATCTTCTTTGGAGGTGCCATCGTAATATCCGCGGATGCGTTTTTTGGTATCGATGAGTACAAAATTTTCGGTGTGAATAAAATCCCCATCACCGTCGCCACTGCCTTGTTCGGCTTCTTTAACGATGAAATAATTTTTCCGCGCCATTGAATAAATCATCGATTTTTCCCCGGTAAGAAACAACCATTTATCGTTATCCGCACCGTACTGCATGGCGTAGTTCATCATCGTCTCAACACTATCTACCTCTGGTAAAACGGTATGCGAAAGAATCATCACCTGTGCATTGCTTTTGTATTTCTCTTGTACACGCTGCAGTTGCGATGTCATTTTCGGACAAATACTTTTGCAGGTGGTAAAGAAAAAATCGGCGACATAAATTTTTCCTTCCAGGTCTTTTTGCGTGATGGTTCTGCCGCGCTGATCGTACAATGAAAAATCACCCACACGATGTCTCATTCCCACATTGTGCATGGTTGGATCAACCAGCGAATCGTTCACCTGCGAGGGATTATAGACCGGCAATACATCTGCCTCTTCGTAGGCCTTACTGTTCATGTAAGCGGCAATGGCTATTCCCACACCGGTGATGAGCAATAATGCAATGACAGGTAAGAGCCAGTTTTTTTTCATCAGAATTTGTATGAGAATCCTACTCCGAAAATCTGACGAAACTGCAAGCGAGGACCTTCACCGTCCACTACTCCATCGCTGTTGGTATCAACGGCAATATTGGTATCGTCGTCGTAAATCATCAACGCAGAAAAGGTTACCCCAATGTATTTGCTCACTTTAATCACGAGGTTATTGTCCCACATGATATCGAGGTTTTGCGGATTGCGCAGGTAATTGGAAAAGATATCAAGACGTGTACTATATGTGGTGGATTTTCCGATATCAAATTTGTAGGTGAATTTGAGGTAACCACCAAACTCCGAAAAGGTGCGTTTTCCGTTGGTAATTTTTACACCAGCCGTATCGTAGGTTGCTTTCTCCACACCGAATGCGCCGTTATCTGCCAGCAGTTGATCGTTCACTACGGTGATCCTTCCGGTGAGTGGAGCAACGAAGATGGCCATGTTTTTTACGGGCTTGTAATCGAGACCAAGTGCCAGTGTAAAATACCCCGGAGCCAAAAAGCGGGAGATCACCACCGAGTCGTTGGGATAATTGTATCCCGGCGCAAACTGACTACGAAAGTTGAAGAGTGTTGCATAATACAAATTCTGTTTTCCGAATGCCTGTTTACCAAACTTGCTGGAAAAATCGATACGGTCGTCGCTCTTGCGCACATCTGCCAATCCCTGACGCACTAAACCAAATCCAAGATCGAGATTGTTATCCCAGGTGTTGTGTCCTTTTTTGTAATTGACATATACATTGAGTGCTCCATTGAAAGCGATGGAATTTTGTCCGCCTGCAGCCCAATTGGTAAGTGAAACCTGCGAAAACGTAAGCGAGCTTGAGCCTCCTTTTTTCCAACCCTGAATGGTATCCGTTTTACCCGGAGTAAGTTTCTGTGCGTTTTTCTTCAGCTCATCCTCCTGACCAAGAACCAATCCGGAAAACAATACAGCAGCAAGTAGTAAAATGTGTTTGATCATTTCAATAATTTTTTCGCAAACTTCTTATTTATATCCTTAGCATCAAAGAATTAGTTTGGTTAATGTGGAAACAGTGAAAGGTGATCCCGACGCTCCCCGACGCTTACGGTCGGGGCAGGTACGGTCGGGGCAGGTACGGTCGGGGCTGGATCGGTCGGGACTGGTCGGTGAACAGTGCAGAAGCAGAAAACTCCAGGCGGGAGTGTTCTTCCCCTGTTGCTTTCTCCCTCTTTCCATTTGCGGTTACTCTAAAAAACCAAATCAGATTGGTTCCACCAACCAACCTAAACCCTACTTGTTGGAAATTGGCTTACTGAAAATCATCCTCGCATCCATCCCTATTGCCGTTCATTAATTAATAATACTATCTTTGAAAGCATTACTTCCAACCCAAACAGCAAGCCTTCAATGACACCAAAACGTTTTCATCCTCAAGACATTAAAGCCGGTCTTGTTGTATTTCTTGTGGCTATTCCTCTTTGTTTGGGTATTGCCCTTGCATCGGGGGCTCCTGCATTTTCGGGCATCATTGCCGGTATTGTAGGGGGAATTGTTGTGGGGAGTATAAGCGGTTCGCCTTTGAGTGTAAGTGGTCCTGCGGCAGGACTCACCTCCATCATCATTACAGCACTGGGTGTTTTACCCAGCTTTGAAGTGTTTCTTGCAGCGGTTGTTATTGCAGGATTGATACAGTTACTTTTCGGTGCGCTCCGCCTTGGTATTTTTGCAGGATTCATTCCCTCTTCGGTGATCATGGGGATGCTTGCCGCCATCGGATTGATCCTGATCATGAAACAGATTCCGCATGCCGTTGGTTTCGATAAGGATTTTGAAGGCGACGAAAGTTTTTTGCAGGCTGATGGTCACAACACCTTTTCGGAATTGTATTATGCATTTGCCAATCCCAATTTTGGTGCGGTTCTTATTTGTTTGATTGGTATTGGAATTCTTTTGTTGTGGGATACCAGGTTTTTTAAAACCAATCGTATTCTCTCGCTGATTCCGTCTGCATTGCTTGTGGTGTTTGCGGGAGTTGGTCTCAACATGTTTTTCGCAAGCAGTTTTCCCGATTGGGAGATGAAAGGCGATCATTTGGTGACTCTGCCAAAAATCAACAGCATGGACAGTCTCGTTGCCGAAATTCGTATACCGGATTTTCATACCGCAATTAATTTACCGATTGTGTGGGTAACCGCCATTACGCTTGCACTGGTGGCCTCTATCGAAACATTACTGAGTATAGAAGCAGCAGACCGTCTTGATCCCTGGAACCGCACCACTCCACCCAACCAGGAGCTCGTTGCGCAAGGAGTAGGAAATATTTTTTCGGGGATGCTGGGTGGATTGCCGGTTACTGCTGTTGTTGTAAGAAGTTCAGCGAACATCACTGCAGGAGCACGAACAAAAATGGCAGCCATCACCCACGGTTTCTTTTTGCTGGTGAGCATCATGGCCATTCCTTCGCTGCTCAATCTCATTCCCAAAAGTGCACTTGCAGCGATATTGCTGATGGTAGGATACAAACTCACCAGCTTTAAAATTATCAGCAAGCAATTAAAAAAGGGAATGTCGCAATTCCTTCCATTTGCCATTACCATTGTTGCGATTTTATTGAGCGATTTGCTGATTGGTATTCTGATCGGACTGGTAGCAGGTATTTATTTTGTGATCAAAGCCAATTTTAAATCAGCCATTCATCTGTTTCGTTCCGGAAACAATGTGCTGATCAAATTAAACAAAGACGTTTCCTTTTTGAACAAACCGGAGATCAGAAAAAAACTGAATGAGGTAAACGATGGTGAGCTGCTGCTTATCGACGGAACCAATGCTACGTTTATTGATCGCGATGTGCAGGAAGAGATTCTCACCTTCATGGAGAAGGCGCAGAACAAAAACATAAAAGTTGAATTAAAAAATATCATCATCCAATGAAATCCTACGAAAAACTTCTTCTCGAAAACAAAGCCTGGGCTGGTATAAAAACGGCAAGCGATCCCTCTTATTTCCCCAGGATGGCGCGCGACCAGAAACCGGAATTTCTTTGGATAGGATGTTCAGACAGTCGTGTTCCTGCCAATGAAATTACCAATACCGAACCCGGCGAAATGTTTGTACACCGCAACATAGCCAACCTGGTAGTGCATACCGATCTCAATCTGTTAAGTGTATTGCAATATGCCGTTGAAGTGCTTGAAGTAAAACACATCATCGTTTGTGGTCATTACGGCTGCGGAGGTGTTCGTGCGGCAATGACACAAAATCATCTTGGTTTGATCAACAAATGGCTGCGCAACATCAAAGATGTATACCGTGCAAACCGTTCGGAAATGGAAGCGATAAAAGACGAAAACAAAAAAGTTGATCGTTTGTGCGAACTGAATGTAATTGAGCAGGTCAATCACCTTGCAGAAACATCCATCATTCAGCGCGCATGGAAAAATCATAAACGTCCGATGCTGCACGGTTGGATTTACGGATTGAACGATGGGATCATTAAAGAAATTACTGTTGTAGAACCCAATGCTCCCATAGACCCGCTTTACACGTTTAAATTCGATAACGAATAAGCAATGACCATTACCCTGCAGGTAGAGGTTTGCAACAAACTCTTTTTGCGTGATCCGCTCGAAACCGAATTGGGCAAGCGCATCATCAAGGAGAGTATTGTTTTGCTGGAAGAAATTGGTTTCGAAAAATTCACTTTTCGGAAACTGGCCGAACATATTGAATCGGGCGAACCTTCCATTTACCGCTATTTCGAAAACAAACACAAGCTGCTGGTCTACCTCTTCAACTGGTATTGGGCCTGGGTGGAATGCCGCATTCAGTTTTCCATTCACAATATTTCCAATCCGAAAGCACAATTGTCGCTCGCCATTGAGCAACTCACCCAATCGGATCAGGAAGACTTAACCATTGCTCACGTGGATGAAAGTCGTCTGCACCGCATTGTAATCCGCGAATCGGCCAAGGTGTTTCAAACCATGGATGTGGATCAGGAAAACACCGAAGGATTTTTCGGGAATTACAAATCCCTGTGCAAAACACTTACGGAGATCATTCAGCTTAATCGTCCGGACTATCCCTACGCCGCAAGTTTGAGCACTACGCTTATCGAATCGGCTCACCAGCAGCAATTCCTCTCCGAACACCTCAAAAGCCTCACCAGCGTCCGAAAAAGCGCGTCCTCACTGAAAGAATGGCTTGAGCACCTTGCTTTTCAGTGTTTAGAGTGCTGATCTGATCTGCCTTGCTTATCTTTGGCGGAATTCTTGTCTATGGCCGCATCACACCGTAATCATGCCCGCGAGGTTTTTCGCATTGAAGCCAAAGCTGTTGCCGATCTTTCTGCATTGCTGGATGCTTCTTTCGATCTCGCCATCGAAACCATTCTGCGCAACAAAGGCCGGTTGGTGATTTCGGGTGTAGGGAAGTCAGGAATCATCGCACGTAAGATTGCCGCTACCATGGCAAGCACCGGAACGCCTTCGCTGTTTATGCATCCTGTTGAGGCCTTTCACGGCGATTTGGGTATGCTCAAAAAAGAAGATGTGTTTCTGGCGATCTCCTACTCCGGAGAAACAGAAGAATTATTGCGCATCGTTCCCTTTATCCGCGATCGCAAAATTGCATTGCTTTCCATCACCGGTAATCCAAAAAGCACATTGGCACGCAACTCTACCGCTCACCTCAACGTGAAAGTGCACAAGGAAGCTTGTCCGCTCGAACTGGCACCCACCTCTTCCACCACTGCCACGCTTGCAATGGGAGACGCTATGGCTGTTGCGCTGATGAAAGCAAGAAAATTCCGCTCCGAAGATTTTGCACAATTCCACCCCGGCGGGAGTCTGGGCAGAAAACTATTGACCACTGTAGAACAAGTGATGTTTCGTGAGCATTTACCACTGGTTACACCAACAACTACCTTGAGCGATGTTATTGCCATTATGACCAAAGGTCGGCTTGGACTGGCTGTTGTGCAGGTGGATAAAACGGTAAAAGGAATTATTACCGATGGCGATCTGCGCAGAGCGATGGACAAACACAAGGAAAAATTATTCAGCAAAAAAGCGAGCGATATCATGACTGCTAAACCTAGAGCAATTGCCAAAAACATGAAGCTTGCCGAAGCAGAAGAAATGATGAGCAAACTGAAAATCGCATCCCTGTTAGTTGTCGAAAAAAACAAGCTTGCGGGAATCGTACAACTTTACAGCATCAACAATGACTGATCTCTATTCCCGTATTTGCAAAGGACCCTTCCTCATTGCCGGTCCATGCGTAATTGAAAGCGAAGCCATGGTAATGGATCTCGCCGAACAGCTGAGTGCCATTGCAAACGATCTTGGATTTACCTATGTGTTCAAAGCCTCTTTTGATAAAGCCAATCGCACCAGTGTTGATTCTTACCGCGGAGGGGGAATGGAAGAAGGATTGCGCATCCTTGAAAAAGTAAAAAAAGAACTTGGTCTTGCCGTTACCACCGATATCCACGAGAGTAATCAGGCTACTGCCATTGCAGAGGTCGCTGACATTTTGCAGATCCCTGCATTTTTGTGCCGGCAAACAGATCTATTATTGGCTTCTGCAACAACAGGCAGGATTGTGAACATTAAAAAAGCACAATTTCTTTCGGGATCAGAAATGCAATTCCCGGTGAACAAAGTAAAAAGTACGGGTAACGAAAAAATAATGCTAACGGAGCGCGGAACCATGTTTGGCTACAACAATCTGGTAGTGGATTTTCGCAATATTGCCGACATGAAATCCTTTGGTTACCCGGTGTGTATGGATGTCACCCACAGCACACAAAAACCCGGCGGCGCAGGTGGTAAAAGCGGTGGTAATCGGGAGTACGCACCTTTACTTGCATCGGCAGCAGCAGCGGTTGGTGCCAACGGATTCTTTTTTGAAGTACACCGCGATCCGGACAAAGCCCTTTCTGATGGTCCGAACATGATTCCCCTGAGCGAATTCCGCGCTCTGCTGGAAAAACATGTGCTTCCGCATTTAGCGAAATAACCCTCATTGCTTGTCGTGTACTGAACAATTTCCCTTATTGGAAGTTATTCACCTATGCATACACTCAAAACCGTTCAGCGCCTCCCGCTTTCGATGCAGGAAGCATGGGATTTTTTCTCTTCCCCAAAAAATCTCGCTGCAATAACACCCGCCGAAATGGGATTTATCATTCGTTCTGAAATCCCGGAAAAAATGTATTCGGGATTGTTCATTCATTACACTGTAAAACCACTAATGGGCATTCCAACAAAATGGGTTACGGAAATTACGCATGTAAACGAACCGCATTTTTTTGTCGATGAACAACGTCAGGGCCCTTATGCCGTTTGGCACCACCAACATCATTTCCGCGAAGTAGAAGGCGGAGTAGAAATGACCGACATCATCGATTACCGCGTTCCATTAGGAGTGCTCGGTAAGCTTGCCAATGATTTGTTTGTCCGTAAAAAAGTTGAAAGCATTTTTGCCTACCGCAGAAAAAAACTGATTGAGTTATTCGGCGAGTGCTGATGGAATTCGGACTACTCAATCCAATTTCCACTCCACTTCAAAATCCCAATTGGAGCGAATTGTAATTATCGATGGATACACCAATACCGTTTCCGGCGGAATACGTGCAAACATTTCTCCCATCGACCATTTGCCATCGCTGTTGCTATCCACAATGATCCGCAATCGGTAATTGCCCGGACGAAGGTTCGGAAATTCAATTGCAGCTGCAGTGCTTATGCTTTTTTCAGATAACACCATGTTGCGGTCGTTCACCAATTGTAAAATAAGACCGGAAAAACTCCCCGGAGACAATTGCAAAAGGAGTTTTCCGTAAAACTCTTCCTTATGCACTTTAAAGCGAACGGTATCCTGTACATTTTTTCTTCCAAACACATCGCTAATACTTCCCTCCGGAAAAATGAGCATATAATTCTCCTGAGCTGCACGCAAAAAGGAATGCGCACTAATATACCTACGCTCATCGGCACGTGTAAATGCAAGCACTGAGGACAGTGAATCAGTAAAAAAAGGAAGAGAAACTTCTTGTTGTGAAACAATCGGATCGCGTAATGAAAAACTCATTTTGGAGAAGCGGTCGGCATTACCTGCAAAACTCATTTCAGGTTTTAGCGGCAATGCCAATTCCCGTTCGCGTCGTTTTGCATCGCGTGACAGGCGAATGGTATCGCTTAACAAAAGCTCATCATTGGCATCTTTAATTTCCACTCGAAGCTCATTGTGTTCAGGATTGGTGATCCAATACAACAAGGTGTCGTTACTCAACCGAATATTTTCTACTGCAGAAAACTCCCCTTCGTTTTTTCCGGAATACAATTGCGGAATTTTTTCGGGGATACGGCTAAGCACGAGCATTCCTCTGCCCGGTTCGTTAAATTCGCGTTTGCGTAAAAACCATTTTTCTTTTTGTTCTTTGATCAACGGCAAAACCAATTCTTCCTTCAGGTATGCAGGATCAATAGTGCCCGGAAAAAACGCTGCTTCCTCTCCGGGTAAATCGTACATCAGATTTCCATTGAGATCGCGCAAGGCATACAATCGAAAGGTTCCGCCGGCAACATTTTTTATTCTGAACACACCTGCTGCATCGGTAATGGCCAAATACCTTGGTTTCTGATTGTAAAAAGCAGAATCATCGTCGGCATACAATCCAACTAACACTCCCTTTTCCGGACCTGAAGTAAAGGCATTTTGAACTTTACCTGTAACCATCAGCGAATCGAGAATCGGTCCGGTAGAAAATACAAACTGCAATTCTGCTGCGATGTTTCCTTCGGTGATATCAGCAACCGCCTGTCCAAAAAACAGGGTATAAGTGGTATTCGGCAAAAGCTCTCCGGGCAACTCCAGTTCGAGGGTTTTCCCCTTCTGCACATATTTCACAGTTCCGTTGAGCGAAGGTGAAATAAGAACCTGTTGTTGCGGATTATTCAACTTGATGTATTCGTTAAACTCAAGGCGGATTTTTTTTCCGTTAAACATGGTGCTTCCATTCCGCGGAACACATTGTTCTTCCACTAAGGCGGGCGGCGTTCTGTCTTTTTCTCCGCCTGTAGGAACAGCCATTTGTGCGCAGGATTGAAGCACAAACAAAAGCAGGAGGATATAGAAGATACACAATTTCATCAGCACATCTTTCCGATTAATGCAGCAACTTGTTCAAGATAAATTCTATCCGTTTCATCAAAATCATTTAAACGGTCGCTGTCCACATCGAGTATCATTACCAACTCATTTTTTGCATTTTTAACAGGAATCACAATCTCCGAACGCGAAAGCGAGCTGCATGCTATATGCCCGGGAAAGGCATCCACATCGGGAACAATGATGCTGACCTCTTTCTCCCAGCAAGCACCGCAAACACCCTTTCCTTTCGCAATACGTGTGCAGGCAATACTACCTTGGAATGGCCCGAGTACAAGTTCATTGCCGCTTACACGATACACTCCCACCCAGAAAAAACCGAATGCCGAATGCAATGCCGCCATCAGATTGGAAAGATTTGCAATAAGGTCGTCTTCTCCCTCTACCAATGCAGTGAGTTGCGGGAGTAAGGATTGGTAAATAGCTTCTTTACCTGCAGTTGTATCGATATGTAACTCTTCAGCCATAATCAGCACGAAGGTCGCAAAATCAGCGGATCAATTGCAATGGAAGCAACAAACGCGTTAAGGAAAAAAGAAAAACAATTATCGGAATCGGCCAAACTTGATAAAGGCATTAAGTGAGGGTCCGCTGAGCGAATAGGTATCTGCACCATTGAGGCGAATCTTGCCCAGCTGACGATAGCCAATGCCTGCACCGATACGGCAAATGTTTCCAAGTGCAAAGGAGGCATTTACATTGGGCTCAAGCAACAGATATCCCGAATAGGAAGTTGGAGGAGCACCAAAGCCCAGCGCTTCCAGTTGTGCAAATCCGTAGCCTACATGACCCAGCACCTCTATCTGAATAGGTTGATCGGCGCGATAGGTTTTGCTCATAAACAAGGTGGAATAAAAGGTGGTAAACCGTTGCCTGCTGTAAAGCGAAAACTGCTCGTTGATGGTTGTTGATCCTGCATACATGGAAAACCCAAGCAGCAGGGTGTTGTCCTGATTAACGTACCATCCGCCACGCAATCCGTGCAGATAAGCAGGCTCATCATTGAACCAGGTATGTTTCGCTTCGTAACCGCCTTCTTCCCAGGAAAAAATCATTTGAATGAAGAGCTGACCAAAGCCAAAATACTGCGCACGTGCAGTCTGGATGGTGCCACAAACAACCAGCAAAAGGAACAGCCTTCGGAACATGAAAGCAATTTATGAAAAAACTCTCCTTATCTTGCCTCTGAAACTGAAATCATGTCTGAAAACGATAAAAAACTCTTTCTGCTGGATGCCTTTGCGCTCATTTTCCGGGGCTATTTTGCGCTGGCAGCGAATGCTAAATTCAATCCGGTAAACTCAAAGGGGGTTGATACCTCCGCTGTATTGGGATTTACCAACACACTGGTTGAACTGCTCAAAAAAGAAAAACCAACACACATCGCCGTTGTATTCGATACCGCAGCCCCGACTGTGCGTCACGAAGAATTCGCCGCCTACAAAGCCAACCGCGACGAAACCCCCGACGCTATCGTGGTGGGTGTGCCTTACATCAAGGAAATCATAAAAGCATTTCGAATTCCCGTTTTGGAAACCGACGGATATGAAGCGGACGATGTAATTGGTACACTGGCAAAAAAAGCGGAAGAAAAGGGATTCATTACCTACATGATGACCCCCGATAAAGATTTTGGTCAGCTCGTAAACGAAAATATTCTCATTTACAAACCCGGTCGTTTCGGCAATGAAGCAGAGGTGGTTGGAGTCCGTGAGGTATGTGAAAAATTTGGTATTGAACGCACCACACAAGTGATCGATGTACTTGGGCTTATGGGTGATAAGGTCGATAACATTCCTGGTGTGCCCGGTGTTGGACCAAAAACCGCTGCGCAACTCATCAAGGATTATGGCAGTGTAGAGAACGTTCTTGCCAATACCGACAAACTCAAAGGCAAACTGAAAGAAAATCTTGAAACGTATCGCGAACAAGCTTTGCTTTCCAAAAAACTGGCCACCATTTTACTCGATTCTCCTGTTGAGTTTAATGAGAATGATCTTATTCTGGAAGAACCCGACAAAGACAAACTGCTTGAACTGTTCAGCGAGTTGGAATTCCGCACACTCAGCAAACGCATTCTCAACACCGAAATAAAAACACCGGCACGCAATGGCGATCAGATCGACCTCTTCAGCGAAGGAGCAGCAACCAACACTGAAACAGAAATTACCGAAGGCGAAACGCGTCAACACAAAACCATAAAAGATATCACGCATCACTACCATGCAGCCGATACTCCCGAAAAAGTGGATCAACTCATTAAGGAACTTTCAGCACTCAGCGAATTTTGTTTCGATAGTGAAACCACTTCACTTGAACCGCTTGATGCAGAAATTGTGGGCTTGTCTTTTGCATGGAAAAAACAAGAAGCCTGGTATGTTCCTTTTCCCACCGATCCGAATGCAGGTAAATCCTTACTGGAAAAATTCAGAACGGTATTCGAAAACGAAAACATCCGCAAGATTGGACAGAACATCAAATACGATTACATGGTGTTGCTGGTACAGGGACTCGAAGTAAAAGGCGAATTGTTCGATACCATGCTTGCTCATTACCTTTTGGAACCCGAACAAAAACACGGGATGGATGAGTTAGCGGAAAATTACCTGGATTACACTCCGGTTTCCATCACCGAACTCATTGGTAAAAAAGGAAAAGAACAAGGGAGCATGCGCGATGTTCCGCTGGAGTTGATTACCGAATACGCAGCAGAAGATGCAGATATTACACTGCAATTGAAAACTGTGTTTGAACCAAAACTGAAAGAACGCGAAGCAGAAAATCTTTTTCATGGTATTGAATGTCCGCTGCTAAAAGTGCTGGCGCATATGGAGCTTGAAGGAGTGAATCTGGATGGTGCATTCCTCAATACGTATTCCACGCAGCTTGGAAAGGAAATGGAAGATTTGGAAAAGGAAATCAGCAAAGCCGCAGGAACCGCTTTCAATCTGAATTCGCCCAAGCAACTCGGACAAATTCTTTTTGAGGTGCTGAAGATCGATGACAAAGCAAAAAAGACAAAAACCGGTCAGTACGCCACCTCCGAAGACGTTTTGCAAAAGCTTGCCGACAAACACCCCATCATCAACATGATTCTCGATTTTCGGGAATTGGGTAAATTGAAATCAACCTATGTAGATGCGCTGCCGGAAATGGTACATCCGTCGACCGGAAGAATACACACCAGTTTTATGCAGGCAGTAACTGCTACCGGGCGACTCTCTTCCAACCAGCCTAACCTGCAGAACATCCCCATCCGAACAGAGCGCGGAAGAAAGATCCGTAAAGCATTTATTCCCCGCGATAAGAATCATGTGCTGGTATCTGCCGACTATTCGCAGGTTGAACTAAGATTGATGGCTGCATTGAGCGGAGACGAGCACATGACGGAAGCTTTTCGCAACAATCTCGACATCCACACCGCCACAGCAGCACGCGTATTTGGCGTACCGCAGGAAGAAGTCACCAAAGACATGCGAAGCCGCGCCAAGGCAGTGAATTTTGGAATCATCTACGGACAAAGCGCATACGGTTTATCGCAGTCGCTCTCTATTCCCCAGAAAGAAGCAAAAGAGATCATTGATCAGTATTTCACAACCTATCCGGGAGTAAAAAAATACATGGAGGATTGCATCCGCAAAGCACAGGAGATAGGATTTGTTGAAACACTACTCGGACGCAGACGGTATTTACCCAACATCAAAGCGAGCAACAATACCGACAGAGGATTTGCAGAACGAAACGCCATTAACACGCCCTTGCAAGGTTCAGCAGCGGATATCATAAAAATTGCGATGATCAATATTCACAACGAGATGCGTCGCCGCAACATGAAAAGCAAAATGGTGTTGCAGGTGCACGATGAATTGGTTTTCGATGCGCATATAAGTGAAGTTGCAGAACTCATGCCGATGGTGAAGGAAAAAATGGAAAAAGCTGTCGAGTTATCGGTGCCACTCATTGTGGAGATCCAACAAGGTAAAGACTGGCTGGAAGCACATTGATGAAATAAAAAGAGAGTCCATGTGGACTCTCTTTTTATTTTCAAAATGTACCAATTATTGTTTTACAAAGCGAACAACCGCTCCGTTCAGCGTTCTGATGTAATAGATTCCAGCAGTATATAAACTTACATCTAATGTTGCATTAGGGGTTAGTATTCCGTTATAAACCATCGAACCTATAGAATTAAACACAGAAAACGGCACTCTTTCATTGGAGGAAATTTGAAGTTGATCATTTACCGGATTCGGAAAAACAGAAATAGCACCCGAGATCAAATCATCCACTCCTGTTGGACCAACAGTTACAGAAACGCACTCGGAATTCACCATGCAGCTGCCAACATTTAATCCTACAGAATAAACACCGGACTGCGTAGGTGTAAACGATTGGTTGGTCTCATTGGGAATAACAACAAGTCCGCCGCTTGTACATTCCAACCACTGAAAATTAACTCCTGCTCCACTGGCTGTTAATGTACCTCCGTTTACTGTTACAACAGTTGGATAGTAAGTACAGATTTGTGAAGAGAGCACAGCATGGTCATCTACCCAATTGGATGTAGTGTTGCCGGAAGAAAGATTAAAATTGGTAAGCATTCCGTCATATCCATTACCGGAGGCGTCGACCAAAGTAATTTCTGAAGAATTGTCGGTAAATGTTTGACCTTGGTTAAAATTGTAAACCGCCACCAGGTCTGGCACTGCTCCAACAATCTGACAATTCATGTTATTGAAGATTTCCTCACCGCACAACGCTCTGTTCCAAAAGCGAACTCCGTCAATAGATCCTTCAAAATAACTATTTTGTGATTCGTTGTTTCCGATAATTAATGTCCCGCTTTGGCCGGACACATTAATAATTGTACCAGTTGCAGAGAGCGAGCCATCGATATATAATTTAATGCCACTGGGAATGCCAATTTCAAAGGCCATAGCAACATGATGCCAGTTGCCGTCATTCAAATTGGTTGTTGTTGTAATGGCAGTCCCAATCGGCCAATTGAAGGCGCCTAATTTATTGTTCATTAGGAAAATTCCGTATGCGAATTCTTTTACAACGATGCCCTGATAACCGGAATTTGAAGCTGATGTTTTTATCCATGCTTCAATCGTTCCTTCTGTTACATTGAATACACCATCGGTAGGAAGTACAATATGATCGTCGACACCATCAAAACGCAACGCTTCGCAAGCAACTGATGTACCACCGCCTTGGCATTGCAAAGGAGCATTAAATGGACCACCTGTAATAAAATTTGATCCAGCCCCGTTCAAACCAAAATTCGTTAATACTCCGTCTGCAACCGAATTGGCCGAATTGTACAAAGCGGTAATGCTGGTATTGTTTCCGTTTACAGATGCGGATTNNATTGATTTCCTCACACGTACGCGCATAATCCCAAACACGGGCCTCGTCTATTATCCCGGAAAAAAATCCAGATAATAAAGGATGGGCACCTAATTTTAAATTACCTGAAACCGGAGAAAACACGCCGCCACCAACAGATGTAGTGGTATTCATTAAAACACCGTTTTTATAGGATTTCAATACTGATCCGTCGTAAGTAGCGGCCAAATGGTACCAGGTATTAGAAGATAATGCCCCGAAGGATGCCGAAAGGTATGCCCCAGATGCATCTCTAACAAAAGCAACTCCTCTAAAGGCTGAACTACTGTGATTCCAGGTAATTCCTGCATTTTCACCATACATTGGTCCGCTTGAATTCAAACTTCCGGGTGCAGTTGGGGCAATTACCCAACATTCATAGGTCCAAGACGACAAACTATAGGGAACCTGGGTTTGCACATAGTCATTTGATCCATCAAAATTCAAGGCCAAAGCATTGCCGCCGCCGGCACTTACAGTTCCCCTGGTAAGAAAAAGGCACACTACAATACCAATAATTGTTTTCATGTTTAAGATTTTTGCCAAAACACGACAAAGTTGGCTACTTGATGAAATCTACTTTGTGGAGTGGCAGTATGAGTTTGTGAATGACCTACAAAAAATTAATATCGGAATATCAGCCCAACAAATCGCGTAAACACAAGCAACTCTCAAAATCCTGTTGATAAAATCGCCTATCAACAGCACCGGCCCCTCATCGGGTGTGTTTGAATTCCTTTATATTTGATTACCAAATGAAACGCGACATGAACAAGAACATTCTGCTGGGCGGTATTGCGGTGATTGCTGCTGGAGTATTTTTCGCCTGCGGTGGCGGAGAAGCCGACAGCTCACTCAATAAAGTGGACAGCACCAAAATTGCCGGTGACACCATCGACGACACCAAGAGCAAGATCGAACAGGCTCAGAAGGTTTACTATAGTATTCCCTCTACTTCAGAAATGGCATCGCTGTTAACCACAGCCGGAGCGGAGTACAACATGAAGCTGGTGAACGATATCAATTTTGTAGATAAATACACCACTCCCCGTAAGCAAGCGCTCAACCTGGGTATTTACGGAGCCGACCTCAACTATTGCTCCATTTACGAGCGCACCAACGAAACCATGTTCTACATGGAATGTACGCGCTCACTTGCAGAAAAACTGGGGATTGAAAATGCAATTACCGACGAAACCGTAACCCGCGCCGAAGAGAACATCGACAACCGCGACTCCATGCTCACGATCATTTCTGATATGTTCTATGAACTGGAAGAATACCTGGCGGAAAACGACAAAGACGAACTCTCTGCATTGGTCATTGGTGCAGGATGGGTTGAAGGACTGTACCTGGCTACACAAACGGTAAACGAAAAGAAACCGAACCAGGACATCATGAGCCGTATTGCTGAACAAAAACTTTCATTGGGTAATTTGATGAAATTTATTGAACAGTATATCGCCGATGAAGATGTGAAATCACTGTTCGATGACCTTACCCGTATCTCAAAAATTTATGAGGGAATTGTAGTGGAAAAACAAGAAACCAAAGTGAGCACCGATAGCGACGGAAAAACCGTTATCGGAGGAACCACCAAAGTGGAAATGTCAACAGAACAATTCAAAGAACTTCGTAAAGTCGTTAAGGAAATCCGCGACAGTTATACTAAAATCAAGTGATCATGAAATTCCGCCATATCCTCTTTCTTGCTCTTGTTGCTTTTCTTGGCATGGCCCAAGAAGCAGATGCACAATGCAAAAGTTACGTTAAACGCAACTGTCGTCCGGGATTGACTCCCTATCTCCACAACGGTCAGGTCAATAATGCGATCCTCGTTCCGGGCGACAAAGCAGAATTGCTGCTTACTTTTTTCGCCGGTCAGGAATACCGTTTAATGATCTGCTCCATGCCTGTGCTTGGCGCAGTAAGTTTCCGTGTGTTGGATTCCGATCGCAATCCCATTTACGAATCGAAAAAGAATCCGAGTCAGAACTACTTCGATTTTAAAGTAGCCTCTACCCAACAGCTGATTGTAGAAATCAACGTACCAGAAGCAAAACCCAATAATGATATCGTTCCCGAAGGTTGTGTTTCGGTATTGATAGGATTCATTAAAAAATAATTTTATCCCACTTCATTTAAAGCGCCCTCTAAGGCGCTTTTTTTGTTTCGTCTAATCTGTTGAAGACTGTTCAACAAAGAGTCCTGAAAATCGGTTAAACGAAATTGCATTCGAAGACACGCTACCCCATAAAACAGAAAAGTAGCCCGTAAAGAGCACTGCCCTTCTTTCTTTGCACCTTAACCATAAACACAAAAAAAGACCGTCTCTGATGGAGGCAGTCTCTTTAGGATTATTAAGTACGCTGTTACTCGAGGATCAGTTTCTTCACAACAGATTGTCCTCCTACATTCAAACGAACATAGTAAACTCCCGATGCAAGATCGCCACGTGGAACAGAAAGATTGTGTTCGCCAGAAGAAAGATTCCCCAGGTTACGTCCCATTACCACTTTACCAAGCATATCGAACAATTCGATGCTAACTGTTTCATTGCTGTTAAGAACGAAAACCAGATTAGCCAGATCACTTGAAGGATTGGGGAAAATACTGAACGCAAAATCGTTGTCGGCCTCTTCCACAGCAACTGCTCCTGAAAGATTAATATCGTCGATATAAACGTTGTTTCCACCTCCTGCTTCAAAGGAGATCTTGAACATGAAATTAGGAACCAGGTAAGCCGCAAGGTTGGTAACATCTACCTGCACCCACTGACTCGAATTTGGCGTAAACGCTGCAGTGGTATTAGGCGCAGTAGGAAGCGATGTGCTTGCGATGTTACGGCGCAGCTGCCATGTTTCACCACAATCCGAAGAAGCGTAAACTTTGATTTTATCTGTATTGGTAGATGAATTCTTGTAAGCGAAAGCATACTTGAAACTCAACTGCATTGAACCGTACATACTCATATCGTAAGTAACCGACTGAATCTCGTCAACCGCACCTGCTGATTGGGCGCTGTTGTTTAATCGGATGCATTTTGTTCCTGTAGTAGCAGCAAGACTGCTTACTTGCCATGCCTGTCCGCCATCAAAATTGTTNNTACTGTGGTTGCGCTTTCAAACCCTTCAGAAAATGGAGTGCCCAAACCGTTATAGGGAAGAACTGTGATGTAAGAATTTTTGGTAGCTGTTTGTGTTACACTTCCGTTGCCAACAGTCAATGATACCGCATAGGTTCCCGGTGCGCTGTACACAATTCCAGTCGGATTCTGATCTGTGCTTGTTGCCGGTGATGCTCCGGTAAAGGACCAGCTCCAGTTGCTCGGACCATGGAATGAATTGTCTGTGAAATCGATCGACTGACCCACACAAACTACCTGATTAAAGGTTGAAAAATCCGCTGCACAAAGATTATCCACACCGGTTACACCTGCATCAATAATATTCTGTGCCTGCCAAAGCTGATTGCGCTGGCCGGTTGTAGAATTCAATGCAGCAATCATACGCGCTTTTTGTCCGTTGGTAAACATGCGTGAACAATACGAATACTCCATATAGTTCTGCACGTTGTCGATGGTATTACCACAGGTAGCACCATTAATGTTACACGTGTTCCATCCCATTGTTTGAGGTGTATCCGTTACATTATCATCACCGCAGGAAACACCCGGATTATTGGTACTCCCCCACACATGCGACAAATTAAGCCAGTGACCAACTTCATGCGTGAGGGTTCTGCTGCGCTGCACAGCACCTGTACCAATTGAACCAACATAACTATGATTCACCCAAATACCATCGTATTTCGCGGGTGTAAATCCGTTTGGTGTCATGGTATAACCCGCTGCACCATCAGCGTTTTTACATACCCAGATATTGAGATAGTGATTCCGCGGAAAACGAACATTGTTGGTGTTGGTTGGACTGTTGTTCAGGTTACGGTTCACATCATCCACCATCGGACGATCTCCGTCGTTGGTTTTGGTGGAATAAGTGCGCGTGATACCACTTACACAAGCGCCAAGCTCATCGTATTGCGCCAGGCGGAATTCGATACCAACATTCGCAATTATGTTTGCAAATGCAGACACTACTGCTGAAGTATCTGCGTTTTGTTTATTGAAATCGCGGTTAAGTATGAATACAGCATCCTGCACCTGCGCATCTGAAATGTTTTCTGTACCACCCTCGTGAACGATATGGAACACAATCGGAATAACATAAACTGCAGAACCTCCACGCATTTCCGGCGTTTGGTTAGCGATGATCTGTTGAATTTCTGCTTCATAAGCATCTTCAGCCAGTTGATGTGCGGCGTTATAGCCAACTTCCTGCTTTACTTTTTCGGTAAAACGATGCTGACCACAAGGTTCAACATGTTGTTCCCTGAGTTGAGCGGATAATAGCGTGCTCGCAAATACGGCACCCAATAAAAGCATTGTCTTTTTCATTGTTCAAAGAGAGAGTTATTGAATATAGTCCCTGAGATTCACCACGGGTTCCGTGAGTGCACTGAGGTCTTTAAATATACTCAATATTGCTGCAGTGACCTGCTCCGGTCTATACAGCTTTCCCTCATCCTTGTACTCCTGAAATCTGAGAAGCGATGAAAAATTTCCGGGATCAGAAGAACGAATGTAGGCTTGCATACCAGTATCCACCACTCCGGGATAAACGGAAAACANNTCAAGCTTAAGTTCTTGTAATTCTGCATTTAACACCCGGGTGAACATATCTACACCGGCCTTGCTTGCACAATAGGCAGCCCAGGATGGAATAGGGTTAATTGCAGCCCCTGAACTGATGTTTAGCAATAAACAGGGATAATTTTTAGTCCTCGCCTGATTTAGGAAACGGTCGCATATCTGGGTGAGTGACACCAGATTCAACTGAAAAACCTGCTGGTAATGCTCCTGTGATAGGTCGCCGGTTCGATTTATTTCACCGATTGTTCCGGCATTGTTAATGAGTACGACGCGATCTGCATCATCAGGAAGTTCAAGCGGCATATTCGCCACTGCTCCCGGATGAGAAAGATCGATGGAATGGTGCGTGTAATCGGGATGATGAATTTGATTGCTGCGACTGTATCCTGTAATTTTTGCCTTGCCCAGCAATTCTTCCACCAGGGATTTTCCAATACCGGTTCCGGTTCCCGTGATGAAATAATGGTCCATCGTTTACTGATTGATATCAATAAACCGCGCAACATCGTGTGATGTACCGAAGATGATCAGTGTATCGGTATCGTACACCACACTTTCTGATTTGGGAACGCCGAGAATGTGATCTTCTTTTACCACATCCGCTCCGTCTTTTCCATCGAAACTACGCTTAATGGTAATCAATGTGAGACGGTATTTGTCGCGCAATCCGATATCGTTTAAGGTGCGGTTCACAATATTTTTGGGCGCACGGATCTCTGCGATTTCGTAATCATCGGGTAATTGGAGAAAAGATAAAATACTTGGATTCAACAGACGTTCTGCTACCACGAATGCAACCTCTTCTTCGGGTAAGAGAATTTCTTTTACGCCGATTTTCTCAAGAATCATTTTCTGCTGCGGACCATGTGCTCTTGCGATTACGCGCTTAATCCCCAAATCGATCAGGTGAGCGCAAGTAAGAATAGTGGCTTCAAAATTTTCTCCGATGGCAACAACAACGCCATCCACATCCGAAATGTTTTGCGAAACCAAGGCTTTATCGTCGGTCGAGTCGAGCGTTGCTGCGTAGGCAACATCATCCTTTACATTGTCAATTTTTTCTTCGTCCTGATCAAAACAGTACACTTCCGCTCCTTTTTGAGCCAGTCGACGCGCAATGGAGGAACCGTATCGTCCGACTCCAATTACTGCAAATTTATTTCCGTGTAAGGGCATGATCTAAAAAGTTAAATGATAAAAATGAAAAGCGAATTAACCCAATGCTTGTTTAAGATCAGCAAGTAAATCATCGCAATCTTCAACACCCACGCTTAAACGCAACAATGAATCTACCACTCCGGCCTTTTCGCGCTCTTCCTTTGGAATGGAGGCATGCGTCATTGTTGCAGGATGATTGATGAGTGATTCTACTCCACCAAGTGATTCTGCCAATGAGAAGACATTGAAAGAAGAAGCCAGTTTAAATGTTTCTTCGATGTTTCCCTTATAAACGAAAGAGATCATTCCGCCAAATCCGCGCATTTGCTTTTTGGCAATGGCATGATTGGGATGGTCTTCAAATCCGGGCCAGTACACTTTTTCAATTTTCGGATGCGACCGTAAAAAATGGGCGATCTTCTCCCCATTGGAACAATGACGTTCCATACGAAGGTGAAGCGTTTTTATTCCGCGTATTACCAAAAAAGAATCCATTGGTCCGGGAGTTGCACCGCAGGAATTATGAATGAAAGCCAGTCGCTCGAATAATTTATCATCGTTCATCACCAGCGCACCCATCACCACATCGCTGTGTCCGCCCAGGTATTTGGTAACCGAATGCATTACGATATGAGCTCCCAGATCAAGAGGATTTTGCAAATACGGTGAGGCAAACGTATTATCGACAGCCAACAGTAAATTCTTCTCTTTCGCAATTGCTGCACAAGCAGCGATATCAATGATCTGCATGGTTGGATTGGTTGGTGTTTCCAGCCAGATCATTTTTGTGTTTGCATTGATGTAATTACGGATGTTTTCCGCATTATTCATGGCAACAAAATGAAACTTGATTCCGAATGGCGCGAAAACCTTGGTGAACATGCGGTACGAACCACCGTACAAATCATCACCTGTTATCACTTCATCACCAGGCTGCAACAATTTGATTACCGCATCCATTGCTCCCATTCCGCTTGAAAAACACAATCCGTGTTTCGCCTTTTCCAATGCTGCAATATTTTTTTCAAGTGCCGCACGTGTTGGATTTTTTCCACGCGCATATGCATATCCCTGATGTTTTCCCGGAGATTCCTGAACAAAAGTGGAGGTCTGGAAAATAGGCGTCATAATAGCGCCGGTAGAAGGATCAGGTTCCATTCCTGCATGAATGGCGCGTGTTCCAAAGCCGAGTTTACTGGTGTCTTTCATATGGCGAAATTATAGAATTCGTTCGACTATTACCTGATTTCCGTAAGTAAAGTGGCAGAAACTGAAAAGAGCGGTGTGTATTCCTTCAGGGCTTGCGGGGCGGAGCAACGGTATCGCTGGTATGCGACAACCAACCCGGAATAACCATTGCGCCGATAAGCAGATATGGGTAATAACTGATTAAGCGCCATAACACTGCAAGCATTCCGGCCAGACCAAAGGGCACAAACTCGGCAAGAAATCCTGAAAAAGCGAACTCCGCAATACCACTGCCTCCGGGGGTAGGACTCACCATCAACAACACCCACATGCTGAGTTGTCGGGCAAAAACAATAAACTGATCGGCCATAGGAGCGAAGGCCATGATCAAAAAGTTGATGACCAGAAAACGACCTGTCCACGAAATTACCGTCGCCAAAAATGCCTGTAACCAAAAGGATCGGGATTTGCCTCTTAATTCGGTAGAAGCAATTACGATATCGTTTCCGGTACGCTCTGCTTTTTCTTTCAAACGGCGCAAAAAAGGAAGCCTGCAAAAAAACAACAAGAGCGATCGCAATCCCTGCGGTACAATAAAAATTCCGGCAAAGAGTAAAACGGTTATCGCTGCGATAATTCCAAATGCAATCCAGAATACTTCCAACACGCCGAATTCCATTCCCAAAAAATTACCGGTGAATTCTACCGGAAACAAGGATGCACTTCCTGCAATAAGAATTAAAACAGGCACAATGAGAATGTAAAAAAGCTCATCGAGTAAAGCCGTGATCAATACCAGTGCAGTTGACCGTCCCATATTGATCTTTTCCCTGTTCAGGATAAACATCGCAACAGCCGCACCGCCAACCACGCCGGGAGTCATGGCAGAAGCAAACTCCCAAACCATAATCACCCTGAACGATTGCCTCCAGGATAATTCCTTATCGGTAAGGATTCGAATACGCCACATGTAAGCAGCATCGCGCAACACCATCATAAAGCAGGCGAGAAGAATACATAAGGAAGAATACCAGGTCCAGTCTATCGATCGCCAACTTTCGGCGAATGAAATTCTTCGGAAATTTCCTCCCTCAGCAACCGGCGAAAAATCGTTGGCATTACTGAAATCAACGATGCCATTACGATTGGTATCGGTCCAGATGTAATTCCCCCTTTCGCTTTCAACAAATTTCTCTTCTGCTACTGCATTGCGCACCATCCAAAAAGCAACCGCAAGGCCCAGCAGCAAAGGCAGCATAATACGCCAGCGGGAAAATGTTTTTTTGATGCTTGGAGCGGATGCCATGAACCTTTTCGCTATCTTGTTTGTTCAGAAGGAGACTATTCTTTCGAAAGATGAAAAAAATCTACCATTTATCCACCTGCAGTACCTGTAAACGCATCCTTTCTGAACTAAAACCGGGGGCTGACGTGGTATTACAGGATATCAAATCGGACGCTCTTACTGAAACGCAAGTGGATGATATGGCTAAGCTGGCCGGATCGTATGAGGCGATTTTCAGTCGTGTCGCAATGAAATACAGGGCCCTGGGTCTCGATAAGAAAACTCTTTCCGAAAAAGATTACAAAAAATACATTCTGGAAGAATACACTTTTCTTCGTCGGCCCGTAGTGCTTGCTGATAACCGGATTTTTATTGGCAACTCAAGAAAGATCGTTGAATCGGCCGCTGAGGCATTACGCAAATAATCTTTCACACGCCTATATCTTCCACTCAGGAGATCTGCCCTGACAAAAAGAAATCCTACATCGGTATACAAAGTTTATTTGTACGAATTAAAGGGGTTGTTTATTTTGGCAGCTAAACCGCAGGCTGCTCATGATTAAAAGACAACTCAACCGGAGTTACCGCATCAGCAAATATGTTTTTTACAGAGAGACGCTTGTTGACTCCAAAGAATTGTTTTGGTCGTTTATTGGTTCTTTCATTGGAATTGGCTGCATTGCTTTTTTACAAAGTCTGTACCTCACAGAAACTGAAAACGTGTTTTTGATCGGATCGTTTGGAGCAACAGGCGTTCTAATATACGGAGCGATACAGAGTCCGCTCGCCCAGCCAAGAAATCTGATTGGCGGACATCTCATCAGTGCATTTATCGGAGTTACCGTGTATAAAATCATTCCGGATATTATTTGGTTATCGGCACCACTTGCCGTGTCCTTATCCATTGCAGCAATGCAGTTTACCAAAACACTGCACCCTCCCGGAGGAGCAACAGCTTTAATTGCGGTAATCGGGACAGAAAAAATAAAAGCGCTTGGGTATCTGTATATAGTTACTCCTGTTCTTTCGGGAGTTTTAATCATGCTCATTGTTGCGTTGGTCTTTAACAATATCACCCCGATGCGTTCGTATCCGGTTAAAGGAAGATTTGCACGGATGGTAAACGTATTTGGAAAAAACAAAAACAAGGGTAAATAATGCCGGATCGTATCCATTAAGGAAAAAATCAAAATTCCAATTACCCGGCACGCTTTTACCTTAATTTTAGCGCCAGAACAAAAAACATGTCACGCAGCCTACTTGGCCATCTGGCTATCCTTATTGCCAATCTCATTTACGGTATCAATTATACCGTGGCAAAAGAGGTAATGGGGACATACATTCAACCCTTCGGCTTCATTCTTCTGCGTGTTGCCGGAACCATTGCGCTGATTTGGACAACCGCTCTTCTTTTTGTGAATGAAAAAGTGGCAAAAGAAGATCACCGCCGGTTATTGTTATGCGGACTAACAGGTGTTGGCATCAACCAAATGTTGTTTTTCTGGGGATTATCACTGACTTCTCCCATCAACTCCTCCATCATTATGGTGACCACACCCTTGCTGGTGACCATTATCGCAGGAATACTTCTTAAAGAAGGCATAAGCACGAAACGTGGTGCAGGATTATTCATCGGATTAACAGGAGCCGTTATTCTTCTTGTGCTAAAGCCGGTCGACAATTCGGTTAGCGGCGATCTCTTTGGCGATTTCATTACATTTCTTAATGCCTGTTCGTACGCTGTTTATCTGGTGCTGGTAAAACCACTAATGAAAAAATACAAACCCGTCACGGTAATGAAATGGGTCTTTCTATACGGTTTAATTCCTGTTCTACCATTTGGAACAGAGCAGTTTTTTGCCATTGAATGGTCTACCTTCACCACCAATGCAATTTGGGCCGTTGTATTTGTAGTAGCAGGTACAACCTTCTTAGCTTATTTGTTAAACACTTATGGACTTGTGACCCTGAGTCCGGGTGTTGTAAGCGCCTATATTTACCTGCAACCTGCGCTGGCAGCATTGGTAGCCGTTATGCTCGGAAAAGATCAGCTTGACACCGTAAAAATCGGCTCCACAGCATTGATTTTTATTGGAGTGTATCTGGTGAATAAAAACTGAGCGCTTAGCTTCCCGGTAAGTTTTTATAGGTAATAACATGAAGATTTAAATCGAAATATTCCTCTGAATACACCGAAATTGAAACGCGTATTGAATTTCTCAGGTCAATAATAAGTGGTTGGGAAGGGTCATTGCAATAAAAACGGATATTCCCTGATACATCACATTTAAAGTTTTTCAGTTCGATCGTTTCTAAAAATTCCTTTCTGTTTTCACGAATGCCCTCCACTCTTAATACCATGTTCGACGCATTGCCTTGAGCGATACGTGCGCTGTGCAAGACCAGAACTACATCCAGTTGCCTGAATTCCTGTACTTCCTTACCTGAAAAAAAACGCATTAGAATTTCTTCATTGCAGTAGCAATATCGTTCAATCCCTTTTTGGCATCTGCAAACAACATTTTACAGTTTGGCAAGTGAAACAATTCATTCTCTATGCCAGCATATCCTGCATTCATACTACGTTTAATTACAACAACACTTTTTGCCCGGTGCGCTCTGATTATTGGCATACCATAGATCTTACTGGATGAGTTTTGCTCAGCAGCAGGATTAACAACATCGTTTGCGCCAATAACAATAACCACATCAAATGCATCCATCTGATCGTTTACCTCATCCATTTCAATAAGTTTTTCATAGGAAACATCAGCTTCGGCCAGCAAAACATTCATATGACCGGGCATTCTTCCGGCAACAGGATGTATCACATAAATCGTTTCCACTCCGTGTTCTTCCAGCATCTTTTCAAGTTGATGACAAGCGTGTTGGGCCTGGGCAACTGCTAACCCATATCCCGGTATAATGGCTACTTTACCGGCATAAGCAAGATTCAATGCAACTTCCGATGCGTCTGTCTCTTGAATGACGCCCAGGTTACCAACATCGCCTTTAGATTTTTTATTTTCTTTTTTGAATGCTCCTAATAACACATTCATAATTGAGCGGTTCATTGCTTTACACATTAAAAGTGTTAGAAGTAATCCTGCTGCACCAACAAGAATTCCTCCAATAATCATCACCTTATTTTGATAGGCAATTCCTGCCAATCCTGCCGCCATTCCCGTGAAAGAATTCAGGAGAGAAATCACCACCGGCATATCGGCGCCTCCAATAGGAAGTACAAAAATGACCCCGTAAACAAGTGCAATTCCAATTAAAACGGTAATTGCTATTGCCTGCGAAGAAAACCATGAATGACCTATAAGCATTCCACCGGCCAACAACAAGGGAAGAAAGAATCCAAGTGTGCGCACACCATAATTAGCGGCTTCCACTTTTTTCCCTGATAGTTTTAAATAAGCAATACCACTTCCCGAAAAAGAAACGGCTCCAATCATCGCACCTGCACTTAGAATTATCCATGTACCGGCTAACTGTACACCATGTTGCAGTTCCATCCAACCAATCAACATTGCCGAGCCTCCTCCCATGGCATTAAATAAAGAAACCATTTGAGGCATGGCTGTCATTTGCACTTTGTAGGATATCAGATAACCAACAATGGTACCCAGCGCAATTGCAACTGCAACGGTTAGTAAAGAAACATAGGGAATGACCGGTTGAACATAAAGACAATAAATAATAGTTAGCACAACAGCGAGAATCATTCCTGATGCTGCAATAAAATTACCGCGCACTGCTTTTTGTGGTGAACTCATCATTTTTAATCCCAGAATAAACCCTATTCCCGAGATCAAATACCCCATCTGTACAATAGAATGTATCATTATTTACGTTTTTTATCTGGTTTCGGTTTAAACATTTCAAGCATTCGTCCGGTTACAAAAAAACCACCGGCAACATTCAGTGTTCCAAGAAAAACCGCCAATGCTCCTATGATCAATCCAGCATAATCATTGCTATCCAGTTGAAGTGTGACCAAGAGCGCTCCAATGAGAACAACACCATGAATTGCATTTGCTCCCGACATCAGCGGAGTATGTAACATGGCCGGCACTCCTGAAATTACTTCTACGCCCAATAAAACACAGAGCACAACAAAATAGATGGTCTCTGTATGCTCAAAAAAAAACTGATTCAATTGCTCCATTACGATTCTTCAATTAGTTGAATGATTTTGGGGTGGATTATCCGGCCGTTTTTAACAGCAGCTGTTTGAAGGATCAGATCATCCTCCATTCCTTTGGCAAGAAGATGGTGTATAAAATGATAAAAATTGGAAGATAAAAGTCGGGATGCGGTATATGGNNATTTGAATTTCCAATTATCGTAACACCGTTTACTTCAATGGTTTTATCCTTTTCTGTTAGTTCCGTATTTCCACCGGTTTCAGCAGCGAGATCAACAATTACGCTACCGGGTTGCATTCCATAAATTGATTTTTCTGTAATCAAAACCGGAGCTCTTCTACCAGGAATCTGAGCGGTGCAAATAATAAGCACAGAGGAAATAGCCGCCTCATGCAAAAGTTCTTGTTGCTCTATTAGCATTTGAGCGCTTTGCTCAACGGCATATCCTCCAACCGAACTTTTATTGATTTCTCCTTTCACTTCCAAAAATCGCGCACCCAGACTACGTGCTTCTTCTGCAGCTGCAGCGCGTACATCAAAGGCACTAACACGTGCGCCCAAACGTTTAGCGGTAGCTATAGCCTGCAATCCCGCAACGCCTGCGCCAACAACAAGGGTATTTCCGGGCTTTATTGTTCCGGCTGCAGTGGTCATCATCGGCAAGGCAAGTCCAAGCTGATCCGTTCCCTTGATCACCGCTTTGTAGCCGTTTAGCGAAGCCATAGAAGAAAGCGAATCCATCCGCTGCGCAATTGTTGTACGCGGAAGCAGATCCAAACTTAAAATGGTAAACCTGCCCTCTTTGTAAATCGACAAGTGATTGAGCTGATTCAAACAATTAAACCATCCGACAAATACTTTATCCTTCCGCGAAAGACGTAAATCATATACCGGCTGAATACATACTATTACATCAGAATAATCAATGATCTCCGATGAACTTTCCATCCGTATTGCTCCTGCTTCAAGATACCTTGAGTCGGAAATACCAATGTGAACAGCCAGATTTGCTTCGAAAACAATGGAAACACCGGGACTGGTTTCCACTAACTTTCTGACATCTTCCGGTAATAAAGCAACCCTTGTTTCCGTAACCGGCTCTTTAATCAGGCCGATTTTCGAAATCTGATTGCTCATGGAAATACTCCTCTCTCCTTATAGGCTTGGGCAATTCTTTCCAAGGCTACGATATAGGCTGCGTTGCGATGATCGGTTTTGTATTTATCTGCTGTATGCTGAACTTTGCCATATGCGATTACCATCATTTTCTCAAGACCTGCAAGCACGTCTTCAATTGTCCAGATACTACCATTTTTATTCTGCAACCACTCAAAGTAACTTCCTGTTACTCCTCCACCGTTACAGAGTATATCGGGAATAATATGTATTCCCCTTTTCAACAAAATGGTTTCACCATCTACATCCAGCGGACCATTTGCTCCTTCTGCAATCACTTTTGCATTGATACTACCGGCATTAGCAGCAGTAATCTGGTTGCCCAGGGCCGCCGGAATTACAATATCACATTCAGTTTGAAAAAACGCTGATGCATCAATTGTCTCTGCTCCAGTAAATCCAGCAATGTTACCGCCATTGTTGCGCACATACTCAAGTAACAGATCAGGATCGATTCCGTTTTCGTTGTACAATGTTCCTGATGCATCCTGTACTGCAATAAGTATTGCTCCTTCCTTTTTCAAAAAGTGAGCCGTCCACTGACCAACATTTCCAAATCCCTGCACAATGTATTTCATACCGCGCAAATTCATTCCGCTGCTTTTTGCCCATTCTCTAATGGAAATAACCACACCAAATCCTGTTGCCCGGTCGCGACCTTCGAGTCCGCCAGACCCTACCGGTTTGCCGGTTACAACATGCATACTGTTGCTTCGCTGAGTTGCGGGCCGCGTCGAAGTATAGGTATCGGCAATCCATGCCATCATTTGAGCGTTGGTATTTACATCCGGAGCGGGAATATCCATGTCAGGACCGATATTCTCACCCAGCGCAAATGCAAAACGACGGGTAATGCGCTCAAGTTCGCTCAATGAATATTTTGAAGGATCAATTTGT
>DEHO01000050.1 GCA_002351955.1 Flavobacteriales bacterium UBA2798
GGCGTGCGCATCGTCAGCCGGGAAATGGTCGCTTTCGAGTGGTTGCATCGGGCTGATACCGACCGTTTCCGCGAGATCAGTCGCGACTTTTTGCGTTGAGCGGCTTTTCTATCCCCTCATCTCAACCCTTCTGCCGTAAGCGGGTGGGAGAGGGGAATGGCTATCACTGTTCAGGTAAACCCCATGTCCCGTGTTCAGTCCTCCATCCCGCGCCGTCCCTGCGTTGCCGTTCGGATCGGTTCCGTCACGGTGGGCGGCGATGCACCCATCGTGGTGCAGTCCATGACCAACACCGATACCGCCGATGTCGCGGCGACCGCCGGCCAAGTCGCGGAGCTGGCGCGGGCGGGCTCGGAACTGGTACGCATTACCGTCAACAACGAGGAAGCCGCCGCTGCTGTGCCACTGATTTGCGATCGGTTGGCCGCACGCGATATCGCGGTACCGCTGATCGGCGATTTTCATTTCAACGGCCACCGGCTGCTGACCAAATATCCCGCCTGCGCCGAACTGCTCGATAAATACCGTATCAATCCGGGCAACGTCGGTCGTGGTAAGAAGAAGGACGAACAATTTGCCACCATCGTCGAAATCGCTTGCCGATTCGACAAGCCGGTGCGAATCGGCGTGAACTGGGGCAGTCTCGATCANNTGTCGGTGAAGATGAGCGGAGTGCAGGACTTGATCGCGGTCTATCGCAAGCTGGCGGCACGCTGCGACTATCCGCTGCATCTTGGCTTGACCGAAGCGGGGATGGGCAGCAAGGGCATCGTCGCCTCCACCGCCGCGCTGGCGGTGCTGTTGCAGGAGGGTATCGGCGATACGATTCGCATCTCGCTCACCCCCGAACCGGGCGGTAGCCGGACCCAGGAGGTCTTGGTCGCCCAAGAGATTCTGCAATCGATGGGTTTGCGTTCCTTCACGCCAGCGGTGGTAGCCTGTCCGGGGTGCGGTCGCACCAGCAGCGACTATTTTCAGCGGTTAGCCCAGCAGATTCAGGGCTACTTGCGGGAACAGATGCCGGTTTGGCGCAGTCGTTATCCTGGCGTAGAAGATCTGACCGTGGCGGTGATGGGCTGCGTGGTCAACGGNNGCCAACATCGGCATCAGCCTGCCCGGTACCGGCGAGGTGCCGGTGGCGCCGGTCTACGTGGACGGTGAGAAAACCGTGACCCTGAAAGGCGACGGTATCGCCATCGAGTTTCAGCGGATCGTGGACGATTACGTGGTCCGTCGCTACGGAACGGGGTGACGGCCGCGATGGATTCGGCCGCTGCGCCGCGGAATTCCCAGCACAAGCTCGAAGATAATCTGCGGCATATCGTCAAGCTGCTGGAAAAACATCGTCTGGTCGAGACGATGGTGGACCGCGACCGCGCCAGTCCCCGCCACGATCTGATCGAGTCCTTGGTGCACCGCCAGCACCTGGTCGAGTTGCAGCTCAAGCTGCGCAGCCTGCACCCGGCGGATATCGCCTATATCCTCGAAGCCTTGCCGCTGGATGACCGGCTGCTGGTCTGGCGGCAGATTCAGGACGACAGTGGCGGCGAGGTACTGTTGGAGGTATCCGACGCCGTGCGGGATTGGCTGATCGAGGTGCTGGAACGGCCGGTGCTGGTGCGGGTGTTGAGCCAGCTCGACGCCGACGATTTGGCAGAACTGGTCGATGCGGTCGCCGAAGATGTGCTGGTGGAGGTCTTGCAAACGCTGACCGCCCGCGATCGCGACTGGGTGCAAAGCACCATGGCTTACCTGGAGGATCGGGTGGGCCATTTGATGAGCCCAGACGTGTTGACGGTGCGCGAGGGCCAACGGATCGAGCAGGTGTTGTGGTTGCTGCGTGGCCGCGACGATCTGCCGCCCAACACCGATAGCTTGTTCGTGGTGGATGCCCGCCACCAGTGCAAGGGCGTGCTGCCGCTGCGGGCGCTGCTGCTCAACGATCCGGGCAAGCAGGTCGCTGAGCTGATGCTGGCCAATCCGGTGGTGTTTGGCGCGAACGATTCCGCCGATGAAGCGGCGCGAGCTTTCGAACGCTACGATTTGATTTCGGCGCCGGTGATCAACGAGCGCGGCAAACTGGTCGGCCGACTGACGGTGGACGCGGTGATGGATTACATTCGCGAAGAGTCGGAAGAGGACGCCCTGAACATGGCTGGCCTGCAAGGCGACGAAGATCTGTTCGCGCCGATCTGGGCCAGCGCGCGCAACCGCTGGCTGTGGCTGGCCATCAACCTGTGTACCGCGTTCGTGGCCTCGCGGGCCATCGGCTTGTTCGAAGGAACCATTTCCCAGATCGTTGCCTTGGCAACCCTCATGCCCATCGTGGCCGGTATCGGCGGCAATTCCGGCAATCAGACCACCGCGCTGGTGGTGCGCGGTCTGGCGCTGGGTGAGATCACGCCGGAGAACACATGGCACCTGGTGTTCAAGGAGTTGGGTGTTGGGCTGTTGAACGGTGTCGCGTGGGGCGCAACGGTGGGGTTGTTTGCCTACTTGCTGTACTGGAACCTGCCGCTGGGGGGTGTAATGGCGGCGGCCATGCTGTTGAATCTGTTGTTGGCGGCACTGGTGGGTGTCGCCATTCCTCTGACCTTGCACCGATTCGGCCGGGATCCGGCGATGGGATCGAGCGTGTTGCTGACCTTCATCACCGACGGCATGGGCTTTTTCATTTTTCTGGGGCTGGCGACAGTGTGTTTGCTGTGACGTTTCCTGTCGAAATGGGTTGGAGAGTGTTGCCGCATGAACCGGAATTTGTTCGCTGTCGCTTGTTGTGCCGCTTTGAGCGGATGTGCCGCGCTGGAGCGTTTGCCGATTCCACCAGCCTCTGCAACGCCGCCGCCGCGCGTCGAGGAGATGGACGCAACCCATGCAGCCCCCCCAACGCCGGTGCCGCCAGACGCCGACCCGTCTAGCCCCGCGTTCGTCGAGGAACGGGCTCAGCAAGCCTACGAGACTGGCCGTTTGGATGTGGCGGAGGGATATTATTTGCAACTGATCCGGCTCAAGCCGAGAGAGGCGACCCCCTGGTTTCGACTGGGAAACCTGTACGCAGAGCAGGGACGCCTGGATTCGGCGGAGCGGGCGTATCGAGAGGCGCTGCGCCGCCGCGACGACGCCAAGACGCTACACAATCTCGGGCTGGTGCAGGTGAAGCTGGGGGTAGGGGCCTTGCGCGAAGCCCAGAAACGCTTGCCGCCGGATGAGTCGGCGCGGCGCGAAACTCGGGAGTTTTTGCGGGTTTTGCTGGAGGCGGTAGAGCAATAGCGCAGGAACGACGAGGAGATTGTCACCAGTCGAGGTAACCGAACCTGGATTGCGCAAACGTAAAACCCGGCGGTGTCGATGGTCCCGACGGGCCAGCGCCACAGACGCCCGCGCCAGTCTCGGGCTTTTCCATCCTGAGAGGGACCGTTCCATGACGATCCGCACTCTGCGGTCGATGTTCAACCCGAACTCCATCGCGGTTCTGGGACGAGATCGCCAAGACGATGCCCCAGCGGCACTGCTGGTGCGCAACCTGATCGATGCCGGGTTCCGGGGACCGGTCTTGCCGGTCAACCCGCATCGTCACGCGGTATCCGGAGTGCTCGCGTACCGAAACGTGGCCAACCTGCCCGAGCCGCCCGAATTGGCTATTCTCGCGACGCCGCTGGCGGAGAGCCCCGCGCTCATCGACGAGCTGGGCGCCAAAGGGAGCCGAGCCATTTTGCTGATCGGCGACGAATCGTCGGCGGCCGACCAAGCGGACGCCGCCCTGCGGGCGCGCGCCTTGGCTATTGCCAAAGCCCATCGAATACGCCTCCTGGGGCCGGATCGATTCGGAATGGCGATACCAGCATACCGCATCAATGCCGCCCTCGGCCGCACGCCGCCGATCTCGGGTCCGGTCAGCGTGGTTACCCAATCCTCCACGATGATGCGGGCCATCATCCATTGGGGCCATGCGCGCAATATCGGCTTCTCTCACCTCATCTCGCTCGGCGACCGGTGGGACGTGGAAGCCAGCGATCTGCTCGATTATTTGGCGCGGGATGCCCGAACCCGAGCCGTTCTCCTTTACTTGGAGAGCGTCCCGAACCCGCGTCGCTTTTTGTCGGCCGCACGGGCAGCGGCGCGAGTCAAACCGGTGATCGCACTCAAGCCACCGGGCGCGAGCGATACCGACGAGGCTATTTTCGATGCCGCCATCCGCCGGGTCGGCATGTTGCGCGTCGATACCATGGATCACTGGTTTGGCGCCGTCAAAGCGCTGACTTTCGGTCGGCCGGATCGAGAGGACCGCCTGTTCGTTCTGGGCAACAGCCACAGCATCGGGCTAATGGCGGGAACCATGCTGGGCGGGGCGGGCGGGCGATTGGCGACGATCGGCCCGGCCACGCGCGACGAGTTGGCCCAAGTCGTTCCGGGCCACACCATCGGCAATCCGCTGGATTTGGGGAATCGCGCCGGCTTCCGGGAGTATGACCGGGCGCTGGAAGCGTTGCTGAGGGAATCCGAGGTGGGCGGTCTCCTTATCGTCCATGTGCCGGTGTCGCCAGACTCGGATGGAGAAGTTGCTCGGGCGATCATCGCCCGGACCACCGGAAGCCATCGCCCCGTCACGGTCAGTTGGGTCGGCGCCACCGCTAGCTCGCCGGTCTGGCAATCTTTTCAAGACGCCGGCATCCCTACCTACCGCACGCCCGAGGAAGCCGTCTGGTCCTGTCTCCAACTGGCGGAATACGCCCGTAACCAATCGCTGTTGATAGAGACCCCTTCGTCTGTCCCCGAAACGTTCGCACCGGACCCGGCGACCGCGCACCGGGTCATCGCCGCTGCCTTGGCCACCGGCCAAGACCCCCTGAATATCCAAGCAACCCGCGAATTGTTGACGGCTTATCGAATCCCGCTCATCGATACTCGCTTTGCCGCGACGCCGGCGGCGGCGGCTCGATTGGCGACCGAGATCGGCGGGCGCGTGGCTTTGAAGATCTTTTCCTCGCAGATCGCCAATCGCGCCGATATTGGGGGCGTGGCTCTAGGACTCGAAGGGCCGCAAGAAGTGCTGGAAGCGGCGGCCGCAATGCTGCGACGAGTCCAAACCCTGCTACCGGATGCCGCCATCGAAGGTTTCGCCGTGCAGCCAATGCTATCCCGGCAGGGCGCCTACGAGATCGCCATCGGAGTGCGAACCGGCCGCGATTTCAAAGCCGGAGGGCCGGTGCTGTACTTTGGTCATGGCGGCACCGAAATCGGGGTGATCGATGATCTGGCTTTCGCCTTGCCTCCGCTCAACATGCATCTGGCGCGGGAATTGATGGCCCGAACCCGGATTTACGCGAAGTTGCGCGACAATCCGGGCCGTCCCGTCGATTTGGATGCGCTCGCCATGACCCTAATCAAGGTCTCGCAGATGGTGGTCGACTTAGGCGAACTGGTCGAGTTGGATATCAACCCCTTGTGGGTCGGACGGGCAGGAGTTCTTGCCCTGAACGCCCGCGCCCGCGTCGCGCCGGCATCGGGTCCGGCCACCGAGCGGCTGGCGATTCACCCTTATCCCAAGGAGCTAGAGCAAACCGTCGAGATGCCGGATGGGCGCTCTTTGCTTCTGCGGCCTATCTTGCCGGAGGACGAGCCCGCTCTCCAAGCGATGGTTGGCCGGATGCCCCCCGAGGATGTTCGCTGGCGATTTTTTCAATCTTTCAAAGAGTTGCCACGCGATATGGCAGCCAGACTGACCCAGTTGGACTACGATCGCGAGATGAGGCTGGTTTTGGCCGGGCCGGGGGTGGCCGGCGAGGCGGCACTGTGGGGAGTGGCCGACATCAGCGCCGATCCCGATTTGGAAGAGGCTGAGTTCGCCATCGCTTTGGATCGCCGCTTGACCGGCCAAGGCTTGGGTTCGTTCTTGATGCGCCAGATCATCGCTTACGCCCGGCAGCGAGGTATTCGAGAGATTTTTGGCGACGTGATGGACGACAACGAGCCGATGCTGCGGCTCGGCCGGATGCTAGGGTTCGCTGCCGAACCTTATCCGGGCGATCCGCATCTCGTCCGCATCCGCTTGGCGCTTTCCCCGGAACGAGCGTCGCCGCCGTAGCCAGTTTGGATCCTGACGGCGGTCATTACCGTTTCGGGGTTGGCCGGGAATAGTCGATCATACCGCCTGGTACCGCCTGTCGATCCGTCGCCCGCCGAACAATAACCATTTGCATTTGTTGGTTTCTACGCTATATCTAACAAATTCGGAGGGCGTTCCCGCGAGAATGGCGCCCGATCCGAGAACGGACGGGTATGGACAGTCAACCACGACCGGCGGGCGCATCGCCCACATCGCCCGTGGCCTGGCCGGTTGCCATCGACCTCTCGGCACATGATGGCATCGCGGCTAAATTGACCTGATTGAATTACCTCGGAGATCGATCATCGCGACCCGCGACGAAGAACGGCAGCATCGCCCTCGGCATCCGGCGCTACGCTGGATTGGCCATGCCCTCGGTATGGCCTATGTGCTGGTCACCCTGCTGTTCGGGCCGATTCGGTCGCTGGCCCGCAAGCTGGAGCGGCAGCAAATTGTCCAGCGCTACGAGCGCCGGGTCGCGGCCTTTCCCCCGGCGGCGGGACTATCGCTGTCGCTGCTGTCGCTGGTTTTGCTGGAGCTTTCCAAGATCGCGGTTCTGCTGAGCTACCGTTTTGCGGGACTACCGGGAGCGGTCGCGACGATGTTCTGCGCCAAGGCTGGCATTGGCTATTTCGCCCACGTCACCTGGCGGGCGGCCCGCCCGAAAGTGATCGCGGCCTATCCGTGGGCGGCGCGAGCGGATGCTTGGGTCGGTGCTCAACTGGTGCAACTGCGCGGGTTTCGCGACCGCTGGCTGGGCTATCTTCACCACCGCGCTTGGTATCCTGGCGCCGTCGCCGCGCTCGCGCGACTGCGACAGTACGCCACCGGCGTGGCCAGATGGATCAAGGATAAATTGACAACCGCGTTCGACTCGGCAACCCGAAAAGAGGGCTGACGCCCGGCAAGTTCACGCCGCCGTATCGGAGCCACCAATAGCCCCGATCAAAACCGGGCAGGCAGAAACGGGCAAGATGGCGGTAGCCTAGACGTTCGAGTGGTGCTATCGCTAGTGCGAGAGGATTCGATGCTGGCAATGATTCTCAGCAACCCCGAGTCGGGAAGGCGATGAAAGGGCTTGATCGTTTTGCCTTGGCGGCGATCTCGTGCTACCAACGCCATCTCTCGCCCCATAAAGGATTCCGTTGCGCCCACGGGGTCTTGCACGGTGGACCGTCCTGCTCGGAGTCTGCCCGCCAAGCTATCGCAGCGGTTGGGTTTTGGCGTGCCTTGCCCATCGTTCGCGCTCAGTTGCGGGCCTGTCGGGCAGCGGCGACGTACCTCGCCCACCGCCGGAAAGACGGCGAAGATCGGCGGAAGCGCCGGCGCAACGGCGCTTTGGACTGCCTGCCTGATGCTTGTCCGATAGATGCCTGTCCCGATCAATGCGTGCCGGACTCTTGCGTTCGACTGGGTGGTCGGTGATGGGCAACGTACCAGGGCATCGGGGTTACCTCCCTGTGTTTCACTCCCTCCGCCGCGTCGATAGCGCGCTCGACACGCTATTCCTCAGGGAATAGCGTCTTGCGGCCAAGTCTTTGCCCGCGCATCAGCCCACAGCTCCAGAAACATTCTGCCGCGCGCTGCGCCGTGTTCCCGCAAATCCCTCACGAAAGCCGGATCGCGATTGAACTTGCTCGCGACGTCGAGTTCGGCCTTGTCCGGTGCCATGGTGATCGCGAAAATGTCGATGGGCTTCTTTCCTTTGACGAATTCGTCGTTGGGATATTTTTCGATCCAATCGTTCACTTTCTGGATGAAGCGGAGTTCCTGGTTGAGCGATAGATTCCCGGACAATTCGTTCCGGCGATCCTCGATTTCGCCTAACAGGTTGGGTTCCTTCTCGCGTTTTTGCGGGTTGATCCGGATCACCCAGATTTCGTCGGGAACATCCTCGATCTCTTTTTTACCTGCGACGAATTCCCGCACGGGCGGATTTTGCGAGAACAGGCCGTCCCAGTAGAGAGGGTCTTGGCCGTAGTCGTTTTTGAGGCCAGGAATTTTCTGCGCCCGCCGGATGTCCGGCAGGGTTCCCGACGCCGCGACGGCCTCGTAGCTGATCGGGCGGGCGTCCGGTCCCTTGCGCGAATCGTGCGAGTCAAATACTTCGAACTTCCCGCTCAAAATCTCCACGGCTCCAACTAGTAGCCGCGGCTTTTTTCCGCACCCTTGGATTCTGGAAAAGTCGGGCGCGCAGGTTTCGAGCAATCGCCCGAAATCGTAATACTCCGGGCGGATTTCGCCCAAATCCAACCCTGGCAAAAACGAGTTTTCCAGCGCGGACCAGCCGTGAAGCGCGGTCATCAGCCAATCGTAGAAAACGGGCGGTGCCGGTGGTTTGAAGCTCAATCCGGTCCCTTGTAGCTTGAAGGCAAACTGAGCGAAATGGTTCATGCCCAACTCTCCGCTCTTTCGCGCCTGGAAGGTATCCCACAGGCCGTTCAAAGCTTTCCGCGCTTCGGCGAAAGGATTTTGTTTCGCGCCCAGCAGGCCGTACCACACCATGAACGCGTTCAAGGCACCGGCCGACGTGCCGCTCAAGCCGACGATGTCGAAGCGCTTCGCTTCCGCTTTCAGCAGGATCTGGTCCAAAACCCCGCAAGTGAATGCGCCATGAATCCCGCCACCTTGGCAAGCGATGGCAATCTTTCTCGGTTGTTCCATGATCGTTCTCCTTCGATACGGTTCGTGCGTTGCCGACATATGGGCGGCATGCGTGGGAGCCGGATGCTTTGGAAGGCGATATTGCCGATGGAGACCTGCTCTATCGTTCTCGAAGCGCCGATTGCTATCTCGTCGTTTTTGCCGCCGTCCTCTTGCGATTTTCCGGCTCGCGTTTAGCCATGCATCTAGCCTCCAAGTTGCTTAACTATAACCATAATTATAGTGTGCTATTGCCGTGCCAGCACGTTTAGACAAGGCGAAATAATGACAAGAAGCATCGTCGAAGCCCGTTTTCGTATCGCTGCGTGGCTGCGCACAAACAGGACGAGCTTCAAAGTTAAACCGGTCGTTTCTTTTCGAAACCGGGAAGCTTTTCAAAATGGCATAGGGGCCGTCTGGCGTTCGCGTCGATTTCTCGATCGTCGCCCGTATCGGTAGGGCGTGGCTTGGATTCGGTTCGAGTCAACGTATCGAGATCGAACGGGTTGTGCTGCGCGCCGTGGCATAGAACATGCTGAATGAACGATAGCCAGCCGACATTTCTCCGCCCTAACGGAAACGGTCGTGCACCGTTTCGCTCCGCACGGGCGGCGGTGAGGTGCCGGCGATCAAGAACCTTTTTTGTTTCGACCGCCGTTCCCGTTTTGGCGACGCCGGAGCGCCGGGCGTTTCGGTCGAAAAACCGGAGAGGAATTTGCGATGGGAGACAAGTTCGACGTCGATTTCAAGCTGCTGCCGCCAAAGCTTCAGATGCAGCTTTGGGTGCTGGCGCTCGACGCCAACACCAGCAAGGTGAATCTGGCCTACCGGTCCGGCAGCTTTCGCACCAGCCTGGCGTACCACTACGGCGGCAATGTGGAAGCATCTCTGGGTATTCGCCGCTTTTCGGCGACGGCCGGCGTCAACCCCACAAACGGGGACGTCGACCTTGGACTGGTTTTTCGCGGGTTCAGGTTCGGGGCGTCCGCGAGCGCGGTGCGGGAATCCGCCGGCATCGGCATCGGTTACGGTGCGAGCCTTCTTCCTTTTCCGGCGGAGCTGTCGAGCGCGTTCGGCTCGGCGGCGGTTGGGTTGCAAAGCATGGCGACGGACATCCGTTCGGCGCCCGACAATCCTCTGGCGTGGTACAAACTGCACAGCGATGACGCGGCCGCCATCGGCAACGCCGTGCGCGCGGGGCAACTGATCGCTAAATATGGCGAGAGCCCGAACCGTTTCGGGGTTGGCCTGCGCCTCAACTACGCCTCGCAGACCGGGCTCACGATCTATGGCGGCGCCCAGTTCCGGTTTTGAGGTCCGCCGGATCGAAGCGAGCGAATGAAAACGAAAGAGCCGGTGGGACCGCGCCAAGCGTTTTTGCCGCCGAGGAAAGAGACTGCCTTGTGGGTCGGGATCGATTTGGAGTTGCCGAGCGGCCGGTGGCCCAGTTCGACCCGCTCCGGATCACGGTGGCCCGCCGAAATGAACCGCTTCCGGTCCGTTGCCCGGTCTCCGTGCAGCGCCTTTGCCCACGGCGTGCGGCGGGCGCTTCGCCGACGAAAAAATGGGTGGCTACCTTGAACCTCGTTGCTTTCACGGGGGAATGACCAAGCAAGCGATCTTTGATCGAAAACCCGATTTATCGCCGCATCGGGAGAAAATCTTGCGCGGTATAGCGAATCCCCTTGAACTAATGATGAGGAGAAGATGATGGCAACCTTTCCATTGCCTTTTGTACCAACGCTTAGCTACAAAACGGGCGGCCGCCGCTTCGGCGCGAACCGCGACGGCGGCAATAGAAAGCACGCCGCCTGCGATCTGATCGCGCCGAAAGGTACTGAAATCTACGCTGTGGAAAACGGCCGGGTCACGTATGGTCCTTACCTGTTTTATCGCGGCACCTACGCCATCGAATTCACGCTAGATTCGGGAAAGGTGGTACGGTATTGCGAGATCGAGAAAGTTGCGTCGGGCGTTGCGGTCGGTTCCACGCTGACCGAAGGAACGCTGATCGCCTATGTTGGCAAGATGTACGTGGATTCGATGCTGCACTTCGAGCTGTACGACGGCAGCGGGTCCGGTCCTTTGACGGTCCGGTCCAATTCGCCCTACCAGCGTCGCTCGGATTTGATCGATCCGACGAGCTATCTCGACGGTTGCACACTTCGGGGATCAATACCGTCTCCGGCTGGCTGCGCGCTTCCGGGGCCGTGATCGCGCTGTCTCCAAAATCTATGGCGTCGCTTCGGCGCGGCAAAACCGATCGGAGCGGGCTGCGAGGGTTGAGTCCGCCGAGGCGGTAATGGGATGGTCCATTCCAGCTCGCCGCCCGGCCACGCGGCGAAGCGGGCTGCTCATTGCAATAAATTCACGAGCAACTTCTTGATATCAGGCAGAGTTTGGATCGGCATGCAGTCGTGGGCACCCGCCGGATTAGGATACAACTGCCGGTTGATGCGGGCGACGTCGAGCGAGATTCCCGGATGATCGGGGTCGTTTTTCTGGTAGTAGTTCGCGTGTTCCCGAACCACCTCGATCGGTGTCGCGGTACCGGCTCCCCCCATCGCCGGATCGCGTCGCACCAGATTCTTCGCGATGCGACAGGGATCCACCGTGATCAGTAGATCGACTCGAACCTGGGCGAAGCGAAACGGGTCCAGCGTGCTCGGCGGACCGCCGATCTGGCCAGATTCGAAATTGTACCAGGACGAGAACCGGTCGATGCGCCGACACAGGTCGATCGCGTCGAATCCGCCCGCGCCGAAGCCGTAGATAACCAGCTTGCCCCGAGGGTCGAACGGGGAGGAACCCTCATTCGGAACCAGAAGCCGCTCGCCTGCCCCGACTGCCGGCCCATCCATCCCACCCTCCGGATCGGGATTCAACGGTGGCAGGGCAAAGTGGAAAAACGGCCTGAGCGCATCCCACGCCAACGCGCAGGTCCGATATCGCCGACGCGGACCTCCACCTTCGAACGCGGCCATCCGTCCTCCGGGCGCCGAAAGCGAAAGACCGCCACCATGCGGTCCAAGGCAATCGCCATAAAAGACCAGGGTGTGCTTCGCTGGATCGGTCAGCCCGAATTCGGCGGCACGCCGCACTGCCTCGTCTGCAGGCAATTCCACCGACATGATACCTCCTTCCCGCGCTCGCGGCGCGAACCGGTTCGTCGACCCGAAATTCGGGTAGTCGGCCGGCCGCCGATCACGTCGGCGGCGGTCGGGCAGCCCCGCTCCGCCGCGCCGCTCCGAAGGTGACGCGCGGCAACCGTCAAAAAGTGTAGCTGTGGAACGAGCGTTCGGCCAATCGGCTCAGCCGAGAACTGGTGTATTTGACAACGGAGCGCGATTTATTTATTAGCCCGGCAATGATTCGTTGCCTACCGCCGAACAGCGATTCCATCAACGTCAATATCTCAAAAAATCGGTCTCGTTGGCGTTCATTATTGCCGACTGACCTCGCCTCCCAAACTCGATGCCAATATCGCCATAAATCGTTGTCGGTCACCCTCCCAACGCAGCGGTTCGCCCACCCAGGCATCGCAAAAAAACGGCACCGGCAACCAATCGCCCTTGGGTAGCACTCTACCCAAGCCGCACAACCGTACCGGGCAAATCGGAACATCTGGCAATTGTTGCGCCAGCCAGGTGATGCCAGTCTTGAGTTTCCCTAGACATTCTGGCTCGCCGCGCGTGCCTTCCGGAAAGAAGATGACGATGTCGCCCGCCGCCAGCGCATCCTGCACTTTCCCCAATACTTCGTCGTGCGGGCGGCCGCCGCCCGTCTCCACTGGAATGATGCCAATCACTTGGGTCGCGAACCAAGTCCGCCACCGGCCACGCAAAAAATATTCCGCCGACGCTGCCGGCCGCGTGCGGAATAGCAGCCGTAGCGGCAACATCGCCACCAGTACCAGCGCATCGAGGTGGCTGTTGTGATTAGCCACGATCAGTGCAGGACCACGACGGGGTAGACGGTTGCGGTTGCGCACGTTGACACCGACCGCCAGCAGTAAAAATGGCTTGACGATCAGCAAGAAAAACAACAAGCGCAATACGAGGGGCCACATGGCAATGCTCAGAAATACAAATAGCGGGTAAAGTGAAAAAACAGCGGCGCGGTGTAGGTCAGGCTGTCCACCCGATCGAGAATGCCACCGTGGCCTGGCAGCAGATTCCCGCTATCCTTGATCCCCAAATCGCGCTTCAGCGCGGACAGGCTCAGGTCACCAAAGAAACCAGCCACCGCGATCAAGGCACCTGCCAGCAGCGCATCGCGCACGGAAAACGGTGTCAGCCACGGTGCCAGCAACACGGATAGCAACACGGTCGTCACCACCCCGCCGGCGAAACCTTCCACGGTTTTGTTCGGGCTGACCGTGGGCGAAATCTTATGCTTGCCCAATAACTTGCCCCAGCAAAATTGCGCCACATCGTTCAGTTCGGTCAGCAACAACAAGAACAGCACCAAGCCCGGTCCGCTGACATGCGGATACTGCGCTTGCGGCAATACCAGCAAAAAGGCGAGATGGCTCAGGCTGAACACCATGCTCATCAGGCCCCAATGCAGCGTGCCGGCGGCGCGCAGATGGCCTTGGGTTTCGCCGATCAATACCATCGCCACCGGCAGCAAGAGGAACATATAGACTGGGATAAAGATGATGAACATCCCGTACCATTCGATGCCGATCCAGTAGTACTGCACCGGGATGCTCAGATAAGCCCAGAACAGTACCCGCCGGTCGGCGTGACGGGTGGGAATCAGGGTCAGATATTCCTTCAGCGCCAGAAAGCTGACCAGACCGAAAAACAGCAGCGCGGCGATCCGGTTGAAGGTCAGCGCCAGCGAACACAGCGCTACGATCAGCCACCAACTGCGGATGCGTTGGCGCAGTTCGCTATCGGGCGCGGGCGCAAGTTGCCAGACCACGGCGGTAGCCAGCATCAGCAGTGCCCATACCCCGCCCAGAATAACCGTTATCGGCGATGTCAGCGTTAAAGGCATGGTTTTATCTCCCGCAACGCGGCGCGCAGCCGGTTGAAACAGGTCAGCACCAACAAACCGCTGGCGACGATCAGCGCGGTTGCCAGCCAAAAACCGGCCGGGACACCGCAACCGAGCAACAACGCAATACTCCCGAGCAGCACGGCGCGGTCGCTCTTGCCCATCGGACCGTCGTAGCGGCGGCTGGCCCCGATTTGCACCGCCACCACGCCACAGAACTCGCTCAGCAGCGCCAGCAATACCAGCGACACGACTGGGGTAACCGGCACGCCGGGAATCAACGTCAAGGGCAGAACCATCGCGGTATCGGCCAACACGTCGCCCAATTCATTCAACATCGCGCCCATCGGGGTTGGCGCCCAAAATTCGCGGGCCAGCATCCCATCCAGTGCGTTCAAGGCCATTCTGACAAACAATACCGGCGGCAACAGTAACAGCGTCAGCGGCGTTGGCCACAGCGCGACCGCCCCACCCGTCGCGACCGCCAACCACAGCGCGGCAAGCGTGACCTGATTGGCGCTGACGCCCCGCGAATACAGCCAACGGGCGACCGGTCGCAATAGATTCTGAAAAGCGGGTTTGAGCGAGTAGACGCTGATCATGCCGATTCCGGCGCCAGCGAAGGCTGATTTAACGTGGCCGGAACGCTCCGCGCGACCACGATGCCGGGCCGAGCGGCGCGGATCCGTTCGAGCGCTTCCTGGAGCGAACAGGCGCGGCCGGTGGTTGCCAACCAATGCGCCACGACCTGCGCGCTGCGCGAATAGCCCAGCGCGCAGTGAACGAACACGGTTTTACCCTGCCGGTACGCCGTTTCGATGCAGGTCGCGGCATCGCGCAAGGCTTCCGGTGGCGGCTCGATCAAATCCATGAGTTGCAGATTCACGTAATCGCCGCCCTCGCGCAGACTGTCGGACTCATCGAAATCTCCGGTCAAATCCAGTACGAAACGCCGGGGGTGCGCAGCAGCAAAGATGATCGCCTCCCGGTCATCGAGTCGGGCGCCGATAAAAACCCCCGGCACGATCTCGGATAGCGGCGCCCCCATCCGGCGCAGATACCACCGCCAGGACAGCGATTGGCCGACCCAATACGGTCCCAACAGGATTTTTGCCGCCAGCGACAGCCGCCCCCCTTCCTTACGAAACACGGCAGGCCCGACCCCCATGTAGGCAACCGCGACCACGGTCAGGGCAAAGCCGGGCCAGAGCAACGTCAGCCAATAACCGCCTTGCAGGGCCAGCGCAAGGCAGGCCAAAGCGCCCAGCAGATAGCGTCTACCCAAGCGCATTCCATCAAACGGTCGATAAGCGACAGTTTTGCCGACGGTGTTCGTGGCTGGATCGGGAAACAGCCAAAACGCGATTATGCCGACCAGCGCGCCCCCTGGCAGATCGATGAAATGATGCTGCCACGTCGTTAGAGTGGACACGCAGATCAGCGCAAACCAGGCGTGTAACAGCCAGCGCAACGGACCGCGCGCGTATTTGGCGTAGAGGTACCACAGGATCATACCTAGGCTGATATGCAGCGAGGGCGCCTGATTGAAAGGCTGATCGAAACCGTACAGGGCATCGAACAAGTGTCCGAACATCCCTTCCACTTCTGGCCGCGGAAAAGCGAATCGGAGCGGAAACAACAGGAACCCCACGGCGGATAGCAACACGGCGGTCACGACGCGCAAGGCGTGTCGATCCAGTTCCAGCCGGCTTCGACACAGCAGCACCGAACAGGCGTAGAAAATGTCCAGCGACCAGTAGGGAACGATGGTCCACGGCAACACCGGAATGTGCCGCTCCCACTCGAAAAAGAAGCTGCCGACCTCGGTTCGCAACGAAGTCAACTCGTTGCAAGCGCCGTAAACCAGAAAAAATCCGGGACCAAGCACCAAGGCCATCCAGGCGATAGCCGCTCGCCAGGGGCGCGGAGCTTCGGTCACAATTATTTGTTCGGACATGAGCGGTCCTCTCCCTCCGCGCGGCGACGAGCCAGCGACACGGTGAAAATTCCCCAAGGATCGGTTTCCTGCGCGATCTTCTCGAAACCGGCTTCGGCCACCAGTTGATCCATTTCCTGTTGGGTCCGGCGACGCATGACCCACGGCTTGCCATCCCGGTGGCTGGTCAGCACGCGGGCGATGAATTCGATCTGCGGGTGCCAGGGTTGGCCGGTGTAAATCAAATAGCCGCCCGGAACCACCGCCTCGGCCAAACCGGCCAGCGACGCTCGCACCGGCCCATTTTCGGGAAAGAGCTCGTACAGACCGGACACGATGCCGATGGTGGCGGTCTTGGGCAATTGGGCCAGACTGGCCGGCTTGAAGGCATCGCCCTGCTGGAACGCGAAGCGGTCCCCGAGCCCGTATTCAACAATCAGTCGCTGTCCTGCTTCCACGTTGGCCGCGCTGAAATCCCGCAACAGGCCGGTGGCGGGAATGTCGGGATGCGCGCGCACAGCATCCAAGACATAGCGACCGTGACCGGCGGCGATATCGACGACGTGAACCGGCTTGCCAGCCGCCCGCAGGTCGGTCATGGCTCGACGCAACAATGTTTCCAGATGCGTCTTACGCAAGCGGATGCCCCGCCAGCCGATGGTATCCAGATAGTTCCGGTCGATCAGCCGACCCAAGGCGGTAACGCCCCTGGCTTGATTACGATAGACATAATCCAGCGTAGTTCCCGAATCGAACCCCGTTTTTACGCCTAGTTTCACGCCCTCGCTCAAACGAGCGCCAAAGGCGCGTAAAGCAAAGCGCGTCAGGGCGTAGCGAATTCCCTTGAGGGACAATGGAGGGAGCGGATTCGCCAAGGTTTCATATTCGCGCTGGGCCGCACTGTTGCGGTCGGCCTCCAGCAAAGACACTTCGCGGCAGGGTTGGGCGAATCTTTCCAAGATGAAGCGGCGAGCAGCGCTTAATGGCAGGTGGTTGTCCTTCTCGTTAAACGTGTCGTGGAAAAAGCCCGGATAGACGTGCATCTCCTTGATCGGCGAGCCCAGCCGCTCGAAAAATTCGCGCTGGATATCCCGATCCACCACCCAATCCGCCCCCGAAGTGAGGACCAGAGTGGGAACGGTGATCGCGGCGGCATCTTCCGCCAGTTTCTTACCGGCGTCGAACAGATCGACCAGCAGATTGACCGCGATGCGGCGGGTAATCAGTGGATCGGCGTTGTAGCTGGCGATCTTGGCCGGATCGTGGGTCAGCAACTTGGCTTTGACGTAGCTGTTGACGAACGCCTTGCGCTTGAACTTCAGCAGCAGGCGCAAACCCGGAATCGCGAACGGAACGTACAGTTGAACCTGCAACGCCGGACTGCCGAGCACCAGGGCACGGATTTTTGGCGCGTAATCGTGAACCCAAGCCGCTGCCAGAACGCTGCCGACGCTGTGCGCGAACACGACGATGTTCTCCACGGGGATGCCGTATTGGCGGGAAACGTGGCCGACGAACGCATCCGCATCCTGCACCAGCACACCGAGATTTTCGGCATAACCCCGCTCGCCGGAACTGTGGCCATGGCCCCGCGCATCCCAAGCAAATAAAGCAAAATCAGGTAAATCAAGCTTGTTCACCACATCTTGCCAGCGGCCAGAATGCTCATGACCGCGATGAAACAGGATCACGGCGCGGGCGGTACTCTGCTCCGGTAGCCATGCCCGGTAGAACAATTCGGTGCCATCCCAGCTTCGAAAGCTATGCTCGCTGGCCTGACGACTCGGGGACATTTTGATTCTCCATGAAAATGAGTAATGTGATTTTGTGTTGAGCAAATAAAATACCAATATTGGATTTTTACTTAGTTATTTGTTTTTAAAATTTATTTTTGGATAACCACAGGAAAGCTATAAAACGATGGGGACATTCCATGCTGGTTGGCATTACATTTATTGCCGGTTTAAACATGCAGGAGAATGATGGTGGCAGGTGATAGATTGCATCTCGATTCGGACGACCAGCGATTCTTGGCTGGCGCCTCGGCGCTCATCATGGCCAACCCGTTTGAGATAACCCGCCAGCAGGTCGCAGCCTTAGTCCCCACCTCGGCGCTCATTTCCATCGGCGATCACCACGCCATAACCGCGTTGCTGCCGGAGTTAACCACCCGGCTCGATCGCTTGAACCAGCGCAACGCCGGTAGCTTGGCCCAATATGTGGGCGAAGAACGGCAATGGCTGGCCGATGCTTGGCTGTTTCGCGGCTATCACCGCTTCCTGCCAGAACTGGATCGGTTGATCGAACGGGAATTGGCCCATCCCGGTCAACCGGCTACGGTCTCGTTTGCCGGCGAGGTGCTGTCTCTGTTGCGAGAGCAGGGCTTCGATGAAGCTGAAGCGACGCGTTATCTCGGCCTGTTTTACCAACTGCGCCGCGCCTATCACTTTATCGGCGGCGACCTGATCGGCTCCAGCCCCTGCATGAAAGAATTGCGGCGCGCGCTGTGGAACAACGTATTCGGCCGCGACATACGGGTTTACGATCGCTATTTGTGGAACCGGATGGAGGATTTTTCTACCTTGCTGCTGGGCGAGACCGGCAGCGGTAAGGGTTCGGCGGCGGCGGCGATCGGTCGTTCGGTGTACATCCCCTTCGATCCGGCCAGCAAGCGCTTTCAACATCGCTTCACCGACACCTTCATCGCCGTCAATCTGGCTGAATTCCCCGAAAGCCTGATCGAATCGGAACTGTTCGGCCATCGCAAGGGAGCATTCACTGGCGCGGTGGAGGATCATCAAGGCGTGTTTGCCCGGTGCAGCCCTTGCGGCTCCTTGTTTCTCGACGAGATCGGCGATATGAGTTTATCGGCACAGGCCAAAGTGTTGCGTGCCTTACAGGAAAACAGAATCACACGTGTAGGCGGAGAAAAAGACATCAAGGTTAACGTGCGTATTCTCGCGGCCACCAATAAAGATCTTCGCAAAGAAATCGAAAACAATAATTTCCGCGAAGACCTCTACCACCGTCTCAGCGTTATTCTCATCCACGTTCCCGCACTCAACGACCGCAAGGACGATATTCCGCTGCTCGTAGAACACTTCAGCAAACTGATCTGCGAAGAACAAGGCATGCCCGTGCGTTCGTTTGATAAAGGTGCATTAAAAGCACTGCAGGAATTAAACTGGACAGGCAACATCCGCGAATTGCGCAATGTGGTGGAGCGCTTGCTTATTCTTGGAGGAAAAAGCATTAGCGAAGCCGATGTAAAAGCCTACGCCGTACCAAGGCATGGATAATCCGAATACGGAAGGATGTGTTTACATCCGGAAACCGTCATTGAACAACTGGAAAAATTTCTTGCAGCGAATGCGCTCACTTCACTTTGAGAAAAGTGACCACATGGAAACCTTCTTCCATTTCCATGCGCTCTCTGGTGAGTAAACGCAATTTGAATTCGGTTACCGGTTTGCCTCCCTCAATTACAGAAATAGAAGTGGTATCGTCGCTGATGATGTATTTCGCTTCGTAGCTCACACCGCCATCGAACTGACGAATGGTTCCATCCTCACGGAACTCCATGCCGATAATGTGCGGATTGTCGATCACTGAGGAATCATCGACATACGACAGATGCCATTTGCCAACGACCGGATGCTTTTCTGGTTCTTCATTACCGGAACAGGAAAAGAAGAGGGAACAAACAGAGAGAAAAAGGATGCGGATTGCTTTCATGGCTTTTTGTTAACTGGTAAATGCAAAAATACCAAAAGGAAACGAACCGCGTAAAAACGGACCGGGGACCCTAAGGTCCCCGATCGCACTACTACTGCATGAAAAGAACGTACATCATAAAATCATGCCCCTGCGCCATCTTCACCACTCTAAACCCCTCTAAACAGACGCGAGCACAGGCTTTGCCGAAGGGATGCTAAAAATTACACATCCTTTCCAAAAAAGGTGAAATGCCCTTTATCATTAGCGAAATTAAGGTGATGCGAGGGCTAAAAAAATTCCGGTTTGTTTCAAAAATCAGAAATTAAGAAGGACGCCTTTCCTGTTTGGTGGTTTTCCTTATTTTTAGGCCACAACTGCCTGCAACATGCTCACCATACAAAAACTGATCAGTCTCCTTGAACCTGAACATCTCCGGGAATTCAAAGCGAACCTTGAGAGCACAGGCAATACACTGCCCTTACGTTTGGTAGATACCCTCGAAAAAGTAAATCCGCTTACGGTAGAATCCGACGATCTCTGCAAAGCGGTGTATGGCGATATCGAAGAAAAGACACGCAAAAAATTCTTTCAGCTCGCACATTACACTTTTCGTCTCAGCTCCTTTCTGGCACGACGCTATCCCTTTTACCTCACGCACAACATCGCGCTGATTGAACGCAAATTCAATTCGGGTAAACAGGAAGAATCGCTGCTGTACGCCGAAAACCTGCTCGATATTGCTTTAAAAACCGAAGATTTTTCCACGCAGACCTGGGTGCTGAAATTTCTCATCAACTTCTCGCATATCCGCGAAAAAAGAAAAGAAGCTATTCGTCAGCAACAACTCCTCAACGAAGCCTTGCGCAACGAAGCAGTGGTGAATGAAATTCAGTTGTACATCCGCGAGCACCTTAATTTCAAAGACAAAAAAAATCTTACTGCTTCCTATTCGGATACCCACCTGCAGTTTTTTGCGCAGTTTCATGATCACCCTTGCTTTTCTGCACGTATGATTTCCAAATACGGCAGTGTGTACACGCTGAGTTTTCTCGACGATTCCAAATTCTATTTACCCGAAGTACGCAAAGACCTGGAAGAACTTATCGATGAAATTGAAAAACACAATTACGTGATCTTCCCTTTCTCCGATAATATTCTGCTCAATGTAGATTACCTGCATCTTAAGCACACCATTCGCGATATGAACGAAGAAGAAGTGGTACGTGAAGCCACTCGTATCACCCGCAAATGGAACACACTCCGCTTCTGGCAAAATCACATCAACACGGCGCAAATTGTTTCGCTCAGTATTCAGGCCAGTTATTTCATTACGCATTATTGCATCTGCTATAAGGAAAATTACCGCGAACAAATTCCCGCTCACATCCGCGACAACATTGATGAAACGGTTGGCATTTGCAAAAATCTGATCGAGCAAATGAAAGAGGAGAAAGATGCGCATGTCCGCTACATCAACCTGAACAATATTTACTGCATGCTCCTGCTGCTTTGCGGAAAAGATAAGATCAAAGAATCGGTGGATACGCTCGAGGCATTGATGATCAATTACCAGCAGATTCCCTTTCAGAAATTGTACGATGCCATTTTTGCCAATCTTATCATCGGCTATTTCTCGCTCGACGATCAGAACGGTGTAAGCGAATGCTACCGCAGGTACGAAAAACTGACCGCCCACCGCTCAAAAATTGAAGAGAACGATGTCACCATCAAAACCTTCTACTACGTGAGTCAGTTCCGCCAAACCGGACGCGATCAGTATGTGGACAAGATCAAAACGCTGCTGCATGAGATCAGCGATAAATCAGAGCTCTCCTCTACCGCGCAATTGATCAGGGATTTATGCCATTATTACAAAGTTCCTGTAGAGGTAATTTCGAAGTCGGCCTAAATTTCGACCGAAGGTTTGCGTTTCGACCGCATTTTCATTAAATTTCTGCTACCAAAAACCCGAAAGCTATGTTCTATATTCTATCCGCAGAAATGATCAAAGCCTTTATCATGGGCTTACCCACCTGGGTAATTGTTCTATTGTGCATCGTAATTTTCATGGGCGTGGTAGGACAATGGGCATTGTACGCCAAATGCGATCTCCCCGGTTATGGTGCATTGGTTCCGGTTTGGAATGTGCAGCTCTTTCTAAAAATTGTAGGCCGCCCCAAAGAACAAGGATGGATCGTCATGCTGCCACCTGTTGTTGCATTGCTGTGTTTGCTTTTTATTCCCAATATTCTTGCAGGCTGCATCATCGCAGGAATTTCACTCCTCCCCTGGGCATGGTACATGATCAAAGTATTTATAGAAATCGCAAAATGCTTCGGCAAAAAAGAAACATCCAGTTTTATTCTGATCGTTTTACTCAACGGTATGTACCTCTTCAACCTCGCTCTCTCGCAGGAAGAAAAATACCTGGGTCCGATTTACAAAGAGGGAGATAAGCCATCCATTTTTTGAAGAGGTGAACGGTGATTGGTGATCGGTGAACAGTGATCTGTGATCAGTGAACAGTGAACGGTAAGTAAAAAGCATCGAGATTTAGTGAGAACTCCTTAGTGTTTCTCAGTGACCTCCGTGCCTTAGTGGTGAAAAAAACCCACTCCAACTAACCTTCCCTCCTTCCACTTGCACTGAGCCTGCCGAAGTGTCCATCTGTGAAAAAAAACCTTAGTGTTTCTCAGTGACCTCCGTGCCTTAGTGGTGAAAAAACCACACTCCAACTAACCTTCCCTCCTTCCACTTGCACTGAGCCTGCCGAAGTGTCCATCTGTGAAAAAAAACTTAGTGTTTCTCAGTGACCTCCGTGCCTTAGTGGTGAAAAAAACCCACTCCAACTAACCTTCCCTCCTTCCCTACATCTGTGAAAAAAAACCTCAGTGCCCCTCAGTGACCTTAGTGCCTTAGTGGTGAAAAAAAAACCTCAATAAACCGGCACAATCGTCGCGTTATACCCTGCGAAAATCCCAATCCCCTTTGTAATGTTCGAATAAATCTGCACCGGTTGCGCGAAGGGATCGCCTGTGCTGAATCCGTATTTCATCATGGAACGTTCAAACAGAAAAAATTCTTCCGTTGCATGCATCACCATAAAGATCATCGACGAATTGGGATAATAGGTATCTGCATAGATGTAAGCATCCATCTCTACATTCTGACCATCGTACAATCCGTCGCGACTGAATAACATTTCGCGGGTATCGAATACATCGCCCGATTCTTCTACGTAAATGGAAGATGAACTGATGTATTCCTGATTGAGATAATAGGTCGTATCGATCGGATTTCCCCAGCCATCGTAATTGATGACAGCCTGAATGCGGTACACACGCAACACGTAATTATCGCCCGCTCCTGCAGGATCCTGAATACGGAAACGCAGACGGAAAAATGTACTCTGTCCCATCTCAATGGTGGCAGTATCGGTAACTACCGCAGAAACAACAGAAGGAACAGAGGTGCTCGCACTCACATCGTCATAACCTATCGCAGCAACTTCCACACGATAAGAGGAACCAACGCCGGGAGTGATGGATGAAGGGGAAATGTAATCACCGTTCGACTGGTGTTGCAGATTCTCGAGGAAATTACCATTGCCATCGTAAAGTTTTACTGTTGCTGTGGTGATGGGTTGAATGCTGGCAATATCGAGTACGTTTAAACTGTGACTCACATTCACCATTACCACCGAATCCTGCGTAATGAATGCATTCACCACCAAACGGGGTTTGATCAATTCTCCGTCGAATTCAATTTCTTTTATACACGATGAAAAAAGTACCAGAGCGGAAACAACTAACAGAACAAACTTTTTCATGTTCATCAGAATTTAAAAGAATACGAAATGGATGGAATAATCGGGAACAGACTCACTTGTTTCAGGACTTGCTCTCCATTGTTATTGTAATCAAAAAAGAGGAAGAACGCATTCTGACGGCTGTACATATTGTAAACGCTCAGCGAGAAGGTACGCTCCCATTTTGCATGTTTCTTGTGGAAATTTAATCCTACATCCAGACGATGATAATCGGGCATGCGGTAATTGTTGCGTTTGTTGATGTGCACCACTTCCGAATAAAAATTTCCGGCAGGATCGAACTTCAATGCATTGTAACGTTCGTAACCTAGTGTTACAGCATTACCGGTAGCGTACACCCAAACCACACCAATATCAATTTTATCGGTGATGTGATGGGTTACCGCAACGCTGATGTTGTGACGACTATCGTAACGGTAGGGAAAACGATCGCCGAAATTAAGGTTGGCAAACTGACGATCGCTCCAGGATAAGGTATAACCGATCCATCCTGTTGTTTTTCCGGTTTTGCGTTCGAGTAATACTTCTGCTCCGTAAGCTCTGCCCTCGCCTACTTCTACTTTATCCTGCCAGTCGCGGTCGGAACCAAAAAAGCTTGCGCCGTCTTTGTACTCAATCAATCCTTGCATGTATTTGTAATACGCTTCAACCGTGAGCTGCAAATCTTTTTTCATGCTGCGCGAATAACCCATCGCTACCTGATCGGCAACTTGTGGTTTCACGTTTTCGGTTGCAGGAACCCAAAGATCGGTTGGCAATCCTATTCCTGCATTGGTGAGCAAATGGATGTATTGCGCCATTCGCGAATAGGAAAGTTTTAAAGAGGATACTTCATCAAGCATGTAGCGTCCTGATACACGCGGTTGAAAATTCCAGTAATTTTTATCGCCGACAACAAATCCGGATAAATGCAAACCGGCATTTATTTTTAAACGGGGATTGATCTCCCAATCGTCTTCTGCATAAGCAAAAAATTCATGTGCAAACTTTTTCTGCGAACCGAAAGTGGTGTCCACATTATTGGAACCATCCGAATTGCGCACCGAATTCACACCGGGTGTAAACGTGTGGTAAATCTCTCCTGCACCAAAACGTACGGTGTGTTTGGCGGAAGGAACATAATAGAAATCGATCTTTCCTGCCCAGTCGTTAATACCGCTGTAATAATTGAAACTGTTGATGGATGTCATCGGATTACTACCCAATCGTTTTGTTTCATCCGAAAAACCAATATTGAACTGATAACGCGAATAGGTTACCGTTGTATTGGCAAATAATTTTTTATTGATCTCCCAGTTCCAGCGCAAAGCAGAAATCAGATTTCCCCAATCCAACCCAAACTCGGTTCTGTTTTTATAGCGATCGCCATTGCTGACGTACTCGTCTGAAAAGGCGGTATAAAAACGATCTTTTCCGTAATAGGTGGAAAAATACAAGCGGTTTTTATCGTTGATCTTGTGATTGATCTTTCCGTTCAGATCATAAAAATAATAACCACCTGCTTCGCCGTTGTTCTGCGCTTTGATCAGTGGACGCGCAAGCAGATCAAGATAGGTGCGGCGTGCGGATACCATGAAGGAGGTTTTGTCTTTTTTTATCGGTCCCTCAAGTGTGAGTCGCGATGCAATGATGCCCACCGATCCTTCGCCGTGAAATTCTTTCATGTTACCTTCTTTCATGCGGATATCCAATACGGAACTCAATCGTCCGCCATAACGTGCAGGAAAGCCTCCTTTCACAATATCCACAGAGCTGATGGCTTCGGAATTGAACACGGAGAAAAAACCAAAAAGATGCGAGGCATTGTACACGGGTACTCCGTCGAGCAGAATGAGGTTCTGATCAGGACCACCACCGCGCACATAAATACCACTGCTTCCTTCGGTACCGCTTTTTATTCCGGGCAGGAGCTGAATCGTTTTGAGTACATCGCGCTCTCCCAATAATACCGGCAGCGATTTTACCTTGTCCATCTGCAGGGAAATGGTGCTCATCTGTGTGTTCTCGGCAGGACGATCGCCAATGACGGTGACTTCTTCCAACTGCACATCATTGCCGAGCTGTATCACAAATTTTTCGTCCCTGCTGAGCATAAAGGCTTTCACCTGCGACTGATACCCTACAAATGAAAACCGCAACTGCACGGAATCGGCCGGAAGGGTTAAACTGAAAAAACCATAGGCATTGGTGGCTGTTCCTTTTTTGCTGCGCAGATCGAAGACCGAGGCTCCAATGAGGCGTTCACCTGAGGCAGCGTCTTCTACATAGCCGGAAATGGTGAAGGATGTCTGGGCACGCAGCCCGCCTGCAAAGAGCATTATTGTCAGCAGGGTGGATCGAAAGAGAGGTGTCATAAGATTAGATCGCATCTGGAACGGCAAGTTAACAGAGAAATTGTGATTGGATGTAAAATTTGGAGTAAGACGAGGGAAGGGTGGGAAAGTTACAGGGAAGGGGGGGGTTAATGTGCTAATGTGGGAATGTGCGAATGGGGGAATCCACCTTCACTCCGTTTCCACCTTCGTTTCACTTCCACCTTCGTACCACTGCGGTGGACAAGCCGGCGGACAAGCCGGTGGACAAGTGTGTTAATGGGGTTATGGGTTAATCCACCTTCACTCCATTGCGGTGGACAAGTGTGGTAATTGGAAATCGGTAATCAGGGCATTGGAAATTGAGGGTGTCTTCTTTCTTCGTCTTGTATTGGACCGCAAAGCAATGGAGGGACAAAGAGACGCGCCACGGATGGGAATTCGGGTGAGGTGGGGAGGGTTATCCTTTGGTCGAACTATATGAGAATGGGGGATTGGAGGACGGAAAATGACAGAAATGATATTACAGGGCCGTATTTAGGGAATAATAGCTAAAAGCCTATCGGACAATTTGGAAGTTTTGCTGTTTTTCATGATATTAGCTAGGGAGAGTAAATCAGGCATAGTGTGCCAAAATAGGAAGGTATGGATGAGAAGCCAGACATATTAACGGGTTACCACCAATTATAAAAACGACTCAACTCAACTCGAGAATAAAAAAATATAAATATGGCACATAGAGTTTTCATTTCACACAAAAGAGAAGACAAAGCATACAAAAACTACATCCAAAATAACTTAGGAGTAGATATGATTGATAAATCATTAAATGAACCCATAGACTCTGATGATGAAGACTATGTTATGCGAAAAATTCGTGAAGATTATCTTTCAGACTCTACTGTTACAATATTTTTAATTGGCTCATATAGTGCTGAAACGCTTGGAGAAGACGAACAGGTTTATATCAAACGAGAATTGCAAGCGTCATTATTTGATGGTAAATCAAACTCAAAAAATGGAATTTTAGGGATTGTTCTACCTGATATGTATGACAAGATTTACACAGGGAGTGGGATTTGTAAAACTTGTGGCAACAGCCATAACTATGTAAAGATTAACGACACAACGGTAATTAAGGAATTTTCATACAACTATTACATTCCTAATAATAAATGTGCCTGGTCAGAAAATGATAGATATTGCGTTTTAGTAAAATGGGGCGACTTTAAAATTGATGCAGAAAGTGCTGAAAAATATATTGACAAGGCTTTTGACAAACGAAAAAGTGAAATCTCTTCAAAAACCAAAGTACGACCATAATGCAAAATTCAGACTTTCCAAACTATTTTCAGGCATCAGATACTGCTTCCGTAAAAGCACAGAAGTATTATTTAAACATTACAAGGATTGATTTATTATCAATGATTCTTGCTTCAGCTTTGGCAATTTACAGTTACCAATCCACAGATTCTAAACTGTTTGTTTATGCTGTTTCAGGCTTTTTACTTCTTTTAAGCTTAATTTTAACTATCATTCTCAAAACAAAAAAATACGAAGATGTATGGTATCAAGGGAGAGCATTAGCAGAATCTTGTAAAACCCTCACTTGGCGTTTTGTTTGTTGTTCTGAATACTTTGAAAACTCCTTAGACTTAAAAGAAGCAAAAAATAGATTTGTTGAACGCATCCGAGAATTATCAGACGAGTTTAAAGACCTATCAATTGCAATGAACTCAAAAACGCTAAACTTGCCAATTATAACAGATAAAATGCTTGAAATTAGAGCATACAACTTAGAAGCAAGGAAAGACTATTACATTAAAAACAGAATTGAAGACCAAAAGAAATGGTATGCTGACAAAGCAGAATACAATTCAGGAAAGTATAATTTCTGGTTTTGGATTGTAATTATTTCGCAAGCTATTTCGCTCATAAGCATCGTATTTCTAATTGTGAATCCTGAGTTTAATTGGAATTTTGTTGGGCTTCTAACAACAATTTCGGCATCAGCTTTGAGTTGGCTTCAACTAAAACAACACCAAGAACTTAAACAAGCATATACGACAGCAACACAAGAATTAAACTTTATTGTTACGCTTACAGACCAACTAACAACAGAAGATGGTTTTTCAAAATTTGTTTTAGATTCTGAAAATGCTGTATCAAGAGAACATACATTGTGGTTGGCTCAAAGAAGATAATATGAATAGCAAAGGAATAAATAAGGCAGACGTATTTAACCGTTTATATGAAATACTTTCAATATCAGTTGAAAAGAAGCCTTGTGTATTTCTTAGTCATAAAAAGGAAGATAAACCTGCTTGTAAGAAAATTGCAGAGTATTTATCAAATGCGGGCATTGATTACTATTTAGATGAAGAAGACACTGATTTACAACAAGCCGCATCAGCTAGCGACCCAATTAAAATAACAGAAGCTATAAAACAAGGTATCAAAAACAGTACGCATATGTTAGTTGTCATATCCGAGAAAACATACCATTCTCAATGGGTTCCATTTGAAGTAGGTTATGGACAAGCAGCAATTATTGACAATCAAACGAACACAGACAAATTGAAATTATCGGTATTGACTCTAAAAGATATTTCAGAGAAATCACTACCTGACTTTTTACAAATTGCATACATCATTAAAGGAACAAAATCACTTAATGAATACATTTCTAAAATTTCAAACAAATTGGAAAAATCTATGATTAACGAATCAAGAATATTCTCTAATTCACAATTTCAACACCCTTTAGACAACGTATTGAATTGGAAACTATAAAAAGAAAAATAACTGGTGGTAACAGGCGTTTGGCTCAATNNGTATTGACAGTTTTGTGCTCCGAAATTCGCCATTGCGCCAAGCGCCAAAACGTTATGTGCCATTATAAAAGAAAAGACAAATAACTGAAAGATGAACTATATACTAAGCCAAATAAATAGGAAGATTAACTTTTTAAAGTCAGACGGGCAAAAATCTGACATGAAAGTTTATTATCAAGCAAAATTTGAATTTTCCATAATTTATATCCTTGCCTATCTCTGGAACAAAAATTGGAATAAAATAGGAATAGATGAAAGAGAATACGTTGTTAATTGCATTCTGAAACCATCAATTGGGACAATAGTTTCTATAATAAGAAAACTTGATACAGACAACGAATTTTTTGGCAACAAAAGATTAAAAAAACTCAATCAATTTATTGACGACTATCCCAGCTTTAGAAATGAAAAAATCGGACATGGTTTTTCATTTGAAGATGACACTGAGAATTACTTGAAATTCTTTAATGCTTTCTTTGAAATAATTGAAACACCAGAAACAAGTATAATTTTTACCGAATCAGACATTATTAAAGTAACTAAAGAAGAAAGCGACTCATTTAGAGGTATCTCATACAAACCTGACGGTGCAACATATTTAGCTTGGTCATGCCCAAAAGAAACAAATAAATTTACTGTTGGAGACATCTATTTACAGACAAAATCAAATGAGTATTTAAGGCTATCTCCATTTATTAGGGTTGAAAGTGAATCTGAATTTTTTTCTTTTTGTTCAATTGAAGAAAAATTAACAGGAAGAACAAAGTTCAATAGATTACTTAAAACCGCTTTTCTAACCACCGAAATTCTGGAGTTTGAAAAGCTATCCATTTCCACAGACAATACTAAAAGAAAGTCTGCAAACGGGACGGTGATTAATCTATTTGATAATAACTTCAAGAAATACATTGACATCGGTATAACTAAGAAAATCACTGACTTTTTAGAAAAGAATAGAGCTTCCGTATTTGCTACAATTTGGGGACATGGTGGTGTAGGGAAAACTGCATCAATTCAAAGAGTCTGTGAAATACTTTGCAATCAGGAAAAAAAGGTTTTTGACTATATTATATTCTTGTCCGCAAAAGACAGATATTATAATTACTATCAAGGTAAAATTAGCCCTATTGTTGATGGCATTTCATCACTTGAAGACATTGTTTCAAGAATTAATTCAATAATATTCAATAATTCAACCTTTGACATAGAGCCAATAAAGACATACACGGGCAAGCTACTAGTAATTATTGATGATTTTGAAACTTTTACCAAGGATGAAAAGGCTAGAATTATTTCCTTTATAAAACAACTTGATATAAATCACCACAAGGTTGTATTAACAACAAGAGCGGCTACATTAATTACAGGTGAAGAGATTCAAACTAATGAATTAAACGAAGAAGAAACAATAATTTTCTTTCAAGAAGCTATTAAGAATGAAATACCATCATTCAACATTGAACATTTACAAAAAGAGCTAAAGAACAAAGACGTTAGAAAAAAGATATTTGAAATAACTTCGGGTAGACCATTATTCATATTACAACTTGGTATATTTTCAGCACAAAAGGGGACGTTAACAGAAGCATTAAATAATGAAATAAAATCTACTAAAGAAGCAATTAACTTCCTTTATGACAGAATTTATGACTACCTATCTGTTGATGCAAAAAATATGTTTCTCGGAGTTAGCTTACTTGTTGAAGAAAATGATTTGACAGGTCTTTTAAGTAATCTTAAATTTATTCTAAGTAGAGAGGATAAGGAAGATGAATTCCAAAATTCTTTGAATGAGTTAATCAAATTAAAAATAATTGTTTTAGAGGATAAAGATTTCTTCAAAGTGTATTCACCAGAGATTTACAAGTTGATGAAGGTTTATTACCAAAACAAGGGTCCAGAATTTGATGGCAACATTACAAACAGATTTAATCTTATAAATACGGAGAAAGGTGCACCTACTGAAATAGCTTTACTTGAAAATGCAGATGCCAGTCGATTGATTGAATCAGAAGCTGAAGTTGAAAATAAATACAGATATATTCTTAACAGGGACAAAACACCAATAAATATTAAACGGACAGCCTTATTAAATTTTGCTGCATATTTAATTTCCCATAAAAGCAAAATCCAAAAAGCATTAAAGTTGTATCAAGATTATTTTCAACTTTTCAGAAAAGACCCTGTTTATATTCAAAACTATTCAGCATCAGCTTGGGTAGACACAACGCCTGCTTCTAAATATCTTGCAATTCAAATAATTCAAGACTTCTTTACAAGTAAGCCTAAGCTTGACCAAGAGACGTATCTCGAACTTCTCGGAATGTTAACGACTTATAAGTCAATAATGGTGGTAACAGAAAGAGATGAAATAAAAAGTAAAATTCGCTTTAAGGAAATTACAAAAGAGAGATATGACATACTCCATAATGAGCAAAAGGAAAGAATTAGAGAAATATTTAAATATCCAGCAGGACACTTATACAATGTAGTTAAAGATATCGACTTAATGAGCCTATCTCCAAGTTGTAGAAATTTAGTTTTGGACGGCTTGACACATTTCGTTGAAATTGCAATACGCAACAACAAAAGGGAAGTTGGTAAATCTGTGTGTGAAAAAATTATTGAGGAAATGCCACAGAATTACCGAAATCCATTTATCTATAAATTGAATAAAATATCATACATTGAAAACCCAGACGGTTTTGACAATGATATTACTAAAGTTATGACGCAAACTACAATTACGGATCTTGGACAAAAATTAAAGGAAGCACTATCAAAAAATAACGGCACATAACACGGGTTTTGCGCCAGACGGGCTAACGTGCAAACTTGGAACTTTGTGCTTCTATTGAACTGTAGTAATAAATTGAAACTTTGCGCCCTGAAACCGGCCCGAACGCAAAGCCCAAAAACGTTAGGTAGCATTATGAAGAAGCGTACTTTCATTATCAGTATTTTGACGCTAATACATTTGACTTTATTTTGTCAGGTAACGGTAACTGGCTATATTAAAGAATTTTATTCCATTGATTCTATTACCCCAATAACAAATATTTATTCAATTGAAACATATAGTTCTTTCGGAAATTTACTTAGTCGCCAACAGAATCGTATCTATGAACAAAATGCATATCACTTAACAAGCTTCATAGGAGACTCAATTAAAATTCATGTATATGTAGATAGTGAAACAGTGGATTCCACTCTCTTTTATTTTCCTTCTCAAAAAAATCTTGTATATGAAATATCGAACTCGGATACAACACGAATAATTAAATCAATATTTTCAAATGGACAATTGTTGAAGGATAGTTGCATATATGGTTGTGACTATTATACTACCTATACCTACGAAAACAAAAGGGAAATTGAAACATTAAAATATAAATATGGAAAAACCTACTATACCATCCATGAATATGATGAAAAAAATAGAGAAATTCTGTTTGTGCTGCAATTAGACTCATTGAATCAAACAAATTATAACCTTATGAAAATATCTTATAATGATGAAATAAACTCCAAAACAATATCCTATTTAAATAATGGTGAGGAACCTTACCAAATTGCAACATATTATTATGATCATAAAGGAATCCCCATAAGAATGGAGTCATATTGTTATCAAAATGGAGTTATTACACAAAAATTAATAGTTATGTATTTATAACGTTCCCTAATCGAGTAGTCGGCCTCACTAAAATTCTCTAGTGATTTGTGCACAAAACCGTGATTCTAGTAAACCTCTCAGCACTTTTACCTACAAATAGAGTGTGTCACATAAAACTTTGGCAGTACTTTCATATTTACACAACAATCAAATAAATGACCGACCGAAAAGCAACATACGAATCTTTAAGGCATAAAATGGAAGAAGCCGGATTTGTATTTGAAAGAGAGCGAAGACCACACAAACAAAACAGAAAAGAATCCGAATTAGTTTTTATCCATCCTAAACTCATTAATAAATTTGAAAGAGAAGGTTTCAGAGTTAATGCAAATAAATTCTATATAAAACCACTCTCAGACAATATTGATTGTGAAATCGGACTTATTACCGGTATTTCTTCACCCATATACAAACTTCCTGAATTCATTAAGCCAAATACCTCTGATTCTAATAGAGACAATCCTGCATGGACGAATAAGAAAAACGATTCTGCTTTAGATAATCTTCTGACTCAAATTAAGACCTACGTAGGCTCAAACGAAATAACTGTAGACAAAAACACTAGCACATTTCTTTTTGCTTGGAATCCGTCAAAATGGGATTGGAGTGATTTGCAAGAAAACATTGACCATTTAGATAATGTTGGTTACGTTGTTCGACAGTGGAGTTGTGGTAATTCAAAGAATATCAAAAAAGGAGACAGAGTTTTTCTAGTCAGACTTGGAGAAGAACCAAGAGGAATTATGGGTAGTGGCTATGCAAAATCCTCTTATTATGTTGCCCCACATTGGGACAAATCAGAAGGAAAAACCGCAAATTTTATTGACATTGAATTTGATATCTTAATTAACCCTGCAAAAAACAAACTGTTAGGTAAAGATTCATTAGATAAATGCGATCCTAATAAAATCCAACAATGGTTTCCGCAACAAAGTGGAATATCAATTAAGATTGAACTTCTTTCTTCACTAGAATCAATTTGGTTTGAATTCATCCGAAAGAATAAACATATTGGTAATGGGTTTGTATCTAATGACGTAGTTACAAAAGAGACCGAATCTTTCATGGAAGGGAAGTCAAAAGAAATTACTCAAACCCGATATGAGCGAAATCCTCAAGCAAGAAAAATTTGCTTAAAACACCACGGCTATACTTGCCATGTATGTGAGTTCAATTTTGAAAAATACTTCGGTGAAATTGGAAAAGGATTTATTCACGTACATCACATCAATGCGATTGCAGACATTAGAAAAGAATATGAGATAGATCCAAAAAATGACTTGATTCCTGTTTGTCCAAATTGTCATGCAATGATACATTCTAAAAGACCTGCATTTACAATTGATGAAATACGAGAAATAATAAAAACCACCGCTAACCGAATCACCGGAACTGAAAGTCAACCGTTATAATGTACTCCCTTTCTACATTTACCAATATTCACTATCTTAGAACAATATTCTTAAACTGGAAATGGGTCCGTCACAATACTTTTACTTAGAACGCGGATTATATTTTTATTTGCTGCAAGTAAAAATAAAATTCACATAACACCGACAGCTACATAATTTTAAAGTTGATATAACCAATAAAGGCGAAAGCATTTTGTCAAAAAGCTGAATACAACAAATGATCAAGCAGAAAAGATATTCCTTCCATGCTATAGAGAATTGCAATATGTGTGGTTCGAAGTCGGACAGCCACAAAATTCTGGGTAAACGGCTAAACGCTTCGCAGGGGAAAAACCCGAAGAAAAAAACCGGCATTACTACCACTGTTGTAAAATGCACCAACTGCGGACTCATCTACGCCAATCCGCAACCCGTCCCCTACGATATCCAGGATCACTATGGCGTTCCACCGGAAAGCTATTGGAATGAAAATTATTTTTCCATTTCGGACGATTATTTTCAGGGCGAGATTGAAAAACTAAAAACGCTGCTTGATTTCAAAGAAGGCATGAAATCCTTAGACATAGGCGCAGGTCTGGGCAAGCAGATGATCGCATTGAGCAAAGCAGGATTCGACACCTATGGCTTTGAACCCTCCAAACAATTTCACGAAAGAGCAATTTCTAAAATGGGCATTCATCCGGAGCATTTAAAACTGGGGATGATTGAAGAAATAGACTATCCTGAAAATCACTTTGACTTTATTTCGTTTGGTGCAGTTTTAGAACATCTGTACGATCCTTCGTCCTCTATTCTAAAAGCCATGAAATGGCTAAAGCCAAATGGCATCATCCATATTGAAGTCCCCTCCTCAGATTGGCTGATTGGTAAAATCATCAACCTCTACTACAAACTAAAACGAAGCGACTACGTAGGAAATATCAGTCCGATGCACGAACCCTACCATCTCTACGAATTCGCGCTTCAATCCTTTAAGCAACATGCCCAACAACACCATTACGAAGTAGCATTTCATGAATACTACGTATGCCAAACCTATATGCCCAAAATCGCAGACTACATCTTAAAACCCTATATGCGTTGGACAAATACAGGCATGCAATTGTGTGTATGGTTAAGGAAGCGATGAATGCAAAATAACAAACCGTTGGACGAAGATGTTGAAAGGATTCTAATTAAATGTTGGGTGATGAGGAAGGGTTGGGATATCTTCAAAAACTAAATTCGAAAAAGGTGATCCTGAAAAAGTCAATAAAATACATCCTCATTGCGGCAATCAATCTCATTGTCTTAACCGCCCTCCTTGCGCTTTGGACAGACAAGCTTGAATCGCTATTTAATGATTTGGTAAGACCAATAGAATTTTTAAAAATCCTAAGCTTTACGGTATTATCGCTTTTGGGGATGAGACTTTTAGTTTACTATTTCAGAAAGAAAAACATACAGAATCTGTCAACTAAAATGAAGATGGCAGCCCTACTTACTTTCTTAACCTCATCCTATTTGTATATCGATTATTCAGTTAAGTTGATAAACAACAAGGTGGTAAACCGTCACTTCAGGGAACAAATAACAGCCAAAATTAAACCGGTAAACGGGCTTGCTCATGGATCAACTGCTGAAAACCTAACTATTGAAGAATACCATGAAATAGCGAATATGAATTGGTTTCCAAAAATACCATTAGAAGCAACACAAATTATGTACAACTACCAATATGACGGTTTTCTTCCTGACTATTCATTCATTTTGGTCTATTATTTACCAATAGAAATGAAGGTTGAAAGAATAAATCATACAAATGGAGACTTTTCTAAAAATCAATCCTATGAAATTGTAGGTAATAGGAAAAGAGTGGTCTATGAAGAGGTTGAACATTAAAAACTATTCCCGAATGGCAAAATGTATAGCCTTACTTACTTTTCATCGCTATGATGCCAAATAAATCCTCCAACATAAAGACATCCTTATATCTGGTGTTGATTCTTTTGACATTGGCATGTAACAAGCGAATAGCTACAGACGAACAATTTGCCCGCTATGAATCTTACCAAAAAGTTTTGACTGAAACAAAAGAACTACTCCCCTTTGCAGTAAACCAAAACGACAGTGCAATGCTTGTCATGATTGATATTGTTAACTTAAACCTTCATGATCTTATCGAAAAACATTCAATTGGAAAGAATGAAATTGATTCTCTTTTAAATACACTAGCTATCACTGTACAGATTGTTACTTCGTATAGACGACTGAATTCCCCAACTACGAATCATGCAATTAAAGAGAGTTCAGAAAATAGATCATATTCCGAATCAAAGTTCACATTTGAAAATGTGATTATCGATACAAGCAAACAAAAAGTCGTAGTTAGGTCCTACGATTCAAGCGCTAAAAAATAGATTTTTATTGTTTCCGTTTTCAACTTAAACTTTATTAGTATATTAGATTATGACACGATTGATAACAGATAGATTTTTGTGAGAAAATAAGCAGTGGAAATACAAATAAATGCGAAAATAGGAAGTTTTACCGCAAATTATCACGATGAAGTGCATTACTCTTACTCATACTAAAATAATCCTTTTAATTTTTATGCTCGTTTCATGTAGCGAAAAGCATAGTATAAATTATTGGGACAATAGGATCATTGAATTGCTATCAGAACTTAGGACTGATACGAATTGTTATAACTGTTGTTATGATAAGGAACCGGTAATACAATTCTATGAATCAATTTCTTTTGATTTGGATTCGATATTAAATGAACAATTAGATTTTCTTACTTATTTCGATACATTATCAGGAAAATTACCCTGTCTAAACAATAATGAAATCAAATCCCAATTTGGCTATATGAATTCAAAAATTTCTTCCAAAAATAAACATGAAATCTTATCACAAACGAAATATTTCATTTTAGATCTGTTAATAGAAAAATATAAATTCCCTTATAAAGTTGACTCATTTGAACCCATTATATGGAGTGACAAGGAAAACATAAAAGAAGGAGATACTGTTCACTTTACATATCTTTTGGCACCCAGGAATATCACTAATATAATTGACCATGTTTATGCTGTTAACAGTTTTGAAAAAGATGATCATGACGTTTCATTAAACCAACAAAATCTTGTCCCCGTTGTTAATGGCCGCTTTCATGACAGTATTATAATTTCAAATAATACGACTGTATACAGACAAGCGAGGTATTTGCTTCGCCATCCTTGGCGAAAAGTATATAATCCAGCCAGAAGAATCTTAAATTTCGAATAGCTGGCACAAATCGAGTTAATTATATCAATGAATTCTACCCGGTGATGCCCAATCCAATCTAAACATCCAACCTTAACCTTTATTTCAACTTTAAGTCTGGACTTAGCTGCTTATTGGTAAGCTTTTGAAATTGAGAATAGCAAGCAAATCATTTATCAAATGTTGTTTGTAGTTGAATAGAGATGACGATAGACTTCAAAAACAATGATAAACTACCTCACCTTACTGTTGCTGGTTAAACCCTAATTTCCGCTCCAAAACACTCCCTATTCCTGATCCGAAGACAAACAGTCTTTATACTCATCGGTGCAAACCATTATTGTCTTCCATTACTTGAGTTTTCATTTCCATTTTGCACCTCGGGAAGAAAAATTTATCTTTAAAGGAACAAAACTGAATAGTCATCAAAAATGACAGTGATACAACAGAAAAAAAAAGAAGTAAGCAAATTAACTCTATTAAAAACGCAATAGATCATATCAGATGACCAAAGAAAACGCCATTCAACTATTTGAAGAGAAACAAGTACGTAGTGTTTGGGATACCGAGCAGGAGAAATGGTATATATCCATTGTAGATGTTATTAGTGTACTTACGAATAGCATAGACCCAAATGCATATTGGAGGAAGCTGAAACAACGATTAAAGGAAGAAGGAAATGAAACCGTGACGAATTGTCACGGTTTGAAAATGCAGGCTTCCGACGGCAAAATGCGAGTGACAGATGTGGCAGATACCGAGCAGCTTTTCCGATTAATACAGTCGATCCCATCGCCCAAAGCAGAACCCTTTAAACTATGGCTGGCACAGGTAGCAACAGAACGATTGGATGAGATGCAGGACCCTGAGCTGAGCATAGACAGAGCATTGGAGCAATACCTGAAATTGGGTTATTCTGAAAATTGGATTAATCAGCGTCTAAAAAGCATTGAGATACACAAAGAACTCACTGACGAATGGAAAAAGAGAGGATTGAATGAAGGATTACACTTTGCTACACTAACGGACATCATTACCAAAGCCTGGAGTGACAAAACGACCAAAGAGTACAAGGTGCTTAAGGGGTTAAAAAAGGAGAATTTAAGAGACAACATGAGCAACACCGAATTAATTTTGAATATGCTGGCCGAGGCATCAACAAAAGATATTTCGGTTGCAACCAATCCCAAAAATTTTGAAGAAAGTAAAAAAGTGGCCAACCAAGGCGGCAATGTAGCCAAAGTGGCAAGACTGGAACTGGAAGCAAAAACAGGTAAAAAAGTAGTTACGTCCTTAAACGCAAAAGACACCTTAAAAGCATTTCCGGATAAAAAGTAAACAAACAAAAAGAAAAAGAGGAAATAGCAATCCATGAATGCAAAGAGAGTCGTACTCATTATTCTTTCATCATTGGCAGGTATTATTTTTGCCTTTGTGTTCAATTACGGCATCATCGAAAAAATCCTGATCCCAAACCCCTGCTATTACCACACCCACGAAACCAACAAGGTATTTGACCTTTTTTACGGATTACATGCAAGCGAAGGCTTTCATCCTTTTCCAACATTGCTCAATTTCACAATTACAGGAGCGCTGGGCGCAGTTTTGGGCGCGGCACTACCCATTTGCTGCTTAAATAAATTGAATAGGCGTAAAACAGCTTAATACCGGCCGAGTGGTCTAAGCCTCTCAACTCCCCTTTAAAATGGTACAATTGCCTTAGGCAAGAGTCCGAAGTTTTTCATACAAAATTAACGCTATATGAAATTAAATGATTTTTAGCATCTACATTGGATTATAAGACCAAAAAATCTATTTTTGACCTTCAGATGTTAACCTAAAAAATACTACCATGAAATCTGCTTATTGTTATATAATCTCTTTTGTATTTATTACAGGTTTGTTCTCAGATGCACAAGCTCAGATCAACGTTGGGAAGCTGAAAGAAAAAGTTCCTGTAAAAAAAGAATCTGAAAAAGAAAAACCAAAAGAGAATGCAGAAAAAACCACACCGAACAATTCAAACGTAGGTACTACTACTGCAAGCGCAATCAATAGCAAAAAACTGGAGCAGGTAAATGCATTGCGCACGAAGTTAGCTGCTGAGAACAAGTTTAAGATCAGCACCTACATTGATAACAAAATGTCGGCCGAAGAGTTTGCAGGTGGCGTATTGAGTTTTACAAACGATTATGAAAAACCCCAGGAAGATAAAATTGAGTTTGGAGGAAAGGATTTTGTGTACGCCCGGCTTAAACTCCCAAAAAAAATAACGGAGTATCTTGATAAATCGATGCTGAAGAATTTGATTTATTTCCGGGTAAAGAATAAAATAAATGTTTTCGAAGAGTATGGCGAAAGCGAAGACTTTATGCAAACCATCGTTTTGGACCAGTTTGATTATGCTTACAATACAAACGATGTATTAATCCCCATTGTTCCTGAAAGAAATTATTACGATGATGTGATCGCTAAATACAAAGTAGATCAGAAATTCGAAAATGCAAAAACCAAGAAAATGGCCTATTTAGACGCATTGGCACGCATACGTCCTGCAGATGCTTTACAGTTTTTAGCAAAACAACAAGATGGCCAGTACATTATTGAGGTAAGCACCGAAATCACTGCTAAAATGAAAGGAAGCGATTTTAAAAAGATCGAAAACCTGAAAGGATATTTTTTGATTACGCTCGACAATGAAACCAGAGAGCGCTATGAAGCATCGTATAACATTCTAGCCAATCGTGCGCTTTACAACGAGTACGAACAAGCGGTGAACAATTGTGATCTTGAAATGCAGGAAGAGGCCGAAAAGAATGCGATGGCAAAAATGACCCCGAGAGAAAAAGAACTTTATTTGGCGCAGAAGGTAAATCCGGAGTTTGGTTTGATGCAGATGTATGAAGGAGCGAAAGCCGAAGTGAAATTTACAGTTGATCAACGGAGAACAAAACCTGCCACAATTGTTGTTAAATGGCCTGATGCAGGTCCGCGTAAAGAAGGCGGCGCAGCTGTTTTTTCTGTTGGAGGAAATATACACGGCAACAGAAACGTTCAAATTCCTGTAGGAGCAAAAGTTTCTGTCAATGGCCGAACTTTAATTGAATCGGTAAAAGGTGGCGAAAATGTAATGATCTATTGGTGGCACTGATCAAGCAGTTGTTTTGCAGGTGTTAGCTTAGACTCAAACGCATTCAAATCAGTGGCTCTTTAGATACGATTGGTTTCGAGAAGTTCCATTAGAGTTTCGCTTGAATGATTATTGCTGTGGTTTTTACTACATGGAAATTGTTCTTTTAAAGCAATATTGGTTGAGTTGCGAAAAAATGTAATACCGAAATACGATGGCAACCAAAAAAAATGAAAAGACCTGCGAAAATGGACACACATTCCACAAAAGCAGCGACTGTCCTGTTTGTCCGATTTGTGAGGCTATCAGAAAGCCACAAGATCATTTTCTATCCTTGATAGCAGCTCCGGCGCGAAGAGCATTGGAAAGGGAAAATATTAAAACACTCAAGGACCTAAGCCAATACACCGAGAAAGAACTTCTCGCATTACACGGCATGGGAAAAAGCACCCTACCTAAATTGAAACAATTGCTCGAACAGGCAGGATTGTCGTTTAAATGGTGAACAGTGATCCCGACACCATTGGTCAGGACAGGCCAGTGAATTTGAAATTTTATTTCCTTAAAATACCTAACCTAACAACTAATAGCTAATAGCTAATAACTATTTACTCCTAACTAATAACTGATAACCAATTACTCCAAAATGCAGTACTATCCGTTAAACATGAATAAATGATATTGAACGGTGTAAAGTGAACTTTAGAATGAATACTATTAAGATTTGCTAATCAATTACACCTTCACCGCAACAACCTGGCAACATACTGCACCGGGAGGATGGTATTTTGTATCCATGCCCGTAGAAATGGCAGCAGAGATCCGCGAACACCTCAAATGGCAGGAAGAAGGCTGGGGAAGACTAAAAGCCATTGCAGAAACCGGAAACAGTAAGTGGGAAACCGCCATTTGGTTCGACACCAAACACAAGACCTACATCCTACCCCTTAAAGCAGAAATCCGGAAAAAGGAAAACATCGTATTGAATCAGGAAATTGAAGTGATTGTTTGGATTTAAAGAACTTCGCTTTAGCCTACCCACACTCTCATTAGTTAATGCAATAGTTCAAAGTTCGTTCCACCAACTCCAAAATAGAGAGACAAAGCAATAAACAACCGGAAGTTGTCGTAAAACAACCAATTGTAGCCTAAAAACAACTGAAAGTGGTGGGAAAAAGTTGCAAGTCCAGGATGGTGCGGAGTAATTTTGCAGTATCACCAAACAAACTGAGATGATGTCTACCACGAAATCCATTGGCAGTAAAATTGCCGAAGCGCGCAAGAAAAAAGATCTTTCACAGGCGGAACTGGCCCAACACGTTTCAATCAGTCCACAGGCCGTGGGCAAATGGGAGCGTGGCGAATCTATGCCTGACATAACAACCCTCAATCGCCTTGCCGATATACTAGGGGTTGACCTTAATTACTTCTCGGAAGATTTTCCCACAAAAGAACCTGTGAGGCCTGAACCTGTACTTAACAAAAAAAGAGAAGGAACACCCGTACCAAAGCCAGACTGGAGCTGGGATATGTCGCAAGGCAACTGGACAGATGCAGATTTTTCGGGACTAAAGAATCTGAAAGAAAAATTCAGCTCATCCAATCTTAAGAACTGTCAATTTAAAAACTCCGAACTTTCAGGACTCGTACTAGGGAAAAACAATATTGAGCGGTGCGACTTTTCGGGTTCTGATCTTAGAAACAGTAAAATTCAATCTTCCAATCTGCTCAACAACAATTTTGGTAATTGTTCGCTCATTGATACAGTGTTTTACAAAAGCAATATAGAAAAATGTGACTTTTCATTATCTGATTTTTCCGGAGCAGAAATTACAGAAACGAACATGGAAAACAACATGGTAAATGATGTTGTCTGGAAATTCACCAAATTTTCCCGCACAAATATCAGCCATATGATTTTCACCGGCACAATAGAAGATTGTCATTTTGAACACTGTTCATTCTACGGAGTGAAATTTGAGAACGCAACAATCCTTAATACCTTTTTTAAATACAACGAACGATTTAAGAAAGTTCTGTTTGTAAACTGTAAAGTGGATAAAATAACTTATGCATTCTTAAAAAACAATAGTGCTAATTTGGAAGGCATTTCAATTATAGAATTCAGTGAATAGTGAACGGTGAAAAGTGAACAGCAGCAACTCCTAACTTATAACTCCTAACTTTTACCCGCTAACTACTCTCCCCCGAACCGAACAGCTACTGAAGTCGTGATAAAGAAATTGTTCCGCACAGGTGATCCATTTCTCTCAAAAATTTCATCACGCGCATTGAGCATTCGTCCTTCGATTCGCCACATCACGTTTTCGCTGCGCACATAATCGAAATTCAGGGAAACACCTGAAGTCTGAAAACCATTGGGTGTTCCCGTATAAATCATTACACCGTTCTCATCATGGTAATATTCCAATCGCAGGGCAGAATTCCATTTCGGGTGTAGTTTTACCTGCGCAATCAGAACAGGACTCAGCCACATATGATAATTGGAAGCATGTTTTTGACTTTGCTGCATTCCGATATCAAATCCTGCAATGATTCCCAACTTTTTCGAAAGCTGAATTTTGCTGTAAAAATTATTGAACACCCTTAAACGTCGCGTACTGTCGGGATCATCAGTACCGGTGAAACTGCTCCAATTGAACGAAAATTTATCTGTCGGCGAATACGTGATTTGTGTACCGAAAGAAGGCAGTGAGTTACCGGGAACACGCTGAATGCGCTGCCAACCGTTTAAAAGCATTCCGGAAATTTCCAATCCTTTATCGTTGTTGTACGTTAGCTTTATTCCCGACATAAAATACGGTGAATTCTCAGCCAATAGAGACCTTGTAAGTGTGGTATTGTCTAAGGAAACCGCCGACTCAAATCCGATGTGTGAAGGCAAAATACCTGCATCGATCCATACTGTTCTCTTTTTATTCAGCGAAAAGCCAATATTCCCTTCGAACAAACTTTTCAGCAAACCGGGTTCAGCGGCATAATTCGCGTTGACATAAGTACCGGTGTGCAATGCAAGTTTTGCGCGGTAATTTTCTTTCTCCAACCCAACACGAACAAAACCAAGGTTCAGATTGACCTCGTTATGTCGGTTGTGATTGAACATAAAAGGCTGTCGGTTCCCGGAAGCAGGCTGATTAAAATCGAAGGCATAATACACATCCGCAAATCCATCGATCACAAGGCCACCATTCGTCTTGCCGGTCTGCAAACTATCTGATCCTGCATTCAACTGAAGTGCGGAACAAAACAGAACGATAAAACCAAAAAATAATCGCATACGGTTCAGACTTCAACTTTACAGGTAGCAGGCACTACTGAATTGGACATTCAAAACTACGACAAAATTTCAATTGAAATTGCATGATAGTTGTCAGGAAAACACACCAAAAACCCGAGCAATAGTGGGACTTCCGGCTTGATAATTAGGATTACGCATTCCACTATAGAAACCCTGAGTCCCGCCTTGAGAAACAAACAATAAAAATGCAGAACACAAGGAGTACTCACAAGTTCATCTCAAATGCTTTTCCCTCATTCACTCATTGCATTCACAGTAGTTTTGAGTATTTTCAGTTTTCAAATTCCGCATAAAATCATCTAAACCAAATTCTAATGTTTACCGCAGAACACATCAAAAACGCTCACAGCAAAGTGAAATCAGGTGCAGATTTCCCGATGTATATCAAGGAAATAAAAGCAATGGGTGTGACCAGGTACGAGACCTTTGTTAAGGATGGTCGAATTGATTTTTTCGGAGCTGATGATCATTGCGTTCAAATTCCTGAAAAATACAATTCCATTACAATTGCAGACCATGCCAACACAGAAGGATTCAAATCAGGACTACTAGACCATCAGCAGGGAAAAACCGATTACCCGACATTCATTGCTATGTGTGCGAATACCGGAATTGACAAATGGAAAATCTGCATGAATAAAATGACCTGTACTTATTTCGATAAATCCGGAAACATTGTTTTGGAAGAGAAAATACCGCAATAATTTCAGGATAGAATGCGGGTGAACGGTGATCAGTGATCCCGACGCCATTGGTCGGGACAGGCCAGTGATCAGTGAACGGTAATTGGTGAACAGAAAACAAACAATTTGCCGCAAAGTAAAGATTATTGATGGGTGGATAATTTCGGATTCGCAGTCACCCCGATGATCACGGCTTCCGGAAGATCTTTTCAAAAGGTATTCCAGCAATACTTTCTACACAAGATGAATTATCCATTCACCACCACAACCTAAGCGTCAGTACTGGCATACTAGCACATGATTCGACCGAAGGAAGAATCATCCCGACCGACTGAAGGGAGCGTCGGGATTAGCACATTACCCCACTAACTCCTCCACTCTCTCTAACACCCGCGCAATCCCACTCGCATCAGTGCCACCTGCAGTTGCAAAGAAAGGCTGACCACCGCCACCGCCTTTGATTTCTTTTGCAAGCTCGCGCACAATATTTCCCGCATGCAGTTTTCGCTCGTTCACCAGACTCTCATCAATCATCACCGTAATACCCGGTTTACCATCCTGCTCATTGGCGAGTAAGAGAAACAATGATTTTACTTCGCCTTTTAACTGATAGGCGATGTCTTTTATATTGGCCGTATCGAGATCTACTTTTTGCGCAATAATATTTACACCATTCACCGAACGTACCTTTTTAAGCAATTCGGATTTTATGCTTCCTGCTTTTTCTTTCGCCAGCAGTTCCATTTTTTTATTCAGCTCTGCATTTTGCTGAACAAGATCGGTCAGTGCTTTTACCACATCGGCCGGACGCTTCAACAAATCGCTTACCTGATTCAATAAGTCTTCCTGTTTGCGGTAATGCTCGTCAGCTTTTGTTCCGGTAATCGCTTCGATACGACGAATTCCTGCAGCTACAGCACCTTCCGAAACAATTTTAAACATACCGATTTCACCTGTAGAACGAACATGTGTTCCACCACACAATTCAACGCTCGAACCAAAACGGATCACGCGTACTTTGTCGCCATATTTTTCTCCGAACAAGGCCATTGCACCCATTGCTTTCGCATCATCAACAGGCATTGCACGGTGTTCGTCCAACTGAAGATTTTCGCGGATGCGTTCATTCACCTGCTTTTCTACATTGCGAATTTCTTCATCGCTCATTTTCGAAAAGTGAGAAAAGTCGAAACGCAGATATTCCGAATTCACAAGTGAACCTTTTTGTTCAACATGTGTCCCCAGAATATCGCGCAGTGCTTCATGCAGCAAATGTGTTGCCGAGTGATTGCAGGCAGTATCTTTCCGCTTGCTGCGATCTACCACACCAATGAATTGCGAAGAAGGATCTGCAGGTAATTTTTCAGAAAAGTGAACTATGAGATTGTTCTCCTTCTTCGTATCGATGATGAATACTTTCTCGTTTCCACTTTGTAAATATCCTTTGTCGCCAACTTGTCCGCCACCTTCAGGATAGAAAGGCGTATAATCGAAAACAAGCTGAAACAATTCTTTTCCTTTCTGTTTCACTTTGCGGTAACGCACAATGGAAATGTTGGTTTCAAGATGATCGTACCCAATGAACTCTTCCTCCTGATCTTCGCGCAAAACAACCCAATCATCGGTTTCGATACTGGTTGCTGCACGCGAACGTTCTTTTTGCTTTTCCAGTTCCTTCTGAAATCCGGACTCATCAATACTCAATCCATGTCCACGAGCAATGAGCGATGTTAAATCGACCGGAAATCCAAACGTATCGTACAATTCGAAAACGGTAGATCCATCGATCACTTTTTCTTTTCCTGATTTCAATTCTTCACACACATTCTCGATACGGCGAATCCCGTTTTCCAGTGTGCGGTAGAATGAAACCTCTTCTTCGCGAATCACTTTTTCGATCAGCTCTTTCTGTGAACGCAATTCAGGAAATGCATCTCCCATTTCGGCAGCCAGTACTGCTACCAGTTGAAAGAAAAAAGGATCGCGCATTTCGAGCGACTGGTACCCGTAACGAATGGCACGACGAAGAATGCGTCGGATGACATATCCCGCACCATTGTTCGAAGGCAATTGTCCGTCGGCAATACTGAATGAAATCGCGCGGATATGATCGGCGATAACACGCATTGCAATATTTATTTTTTCCTGCGCATCAGAAGTATCGGCACCATTGTACTTTTTACGCGACAAATTTTCGATCTTACGAATAAGCGGCATGAAAACATCCGTATCGTAATTGGAAGATTTCCCTTGCAAAACACGAACAAGACGTTCAAACCCCATTCCTGTATCGACATGTTGAGCAGGCAATTTCTCCAATGAACCATCAGCCTTGCGGTTGAATTCCATGAACACATTGTTCCAGATTTCAATCACCTGCGGATGATCGTTATTCACCAGCGAAGCACCGTCACCTTTGGCGCGTTCTGCATCGGGACGGCAATCGACATGAATCTCACTGCAAGGGCCACAGGGACCGGTATCACCCATTTCCCAGAAATTATCTTTTTTATTCCCTTTGAGGATGCGGTCTTCTGCAATAAATTTTTTCCAATGATCATACGCTTCCTGATCGAAACCCAAACCATCGTCCTTGCTTCCTTCGAATACGGTGACGTACATACGATCTTTATCGATCTTGTACACTTCTGTCAGTAATTCCCATGACCATTCGATCGCCTCCTTCTTGAAATAATCGCCGAAACTCCAGTTTCCCAACATTTCGAACATGGTATGGTGATAGGTATCCACACCCACTTCTTCGAGGTCGTTGTGTTTACCGGAAACGCGCAAACATTTTTGAGTATCTGCAATACGCGGATGTTTTATTGGAGAATTACCAAGAAAAAGATCCTTGAACTGATTCATTCCCGCGTTGGTAAACATGAGTGTAGGATCATTCTTTACCACCATTGGTGAGGAAGGAACAATTTCGTGTTGTTTCGACCGGAAATATTCCAGGAAGGTTTTGCGTATTTCGGCAGCTGTCATCATAGGGAAAAACTTGCGAGGCGCAAATGTAGGAAAACAGCCCCATCACAAGGGTGAAAAAGGGGAATAAAATGAGGTAAGAGAATGGGAACGGGAACGGAGACTAGGACGAGGACGAGGACAATTATAATTACCTATTACCAATTACCCAGACACCAAATTACCCTATACCCAATTACCAATTTACCAATTACCTAATTACCCAGACACCCAACCACCCCCTCCCCCTTGCCAATCAACGTCTTACATCATCAATCCCAACCCAATAACTCCAAACATAAAACGAATATCTCCCCCCTCTTCCCTTCCATTTCCCGCTGAATCGTTAACTTAGACGCTCATGACCAAGGTCAAATACAAATACAATCCGCAGACCCTCACCTACGAAAAGGTAGAACCAGGGATTCGCGACCGGATCAGGAAAGCACTTCCTTATCTGGCGGGAAGTATTGTTTTTGCTGTTGCGATCATTCTGATTTACGAAAATCAATCCTTTTTCAAATCACCCCGCGAGCAGGCCTTTGAGCGGGAGAACGAACAACTGCGTCAGCAATACGATCTCCTGAAAAAGCAAATGCGCGAAATGGAAATTGTGCTCTCCGATATTCAACTGCGCGACGATAACATTTACCGCGTTATTTTCGAATCGGAACCCTATCCCAACCACAAACGCGATCGTGCAACCGGCGGAAGCAACAAATACCGTCAGTTCGCCGAATACGAAAGCGGTCAGCTCATGACCGAAACCTGGCAGGCGCTTGATCGCATAGAGAAAAAACTATACGCACAATCGAAAAGTTTCGATGAAGTGATTAAACTCGCCAAAACGAAAGAAAAGATGCTGAGCAGTATTCCTGCTATCATCCCTGTAAACCGAAAAGATCTCAGGGCAGGAATTGGTCCTTACGGCTGGCGTATCGATCCGATCTACAAAACAAGAGCCATGCACACCGGAATGGATTTCCCCAGCGAAACAGGCACACCGGTATATGCAACAGGCGACGGAAAAGTGATCAATGTGGAATCGAACTACTGGGGATACGGTAACATTGTATTGATCGATCATGGTTTCGGTTACCAGACCATGTATGCCCACCTCAGTGCATTTAAGGCGAAAATCGGACAGGTAGTAAAACGCGGAGAAGTGATCGGACTCGTGGGTAGTACCGGAAAATCGACAGCTCCGCATTTGCATTATGAAGTACTGCGCAATGGCGAAAAGGTAAATCCCGTGAATTATTATTACAACGATCTTTCGCCTGCAGAATACGAAGAGATGTTGAAGGCAGCATCTTCATCCGGAACCTCCTTCGACTAATCATCACCATGCCCTACAAGGAACGCCCCACACAAAAACTGTACTACTCCATTGGAGAAGTTGCAGCTATGTTTGGCGTGAATACATCACTGATCCGCTTTTGGGAAAAGGAATTTGATGTAATCAAACCCACAAAAAACAAAAAAGGGAATCGTCTCTTTACTGCGGAAGACATTGAGAATTTCAAAAAAATATTCACCCTGGTAAAAGGCGAGGGTTATACCTTACAGGGCGCCAAGGAAAAAATAAGAGAGTTGGATCACAAGGAAGAAGAACTGATCAATGACGAACTCGACAAAAGAGCCGTCATTGAAAAGCTGATCATGCTCAAAGATAAATTACGACAGATCAAAGATCAGTTGTGAATTTCTTTTTTGTATTTGACTGTCTCAAATATTGTTTCCTCTTTTTTCTTCTCACCGGGAATAAGGCGCTTGATCATTTCATACCTAATGTAATAATCCCCGTACCAATGCTGTGATTTTGCTGAATAAACCGCATCTAGAGAATCTGAATCGGTCCTGACTTTTTTGATCTCTGTTAATTGGTTATTGGACAAACGCATGCATTCTAAATCTTTAGGATACTTGAAATAAATATCGACAGCATCATCTTTGCGTATACTTCCAAGTTGACGTCTGGCTTGATAATCTTTTAACAGCTTTTTGGGCAAATCGAATGTAAAGTCATATACAACATTCCCTAAATGATCCAATCCAAGGACTAGTGCATGGGTAAACACATTACCATCAAAAACTGATCTTGCAGTACTTGCATTTTGGTTCGTCATACTACTGTATTCAGTTCGGAATGTTGGATAATAGCATTCAATAATGTAAACATAATTACCCTGAAACTTGAACAATGAATGAATCAGGACATTGGCCTCCAAAAAATCCGTTTTTCCCTTTTGGGTTTTCCGATTGGTCTGGCGCTCAACATTTCCCCAATTATTAAATCCGGTTCTGCCATCACCAACTTTTTTGCTGAATTCAGGGAAATCTGAAAAACTGTATCGTTTATTCACAACCTGATTATCGTTTTCGTAACGCGCAAAATAAACTCCATTTGTTGTTACAGCTTTTCCCTTCGAATAAGTCCCCACAAGGATATATTCATTCTCTGACAATTCTGTCATTGATGCGGTACGACAATAATAGCCCGGTTCCTCAATTACCCTTTGGGATTTTTTTGCAAACTCCCCATTCTCATTAAAAAAATGGCTGTAAAATTTAAATCCTTTACCTTTTCCTGCAGAAAGGGCAACATGTAAAATAGAACTGGAACCGTCTGGAACATAAAATAGAAACTTTGCGTCCTGAACATTACCCGGTAGAGGAATTGTCTTTAAAGTGTTGCTCTCAAAATCATACTGAAGTAGTTGTTGATCTCTGCGGGATCCACCACGAAAAAATAATTTATCTTTCAATGAAGCAACCTCAATTATTAGGTAAGACTTTGGTAAAGTGCCCCGCTTTAGTTCAACCTTTTTTTCCGGTATTCGATATCTGGCAATAATATATACCGGTGTCTTATTATAGGTACTAAAAACAAAATAAATATCATCTTCAATTTTCCTATTTCCAAATAAAGCGAAACCCATTGGGACTTCAAATACAACTGAATCTGTTAGCTTTAAATCAGTATTGTAATGTTTAAATGCATACGTCATGGGTTTCTTATCTTCAGCAAAAACAAGACCTCCAAGAACAATTCCATTTTCACGGTTTAAAAACATATAATCTGCGCCTTGCCTATATTTATTCTCCACCCGAGCCACCTCTCTCATCTGAGACCGGCCAGGAAAAACAATCAGGAATAAACAGGTTAGAAAAAACAGTTGCTTAATCATAATAATAAGTTTGATTGCAACTAATATAGAAAAAAATACATTAAATAAAAACAATTAGCCATTGGTGACCATAAATGGTCCCCTTAATTATTCAATGGTTTCCACCGAATTAAACAAAGCTCGAATTTGCTCAATGTTGCTCCCTATATATCTTTTTCAATACTTCCAAAGCAAAGGATGATTCTTGCTCTCCAATCTTTTCGTTATCGGGTTAACAATTTAACATACATAAAAAAAGTTCAATCGAGGGATCAAAACTGCATCTTCGTCACAAAAAAGACAGTACGCCTTTTCTTTCCATTTTCATCGGAATTCTTAATGGACTGGCTACCGTAAGAGATGAAATAGTTATCGTACCAATACGAAGTCTGAGTCATGGATGTCCAACGAACTTTATCGTTTTCATTTCCGGTTTCAATTTCTCCATAATTGAGTTCGGCAATATTATTACCGGTGATCCGCATCCCTTTAACAGTTGAGCCATTCCCAAATAACAAATCAGCTTGATCGCTTCCAACAACAATTCTTAAAAATCGACGAACTGTCATTGGTTTAAATCCTGACCACATCGGAAAACAATGATCGTACACTTTGTTTCCATCCTTATCCATTGCCAATACAACAGCATGGGTATACTGGTAGCCATCAAAAACACGACGAGTCTGACGCATCATTTGGCCGTTTGGTCCAGTTGTATAATAAACCTCTGTACGGTATGTGGGGTAATAAATTTCACCCACATACATATAGTTTCCATTAAATGTAAAAACCGGATGACTTGCGATATAGGCTTCAATGAACTCTTCTTTCCCTTTCTTCGCTTTCTTTTCCGCCTTTTTTTCCATTCTTTCTTTTTGACGCGGATTCAGGTATTCATAGAAATTTTTAAAGCCTGAAAAACTGTGGTATTTCAACATTATTTGCTGGTCGTTTTCATAGCGTGTAAAATACACCCCGTTTGCAGTACTTTTTTTTCCTTGGGAATAGGAGCCTGTCAAAATATACTCATTACCACCCAACAACGTTAAAGATGCGCTTCGGCAATAATAATCGGGTTGTGAAATAACAGCTTGTGGTTTAAATGTGGGAATTCCCTTCTCATCAAAAAAACTAACCCGGAAAGAAAAGCCCTTACCCATTCCCTTTGCATCGGTTACCATTAACATGGGTTCTTCGGCAGGCACATCCATCCCTATAACGCTGTATTTTTGAAGAGGAATATAATTGACATTTGTAAAGGAACCTGCTTCGAAGTCGAAAAGGAATAAAGCTGTTTTTTTATCTAAAGTGCCCGACAAAAAAATTGAATTCCCTACAACACTCATCTTATTAAAAAAGGTTCCTTTGGGTAATTCAGCTTCTTTAACAGACATTTTTCCGGTTGGAGTATCGAAGCGGAGTAGTTTATAATAAGTTCGCTTTGCCTTTTCGGTAAACAAAAAATACAAGGCCGAAAAATCATCTGTTAACCAACTTTGGGTAAGAATCATTCGTTCACTAATCGCAAAACCGGTAGAATCGATAAGTTTTAAATCCGTATTGAATCGGCGGATCGACCACAGGTCACCTCTCCCTTTAATATTGATACGTCCGTGAACAATAAGACCATGAGGTCCCAGTATATCGGTATGATCGGCTCCTTCTTCATACAATTCAAGTTCCAGTCGCGCTACTTGCTTTATTTGAGCCAGGCAAGACCCTGAAACGCCTAAAATCATGATTATCAGAACAATAATTCTCATCGCAGTTTTTTTATGCAAGATAAAAAGGAAAAATTTAAAATATACAAAAAATCTTAAAACACTAAAATTCAGCTATTTATAAAGCTTACCTATAATTTACTTCAAAAAGATATTAACAATTCTGAAACCTATGTTAAAAACCTGCGTTAGACTACCTGTTTTCAACAAGCAATCAACAAACAATAAACAAACAAGCAATGAAATCACTGGTATTCAAATCGTTAGCACTGTTCGTGGCCGGAATATTCCAAATCCAGGCCAATGCACAGCCCGCGGAAAGAAGGATTTCCAGAAAAGAGTATGTATCGCAATGGGTGGATGAAGCTCAGCGTCAAATGCTCGAATACGGCGTGCCCGCATCCATTACACTTGCGCAGGGTATTCTCGAAAGCGGAGATGGAAATAGTCCACTCGCACGTTATGCCAACAATCATTTCGGAATTAAATGTCATGATAACTGGAACGGAGAAACGTTTATACAGGACGACGACCGCAGGGATGAGTGTTTCCGCAAATACAATACAGCCGGTGAATCGTATCGCGATCATTCTCTGTTTCTGAAGAACAGAAGTCGTTATGCTTCTTTATTCACACTTGATCAGACCGATTATCGCGGTTGGGCAAAAGGATTGAAAAAAGCTGGTTATGCAACCAATCCGCAATACGCAGATATTCTAATTCAGATCATCGAAGACAATGGATTGAATCATTATGATGTGGTAAACAACATTGCCGCAAAAAAACCAAGTGTTGCGCGTCAGGAAGAATTCAACGGGATCAATCAGATTCAGCACAAGGTTAAAGTACACGATAACCACATCAAGTTCATCATTGCAAAAGATGGCGACACGTATTATAAAATTTCAAAAGAATTTGAATTGGGTTTGTGGCAGATCTACAAATACAACGATCTAAGTAAAAAAGACGTTCTGCAACCCGGGGATATTATTTATCTCCAACCCAAAAGAAATAAAGCTCAGGTTGAAACGCATCGTGTTCAGGAGGGGGACACAATGCATAACATCTCCCAGAAATACGGGATAAAACTGAGCAAACTTTATAAGCTCAACAATATTACTCCAGGCACAGGAGAACCCGAACCGGGAACGCTCCTTCACCTGAAGTCAAGGAAAAAGGCTTAAGCCTTAAAGATGCCAATACACACAGGAGGTAGCAAAGTGTGGCTTAGTTTGGTTTGTTGTTTGTTCGGAATCGCCCTGCATTTATGCGGGGCTTTTTCGTTTAGTTATTTTAGGATCTTCTCCTAAAAAAACTCGTACGAATATTTAAACACATAAATCAATCCCGTCTCGAAATCTTTCATCACCTGGGCGGTCATCAGATACGTTGTTTTATCGTACAACATCGACCGTAATGTTTTCTGCTTTCCATTATGGAAAATAGCCTGCTCATCCAAATTCCCTAATTTATCGTAGGTGTATGTATTGCTGATTTCGTTGAATCCGAAAACATAACTGATATCGTTCTTTTTACTTATCCTTCCCTTCTCATCGTATTCGTACTGAATTTTCGATTCTTTCCCGCTTAAAGTAAGACGCAAAACTTCCTCGGTGAGATAACCCAATTCGTTGTAATACGAAAATTCTTCCTGGTATTGGAGTCCGTAGTTATTATAAAATTTCTTCACCTTCTGATTCTTTACATATTGGTGATAGCTATAAGTTTCAGAAGAAATCACAAAACGTTGTCCCAGCTTAAAATGGTAGCGGTCCACCCCGCAATTCTCATCCCTGCAATAGGTTTCTTTGATCAATCTGCCCAGCGAATCGTATTCGTAGTTATAGGAATAAAATCCGTTGTTATCATTTCTACGTTTGGTCGCCAGCAGTCCTTTGTCGTTGTACTCAAACTGAATAATGGTAGTATCGCGATTGCTGCTGTACGAAGCAAAGGTCGACATCATTAAAATAATTCTTCCCTTGGTATCGAATTCGTAATGGAAAAACTGACTGCGTTGAATCATGGGTTCTCCCTCGCGTTTGGTGCTTACGCTACCGCGGATAATCTGCACCTTGTTGGTACGAATAAAGGAAGAATTAAAAAAGTTATCGTCGGTAAATGCCGTTCCGCCCGCGTTATCGATAATCTGCGCAGGCAAATGCACCGACAGTAAAAAGAAAAAAAAGATAATTCCGCTTGCTTTCATGTCAATTGTTCCAATGCTTCTTCCGGACTTTGCACCGGCAAATTACAGGATTTGTTGCGGCAAACGTAAATGAGGGATTGTCCGGTTTTGAACCTGTTTTTGAACAAAGGCAAGTCGCTTTCCGCTATGCAGACATACACCCGCACATGCGGCGGAACATCCTGTAAAATCCTCAAGGCCATCGTGTCGGCATCCTCACCACAAACCACCACTTCTTTCGGTTCCTCCAAAAGATCGAGCAGGAGCATTCCCCAATTGGAATATCCGGCACCATAAGCTTCCATATGCGAATAAACGGTTTGCAGCATTCTATTGGCTCTGTGTGTATATTCAATCTTACCCATAATACCGCCCAACTCATGCAAGGAACGCGCCATAACAGAATTTGAAGCGGGAATAACATTATCCGACAATTCCGTTTTGCGTGCTATGAGTGCTTCCGATTTTGAAGAGGTAAAATAAAACAAGATGTCATTTTCATCAGAAAAATAATGGAGCACATACGTTGCCCACTTATCGGCATAGGCCAGCCAAAGTTCATCACCTGTAATGGAAAACAATCGGGTAAACGCCTCGATGCAAAACGCATAATCCTCCAGAAATCCATCCACATACGCTTTTCCCGAATGGAAACAATGATACAAGCCTCCATCTCCCTTCAGCATTTCACGCAGAATAAAATGTGCTGTTGAGATGGCTTTATCCCGATATTCATTCTTTCCACTGCATTTCCATGCATCGCAAAGCGCAGTGATCATTAAGGCATTCCAGGAACAAAGAATTTTATCATCCAGCAATGGAGAGATCCGTTTCTTTCGTACGGTCATTAACAGGTGATGCGCTTTCTTTTTTTTCTGAAGAAAATCATCGATATCCATTTTGTGTTTTCGTGCAAATGCATCATCACGTTCTCTGCGAAGTAGAATATAATTTCCGTGCTCCCACTCACCCAGATAATTGATGTTGTAATACTCCGAAAACCAACTGTACTCTTCTCCCAGCAATCCCTGCAATTCGTCCTTTTTCCAGACGTAATATTTCCCTTCTTCACCTTCGCTATCGGCATCCAATGCGGAATAAAAACCACTTTCCGGTTTCGACCATTCCTCTATACAAAAACGGATACTTCGCTCTGCAATTTCCAGATAAAGCGGATCGCGCGTAAACCGAAATGCTTCGCTGTATAAGGAGATAATTTGCGCATTATCGTACAACATTTTTTCAAAATGCGGAACCTTCCAGATCATATCGGTGGAGTACCGGGTAATACCACCACCCAGCTGATCGTAAATTCCGCCTAACGCAATTTTATCCAGTGTTAAACGAACATGCTTCATTACCGAATCATCGTTTCTGTAAATGGCATAACGCAACAAAAATTCGTAATTGTTCGGTAATGGAAATTTAGGCGCACGATTGGGGCCACCTTCGATCGAATCGAAATGATTCTTCCAACGCTGAACCACCTGATCCGCATATGCTGCAGAAAATGTATTCGACCCTTCTTCAGGAATGGCGAGATCACTTAACTGAACTCCTTCGGTTAAGCGCTGTGCATAATCTTCCACTTTTTCGGGTTCGTCCTTCCAAATCGCATTGAGATGCTGCAGCACTTTCAGCCAGTTTTCCCTCGGGAAATACGTTCCGCCGTAAACCGGACGACCATCCGGCATCACAAAACAATTCAATGGCCATCCCCCTTGTCCGCTCATCAGCTGAACGGCATTCATATACACCTGATCGATATCCGGACGCTCTTCGCGATCTACTTTAATACAGATAAAATAACGGTTCATCACCTCCGCAGCAGCAACATCCGAAAATGTTTCATGCTCCATAACATGACACCAATGGCAGGATGAATAACCAATGCTGATCAATACAAGTTTTCCTTCTGCTTTGGCTTTGGAAAATGCCTCCTCGCCCCAGGGAAACCAGTCGACAGGATTCTCTGCATGTTGCCGTAAATACGGACTACTCTCAGTCGAAAGACGATTGGGCATATCAATTCATCTTGAACTGCTTCGGATCGATCTGCTCTTTGAAGGCAACATCAAATTTCTTTCCGAAAATAAACACCCTACCCTTGATCCAACCCTTTACTTCAACCGGAACTTTCCCTGTAAAAAGCAAATTAATTCCGGAAGCCATCAATGCTTTGGTTACTGCAGAACGATCGATGGAAATATTGATATCGTACACTTCTTCCTTTCGCTTGCGCAGAATCACTTTGTCTTCGAGAATCGCTTTTCCTGCGCTTGTACCTGAAATCGTTAAATCGAGCTGACTTTTAATCACCTTGATTTTGTACCCATTGGGATTGTACAATTTCACTCCGAGATTCAGCACCATTTCCTTGTTTGAATCACGCTTGATATTGACGCGTTCAACATTACGGAATTCGACCTGCTCGTAGGAAAGACAGGAACTCAGTAAAACAGTAAGACTAAAAAGCAGTATGCGCATTCTTTACTTGTTGTATTCCGCAAAATAACGGAAGAACAAGGGAATAGTTTCAATTCCTTTCAAATAGTTGAATACGCCATAGTGTTCATTGGGTGAGTGAATAGCATCACTGTCGAGTCCAAATCCCATCAGAATGGAGTCAAGACCAAGTTCCTTCTTGAACAAAGCAACAATCGGAATACTTCCACCCCCGCGCGTTGGAACGGGTTTCTTACCAAAAGTATCAGTCATGGCCTGACTCGCCGCTTTATAACCCGGAGAATCAGTGGAGATAACAATTGGCTCACCACCGTGATGTGGACGAACTTCAACTTTCACACTCTTAGGTGCGATACGTTGAAAATGATCTTTGAATAATTTGGTGATCTCATGCGAATCCTGATTGGGAACCAGACGCATTGAAATTTTTGCAAATGCCTTTGAAGGAAGAACGGTTTTAGCACCTTCTCCTATGTAACCACCCCAAATTCCGTTTACGTCGAGTGTAGGACGAATACCGGTGCGTTCGATAGTGGTAAATCCTTTTTCACCATGTTCCTGATCAATAGCAAGATCTTTTTTGTATTCATTCAGATCGAAGGGCGCCTTGTTCAGTTCTGCACGATCTGCAGTGCTCAGTTCATTTACTTTATCGTAAAAACCGGGAATGGTAATGTGATTGTTTTCGTCGTGCATCGACGCAATCATTTTTGCAAGAATATTGATTGGATTTGCAACGGCACCACCGTAAACACCACTGTGAAGATCACGGTTCGGACCGGTAACTTCCACTTCCAGATAACTCAATCCGCGCAATCCGGTATCGATAGAAGGAATATCATTGGCAATGNNTCTTCACCTTCAATCATGAATTTGATATTGCAGGCAAGCGTACCTGTGCGCATCATCGTTTCGAACGCTTTCACGTGCATGTACACCTGACCTTTATCATCGCAGGCACCACGTGCGTAAATTTTTCCGTCTTTGATCACAGGCTCAAATGGAGGTGATGTCCAAAGTTCATAGGGATCTGCAGGTTGCACATCGTAATGACCGTAAACCAATACGGTTGGCAATTTGGAATCAATTATTTTTTCGCCGTACACAATTGGATTTCCCGGTGTAGCGCAGAGTTCTACTTTATCCGCACCAGCTTCAATCAATCGGGCTTTGATCGCTTCAGCTGTTTTTAGCACATCCGCCTTGAACTTCGGGTCAGCACTAACACTCGGCATCCGCAAAAGATCGAGTAACTCATTGATAAAGCGGTCCTTGTTGGACTCGATGAAGGCAGGTATGACGCTCATTTTAGAAATATTTCGGGCAAATATACGCTTTATCCCCGCGCTTCATTTTTGGCAGGCATTGCCGTCTGATTTTTCGGAATAAACCAAGATGCAACCTTTATAGGCCTTTCTTAGTCTTTGTTCCGATATTTGTGGTAAATCACTCTTTTTCAAATTTTAACATGAAAAACACATCCATTTTCCAGTTGCTCTCCATGGCAACTCTCCTTCTGAGTTTTAGTCCGGCCATTGCCCACAGCGATGTAATTGATCCAAAACCTCCGATGGTGGTGAATAAGGGTCAGTGGGACAATCGCGCGCTCTACAGAATGACCATAGGCGGAGGAGAAGCCTGGCTCGAAAACGGCGGGATCACTTTCCATTTCCGCAATCAGGATGACATGGAAAAATTGCATTTGCTGCATCACAATAAAATTCAGGCCTCGGATTATTCAGGGATCAGAAACCATGTTTACCGTCAGAATTTCATTGGAGCGAACACCAATGCACAGGCCAACGGAACAGAGTGGGCGAATTTTCATCACAACTATTTTTTGGGTGATGATCAAAGCAAATGGAGAGGTCAGGTCCCTGTAGCCTACACAGTACAGTACAGCAGTTTCTATTCCGGAATTGATTTACGCATAGGAAGCAAGGATGGTTATTTCAAATACGATTTCATTGTAGCTCCGGGAGCAGATCCTGCGCAGATCAAATGGAGTTATTCCCATATCGAACCAAGGCTGGTGAACGGCAAACTGATTTTCTCCACCCATGCAGGAGAAGTTGTGGAATACATTCCGGAGGCGTACCAAATGATCGATGGTCAGAAAAAATTAATATCCTGTAACTATCAACTCAAAAACGGAATTGTTTCTTTTCAGCTGGGAAGAAATTACAATCCCAATTTGGAATTGATCATCGATCCAACATTGATCTTTTCCACTTTTACCGGATCAACTACAGACAACTGGGGATTCACGGCTACCTACGACAACAGCGGAAATCTATACGCCGGAAGTGTTGCATTCGGAACAGGATATCCCACAACAGCAGGAGCCTACGACAACAGCTTTAACGGAGGAACAACCGATATTGGAATTACCAAATTTTCTGCAACAGGAAACACCCGCTTGTATTCCACATTTGTTGGAGGATCAAACAGTGAAGCACCGCATTCGCTAATGGTAAATGCCGCAGGTGAACTTCATATTTTCGGAACAACCAGTTCTAGTAATTTTCCGGTAACAGCAGGATCGTACGATAATTCATTCAGCGGCGGAACAAATATCACCATCAACGGAATCTCCTATTCGGCCGGTGTCGACATGATCGTTGTAAAGATGAACGCAGCAGGAAATGCATTGCTAGCCTCAACCTTTGTGGGAGGAACAGCCAACGACGGAGTAAATACAGCTGCAACACTTAATTTTAATTACGCCGACCAGATGCGCGGTGAGATCATTCTAGATGCCGCCGGCAATGTGTACGTTACTTCTTCTACCCTATCCAATAATTTCCCCACAACTGCGGGATCACTTTCACAAACATTATCCGGAACACAGGATGGATGTGCTTTTAAACTCAACGCCGGCTTAGCAACACTTGTGTGGAGCACCTACATTGGCGGAAGCAGCACCGATGCCGGTTACGCAATTAAAGTCGCCTCCAACGGAAGTGTATATGTAGGCGGCGGAACACGAAGCACCAATCTTGCCGTAAGCGCAGGAACACTGCACGCCACCGCACCCGGAGGAACAGCCGACGGTTATATTTTCAATCTCGATGGAAATACAGGAGCATCGATCAGAGGAACTTATATCGGAACAAACAATTACGATCAGGTTTACCTTCTTGAACTCGACGATGACGATGATGTTTACGTAACCGGACAAACAAAAGGAACCTATCCAATCACTCCCGGTGTTTACAGCAACGGAACAAGCAAACAATTCATTCATAAACTCACTCCTAACCTCAACACCACTGTTTACTCGACTGTAATCGGAAACACAACAGGAACAACCATTAACATTTCTCCCACGGCATTTCTGGTTGATGATTGCGAAAACGTTTACCTGAGCGGATGGGGTGGAAACACCAACAACGAAGGAACCACCACCGGTTTGCCGGTAACATCCGATGCTTACGATGCAACAACCGATGGAAGCGATTTCTACTTTTTCGTTCTTGAACGCAATGGTGGAAGTCAATTGTATGGGACCTTTTTCGGCGGAACATCAGCTGAACACGTTGATGGAGGAACATCACGTTTTGATCCGAACGGAACCATTTATCAGGCTGTGTGTGCCGCATGCGGAGGTGGAAATACTTTTCCAACAACACCGGGTGTAGTTGCGCCTAACAACGGAAGCACCAATTGCAATCTTGGAGCCATCAAAATGGAATTTAGTTATACAGGAATCGTTGCAGATGCAAATGCTGCACCAAATATTGTTGCCTGTGGTGCTCCCTACAATGTAAATTTTCAGGGATCATCTTCGGGTGTACATCACATCTGGAATTTCGGCGATGGTTCTCCCAATGCTTTAATTCAAAATCCGATTCACACATTTAATGCAGTTGGTCAATACGATGTTATGTATATCGCTATCGATTCTTCAACTTGTAATATCGCCGACACTGTTTTTCTTTCGGTTGAACTTTTACCAAGTGCAATTTTTGCAGCCGAATTCGATATTCCTCCATTCGATCCCTGTCAGCCCGGCGGTTTAACCGTAGATCTTCAGTTTACCGGTAGCGGAGCAGATTCGCTATCGTGGAACATGGGCGATGGAACCATCATTGCAGATAACCTCGCTGTATCGCATACCTATTCCACACCCGGAACATTTATCATAACGTTAACAGCCTGGGATTTTCTCTGCAACCGATCAGAAACGTTTACCGATACTGTAGTGTACAATGCAAACACCGTTTTTGCGAACGCAAATGTCTCTCCCAATATCATTGCATGCGATCCGCCTTATAACGTAAGTTTTGTAAGTACTTCAACTGCCCCTCAGCATTTTTGGGATTTTGATGATGCTGCCAACAGTACTTCAACACAACAGAATCCGAATTTCACCTTCGTGGATGTAGGTAATTACAATGTGATGTATATCGCAATAGATCCTACTTCATGTAACCTCGCTGATACTGCTTATTTGTCGGTTACTATTCTTGAACCAAAAGTGTTCAACGCAACATTATCCAGCACTCCTGTTCCTCCTTGTACCGATTCTGTTTTCATGAATATACAATTCACCGGAACGGGCGCAGATTCCATTATTTGGAACATGGGTGAAGGAACCATTTTTGTTGACGATACACTCATCGATTTCACTTACACCACTCCGGGTAATTACACCATCACCATGACAGCATTCGACTTGTTGTGTAACCGCTCCGAAGTGATCACCTTGAATGTTGACGTACAGGGAAGCGCTGCTCAGGGTGTTCCTGTTATTCCCAATGTATTCTCCCCTAATAGCGATGGAAAAAATGATCAGTTCGTAATGTTCTATTCTAACCTTCCGGGCGTTGATGCTTTAGCCAGTCTTGATGTTTACCACATGGAAGTTTACAACCGCTGGGGCGTGAAAGTTTTCGAATCCGACGACAGCATAAAACGTTGGGATGGAAAGATCAAAGGTGATCCCGCATCCGAAGGAGTTTATTTTTACATCTGCACCTACCAGCGTAAGTGTTGGGATCCTGAACCGACCACCGTTAACGGTCATGTTACAGTGACTAAATAATCGATCATTCTTGCATTCCTTCCATTCAGCGGATTTATACCCTCATCCGCTGAATGGTTATTTTTTTAACATGCCTCTAGGTTAAAGCAACCATATGCGCTTATTTTGGGTCTACTACTTACACCCAATACAACCGCATGAAAAAGCTCTTACTTGCAACCATCACGTTGTTAAGCTGTTCTAACGCATTTAGCCAGCTTGTTGTCAACAACACCACACTTACCCCAGCCCAATTGGTGCAGAATGTACTCGTTGGAACAGGGGTTACGGTTTCTAACGTAACGTTCAACGGTGCTCCCGGAAATACAGTAACTGTACAGGCGGGTCAGTTTAACGGAAGCAGTTCGAACATCGGTTTGGCCGGAGGAATTATCCTTGCTTCAGGAAACGCACAGGTTGCGGTTGGACCTAACAATAACGGAGGTGCTTCTCAGGGTCCTCCGCAGGGTATCATGGCAACCGATCCGGATCTTGCCGCTATTACCCCTAACCAGATCTACGATCAGGCTGTTCTCGAGTTTGACTTTGTTCCCATTGGTGATTCTATTTCGTTCCGCTATGTGTTCGCATCAGAAGAATACAACGAATATGTATGTGCTTCGGTAAACGACGCTTTCGGATTTTTCATCAGCGGCCCCGGAATTACAGGTCCTTACACCAACAATGCAAAAAACATTGCAACCATTCCCGGAACCAATACTCCGGTTTCCATTAATACCGTTAATCTTGGAGTCGCGGGATCTGCAGGATCTCCAGGAAATTGCAACTCCATCGATCCGGCATGGGCCTCTTACAATGTTTTTTATGCCGGTACAAACACCCAAAACAGCGTGCAGTACGATGGCTGGACAGTTGTGTTAACTGCAAAAACAGCTGTGCAGTGCGGACAAACCTATCACATCAAACTCGCTATTGCGGATGCAGGTGATGGTGTTTGGGATTCGGGTGTGTTCCTCGAAGGCGGATCACTTACTTCTATTGGTGTTGATGTAACAGTTGCAACCATTACCGGAAACAATACTATCATTGAAGGTTGTTCCGACGCGACATTTGTATTCAGCCGTCCTTCTGATTCAACTGATCTTACCATTGCAATTGCCATCTCCGGAAATGCTACCAATGGTGTCGATTTCAGTTTCCTGCCCGACAGCGTTTATTTCCCGGTTGGCGTTGACACTGTTAACCTCATTGTAAACCCAATTGCCGATGGTGTAATTGAAACCACCGACACACTGATTATTACTGTTTACACCATTACTCCCTGCGGAGATACGGTAATTAAAACTGCAGAACTTTACATAGTAGATCCTGTACCCATAAATGCAGAAGCAGGGCCCAATCAAAACCCGACCTGTCCGGGGCAGGCTGTTAATCTTGCAGCATCTGCTACCGGAGGAAATCCACCGTTCAATTACACGTGGTCAAGCGGTGCTGCCACACAAAACACAACCGTGAATCCCATGGTTACAACAATGTATTACCTTACAGTAACCGACATCTGTAATCTTGTTGGAACCGACTCTGTACTGATCACTGTTCCCATACCCACACCCTGGAATATCAGCTCGCAAGACGAAACAACACTTTGTCCGGGCGATCCTGCAAATTTAAGTGTAACCGTAAACGGCGGTGGTTATCCTCCTTACACTTACAACTGGAGCAGCGGAGGAACAACAACCTCTACCACTGTGAGTCCCGTTACCACTACAACGTACAATTTTACTGTTACCGATAACTGTAACCTCGATACGATAATTCCTGTTATTGTAAATGTTCCGGTTTACCAACCATTGGTTATCACCATTTCCGATGAACAATTATGTCTTGGTGAAGGACTGCAGGTAACCCCTGTTGTAAGCGGTGGTGCAGGAGGAAATTTATTCGGCTGGACAGGCCCGACAGGTACCAGTTTCGTTATTGATCAAGGTGCAGGCACAACCTTCTTTACCAATCCGCAGAATGGCGATTACATCATTATGGTAACCGATCAGTGCAGCACCATTGCAATGGATACAGCAGCTTACACTTTTGTTGGTTGTGAGATCATTATTCCGAATGTTTTCTCACCAAACAATGACGGATCGAATGATCTTTGGTACATCACCAATTTAGAATACCATCCCAACACTGCCGTTAAAGTTTACAACCGCTGGGGATTGGTAGTATTTGAAAGCGATAATTACCAGAACACCTGGAATGGCGGAGACGTACCCGACGGAACTTACTTCTATATTGTAGTTCCACAGAGGGAAGGATATGGTCCTTACAATGGAACTGTAACCATATTGCGCCATTAATACTCAGAAAATAAAACCGGAAAAAGGATTTCAGAAATGAGGTCCTTTTTTTTATGCCTTAGAATCAAACTCAACAACAAAACGCGAACCATTGGGCTGACAGTTCTCGATGAATATTTTTCCGTTGTGCGACAAAACAAAATGACGCGTGATGTAAAGCCCCAATCCTGTTCCCTTGGCAGAGCGGGTATTCTCATCACCTGAACGAAAGAAACGGGCAAATACTTTTAGTTTCTCTTTTTCAGGGATTCCATTTCCCTCATCTTCAAACGTTAACCGGATGCGTTCATTTCGTTTTTCCAGCGCTATTCTGATCGTTGATCCGTTCGGAGAATATTTAACAGCATTTTCATATAGATTTCCTACTATGGAATTCATTGCATCGGCATCAAAAGAAAAAATCACAGCAGGAGAAACGTTTACTTGTGTAGTATGATCTTTACCAACTGTTGTTTGCAAATGTTCTATAGAAGCAACTAAAAATGCAGAAAGATCTGCGGTTGACCGAAACACAGGAAATTCATTTTGTTCGATGCGTGAAGCAGTAAGAATATTTCCGGTCAAACCATTTAACCGGTCGATATCCCTGATGGCGCGTTCAAGCAATTGTTTTTGTTTTTCCTCATCCACCTTTCGAAGCAATAATGTTTCCAGTTGCAGGCGAATGGAGGCAATAGGTGTTTTAAATTCATGGGTAACCGAAAGCAAAAAATTACGCTGAATACGCGCAAGCCGCAATTCTTTCAAATAGGAACGATAGGTGAAAATAAAACCTGCCAATAATAAAAGTGCAAATACCAAACCTTCACCCCAAACCATCAAAATTCGCTGTTCCAATCGCGGATGATCGGCATGCACCACACGTGTGAGACGTGAAATCAAATAAGCCCACCATCCCAATTGCGCAAGGATGTAAAAAAACATCAAAAAGAGAAGTAGGATCAGTCGGTTACTGCGTCTGTTCGTCATACTGCAAGATAAACACGATTTCGCAGCGAAAAAAACGATGTGATCAGGATTGGCTAAAGGACTCCCATTCTCGCAGCAGAGAAAGAAAGCGTTCGCCGTATTTTTCCATTTTCCGATCCGACAATCCGGAAATGGAACGCAATTCCGATTCGCTCAACGGCAGGCGGTCGCACATTTCCCTTAGACTTTTATCGTGAAACACGATATAGGGCGCAACCTTTTCTTCCCTGGCAATTTCCAATCTCAGTTTTCGCAATGCCTCAAATAGTTCGCCGGAGTCTGCATCCCGCTGATGTGCAACCAATATTTCAGGAACCGGTCTGTTCCTTTCTGTTTTCCGCGAAGGGATCTCTGCCAGCTGCACGCGTCCCTTTCCTGCCAACACCTCTTGAGCAGAAGGATTTAAACGAAGCGCATGATGATCATCGTAGGCCACTTCCAAATAACCAATCCCGGTAAGCTGATAGATGACCTGTCGCCACTCGTGCTCCGGTCGCTCTCGTCCGGCACCGAACTGTTGCAACAAATGAAAACCACGTGACCGTATTTCTTCCGCATTCGATCCGCGAAGTACACCAACCAGAATACCAAGCGATAGTTGTTCGCGACAACGTTCGATCAGTGTAAAAACCAACTGTGCCGTTTTTGTATGATCAGAAAAGCGTGGCGGATGAAGACAAACATCGCAATTGCCACAATCACGGGTCAATTTCTCTCCGAAATACGAAAGCAAGGTTCGTTTGCGGCAAATTCTGGATTCTGCAAAATATTGCATGCGGTGCAATTTCTCCAATTGCAATTCCGGCTGTGCAGATTGTGTTGCAAAGTATCCAAGCATACCAAGATCCCGTGCACCATACAATAACAGCGTGTCACCGGGCAAACCATCACGACCGGCACGTCCAATTTCCTGATAGTAACTTTCCATGTTACGTGGCAAATTGTAATGCACCACCCAGCGGACATTCGATTTGTCAATACCCATTCCAAAGGCTATAGTGGCAACAACAACCGAAATCTCATCGTGCAAAAAAGCATCCTGCACTCTTGCCCGCTCTACCGACTCCATTCCTGCATGATAAAACGCATTGCGAATTCCCCGCTCAAAGAGCATTCCCGACAAAACCTCGCACATTTTTCGTGAGATACAATAAATGATTCCCGCATCATTGCGTCGTGCCGCTAAAAATGAAAACAACAAATCATTCTTTTCAGCAGAACGCAATCCGGAGCGAACGGAAATGCTCAGGTTGGGACGATCAAAAGAAGAAATAAAAACTTCCGGTTGATGTAATCCAAGATGAGTGAGAATATCCTTTCGGGTTAGTTTATCGGCAGTAGCAGTAAGCGCCACCATTGAGACATCCGGAAAATTTGCACGCAGTTCCCCGATACGTGTATATTCCTTTCTGAAGTCATGTCCCCATTGCGAAACACAATGTGCCTCATCTACTGCAATGAGATTTACATTCACCTTTTTCCAAAACGACTGCGGCATCAATAATGCTCGTTCCGGAGAAGTATACAACAACTTCAGTTTACCTTCACCGCACTTCTGTAAAATGGAATATTCCTCTTCAGCACCAAGACTTGAATTTAGAAAAGCAGCTTCAATTCCGTTAATACGTAAAGCCTGAACCTGATCCTTCATCAATGCGATCAATGGCGAAATAACCAGACAAGTGCCGGGCATGACCAGCGCTGGAACCTGATAGCAAAGTGATTTTCCGCCGCCTGTTGGCATTAACACAAATGCATCCTTACCGGCAACAATCGTATCAATGATTTTCTTTTGCTGACCACGAAAACTGTCGTAACCAAACCATGACCGCAAAATTTCTTCAGGAGAATGTAGGGTAGAATGCATTTTACAAAACAAGCCTCTGAAAAAGAAAATAACAAGCGAACAACTACCAATTACATTGTTAAGTGAACAGTTCGGTCAATAAAAAACCCCCGACAATTCTGCCGGGGGTTTTTCAAATATTCTGTTTTGCTTATCGCTGAAGTTGAATACGGTGAACAGAACGTTGTCCTGCAGACCAAACTTCAACAAGGTAAAATCCTCTTTCTTGTGTATCAAGATTCAACGTAATGCGGTTTTGCATAATGTTCTCCTCAAGAACAAGACGACCAAGAGCATCACGTACAAAAATGCGATCACCACTTTCGGGCTGACCATTCATCTCAATATAAAAGATACCATTGGAAGGATTCGGATAGATATTGATTACACGAACACCAAGTTCATTTACACCAACCTGTGATCCAACAGTGATGGAAACAGTAGCAGTACATCCGTTAGCATCCGTAACTGTTACAGAATAATTTCCTGCAACAACTCCGGAAAGATCTTCGGTAGTTGCGCTGTTGTTCCAAGCAAATGAATAAGGTGTAGATCCACCGGTTACAGTAAGGTTTACACTTCCGTCGTTACCATTGATCTCATCTGTGCTGGTTGCAGTAGCACCAAGAACAGTAGGTTCAGTTATGGTAAACGAAGCAGTTGCAACACAAGCATTGTCATCAGTTACGGTTACAGTGTAAGAAGCAGGAGCAAGTCCGCTAACATCTTCGGTAACAGCACCGCTCGACCATAACACATCGTAAGCAGGAGTTCCCCCTGTAATGGTGAGGTTGATTGAACCATTACCCAATCCGTTACAGGAAACATTGGTAACTACACCAACAGCAGCAAGTACAGCAGGTTCGGTAACTGTAATAGTTGAAGTTGCAGTACAAAGGTTATCATCAGTAATTGTTACTGTGTAGTTTCCTGCAGCAAGTGCAGTGATATCTTCAGTGATAGAACTGTTGCTCCAGCTGTAATCATAAGCAGTTGCAACAACTCCACCGGTAACAGTGATATCGATTGCACCATTGTTATCGCCATTGCAAAGTGTTGATGTTGTTACAGAAGCTATAACAATTTCTGCATTCTGAGTAATTGTTGCACTTGCGAAAGTCTGGCAACCATCATCTGCAGTTACGGTAAGTGTATAAACACCTGCTGTAGCATTGCTCAGGTCTTCAGAAGTAGATCCACCTGACCAGAAGTAGGTGTAAGGACTAACACCACCAGAAACAGTTACATCAATACTACCTGTAGCTGCACCGAAGCAAAGTATATTGTTAACCAGGTCAACAACAGCAACAGGAGCGTTGGGGTCTGACAAGGAAGTGTTAAGTACAACGAAACATCCATTGTCATCAGCTGCAGTAAGCGTGTAAAGACCGGCTCCGATGGCAGAAATGTCTTCGGTTGTTTCAGCATTGCTCCATGCAAAAGTATATGGAGCTACGCCGCCGGTTACAGCAACATCAAGTGCGCCATCCGTAGCACCACAAGCAGAAGGTTGAGTTGCAGTTGCAACAACAGCAGCCAACACTGCAGGCTCAGTAATGGAAACAGAAAGCGTTGAAGTACACGCGTTATCGTCGGTAACGGTAACAACATAGGCACCTGCAGCAAGTGTTGAAAGATCTTCAGTAGTAGCACCATTACTCCAGCTATACGTATAAGGAGCAATACCACCGCTTACAGAAAGATCAATCGATCCAGATGCGTCGCCGTTACAGTTAAGGTTATTGTGTGTTTCAGCAATAACAACTGCAGTTGGCTGAGTGATATTTACACTTGCAAATGCATTACAACCGCGGTTATCTGTAACTACAAGGTTGTATGTTCCTGCAACAATTCCGGTTTGGTCTTCACCAATTGCTCCGTTCGACCAGGTGAACGCATATGGAGCAGTTCCCCCGGTGATGGTTACATCAATAGATCCGGTTGCAGCACCGTTACACAATACATCAACATGCGTTTCAGATGCGATCAATTGTGCAGGCTGTGTGATTGTAATAGAGTAAAGTGCGGTTTCAAAACCATTGTCGTCACGCACCATTACAGTATGCGCACCCGGAGTAAGGTTTGCAGGAATCGTGCTGGTATATGCACCACCGTCAACAGCATACTCGTAAGGAGCTGTTCCGCAGTTAGGAGCAGTAACAGTAAACGTACCGTTATTTGCACCGTTACAGGTAACATCTACCGCAGTAACCGTTGCAGAGAAGGGATTGATTACAACATCAACCTGCGCACGAGTTAAACTTGAGCATGCTCCGCTTTCTGACTGAGCATAGAAACTGTAAGTACCCGGAGTATTTCCGTTGGGTAAAGTGGTAGTTCCAATTGACTCAAGTGCGTTCCCGGTTCCAATTTGAGAAGGGCCTGAAGCAGCGTCGTACCAGGTAACAGTACTTACAGGTACAGTATAGGCGACTTCAACAGACCAACTCGTCAAGGTTCCTAGATCTCCTCCCAAATCATCTGCTACACGTAGTGTCCAGTTTCCATTAGGTAAAGAGAACAATGTGGTGAGATCACCTTCGGGCAAAAACAATCCGGTAAAAGGACCTGTACCACCGGTAATTGGGTTAATGGCAAGATTTGAAAAAACAGTATTTGTATAATTATCAGAAGAACCACCATTATCAGTTGATAGTTCAATAGTAGTTCCATTTGGACCTGTTAAATAAATATCCAGGTCTGCATTAAATGTATGCGGAATATTAACGGTTACTGCAACAGAAGCAACAACAGCTCCTGAAGGAACACCTGAAATTGCAAGTACATTACTAATTCCGGTTAAATCGTTGTCAGGGATTGGAATTGAAATTGTTCCTGAAGTTGCTATTTGTGAAGAAGAAGACGGAGCAGTTGCTGAAATTGAAGCTGAAGCTGCACCTATGCAAAAATCAAAAGGTGATGCAGCTGTTGGTGCATCCGGAACATAGGTATCAACCAGAACAGCAACACCAACTCCTTCTGACCAGCAACCGGTGCTAACATCAAAAGCACTGACATAATAGGTTCCTGATGCAGTAACTGTAAATGGACTAGCAGCATCATTGGAATTATCAATACCATTTGCTACAGTTCCCTGCCAGAAGTAAGTCACGTTAGGATCTACAGGTGCAGCAACAGAAATAGTGGTTGTTAAACATGCAGGACTCGCTGCTGCAACAGGAGCAGGAGGAGCAGCTGCAACCGGAATATTAGAAACAGTTATTGAAGTACTGTTTACTGACCACAATCCTGTAGTACTGTTAAACGAACGTACGTAATAGGTTCCATTTTGAAACACGGTGAATATACCGCTTACAGGACTTGAGGTACTTGTACCATTTGCAGCAGTCTGCCAATACCATGCGTCCCCTGCAGGAGGTGTTCCTGGAACCGAAAGATCTGTACCTGCAATACAGCTTGGCATTGCCGGATCCTGTACAGGTGCGCTAGGATCTGTAGGGGGAAGAATACAAGAAATTGTAGCATCCCAACCTGCGGGCGTACCTGAACCATCAGATGTAAACTGAAATGTCAATGAGCCATCTGCGGCAGTAGAAGTAAATACAGTTGGATTAATCGATGCTCCATTAAATCCGCTTCCCGTATGCAAAGCAGGTGCAGCAGTGCTGTTCCCATTGTAAATGCGGAGGTAATCCCAACCAGCTTCGGTTGCAAATGAAACAAATGTCGCAACGACCACTCCTCCGGGCGTTCCGGGGAAAAACGTAAATGTTCTGTTTTCGTTATTTCCATAGTTACCAGCAGGACCACCACTATCGTAAAACTTGGCATCGCAGGTTGCAAGTGAACCGGATACTGGCATGCTTAAACAAGCAGAGTAGNNCAGGAACAGATATGGTTGACTGTCCCGATGGACCGCATGTAATTATACACTGGTAATAAGTTGTAGCTGTTTGAGATGTTGAATAGGTTGCGTTGGTCGCCCCTGAAATATTGCTGAATGTGATACCATCAGGAGAAGACTGCCATTGATAAGTTATACCAAAAAGAGAAGTATAGTCTTCAGAAAGTGTAAGGTTAAAGTTAACACCACTACAAACAGATACGGGACCATTAGTGGTTGCTGCAACCGGAGATCCGGCACAAATTATCGCATCAATTAGGTTTACATTATAATCTTCGGTTTCACCCCATGTAGAGGATGAAGCTCCACAAGGTGTATTCAACAATTGAGTATCATTTCCACCGCGGATTCTCATTCGGGTAACACCGAGCGTGGCTCCAGCAGGAATAGCAATGTTAAAATTCACCGTTCCACTTGCGCCTGCTGTAACTGTATTAAAGGCAACAAATTCACCCGGATCGCTAAACAATCCATTTTGATTAAAGTCAATCCACACTCCGGCAAACTGACTTCCATCGCTACCAAATGATACGGACAAAGGCATCGTAGCGCCACGAACTAAATCAGGAACAGTAACCGCATTGTAATAGGTGTAATAGGGTGTGGCTGCACAACCAGAACTATTATTCAAACCGCCAAGTGTTACGTTGGTAATTGCATCAGCTCCGGTACCACCACATCCGTTCGAATAAGTTGGTGTACAGTAACAAGTCTGGAAATTATTTTGCAAAACCTGAACAGGGGTTGTAGTTATAGACTGACCTGAATTAACACAGGTTACGATACACTGATAAAATGTTGCAGAAGTCTGGGTTGCTACATAGGTTGCGTTGGTTGCTCCTGAAATGTTACTATATGTAACACCATCGGGAGAGGATTGCCATCGATAGGTAATCCCTGTTTCAGTATAAGGTATACTTAATGAAAGATTAAAGTTAACTCCTGAACAAACCGTCGCAACACTGGAAATTGAGTTGGATGAAGTAGGTGCTCCGGAACATGGTTGGAAAATATCTGTTGTGTTGGCACCAATATAAATCCCTGTTGGGATAGTTAATTCAGCTGTAGATAATCCAATGCGCTGAGCAACAGGACCGCTAGTTCCGTTCTGATGAGTACCACCAATTACTGCATTTGATGTCAAGACTCGTGAATTTCCGTTGGCAGCAGGATAAGCGCCTGTAGCAATCGGAACAACTGTATGAGTACCGGAAACATAAACATATCCGTTCTCAGCAGTTACTAACCATGACCCATCAAAACGATCAGTTACAATGTAACCTGCATCGTCAATATTAAGTGACGTTGTTACAGTTGCAGCATCTGAATAAACAACTGCCAACTCCCCTGCTACATTACCGGTTACGGTAGATGAAGACCTGCTAATATAAATCGCACGAGATTGACCAGCAGCGTTGATAAAAGGATACCTGCTTGTAACAGTAGTTGGTTCAGCACCAGCTGTAATTGCAGAACCGGTCTGTCCAGTAGTCCACCATCTTGAAAACTTTCCGCCGGCAAGAAAGCCTGTACCTGCAGGAGCAGTGAAGGTATTTCCTGCTGCATTATTTCCCCAAGTCAGTTTGTTTGTTCCTAGATTAATTCTTGCCCCGGATATATTGAGGTTATAAGCTATTTTAATATCATTTACCAGCCAATTGATATTTGGAGTTGCAGTATTTGTGTTACTGCAAGTTAAGTTCCGGATAATACTATTTACAAAAGTTCCCGTTCCTGAAACTGTTTGCACTTGCGCTCCATTTAATGTGAGGTTTCCACCGGTTGTTCCTCCAACTGAAATATCAATAGAACCATTGTTAACAATATTCCCACCCACTAATAAGGTCTTTCCTGTTGTTCCGTTAAATACATTAACCACCCCTAAGGAGCTAACTGAAAGATTATTTGTAATTGTAAAATTCGTTGGTGTAGCTCCATAAGCCAAAATACCGTCAACAGTCAAGGCGTTTATAATTGTTCCCGATTGATTAACTGTAACAGTATGTCCAGCTGAAACTATAGCATTATCAGCAGCTGTTGGAACAGCATTTGCGTCCCAAGTTGCTGCTGCTGACCAGTTCCCAGTAGCAACTGAAATAAATGTTCCGGGGACATTGGATACAACAGATATGTCATCAACTGAGGCTGCTGGTGATGGTCCGAGTGATCCATCATTCCACCATTCAAAAATAATTCGATAAGATTGCCCCGGAATTACAGGTAGAGTTGAATTAAATTGTTGATAGACCGTTTGAGCATTCAGATTCCCGCTAATGTTTGTTCCGGTTGCGGTCTGAGTACCTGCCGTAGGTGTAAACGAAACTGGAGCAAGCCAAACCCTGAGATAATCACAACAAGTCTCCCCAGCTGATTTCCAACGGAAACTAATCTGAAGCTTACTTTCACCAGCTGGTATAGTTATATCTTTATAAAACGAAACCCCACTCGCTGAATTCACGTCATAATCATAAGTCGTTCCGGTTGTGTTTGATGAAATATAGGCGCTGTTTGCTCCTGCAAAAGAAGTAGCAACACCACCGACAAACCATTTATTGGTTTGTGCACCATTAACTGCAACCCAACCATTATCGGCCAAGGTTGAACCCAACTCAAAACCTCCATCAGTTGAAGGATTGATCAGGGTGGTCTGCCCCCACAGAGGACTCATCCCTCCGGTTGCCAGCAGCAGCATTAAAGCCGCTAAACTTTGGTAAAATCTATTCATTTGTTTGGTTTTTGCTAATTCAACTTAAACATTAAGCTCCTCCTCCTCAACACCTCAATCTGATTTTGGTTCAGGCTTGAGAAAAATAGGAGCGTCAAAAGTAGCCCCATCAAACCCATAATTCCAAAAAAAGCACTTTAATGATGTCAACAATCGCTTAACAATCAGGCTGAATTTTAATAATAAATGTGCTTTTGCTTTAAATTTTTGTTGTTTATAAAAAGAAACCGTGAAGTCGTGATGAAAAATAACATTTTGTTAAAATATCAATATAGCGGTTCGTTTATACGATTGTAGATTGGCCCGCTCAATTTTGCCCGCTTCAGGCTCTGCCGCATAATTCCTTGAAATTGCAATACGCACACAAAGCCGGGTTAGACAACAGTGGGAAATGCTCCTTATTCAAAGGTATATTCCGATTTACGTCTTTGGTAAATGCCCACATTTCTTCGGATTCAGTCTTCACTTGTTGCTGGAACTGACTCAACTCATTTTCTGCAATGGCAATTTGTTCCTCATGGTAATTGTCCTTTAAATAGGCAAGCACCGGAAAAATGGTTTTGGGATCGTATCCATAATTATGATTGGCAAACAAAGCATAACCAATCACTTGCTTTCGGTGTTTTTCCGGCTCGGGTTTTCCGCTCTTCCAATCAAAAATGTACACCTTTCCGCGATCCGGCAACATGAAATCGACCTTACAATAGGCCTTTAAACCCGCAATACGTGTCTCCCCAAATCCTTCCGGTTCAATGATCCAGGCATCGCTTCTGTTTTGCGCACGTTCAACAATCCAGGCGAAGCGATCGGAGTCCAAAAACTGAAGAATGGATTTGAGTGCGATATCCACCAATTGATCCATATCCACCCGATCGATCCGCTTGTAATACACTTCGAAGAATTCCTTTTTTGAAACTGTCTCTTCAACTATCCCGGATAAAAAAACGAATAAGCGTTGCCTATTAATTGGCATTGAAGATTTCTGAAGACGATGAAGTACAGCCGCAATCAATTCATGCGCAAGTGAACCTGCTTCCATAGGAATAGTGGTGAGACTGCGTAAGCGATTGATTCGTTCCTTTGAAAATTCTTTATCGTGTTTGCTGTAATAGGTGTAAAAATAATTTCGCTTACAAGACATAAACACATCGTACCGCGATGCCGACCAGCCCAAAATTTCTGTGTAGGGAAATTTTCTCATGCGATCAAGATAAACAAAATGTCATTTCCGCAACAGAATGAAAAAAATCGAATCCTTACTTAAAGCTTAACCTGCATTCTTATCCTTACCTTTGCCAAATGATTCAGGCAGGTACCATTCAACAGATGCGTGTTTTACGCATAGAAACAGATAAACTAATTCTTAAAAGCGAGCAGGGACAGGAAGCTGTTCTGTTAAAACGCGAGTTGAAAGAAATTCCGCAGCTTAACGACGAACTTGAAGTTTTTATTTATTCAGATTCCAACCACGAACGACTTGCTACGGTTAAACGTCCGAATCTTTTGCTTCATGAATTTGGTCTTTTGCAAGTGAAGGAAGTCAACGACAACGGCGCCTTCCTGGATTGGGGTATTGGCAAGGATCTTTTTGTTCCTTTTGCCGAGCAAAAAAACAAAATGCAGGAGGGCAAATGGTATTTGGTTTTTCTTTATGCTGATGAACAAAACGGACGCTTACTTGCTTCTGCCAAACTGAATAAGTTCTTAAGCAATGATCAACCCGAGCTTCAAGCCCGCCAGGAAGTAGATCTCACAGTGATGGAAAAGACAGATCTGGGAATAAAAATGATCATCAATAACAAATACACCGGACTTGTTTTTTACAGCGACCTTATTCGTCCGCTCAGAACCGGAGAAAAACTAAAGGGATACGTTCACCAATTAAGAGAAGACGGAAAGATCGACCTGCGACTGCGCAAACCCGGAGCACAGGAAATCAGAAGCAGCGAATCCATTCTCCTCGAAGCCATCAAAGAAAACGACGGCTTCCTCCCACTCCACGACAAAAGTGACCCGGACGATATCAGGGACACGCTCAACATGAGTAAAAAAACTTTCAAGCAAGCTGTAGGTGCGCTTTATAAAAGAAAAATCATCACACTCAGCGATCAGGGTATTCACCTGGTAAAGGAATAGGTATTCGGAAATTTGTTTTATTCTCAGGTAAATCAAATCACCTGCAGTAGTTCATCATTGTGAATTTTTTCAGGAAAGGCCGACTGGAGTAAATGCATATTGAATACATCCTCTTTTAATTTTTAGGTAGAAATTTCCATCTTAACTTTCCTGTTCTTTATTTTCTCTTCCTTAATCAATTGTAATGTTTTGACAATTTTATTTGCCTTCACAGCAGCATAAGCTGAATAATCAAGAACTTCAATTTTACCTAACTCCTCCTTTTTCAATTGCCCTTTTTGTAAGAGCATTCCAACAATATCCATTTTATTAATCTTATCCTTTTTTCCTGCGCCAATGTAGAGTGTTCTCCATTCGCAAGGAACCGGTAATTCTAATTTATCGGGCAAAGGCTCTTCTTTAGGGGTAACCTTTAAAAACTTAGGCAAATGATCATTTACACCCAATAAAAAATACGCAGTGCCTTGCGCGCTCATTCGTGCAGTCCGGCCATTACGATGTACCATTGTGTCTTCGGTGGTCGGCAGTTGATAATGAATTACCGCTTCAATTTCCGGAATATCTAAACCACGAGCCGCCAGATCAGTTGTGATTAACAAACTAATACTTCCGTTCCGTAATTTAATTAGTGTTTTTTCCCTGTCGATTTGCTCTAACCCACCATGATAAAAACCATGATCGACTTTGTACGATCTTAATTGTTCAGAAATACGATTTACTGCTTCGCGGTGATTACAAAATACAATGACTGACTTAGCTTGAATCTTTCCCAACAACAACATCAATGCATGTAACTTATCATCACTTTCTGCCCGAACAGTTTTAACAACTAAAGCTGATTGTAAGTCTTTGTGGTCAGTCGTAAAGTTTAACTCAACGCTATGTTTTAAACCAACAAAAGCAGGAACATTTTCTAATGCTGTGGCAGATGTTAAAATCCGCTTTTTTAACCGCTTGCACTGCTGAATGATAAATTCCATTTCCTCTTTAAATCCAAGCTCTAATGATTTATCAAATTCATCCAGTATCAAAGTGTGAATAGTATCCACCAAAAAATTTTTATGTGACAGGTGATGTGATATTCTTCCCGGTGTTCCTACCAATACTGCGGGTGGATGCTGGAAGTTATTTTCTTCAACACGAACAGAGTGACCACCATAGCAACAATTAATTTTAAACGGTGTGCTCATTTGTTTAAACACTTTCTCAATTTGCAGCGCTAATTCACGCGAAGGAACAATAATTAACACTTGAACACCCACCTTGTCCTTATCGATTAATTGAAGAATAGGGAGCAAAAACCCAAGAGTCTTACCTGAACCTGTTGGAGAAATCAACACCACATCATTTTGCTTTAAGATGGCTACTGAGGTGGCTTTCTGCATTTCATTTAGCTCTTTGATATTGAAATGTGAAAGGATTGATGAGAAGTTCATGGGATGATTTATTTCAATTGGATGCAAAGATACGCTATTCTACAGGAATGGATTTTCTCAATATTCATGACTGAGCAATCCGTATATTTGAACTCAAAACCTTTTCATATGCCTTTTTCAAAACTTGGCTTATCCGATGCCTTATTAAAATCATTAGCCGAACAAAATTACACAGAGCCCTACCCTATCCAACAACAAGCTATTCCGGCAATATTAAAAGGAAAAGATATTTTAGGAATTGCTCAAACAGGCTCCGGTAAAACAGCTGGTTTTGTTTTGCCAATTCTGCAACAATTACAAGATGGCGTATCTACCAAAAACCGACATGTAAGAGCATTGATAGTTGTTCCTACGCGTGAATTAGCAATACAAGTAAATGAAGTGTTCACCACTTTAGGAAAACATTTACCAAGACCTATTAAAACCATGGCGGTTTATGGCGGTGTATCCATTAATCCACAAATGATTGGATTGCAAGGGGTAGAAATATTAGTAGCAACTCCAGGACGATTATTAGACTTAATTTCCACCAATGCGGTATCCTTATCCGCTATTAAAATTTTAGTGTTGGATGAGGCTGATAAAATGTTGAATCTAGGTTTCAAGGAGGAGATGACAAAAATATTTGAGTTGTTACCAAAACAACGTCAAAACTTATTGTTCTCCGCAACGCTAAGTGATGATTTAAATAACATCAATCGAAATTTATTACGTGATCCTCTTGTAATTAAAGTTGAAGAAGAAATACAGAATTTAGATTTAATTAAACAGGTTGCTTTTACAATAGCAGAAGAAAAAAAAGGACCATTGCTACGTTATCTCATCCGGGAACAAAACATTGAACAAGTATTAATTTTCACATCCTCGGTTCATCGCACAGATGCTGTTACATTAAAATTAAATCAAAACGGAATTAACGCTATCGCAATTCACAGTAAAAAAAGTCAGGATGCCAGAAATCAGGCTTTAGAACTTTTTAAATCAGGAAAAGTAAAAGCATTAGTAGCAACTGATTTATTAGGTCGTGGTATTGATATTAAGTATTTACCCTATGTAATTAATTATGAATTACCACGATCTCCAAAAGATTATATACATCGAATAGGAAGAACAGGAAGAGCAGAATCTTCCGGAGAAGCCATTTCTTTAATTAGCCCTGAAGAAGAACACCATTTTAAAGTGATTCAAAAAAAGATGGGTAAAAGAGTGGCATTGACTGATGGAAATGAAATTAACTTAAAAGGATATTGATCCATCAGTTGTTTATGTTTTTACCAATTATATGAATCGGTAAACCTGTTATGTCTACAATGTGAAGACTGAATAAAGTACTCCCTAAAACATAAAGGATAACCACCATCAAAGAAAAAGCCCGGTGCTTTCGACCAGGCCATTTGCTCTTGTGGACTCCACCGAAATGATTCGAATTTGTTTCAGGAAGTCTAGCAGCTTATTGTCAATTTATTGAATACAGAGGCATAATTTATGATACCCTATGTTAAAAGTCTTGAGTGATTATACTTCTCCAATTCAGGATCTCTATTCCGATGCTTCTTTTTTGATTTTGTTCACCTGCATATAAAAGTATTGATTTTTTCGCATCAGTCAATTTTGACCAATAGTAAATATTTTTAAAAAATTCGGTATTGACTGTTTTGCCTGACTTAATTTCTATTGGCAATAACTTACCCATGTCATCAACAATAATATCGATCTCATGGCCTGTTTTGTCTCTCCAATAAAACAAATTAATTGGCAAACCCGAATTGGTTCTTTTTTTGATAAGTTCGGTTACAACCATGCCTTCAAAAATAGCTCCTCGTAATGGATGTGTATTAAGTTGTGAGGTATTTCGAATCCCTAAGAGATAGCAAACTATTGCTGTATCATAAAAATAAACTTTTGGTCTTTTTACAATTGTTTTATTAAAATTTTTATGATGTGGTTTTAAGAGATATATTATGAAGCTACTTTCTAAAATCCCTATCCAAGACTGAATTGTTTTTACATCAACTCCTGTTTCAACTGCCAAAGCGCTGTTATTCAATTCTTGTCCTGTTCGCCCTGCCAGTAATTTTATGAATCGTTCAAAAACAATTAAATCGGTTATGTTTTTTATTTGCCGAACATCTTTTTCAATGTATGTTCTAATGTAATTTGGGCACCAATCTAATGGAGGAATATCCTGATCATAAATTGGAGGATAAAACCCTTTCAACATTAAGTTATTATCATCAGGTGTAAGTAATTTCGCCTTTTTTAATTCTGAAATAGAAAATGGCAGTAGATTGATATATCCAACCCTGCCGGCAAGGGATTGAGAGATTGTTTGCTGTAGCAGAAAATTGTTTGACCCGGTAAGAATAAACAGCCCTTTCACTTTTGAACTATCTAATATTTCCTGCAAGTATGAAAACAAATGAGGAACGCGTTGTACTTCATCTAAAATTGCTCCATTAGGGTAAGATTCCAAAAAACCACGAGGGTCTTCTAATGCAAAATTGCGTGTATCAGGATTTTCTAAAGAAAGGTATGTCTTGCCTTTAAAGACCTGCTTAACCAAAGTTGTTTTACCGGTTTGCCGGGCACCTGTAACTGCAACAGCTTTAAATTTAGAAGACAGATCTTTTAATTTATCTTTTGCGATTCGTTGAATCATTAAGCAAATATATGGAATTATTTGGAATCTAATTCCATAAAATTCTTAATTAGGAATCTTTAGTTGGGCTAAAAGTTCGAATCCCTTTGAAATGCCGGGATAAAAGTACTGTTCTAAAGAAAATGTTCGAACTCTCCAAGTGAATGAAGTGATTGACCGGATTCTCCGGTTGACAAGGGTTTCTGAGGGTCTAAAAAAAAGAAAGTACACTAAATTTGGTGTGCTTTTCCTAAGAGTGGTGTTAGAGGGAATCCCCGCCTGACTGACTAACGTCAGTTTGTCGGGCAGGGAACCCCGTCAATTGAATTTCCCTTTTCCAAAAGATTTTTCAGCCACCGCTTTCCAGAAGACGATTTCAAATATTTTTCTCTTCTCCGTGCTTTTCCAAAATCACTATGCTCCTCCTTAAAAATTAAAATCCATGGAATATGTCCAGATGTAAATTTTGATTTCCCCGAATTGTGCTCTTTAAACCGGCGATCAAAATCCTCTGTAATTCCAACATACAACAGTCCGGATGATAGACTCTTCAATACATAAACGGTCACCATAATCCTGCTCTTTCAATGAAAATTATTTCATAAAAAAACCCGGTACGAAATACCGGGTTCCTTTGTCTTGTTCTGTGGTGTAGGAGGGAATCGAACCCCCGACACAAGGATTTTCAGTCCTNNAGAGGGATTGTGTACTTTTGGAAGTGCATTCAGTAGAACTTGTACTAGATCTCGGCAATACCGCTCTAAAAGCAGGAATCTTTTTAGAGGGAAAATTTTCGCATGCGGAACGCATCCCGCTGGAGGAGGCACCAGGCTATATCAACTCTTTATCAAGGAATTACACCTTTGGCAACTGCATCTTTTCAAGTGTTTCTTCAAAGAAAGATGATTTTGACTGGCCAAAAGACACTAACATACTGGATTTCAACTCAAAAACACCGGTACCTGTGAAGAATGGGTACGGGAGTCCACTAACGCTTGGTCGCGACCGACTGGCTAATGCTTGTTTTGCTGTCAGCTCTTTTCCCGGTCAAAACGTTTTGATTATTGATGCCGGAACCTGCCTGAAATTTGATCTGGTTACTGCTGACGGAACTTATCGTGGCGGCTCCATATCGCCCGGTTTGGGTATGCGCTACAAAGCCATGCATACTTTTACAGGACGTTTACCGTTGTTATCTACCGGAGCTGCAAAGACGGTGATTGGCACAAACACTGAAGAATCAATGCGATCCGGAGCATTTATGGGAATGGTTTTTGAGCTAAAAGGAACAATGCAGTGGTATTTGGAGAAGTATCCGGATATCAAATTTTGTATCACGGGAGGCGATGCTTCTCTTTTGGCGGAAGACCTTAATTTTCCCATCTTTGCCGACCCTTATCTGACCCTAAAAGGTCTTTATTCGATTTTAAAACACAATGCGTAAAACAACGCTTTTCTTTTTTTTGATTGTCAGTTTGCTTTTTCTGAATGCAAGTGCACAACAAAACACTTCATCTCCTTACTCGCGCTACGCATTTGGAGAGTTAAATACCAACCCGCTTGCGCAATACAACGGAATGGGAAATGCTTCCATTGCGGTGGCTGATTCTTTCCTATTAAACCTCAGCAATCCGGCATCCTTTTCTAACCTGATGATACATCGTCCGATTTTCGATATTGGTGTTGGCGGACAACGTTTACAGGTACGTTCAGAAGATGTGACTGAATACAACGGTTCTTTCGGTTTACGTAACATAACACTCGGAATTCCTATTAGCAGGAGAGCAGGTTTTAGTTTCGGAATTCTTCCATTCAGTTCAGTAGGCTATACCATCAGCCAGACCGTAGCCGAACCATCCATTGGAAATGTTACCTACACTTATACCGGAACCGGCGGAATAAATCGCTTGTATCTTGGTGCAGGATACAAAATCCTGAGTAAGAAAAACAGTTTTTTGAGTTTAGGTCTCCGTGGATCTTACCTTTTTGGAAACATACAACGCGTAAGAAAAGCGGTTTACCCGGGTTATACCGGCATTATGCACACCAAAATCAGACACAATACTATTGTAAGTGATTTTCTATTTGATGGTGGTTTGCTGTATAAAGCAAAAGTGTTTGACAATTCCACCAAGAAAGACTCTATAAAAAGCAATAAACCAAAACCCCCGGGAGCAAAACATTTTTTGTCACTTGGTTTAACCTATACTTCTTCCTCTCAAATTGGTGCCAAACAGGAAATGATTGCACATACCTTTTCCAGCATCTATTTTGAAACTCCTGTTGACACGGTAATGTATGCCGATACCATTTCAGGATATATGAATTTCCCGCAACGTATCGGTTTTGGGTTTGCCTATGATATTCACAAAGAAAGTGATGGCGGAAGAATTCGAAGGTATATGTTCAGTGGTCAGTATGAACAACAAACCTGGTCGACTTATTCCGAAGTTTTTGGGAACAACACTGTTCAGGATCAACTTCGGAACAGTCGCAGTATCGGACTTGGATTTCAGTTCACACCTGATGTTTCACCCTATCTCCGTGCGAAGTCAAGGATTTGGGAATTAACGAATTACCGAATGGGTTTGCGTTACAGCGACACTTATTTACAATTAAATAACAACCAGCTTAAACAGTATGGCATAAGTTTTGGATTAGGCATACCGCTAACCAATTCTACTAAATCGCTTTCGATGATCAACTTTGGTTGTGAGGTCGGAAGAAAAGGCACTACCGAAAACCAGTTGTTGCAGGAAAATTTCTTCAACTTCTTTGTCGGGTTCTCGATATCGCCGGCGATTCATGAAGAATGGTTCCATAAACGTAAATACGATTAACAATGAAAACCGCAATAACCAATAGCATGAAACACATCAAGATCATCGCTCTCTTTGCGATACTTGCCGGAAGCGTTTTTTCCGCCAATGCACAAAAAGAAGACTGGGGAACCGACAGCCTGGAGTGTAAGAAATGTCTTTCGCTGTACAATGAGCCTCTGAAAAACAAAAATTACGCTGAAGCACTCATTCACTGGAGAGGTGTTATACGCGTTTGTCCAAAATACAAAGAATCAGTTTACATCAATGGTGCAATCATTTACCGCAGTATCATCGACGCAGAAAAAGATGCAGCAGTAAAAGATAAGCTTATCGATACCCTTGCTTGGGTGTACGAAAAGCGCATGGAATATTTTGGCCGTAGCAATGAAGCGCTTGAATCCTATGGAAACGACATGATTCGTTACCGTCAAAGCACCCCTTCTGTTGCTTATAAAATCATTAAAGAACTGGTAGATCGCGAACAAGGAAAAGCATCTTGTGCTGCGCTGATGCGTTACTACCAATCACTGGTGTTGATGTACCGTAAAAAAGAACCCGGTATCGACAACAACAAAATGGTGGAAGAGTATTTTAAAACAAAAGAATTACTCGAACAATCGATTGGCAACAATCCGAACGATAAAAACTGTACGCTTGCCAACGAAGAGGTAGACAAATACGGAATGCCCTTTCTGCCTTGCGATAAAATTTACGAATACGCCAAAACCAAATTCAACGATGTTCCGAAAGACAACAAAGAAGTTCGTCTAAACGAAATGAAAAAACTGTTGAGCGTAATGAACAAGCGTAATTGCAACGACAATGAAATGTACGATAAGATTCTTGCTGAAGTTCTGGAAGCGGAACCTTCTGCAGATGGATTCTACAGCCTTGGTCTGAGCATGAACAACAAGAAAAAGTACGCTGAGGCGAACACCAATTTCAAAAAGGCAATTGAGTTATGCGGAGATTGTGAAAAGAACGGCGAATACCTGTTGGGAGCTGCGAAGGCAAATCTTAACTCCGGAAACTACTCTACCGCTGCAAGTTTTGCACGTCAGGCAATGGCAAAAGACAGCAAACAGGCAGGCCAGGCGTACCTTATCATTGCACAGGCTATTGCACGTTCCGGTTGCGGAAATAATTCATTCGAACAGAAATTCAATTATGTCCTCGCTGTTGAGTATTGCCAAAAAGCTAAAGCAGCAGACGGTTCTGTTGCTGATGAAGCCAATCGCCTGATTGGTTCGTACAGAGGTAATTTCCCAACCAAAACCGAACTTTTCGACCGCAGTATGCACGACAAAGAATCGTTCCAGATTGGTTGCTGGATTAACGAAAGTGTACGCATTCCGAAAGACTAATGCAGGAACGATCGTCTGTCCGATCCAGAATACTTCTCATTCCGGCCCTTATCGGGGCCGGAATGTTTTTTTCGTGCGAGAACGATCTGCAGGAAGTAGACCGTGTTGCACGTTTAGGAGAAATTCCACAGGAAACGATGGAGGAAGTGCGACTCGTTTACACCGATTCCGGCGAGACCCGAGCAATTCTGGAAACTCCCCTTATCCATAAATTCTACCAGCCCCGCGAAAGGATGGAATTCCCCAATGGTCTGCAACTCACCTTTTACCAAAAAGGAATGAAGATGGAATCGAGGTTGACATCCGAATATGGAATACTAAATCAGGCCGAAAGGCATTTGTTGGTCAGGAACAATGTTGTTTTTATTAATTTTATCAGGCAGGACACTCTAAACACAGAACTACTGAACTGGAGTCAGGACAGTGCCCGGGTGTATACCGACAAGCAAGTGGTGGTTCGCGGAAAGACCGGAGTTTTCACCAGCAGAGGCGGTTTACAGGCTGGTGAAGCGTTCGACTGGTACGAGTTCAACGGTGTAGCTGCAACGTATTATTACAATTCAAAAACGGACGAGTAAGTCCAAATGAACATGAATAAATATTACCGATTTTCTGAGATCATGTGGTTGTTGCTTACAATAACCGTAACAATAATGGTTGTTGTTCTTATGATCTCTGAGGAAAGCATTGAAAAATCGAAATGGTACCTGATCATACCCCTGTTGAGTGCGGCCATGTATATTATGCGTCGCAGTTTGCGAATCAGGTTTGAAAAAAACCAGAGCGAGGGCAATGCTAAAGGCAAGAAATAAAAATGGATTCCACCCTCTTTTTTTACATTCTCATTACCATCCTTTTTTCCGCCTTCTTTTCGGGAATTGAAATTGCATTTATAACTGCAAACAAACTTCGAATTGAGCTTGAAAACAAACAAGGAAAATTCCCTGCGCGCATTCTAAGTTTTTTCGTCCGAAAACCATCACGTTTCATTGGTGCAATGTTGTTGGGTAATAATATTGCTTTGGTGATGTACGGTATTTTCATGGCTGCATTATTGGAGCCCGGTATTGAATTCTACATCACCGAAAACCGCTGGTTGGTATTACTGATCCAAACGATCACCTCCACCATCATCATTCTGTTTACGGCAGAATTCTTACCTAAAGCATTATTCCGAATTGATCCCCACCGCGTTCTCAATCTGCTTGCTGTTCCAACAGCATTGATCTATTTCATACTATGGATTCCTATGATAATCCTGATTGGTATTTCAGAGGGAATTCTACGGATTTTTGCACGCGATAATAGTGGTGATGGCACCGATGTTGGTTTGGGCAGAATCGATCTGGATCATTATCTGGAAGAAGTGACACAAAGTGCTGCCAAAAACAATCACGAGATTGATCAGGAGGTTCAGATATTCCGCAATGCACTTGATTTTTCCAATATCAAAGTACGCGATTGCATGGTACCCCGNNCAGAAATTGAAGCACTTCGATCGCTCTTTGTGGAAACACAGCTTTCAAAAATCTTTGTGTATCGCGACAGCATCGATAATATTATCGGGTATGTGCATTCCTACGAATTGTTCAAACAACCTCAAAGCATTCAGAACATTCTCCTGCCTGTAGCATTTGTTCCCGAATCGCAACAAGCACAAACTGTATTGGAAGAATTCACCCGTCAAAGCCGAAGCATCGCTGTTGTTGTGGATGAATTTGGCGGAACATCCGGACTAGTCACTATCGAAGACATCATTGAAGAAATTTTTGGTGAAATTGAAGACGAACACGATACCGAAGAACATACAGAACAACGAATCAATGAAAACGAATTTTTGTTCGCCGGAAGGCTTGAAATTGATTACCTCAATGAAACCTATCAGCTGAATATTCCCTATAGCGATGAATACGAAACCCTTGCCGGCTATTTGATCAACCATTTACAGGACATCCCCGAGAAATACACCCGTACCACCATCGGCAAATACGACTTCGTGGTTGAATCGGTTAGCGGTCAGCGCATTGAAACCGTTCGGGTGATAAAATCCTAATTGGCATTTCCGTTTAGAGATCTAAATTCTCTTTATTTCTGAAATTCTTATATAAACATTTAATAATCAGTTGTTTATTCACCCAATTCTTGAAGAAAAAAGCATTTGTAGATGAACTGAAAATCAAATCATTCTGCCGGGCTGATTTTCAATTTTCATTTAAGGATTCTCCTGCTTATATTCGCAGCCCTAAATTCCCACTACAATGGCCATCATTGGTAAAATTCGCGAAAACTCAGTACTGGTACTTATCATCGTAGGTATTTCGCTTGTATTGTTCATTCTTGGTGACTTCCTCACCAATCCCGGCAATTCGGCAGGAGATAATTCTGTTGGTTCTGCTTACGGAGAAAGCATCGATGCGATGGAATACGATAGTCGTGTTAACCAGGAAATAGATGCAGAAAAGCAAAACCGTGCAATGCGCGGCATGCCTGAACTGAACGAAAACGACATGGATCAGATCCGTGAAAACGTATTCAACAGCATGGTTGCAGATATCATCCGTAACCGTGAGCTGTCGCATTTCCCTTTTTCAGTTTCGTCTGAAGAATTGAACGACATGGTTCATGGTGTAAACCTCCATCCCGCTATTCGTCAGGAGCCGGGCTTTCAGGGACCGGACGGGCAATTCTCACGCGACTCGCTGATTCGTTACCTCAACTACCTCGAATCGCCAACCGACCAGGCACGTGAAATGAAACGTCGCTGGAAACAGTTTGAGCAGGACCTTAAGCGCGATCGCATCGGAATTAAATATTCTACATTGATCACCAAAGGTGTTTATGTTACCAACGCAGAAGCCAAGCGCGACTACGAAGACAATAACCGCACTTACAAGATCCGTTTTGTTTCGAAGCGTTATTTTGAGATTCCGGATTCAATGGTTACTGTTACCGACGAAGATATCCGTGCTTACTACGATAAAAACAAATTCCGTAAGCAGTGGGAACAACAGGGCTCACGCGTGTTCGAATATGTTCAAATTCCTTTAGTACCCTCTGAAGAAGATCGCGCCAAGACCAGAGAAGAGCTGAACAACCTGAAAGAACTATTCCGCGAATCGAAAAATGATTCATCGTTTGTGATGAGTTATTCAGAAAACAAATATTTCGCAGATCGTTTCTATAATGGCAGTGAGTTAAGTCCCGGCGTTGATTCACTCATCCAAAAACTGGATTCGGGTGATGTTGTTGGTCCTTACGAAGAATTTGGCTACATGCGAATCGGAAAGATCCGCGGGGTTAAATTCGAAACCGAAGCGCGTATTCGTCACATTTTGCTGAGCAAAGACAAAGGCGATATTGCCACATTGAACAAGCGTGCCGATTCAATTAAAAATGTGATCAAGCGCAACAAGAATTTCGAAGAAATGGTAACCAAATTTACCGACGATCCGGGCAGCGTTAACAATGGCGGTGTTTACGAATGGTTTGGTAAAGGAGTTATGGTTGAACCCTTCGAAAAAGCGTGTCTGAATGGAAAAACCGGAGATCTTGTTTCTGTTGAAACTTCTTACGGAGTGCACATCATCGAGATTCTCGGAAAGCGTGAAGCAAAGCGCGTTAAATATGCAACTGTAGATATCAAGATTGTTCCCGGTCCGGAAACCGAAGCAACAGCTCGCGGCATTGCAATGGATTTCCTTGAAACGATTCCCGACGGAACAAAATTTGAAGAATCTGCACAGAAGGCCAACATGGTTGTATTGCGCGATGAAATTCCTGCAAACCAACGCACCATGAATCAGGACGAGAAAAGCCGCGAATTGGTTCGCTTTGTACAGACAGGCATGGAGCATGATGTCTCTGAACCTATTCTTTTAGGCGATTTCCTCATCGTTGCGCATATCAGTGCAGTAAAGCCAAAAGGTGTACCTGAATTTGAAGACGTAAAAGAAATGATGGCAGTAAATGCACGTCAGGAAAAGAAAGCTGAAATGCTGAAGAAGCAAATGACAGGCGCAAAATCACTTGAAGAGATTGCTACCCGTGTAGGCGGAACTGTTCTTGAGGCCGATGTTACTTTTGCCACACCTACCATTCGTGGTGGTGGCGGAAACGAATACAATGTTGTTGGAACGCTGTTCTCCATGACCGCTGCCGATAAAGGAGCTATTACTGTTCCGATCAGTGGTAAAGTTGGAGTGTATGTGGTTCAATTGGTTGATATTGTTGAACCACAACCTGCAGCCGATCTTTCCAATAACAAAAGAGCACTAGGAAGTCTGCGCCGCAACCGTGCCGGTGGAGATGCTTTCAATGCATTGAAAGAAAAGNNAAGACCCGCAATTGCGGGTCTTTTTTTTTCTGTTCAGGTAGTACGCGCAGCAAAATTCCATTCTAACAAAATATCCAAAAATCATTCGCATTTTTGCATAGTTAAGCTCCCAACAAGCCCCCAACATGCCCGACGATTTCTCCGGATTTTCACGACGAAGTAATCTTGATCCTGAAGATTATTATTTAAGCGAAGAGGGCTTTATCATTTTTACAGAGAAGTACCTGTTAAAACGCGGCTATTGCTGCAAAAGCGGATGCAAGCATTGTCCGTATGGCTACAACAAAAAAACCGGCAAAATTGAAGGCAAGAAAGGCTTAAACTAAAGCCCGGAATCATTCTCCCCCTTACTCTACTTTGAAGCCAGGCGACTCACTTTTTCAAGCATTTTCTTTCGCTGTTCATCTGTACTAAAACGCATAGACCCGAAATAAGTGACCCTGTTCAATTTCAATCCGCAAAAGCGAAGAATAAATTTATTCATTGAACGAATTCCATGGCCCCCCATAATCCAGCGGTGGTACCAAACAGGCGCATCCATAGTAGTGATGATAGATGTAGTTCTGCCTTTAAGTAACCGATCCCACATTGGTGAATCCTTTTTATAGCGGAATGCAAAACCGGGAAGAAAAGTGCGATCGATAAAGCCCTTTAATAATGCAGGCATTTCGCCCCACCAAATGGGAAATATCCATACAATGTGGTCGGACCAGCTTATATAATCCTGGGCCATTCGCAGATCCGGCTCCAATTCGGTTGGGTTGCGGTATCCTCCATGAAGGATAGGATCAAATTTCAGATCGCGCAGACAAACTGTTTTCACCTGCTGATTCTCTGAATTGATTCCTGCAACAAAATGCTCAACAATGGCATCACAAAAACTTCCTGCAAGAGGATGTGCATTAACTATTAGGATCTTTTTCATAATGATTTGTTTTGGAAATGGCTTGAATTAAAATGTCCAGCGGAACATCGGTACAGGGAAAAACCCTTGCTGATATTGTGTCACCATCATACCGGTGCGTGGATTGAAACTCTGACGAAAAACATTTTTGTGATTGCTTACATTCTGAAGATCGATTGAAAACTCCATTGTGCTTTTCTTCAGATTCTTCCTATAAGAAATTTTAATGTCGGTACGGAAATAATCGGATTGCTTTTCAGAAAATGCACGTTCGTTATCGTAAACTGCAACTCCATACAATCGGCTTAATGTGTCGTTTAACGGTGTTAAATACCTTCCTCCAACAAAAGAAGTTTTTATGTTGAGCGCAAGAACATTACCCTTATCATTCAACTTAAACTCCTTGCCACCTAATACATTTAATACATAACCGGTATTGAACGCAGTGTTTCGTTCTACGCCATCGCTGCCTTTGTATTTTGAATCGAAAATAGAGGTGGTGATCAAAAAATAATACCCCTTATTGAAAAAGCGTTCGATCGTTAGCTCAAGTCCGTAATTTCTGCCGGTGCCTTCATTTACCAATGAATCGTTATTGCTGGGTGCAAAATCAGCACCACTATTCAGGGCAGAAAAAGAAGAAGCGTTTCTTTCTATCGGAACATTAAACAGTTGCTGATTATACAATTCTGTCTTGATTCGCAAATAGGAAGTTACATTCCAGTCGTGCGTTAATACGATGTGGTGGCTATTGGAAAAGCCAAGTGATTTATTGGTCTGCACCGCACCGTCCGTGGTGTTGGTCTGAACAAAATAAGTATAAACACTTTGCATCTGTGCGTGATAACCGTATCCTGCACTTAGCGCCATTCCTTTTCTGAAATTCCATCGCAATGCCAATCGCGGTTCCGCGCTGATACTGTTACTGATGTTTAACAACTGACTATGTATCCCGCCCACCAATGAGAAGCCTTTGTTGAACCGGTGCTTCCACTGAACATAGGTTTGACCCAATATGTAAACGTCGTCGGAATCCACACGAACAACATCCGTAACTCCACCTAAAACGACTTTATTGAACAAACCAAACTTAACGTAATCTGTCATTACACCACCAACAATAGTATTGCGTGCGTTCAGCTTGTGATTAACAATAAAATGTGCTGAAAATTTATCCGTATCAAACCGCGCTTCACCACTTGGAAATTCCTCGCGGGTGATGATGGAAATGGAATCTCCTTTAAATCGTTCATAGGTACGACTATGGCCTGCTACCAAACGCAAGTTGGTTTTGGAACTTAACTGGTGATTATAACTTAAACCATTGATGTAGGTTGCATAACGAACGCGTGTATTGGTATTTTCATCTCCATACAAATCAATCTGAGTAGTATCGACATCATTCCCCAGAAAATTCACGCTGCTGTTCCCATTTATACCAAAAAAAGTAAGCTGTCCATTTTTACCAACCGGGAAATAAAATTTATAATTGATATCCTGGTAAAGAGGTGTTGCTGTTCCTGTACCAAAGTTGATTCCCATTTGCTGAAAAACACCCAATGTAGAGTAACGGTAATTCAAAAGGTAACTTGATTTTTTCTTTTTCCCCATCGGGCCTTCAGCACCAAATTCGAATCCGTTAAAACCGATCTGACCAAGAAATTCGTGTTTCTCAGTATTCCCTTTTCGTAAATGAAGATCAAAAACTCCGGCCAGTGCATTGCCGTATTGCGCAGGAAATGCTGATGTCAAAAAATCGGATTTATCCAGGTTGTTGTTATTGATCATGCTAACCGGTCCGCCGGTAGAATTCAATGCTCCGAAATGGTTGGGATTGGGAATGTTCAGTCCTTCCATTTGCCATAACATGCCTGAAGGAGAATTTCCGCGCACTACAATATCATTGCGCGAATCATTTCCCGCAACTACTCCTGCAAAATTTGCAGCCATTCGGGAAGGATCACCCAATGAACCTGCATATTTTCTGGTTTCCTCCAAATTAAAGGAACGTGCTCCTACAATTGTCATTTCGTTTACCGACTGATCCTTATCCGCCGAGCGATCGTAAACCACATCAACTGTTTCAAGCATTTCAACCGATTCAGTCATGGAAACAGTTAACACCACTTCCTTTCCTGCAGTAACAATAAGGTCGGTTAATGTGCGATCTTCATAACCAATAAAACTGAATTTTAGTGATTGACGTCCCAAGGGAACATTCTGCAACTTAAAATATCCATTTCCATCGGTGGAAGTACCTACCGGAGGATCGGTACCTATTAAAACAATGTTAACACCGGGTAAGGGAGCTTTTGATGCCTCGTCAATAACCTGACCGCGTATGGTTTGCTGTGCTTGAAGCGTACTCATCCAAAAAAGAGCAAGTACAAAAAGTAAAGTGTTTTTCATATGCATTGATTTCTGCAGCAAACATCGTTTCAATTCGCAACATATCACCTTGACTCAAATCAAGAAGAAAGGTAATTGCAGTTTTTCTTGATTTGAATCAAGAATGCCATTTGAACCGGCTTCAGGAATTCTGCTTTGCTTTTTCGGTAAGGCGTTTTCTTATTCTGCTCAGCGTTTCGGGAGTAATACCCAGATAAGAAGCGATCATATATAAAGGTACCCGCTGAAACATTTGCGGATGAGCTTCGAAAAATTCATTGTACCGGTCTTCCGGTGATTTTGTCATTAAAGTGGAATTCCGGGTGGAGAGGGAAATAAAAAGTCCTTCTGCTATCAGACGCCCCATCCGTTCGAACAATGCACCGCGGCTGTAAAGGGATTGCATTCCTTCATAATCCATTTCCACCAAAATAGAATCTTCCAGTGCCTCCAGATAATCCATGGTAGGCCGACGGGTAAGGAAGGAACAGTATTCTGAAGTATAGCAATTCTCCGGACAAAAATCGGCAGTGATTTCTTTGCCTTCGTTAAAATAAAAATAACGCACTAATCCTTCGGCTACAAAAGAAACATGATTGCAGACTTCGCCGGGTTTAACGATCATTTCACCCTTCTTAACTCGACGAACCCGCTGTACCGATTGAAAAAAATGCCAATCCTCTTCCGTCATGGACGGATTGAGTTGCTGATAATAAGCCTTTAATGCGTTAATAGGATCCATACTGCCAATATAGGACGAAAATCCTTATTTCATATTGCATGATTCCTCAGATTTCCTCAAACAGGAACTAAACTCTTTGTAGTTTTGCAGCCTATCATTTTGATTATGGCTACAGCACCAAAAACGGTTAAGAAAAGCATTCTGAGTACGGCAGATTTTAAAAAACTTGTTTTGCAGGGAATTCCGGATCGTTTACCCAAAGCAAAAACATGGGATCCTGAGATCAATCATGCACCCAAGCGCAAGGAAATATTATCTGCAGAAGAAAAAAAGCTGGCGCTGCGAAATGCACTCCGGTATTTTCCGAAAAAACATCATGCCGTTTTAGCAAAAGAATTTGCAGAAGAATTAAAATCATACGGACGCATTTATATGCATCGTTTTCGTCCGGATTATGAAATTTATGCGCGACCCATTCAGCACTATCCTGCAAAAACGAAACAGGCTGCTGCAATCATGCATATGCTGAGTAACAATCTCGATCATGCAGTTGCCCAACATCCACATGAACTGATTACCTACGGTGGAAACGGTGCCGTGTTTCAAAACTGGGCGCAATACCTGCTCACCATGCAATACCTTTCAACCATGACAGAAGAACAAACATTGGTACTGTATAGTGGTCACCCGATGGGATTGTTTCCTTCGCACAAAGATGCTCCACGTGTTGTTGTTACAAACGGAATGATGATTCCGAATTACAGCAAACCCGACGATTGGGAGCGATTCAATGCACTTGGCGTAACCCAATACGGACAAATGACAGCAGGTTCGTTCATGTATATTGGTCCGCAAGGAATCGTTCACGGTACAACCATAACGGTAATGAATGCCGCCCGAATGAAATCGAAGGGAAAAGATTACAAGGGAATGTTGTTTGTTACCGCAGGATTAGGCGGGATGAGTGGAGCACAACCCAAAGCAGCCACCATTGCAGGCGTTGTGAGTATAACGGCAGAAGTAAATCCTAAGGCAACCTATAAAAGGCATGAACAAGGCTGGGTAGATGAAGTATATGCAGATGTTGACAAGGCGATTGATCGTGCAGAAGAAGCGCGCAGTAAAAAAATGGCATTATCCATTGCCTATGATGGGAACATTGTTGATTTATGGGAGCGGCTTGCGCAACGAAACGTCAAGGTTGATTTAGGATCAGACCAGACATCATTGCACAATCCCTGGGCAGGAGGATATTATCCCGCAGGAATTTCTTACGAAGAATCGAACCGCATGATGGCGGAAGAGCCCGAAAAATTTAAGGAAGAAGTGCAGAAAACTTTACGCCGTCATGCCGCAGCCATCAACAAACTAAATGCACAGGGAATGTACTTTTTCGATTACGGAAACGCATTCCTGCTTGAGGCTTCACGCGCAGGAGGAGATGTAAAAGGAACTGATCGCGAGTTCCGTTATCCATCGTATGTGCAGGATATTTTAGGTCCGATGTGTTTCGATTACGGGTTCGGTCCATTCCGTTGGGTTTGCACATCGGCAGACCCCAAAGACCTTGAAGCAACAGATAAGATTGCATTGGATGTGATGCGAAAAATTGCTGCGACAGCCCCTATGGAGATCAAACAACAAATGCAGGACAATATCCGCTGGATAGAAGAAGCGCAGAAGAACAAATTGGTTGTTGGATCACAGGCAAGGATTCTTTATGCCGATTCGGAAGGAAGAATAAAAATTGCTGAGGCATTCAACAAAGCCATTAAAGCCAAAAAAATTAAATCACCAATTGTATTGGGACGCGACCACCACGATGTTTCCGGAACGGATTCTCCTTATAGGGAGACATCGAATATTTACGATGGTTCGCGATTTACAGCCGATATGGCGGTTCACAATTTTGTGGGCGACGGATTTCGTGGAGCCACATGGATATCGCTGCACAATGGCGGTGGCGTAGGATGGGGAGAAGTGATAAATGGCGGATTCGGAATGGTGCTCGACGGAAGCAAAGATGCCGATCGCCGGTTGAAAAACATGTTGTTCTGGGATGTCAATAACGGAATTGCACGCAGAGCCTGGGCAAGAAACAAGGAAGCGATGTTTGCAATACAGCGTGAAATGAAACGAAGCAAAAAATTAAAAGTAACCCTGCCCAATCTGGTCGACGATAAAAATCTGGAAGGACTTGTCTAATCGCCTTTCCTCCGTTTTTTCCCTATTAAGCAAAAAAAGAGCCTCCATGGAGGCTCTTTTTGTAGTGTGGAAATACAGAATCAGATCAGGTATTTTTCAACGAAATCTTCGACTTTCATTTCAGTAGAATCAACAGTAACTGTCTGAACATTCAGCGTTACGAAATAACGGTGCATTACGCGACGTGTTTGTGATTCGTTTTTGTGCATGGTGATGCTCAGGCTGATGGATCCTTTTCCTTCTTTTGCAGCAACGGTGAACCATGAAGCATAGGTTTTTGCATTTTGGTTAACACTTGCGATGTCAAGCCCGGTAGCAGTAAATTCAAATACACCGGTTGAAGCTTTTGCCTTACCTAAAGCAGCAGAACCGCCAGTGGCAGTAAGATTCTGACTGAAACCAAATGTTGCGATCAGAACAAAGACGAGGGTAGAAAGTAGTTTTTTCATTTTGGAGGTTTTAAGAAGGGTCAATTTAGTGAATTTCACAACAAACAGCAAAATTCAGGCCAAACAAAACACCTAACACCCTTGGAAACCAAGCACGGAAGAGTATTTTTGGGCATGGAATGGCAGGAAGTCTTTTTTTCGACCTGGTTTGAGTGGATGGGCTATCCGGTGAGCGGACTGGAGTTCATTGGAAGCATTGCAGGATTAGTGGGAGTTTACCTGGCTGCAAAATCCAACATTCTTACCTGGCCGGTGGGAATAGTTAATGTGGTTTGTTTCTTTTTTGTTTTTTATACCGCCCGTTTGTATTCCGACATGCTGCTGCAATTCTACTATTTTTCGGTGAGCATTATTGGATGGGTAAACTGGAATAAAAGCGGAGAACAAAAACTTAAACATGAATGGATCGGTCAACAGTGGCGATTCCGTCTCCCTCTGATTACCATTGTTGCAACGCTGGGAATAGGATACCTGATCGAGCACCTGCACATCCTTTTTCCTTCAGTGCTGCATGAACCCGCCGACCTTCCCTATCTCGACACGCTGATTGGTGTTTTAAGTATTCAGGCAACGTTTTTACAGGCACGAAAAAAAATTGATTGCTGGGTAATCTGGATTGTAACCGACGCATTATGCACCGGGGTTTATTGGAAAAAAGGAATACATCTTGTTTCGCTGGAGTTTCTGCTATTTACTATGCTTGCAATTTTCGGATTAATGCAGTGGCTGCAAAAACACCGCGAAGAATTAGCCGGAAAATAAATTCTGTCAGGAGACACTTGTTTCCTTCTTCTAACGCGCTTCAACATCCACTGTGCCGGAACGCAAAAAACTGCGGATCAATTCATCAGCATCCGGAAAATAATCAAAGGGAACCACCCGCTTTCTGTATTCCTGCAGCGAATCGAAAGTGACATCCACATTCAGGTAACCGTATCCCGCATACTTTCCTTCGAGCATCAGTACAAATGAATATTCATGGGAGTTCCTGCCTGCTCCTTTTATCAATTGATCGGATTTATCACCTGCACAGGTTTCGATCAGATTCTGTGTCCGTGCATTATAGATTTCAGGATCTTCTTTTCCGCAACAGATTCCGTTGCATTTTCTAATTTGAAAATGAAAGCATGGTCCTTCCATATCAAAAGCTCCGCAAAATTTCGGACATACATATTCGTTGTCCATCCAATTATTTAAAAATGCACGCGCACTGATCCAGGTATGAAAAATTTTTAGTGGCTCTTTACTATCAGCTGTTGGAACAATCTGAAACTGCAAAACACCATTATCATGAATTGCAGATTCAAGCGCGTAGGCAAATGCCTTTTTACGACGTGCACGGTTATAGGGAGGTTGGTGACGTTTAATCTCTTCTGATTCGAGCAACAGCGCAATCAGTTCAGAGCCCGTCTCTTCAAATTCTACATTGTACACCTCTCCAATCATCTTGCGCGCTTTCTTTTCCTTCGACTGATAATGCTGAATGGCACGCTGCCGCATATTGGTGCTTTTGCCGATGTACAGAATATTTTCGCCTTTACCTAAAAAGCGATAGACACCCGTTTTCTCCGGAAGTTTTTTTAGAATGTACTGCTGGATCTTTTGTGTTCTTCCGGTATTGATTGCTTCAAGATTTTGAAGTTTATAGACCGGATGCGCACTTTTTAATTGCATCAGATAGGAAAACAGAGAAGCGGTTGCGTCTGCATCTGCCAAAGCACGGTGCGCATTATGAAGGGGGATCTGCAATGCCTCGCACAATCGTCCAAGCGCATAGGATTTTCTTCCGGGGATCAATTTTTTACTTAATCGTACAGTACACAGTTTATCGCGTTTGTAGGAATATCCCAACGAGCGGAATTCTTCCTGAATAAAGCGAAAATCAAATTCTACATTATGAGCAACAAAAATTTTGTCGCGGGTTAGTTCCAGTATTTTTTTTGCCACCTCATAAAACTTCGGCGCCTCTGCCACCATCTCATTGGTGATACCCGTTATTCTGGAAATTGTTTGGGGTATTGAACGCTCGGGATGAATCAGCGTGCTGTATCGTTCAACAACCGTTAATCCGTCGTGCACCACAATAGCAATCTCAGTGATTCTGTCGCGTTTGGGATCGAGTCCGGTAGTTTCTATGTCGATGATGCTGAACACAAATAGATCACAATTTACGCGATTTTAAATCCGGAGCAGAGGAACCGGTAAATTTTAGCAAAGTGCAAAAGCAGAACGCAGTCTATCTGCGTTATAAATAATTTACAGCGCATATCCACTGCGTGCTGATGGTGAAAATTTGCATCATCAATAGTTGTTTAATCAATACCTCAAATCATGAACGCAGCAGCACTCCCCTTTGGAAGAACCCGTCAGGCTCAGCACCAGTTCCTGCCCGAAAAAAAGAGCAATCTCCGTGCGGTAAAATCGGACGATAAAGAGATCATGCTTCAACCCTTCCGCGATTTAGCTAGTGCCATCGTTGAAATGGGGCAATTCAAACTCAGCGGCGAACGCGAATTAAGCGAAGGCAACAAAAGCCTGCTGTTTCTTCGCAATACAAGAGAAGACCTTCATATCAAAGGCGAACCTGTAAAAGAATACCTCCTGATCGTGGCTTCGCATGAAAGCAGTGGTAAATCTTTTCTGGCTACTTACCATATACCGGAAAACCGCGGGAACAGGTATTGCCATAAACTGCAAGCACTCTTTGCACAACAGCTTAGTCCGGCTGAACTGCAGCAGCAGGCACCTCGCACCATACGTAATTACGAATCCGGTCGTCGCGATCTTTATCAGTTGCTTCACGCATTTTCTACAGTCCGCGCCGATGAAGAACTAGTGGAAGAAGTGCGTAACGAAGTGGTTCGTTACCTGCAACAAACCTTACGCAACAAACCCACGCTATCCGGCAAAGGCATCGTGACACAAATCAATGCGCTCGACAATGTAATGTCGGTATGCCGGCATTCGCGTCACCACACGCTCAAAACGCTGTTCGACAGTATTACCACCTTCAGTACCTATCATCTCGACATCCGCGAACCTGCACAGGCGGAAGGATTGGGTGCAGATTTGAACCAGCATATTTTTCATCTTCTGGAAAGAGAGTGGCAAGCGGAGCTGGCAGAAATTCATCCATAAAAAAGCCCCGAACGTTCGGGGCTTGAATAATCAGTTGATGTTTTTGGCAGGACGACCACGTTTTCCGGTAGATTTTTTTACACCGGGTCGACGCGAACCTATTCCGAAAACTTTACGGAGCAGACTATTGTCGGCAATCTCCTGCAATACTCCTGTCATTTTACCCAGGCGTTTTTCAAGTTTGGCAACTTTCTTTTCCAGTAATTGAACATTAGGCGCAAGGTCTTTACGGGGGCGACCACGTTTTCCTTTCGAAACTATTACAACAGGACCAATGGCCTTGTTGGCATTAGTGGAACCCTTTGGGCGACCACGCTTTAATTTTTTAACTGCCATAGCAAGCATTTTAGTGTTGGTACAAATTTAGTACATAATACTATTCAGAATCAAATTTTTAACATATCAAAAAAACACTACACCAACGATATCAAAAGTCTTACATCCATGTGCTTAGTTCGGACAAAACACCCGAAAAAAAGGTAGAAAAAGTGCAAAATCGGGACGTTATTTGCGATAAGAAATGATTAAAATCAGTCTCCACCGATGCCAGAAAACCAAAGAACATTAGCGATTCTGCATGAATGCACCGGCGAATCAATTTTGAACAAGTGAGGCGATTAATAAACAATTTGGGTTTGCCAGCGGACCAGGGTATTACTTTAGCAGCTGATGGCCACGCTGAGTATTCAGATCAAAGGACCGGCAGTATCCTTACGTTCATCTTCTCTTTCGGAAGACACCTGGGAGAGGTGCAGGGAAAAAATCGGATTGAAAGGCAGCGGTGGGTGGTACGGTTTACTCGAAGACGATTTCTTTTTGGGGATGGATGCCGTTACACGATCGGGAAAAGCGATTCTGCATTGGCAGGATCTGGATGATGATCTTTATTTATTGGGAGCCATTCCGGCCCGAAGAACCATCATGCGCATCAAACACAGCNNAACGCTAAACCAATTGCTGGAGCATGGAATGTTATTTCCACTGTTTCATAACAGCATCCGCTCCATTGCATTCGATCCGGATAATGAACACAATGTTGCCATAGCAGAAAGCAGGGTAGGTCCACTATTTACCTTTACCTGGGATGTACCCGATCTTGAATTGTTCAATCCCGAAGCGCTCGAATTCTGCTGGGTGAAAGTAAATCTTTACGGCAAACGTGAGTTTCTCCTTTTCACGGATATCCTTTACAAAAAAATGCCGGCAAAAGAAATTAAGACCGGAAAAACAGTTGTTAAAAGCTGGGAATTGATAAGGAAATAAAACAAGCCGTTCCGACAGTTAGCATACTGAATCGTTGAAATCACTATTCACCTTTCACTGGCCTGACCCGACCGATCCTGCCCCGACCGGTAGCGTCGGGGAGCGTCGGGATCACCTTTCACTATTCACTTTTCACCAGAAAAAAACAATCCCTTTTCAAAATCAAAAGGCCATACACGAACAGTATCGTTCTCTTCTACTACTCTTAGTTTTCTGAACTCATCTGCCTTACCTGTAACACGGTAATTCAACACTTTTACTTCACCTTCGTCTCTTACACTTTCAAAAATCAATGGCTGAGTGAGATCCAGTCCTGCATAAAAGGAACGTACTTTCTCTTCTCCGTAACGCGCTACAATGGTTCCGGATGTAAAGCGCATCATCTCATTCCATTGTTTATTGACAGAAAAATCCCGGAACATGCCCACAATCCCATTCCCATTCATCACAAGCGCATCCGAATAATCCTCCCTTAGCGGAGCCTCAATCGTGGTAGAATCCTGTAGTGGAACAGATCCGGTTGAATTGTTTTCCTTTTGTTGTTCGCCACAAGAAAGCAAGGCGATAGAAATAAAAGATGCGACTAAAATTTTCATAAAGGGAAAATACACAAATTCCGGGTTTTCAACAACGATTCCTGTCAGCCCACTAATTCCGTAAAAATCAGGCTTCAATTGCTTCTCCTGCATCCAAAATACGGTCGCGCCATCGCCTCCCTGATACCTTTTCCGAACCTTTTAAGGGAACACCCTCGCCGGTCAGGACCTTTCTCCGTGCCTCTTGTTCATCCCTGCAATCCGGAACAAAGACCAATTCATCCACTTCAAGAACCATACGACGCTTTCGTGCTACAAAATAACCTGCCATACTTTTTCAATTCAATGAATAAAACACCCTCGCACCAACCGGACCACCAAAATAAATGGCTTCCATTTCGGCCTCTACGTAACGCTGACCCAGCCTGAACAAATGAAAAACCAATAAACGATCATCCAAATCTTCAAAACGCGTGCGTTCAAGTTTAACAACGGAAACAAAAGACTCCACCGGTTTAATACGCTTTTTCATGATCAGAAATTTATTCAAAGAAAAACGGACAGAACGCAGTGAATTTGCGTTGTGGGAGAAGTTGAAGAGAAAAAGTGAAAAGAGGATCTGAATACTTAACCACAAGTGAGGCGCTTGATCAAAACGATTGGTTAAACCTTCCTTTTAAAATAATAAATATGCCGGCAATTTATGCCAAACACCTCCTGTGGTGGAAAGTACTGGGTAAAAAATTCTGAATTATCTATTGAGCCTATAAATGAAATCCACATTGTAACATGCTTTCTTTTTCTGTTTGTTGCATAAACAAAATATGTTCTTGTTCCATCGGATTGCAACTCAAATGGGAAACATTCTACTTTATCATTATCCTTTTCAAACAAAATTTTACCCCTTTTAAAAAAGGTAATTTTTCGGTTTCCTCCATTGTAAATTGTGTCATAATTGCAATTTCCTGAAGAGTACGTAACATAAGCCATTTTGTAACACTCCCATTCACCTTCCAGAAAAGAAAATTCTCCTTCCAGCCTGGTTTTCTTGCAGGATACGAGCCCTATTAAAACGAGTGCAAAAACTAAAAATCTCAAACTCATCACAGTTTAAAAACCGTTACAACTTTCTGAAATAATAAATATGTCGACAATCTATCCCAAAAACTTCTTGAGGAGGGAAGTATTGAATCGTAAATTCGCTATAAGATGCATTTAGAATAAAAATCAAAATATATACATTGTCACGTTTACTATTTGAAGAATAAATTTGAAAATCTCTGCTGCTGAATTTTTTAATTTCAATCGGAAAACAATCCACTTTTTTATTGTCCTTTTCAAAAAGAATTTTACCTCGTTTATAAAAGGTAATTTTTCGGTTTCCTCCGTCATAGATGGTATCGTAATAACAATTTCCAAGTGCGTAAGAAGTATTGGCTACTTTATAACATTCCCATTCGCCCTCTAAAAATGCAAATTCTCCTTCTAACCTTGTCTTTTTACAAGCTACAACTAGCAAAGTAATTGCTGAAAAAAAAATGAAAGCCCTATAACTTTTCATGGCGTTTTAATAAATCGTTTAGTAATGACTTCATCGGATAAGGTTATTCGGGCAAAATAAATTCCTGAACTCAATAGAACACAATTAAAAATACTTTCTTTGCCTGTCAAAGAATAAAGCACTCGTCCCTCAGCACTTAGTATTTCAACTTTTATCTGTTCATCACTTTGCAATTCGTTATTCAGCGTTATAAACAATAGGTCCGATGTGGGGTTTGGATATAAATTTATATCCATTTCTCCGTTCGCTTGAATCTCTTCAACGCTTTCCTGTAAAAACTGGTGTCCTTGTTCAGTAAATGTGAAATAAATTATGGACCGGTCTCCGGAAAACAAGTTTAATTCGGGATGTTCTACACTAATTCGTCCTAAAAGATTAGACTGCTGAGTCATTATTCCCAAAAGCTGTCCGGTATGGGCATGATAATAATAAAAGGCATAATCCGTAAGCAATTTCAAGCCACTTATTGTAAGGTTTTCAGATGGTAGTGAACCCGGTGAAACATCAAAAGTGGAACGAAAACCTACAGGGAAAAAATTTAAGTTATTAGGGTAATTCTGGGTCTTTCCAATATCGCAAGGCCCACAATCTTCTAAATGTATATCAACCAGCCCCAGGTCAGGTCGACAATCAGGATCATGATAACTTTGTGTCCAATAATTGTAATGAGAATTTAAAATAACCCCCATGCCATGCGTTTTATCAGCGCTAATCAGGCAACTCAACTCAAGTTGCTTATCGCCGATATTGTTTTGCGCATCTCCCCGCTTATTGTAATACGAATTGTAATATCCGGAATTAAAATCATAAGACGACATAAAATTTCTGATTCGTCCATAATGGTGCCATAAATGTGTTGCATGTTCACCCGACCAATTTAATGCCGTACCTGCATGGCCGGAAAAAGCAGAAATCCATGCCGTTTTTATCCATTCTGCATAATTTCCACAAGGGTCTACTTCCGGAGCACCGGATTCAGCATGCAACAGTGGCTTGTTATAGTGTTGATGAACATTACTAGCAGTAGTAGAATACCCCTCAATTCGTGAAGGCAGCCTTGAATAACTATTATAGGTCACCATATCAATATAAGGAAGCGAATAACTATGATCATCATTTTTAGGTACTCCCGCATAATTAGCTGTAAGAATCTGATGCCAATGATTTAATCCATTCCTGATATAATTCGACATAATATTATGCCACGAAGCGATATCAGCTCTAAAAGGAGCCTCATTTTCATAAGGTGAGTATAAAGTATTATTGTTTGAATGACACCAGAATATTTGTTCTGCAGGTTTTGGAGGCACAACCTCTGTTACCGTTCCTGCATTGTTGATCTCACTGAAGAGTTCCAAAACAGCAATATTGGTGCTGTATGAATAGCGCGATATATAATACCTTAAGCGGTGCTTGTAGTTTTTCAATGCTTCCGGATCGGTAAAAAACTCACCCGGATCAGATAGTCCCAATTCGGTTTTGTAACAATAGCCCGGAGTGGTATGATCACAAACCCCGGGTAACAGTGGGCCATCGTCCCAATCCCAATTGTACATGGAGTAATGCGATGGGTTTTCCAATACGTAATGAATCGATAAGTTCCAGTGGAGGTATAAATCTTTTTCCTTGCACTTGTTTAAAATCTGATCCATCTCCCAGGCATTGCTCATACGACCCGAATAATCATTGACGTGTTCGTATTCAATTTCAGTAGTCCATGGTGTATTGAGCATTCGGAAATAGTTTGCACCGTTGGNNGTTGGCAGCAAATGTATCCAGTTCAGCTAAGTAATAACGATATGCTCTTGGCTTTGCAGGATCAGCATCATAAGGCTCGCCACCAAAGGTAATTCCAGCAGCAGGGTCAAGGTAAACAGGGAAAAACAAATTCTGTCCGACAGGGAAAAATGATTCATTTCGTCCAGAAAAAGTTAAATACTGTTTATTTATTGGGTGTACTTTTAAAAAGCCAGGGTTAGGAGAAGGGGTGCTAATAAATGAATATTCACTTGATTCATAACTTCCAAGACCCTGAACATTTACAAATATTTTTACTTTCCAGTTGCCCACCCATGAGGATGCAAAGCGTATCCTAAAAGGATGTTGATTAGAAAGCTTTGTCCAACTCGCAGAATCACGTTGAAAATCTTCATAGTAAAATCCATATTTAATTTCTGGGCCCATCCACATTCCATCAGGAAATGGGTGAAATTGTCCGTTTTCATTAAGAATAAAAAATTGGGCTTCTATACTGATCTCATCCGGATTAAATGGATTAATATTGGGATATTGCCGCGGCTGTGCAACATACCGTTCCACCAATTGCAAAATAGTATCCGGTAAATCAACCCCCAATTCGAATTTTTCAAAGACCGGAACCTGACCCGGTGTTTGTGCTGGTTCGTAAATGACCAAGCCAACCTCACTGCGGTTAATGCGGGCATTGAACTGTTCTGCGGTTCCGGGAGCGGCCTTAAATCCCGGTTTTAAGTGGATGGATTGTCCCGATTCCAATAAAACAGATTCCGGATTGTTGACCAGGATATTTCCACTGGTTTCAATACAATTCTCCTGTCTGATCAATAAATTATTTCCGGTAGTTTGAACATCCTGCTGAGAAAGAACTCTGCACGGAAAAGGCACATAGGTTTGCTGAGAGAAGCCATTGAGACAACCCAAACAAAGCCAAATAAAACAGAAAAAATACGCTCTCATCGTCTTATTGCTTTCCGTTTGCTGCTGATTCTTCCAATTCCTTGAGCCGTCTGTTCAACTCCAAAATATACAACATTAATTCCTCAATGGTCTGTTGTTGTTTTACTACGATACTTTTTAATTCCAACCCTTCCTCTACCACTGCAGCAGAAGGCATATTGGGTAGATGCCCATTCTGCGCAATATAGGTTTCCACTTCCGGTAAAGGCATGAGCTTGTACTCCTCCGAAAACACATAATCCGGCCAACAACCCTGGGCGTCGCTCATCTTAACAGTTACTTCCTCGCAAATCAACTTTCCGTCAACAGCAAGACGATGATCATAAGGCACGCACTGAGTTCCAATTCCCATTCGACCGTCGCTATAAACCATCACCTGGGTATTATCAAGCACATCCTGATCGGTCAATCCGGTTTGTGCAACAGAACCTGTGGATGGTATGCTTATAAAATGAAAATTCCCTAAAACTGATGCATAAATTATTCCACCACCATTATGACTTATTCCTGCATTTGTTTCCCAGTTGGTAGTTCCGCGTCGAAGGTTAAAGCCAATATATGATGTTCCGTAACCTAATCCGGGAAAATAGGCGGATCCCACAGAAAAGGCCTCTACCCCATCACCCACCTGGAATCGGGAAACCGGAGAATTTGTTCCTATACCAACATTTCCTGTGTTGTTGGCATTGATAAGCGTATTGAAATTATATCCGGGCGTGGATTGAAGTAATAAATTCCCATTGGAATAAATTACATTTCTGCTGCCTGATTGATTTTGTCCACCTAAAAAAAGTTCATTGTTTCCCACGCGCAAAGTCTCCGAAACAAAAGCATCACCACGCACATCCAACTGGTACAATGGATTGTCCGTATTAATCCCTACCTTAATTACATTTCCGCAATTGTTGTTGGATGCATACAAAATCCCCGAACCATTGCCCCATACCGGAAAAAAGTTACCATTATTATCTGTTAAACACGGCAAGGAATAAATATCAAATCCTGCCATCTCCAGGCTCCGGCTAACCAAGTTACCCTGCGCATCCACTCCCAACCATCCACCAGATCCCGCCAGTTGAGGTAAGCGTACTCCGCCATCAAAACTGGTGTTACCCACTACGTGCAGTTTGTACTGCGGGGCGTT
>DEHO01000071.1 GCA_002351955.1 Flavobacteriales bacterium UBA2798
TCCAATATTCTATTGATTCTTTGAAAAGCGGAAAATCAAACCGAGTTCTGCTTTTTATTTTAAAGTCAATTATTGCAATTGAACCATCGTGAACAATAATTAATTTGTGAGTAGCATCCCAGGTAGTCGCATAGGATTTTAATAAATATACATTTTCCTTTTCTGCAATAGAAAATTGATCCTCCGTTTTATTGTACGAAAATTTATGGATACTATAATTGTTGGTAAAATCTTTTATTCGAATGTTCGTATTAAAAATATTATTTTCAACTAATGAGTCAATTTCAATTAAGTTAGAATAATTAAGTTCTGGAAAATAAATTTTCACATTCAAAAATGCATTAGCTTTCTTTTTATCATTGGCTAAATTGAAGCCAGATATCAAATATTGAATACTAAAACATTCAAAACTTACAGAAGTGAAATTATCCACATCAAAAGTTGTTTTGGAAACTTTAAGTTTGTTTTTATATCTCCTTAATTCATAATCACCTAAGTCAAAATAAAAATCATAATTATCAAATGTAAAGAGCATTTTTTGTGCATAGATGATATTGTTTCTTACTTGAAATAGGAATAAGAAAAACCAAAGAAAAAAACACAGAATAGCTTTACTCATTTTTTCTGCTTTTCTGATCCCAGTATCACTTTTAAATCTGCATTATTAGGTAAAGTTTTCTCATCTATTTCATAAATCTTTTGATTATCCGCATTTTTTGATTCATCAGGCATATAAAAGAAGGAAATCTGACTTAATTTCAGATCACTAAAGTTGCCAGTTTCAAGAGCTCTTTTTGTTTCAAAATTCATCGCTACAACTTTATTTCCATTTTTAAGTAAGATATAGTAGTGTTGTCGCTCTCCAAATTTTTTCCTTGAAGATTTATTTAGAGATTTATCTAGTTCTTTTCTATATGTATTATCAATAGGTATTTGCTTTCCTTGAACTGATGACATGAGGTTTGGGTTTTGATCGGGAACACGGACTAAATCTTCGTTTTCTGGTATAAACCAATGCCCAAGTTCATGCATGAATGTAAGAGCGGCTCCCACTGTCCTTTTATCCAAATACTTCCCTCGAACATTGTCCTGCATTTTCTTTATATATTCAAAATTGAAGTATATTATAGAAACAGCCCTTCCCTCAACTACATCTTCTTTATAAAAACATCCGTTTTTACTTGTTAAACTAAATTTTACATCTTTATTGGTATCATCAATATATTTCATTAAATCTTTTCTCATAGAAGGAGAAAATGCTGTCGCACCAGAATTTTCACTATACTTTAAACCATTTCTGGTTATTTCAAGTTTCAATCCTGTATATTTTTCTAGCTCCATTATAAGGAGTTTTACTTGGTGATTGTTTCTGTACTCCCAGAATCCAGAAATTTTTTCTCCATCTGAGTCAATAAATGAAATCGGATTATTACCTATGCCTGAATAAGGTGTAGAATATGGATAGGCATTATCCAAAGGATCCACACTCATCCATCTCCCCAACCTACTATCATACATCCTTGCACCAAAATCGTAGCTGTTTCCGGGGCCTTTGAGGCTGTTGTCTTCTTCCATTCCGTTGAAACCATAACGATAGCTATCCGGATTATTTCCCCTACCAGGCATTATACTCCCAAAGGGATAATAATCTGAGAAACTGATCATCTGTGGTTCGTAGCGTAAGAATGTTGAACCGCTATAATACGGAATTTTTCGATCGGAGATGCAAATTCAACTTCATGTAAATTACATACAGAGCGCTGGAAAATTTGCCGTTTTCCCAAAGCCCTTTTCGACATTGTCATTTGGAGGTGTTTCGGAGTTTAAAAACTTCTACCAAGTAAACACCTAAAGAATGGGTAAATAATTTTTGATTTGCCTCTAATGGTTTACCTCGGATTTAACAATTCCAGAAGAATCGTAAAAAGTCCATGTTCCAATTTTTACACCTCCTTTATTGTATCCAGAGTGTTCTAGTTTTCCATTTGAGAAATAGAAATATTCAAATCCATCAGGTAGATTTCCTTTTGTTTCATATAAAGATTGAATTGTTCCAGTTGGAAAAAAATTATAAACAATTCCTTCTTCTGTACCTTCCTCCCTTAAAGATATGGTTTCAATTTTTCCATTATCGAAATATTCAATAATGGGACCAACGATTTTCCCTTCAGAGTATGTAATAAGTATTTTTACTTTTCCCGATTCATCAAATTCGTAATAAGGCCCTTCAAACCGACCATCCTTCAAATAAGCTTTTGAATAAACTCCTCCATTTTCATTTAATCTTATTACCTCTTCAAAAGAATCTTTGACTGAATATTCAGAGCAACTCATTTGAAAAAACCAAGTAGTTATTAGTATAAAGCGACAATTTAAACTACTGATGAATTTATTGATTGTCATTTGACTCCACTTTAAATTCTGCATTTTGATAATAGAAATGATCTTTGGTTTCAACTTTTCCTGTTTTTTTTCCTTTATCATAATATTCAATTGTCTCAATTGTTTTATACTTATCTGCTGTCACAGTTAAAGTAAATCCTAACCCATTAACAATTTCGGTGGTTTCTTTTCCAACATATACCGTTTCAAATGTAGAAATTGATTTTATTGAGAACTTATCATTATCGTTTGGACCATTTCTTTGAAAATTAATAATTTGAGTAATTGTATTTTCCTCTACAGTAATAATGTTGAAGGATTTATGATTTTTACCAAAAAATGTGCTTTCTGCGAAAAAGTCATCAACATAAACATATGTCCCTGTGAGTGCTGCTTTTTCCCAAGCACGGTTATTAGGTGGCCTTCCGCCTTCACATCTAGAGTGGTCTTTTTTTCCAGGAAATAATTTTTGTAGTACAAACAAACTAGATTGTTCAATTAAGCCAGTACTCCAATCCCAATTAGCAGTAAAATCATTTAATGAAGAATGCCAATCAACGTGGTCACTATTAGAAAATTGATCATTAAAGATTGTCGCAACAGCATATAAGTGTGAATCCTTTACTTTTTTTACTTTAGTTTTCTTAGAATTATAATTCAAAAAATATACTCCTGAGGTTAACAACGACATATTTCGTACAGGCAATCCAGTTCTAGGATCAATTGGATAATAGCCTGCTTCATCAAAAAATTGAATTGGATTATTTAACGTAAAATTATAAGGACTATGGGACGTATATTGATTCGTAAAGGCATCAATTGATAAAAATCTCCCCAACCTACTATCATACATCCTCGCACCAAAATCGTAGCTGTTTCCGGGGCCTTTGAGGCTGTTGTCTTCTTCCATTCCGTTAAAACCATAACGATAGCTATCCGGATTATTTCCCCTACCAAGCATTATACTCCCAAAGGGATAANNAATACGGAATTTTTCGATCGGAGGTTACAAGCAATACGTTGCCCAGGTGATTGCTGTACTCGTAATACCTCCGTCCTGAACGGTGATTGCGGGCTTCAGCGGCGCTGTGCGTGTTTATTCCGGTAGATACGTTCCGGGTGGTAAGGGTGTAGTCGCGAACCAGCATTCCCAGGCGTTTAGAGCCGTAAATGTGTTGGTTGTCGAGCTTAAAGGTCTCCGTAGTTACGCCCTTGGTTAGTTTATAGGTCGCCATTACATTTCCGGAGGCATCATTCACATAATACGTGTAGGTCCATTGATCTTGTCCCACTGGAGATCCTCCGGTGGTGGTGAGTTTTTCAATTTTCAATACCCTGCGCCCAAAGGCATCGTACTCAAATTCCATCTCTACTTTGCCCGCTATATTGCGGGTTACCCTGCGCACTTTTCCATCTACCCTCCAGGTAATGTCGGCAATGTTTTCCTGAGCATCAGATTTTAACTCGCCTATGGCGGTATAGGTGTAGTTTCCGTTGCTTTGTATTCCTTCAATGTCATCCGAAATTGTTGGAGTGGCACCAGCCAAATCATCTACCTTATCCAATCTATTGGTATTTGGAACATAAGAATAAGCCAGATCATCCATTAGCAGACCAACGGCCCTTCTTTTTAATTCCTCAATATTCCCGTTGGCATCATACTTATAAGTAGTCTGGTAATCGGTAGTGGATGTACCGGTGGACCATGAATTTCCCGAAACAAAACGGAAGGCATTCATGCTCTTGATGCGGTTGAGCTGATCGTATTGGTAGGCATACCCCATCACTTGATTGCTGGCAGTAGGTATAGCCGTAATCATGTGCCGGATGTTCCCGTTGTACAAGCTCGGACTGGCATTGCCAAAGCCGGTTCCCGAATAGGCAGGCTCAAAATAATTGCCCGGTGTTGCGCCTGAAACAGGTTTGTAATCCTGGTTAAAGTATCCAAGAATATAACCAAACTTATCGTGTGCTACTCGATTGTGCACATTGGTGTTTCCGCTCAGGTATCCTGTTACACCGTCTTTACCCATATCGTAAGTGGTATTCAGTGTACCGGAGTTAACGCCCTTTATCCAGCCGTTGATGGTATAGGCAAAATCTTCTCCCTGTACTTTGTTGTGCCCATGCTCNNGAGCCAGTGGACCGTGTCGGTAGTAAAAATACTTGGCATCGCGGTCCCAGATGGTACTGTCGCGTGAGGTGTACACTTCCTTGATGCGGTTATCGGCATCGTAAAAATACTCGTGCAGGAACTGATCGGCACTGCCTTTTTGGTACAGCACTTTTTTCACATTGCCCGAAATTTGCTCAAAGACATACTGGATCTTTTTGTACTGATGCTGGATAGGACCCAGATCAGGCATATCCTGAATCATCTCGGTTACATTTCCGTGATCATCGTAACTGAAATGCGTGGCATGGTTGAAACTGAGATCGGGAGTAATTGTGGAATAGGAAAAATAATGTGCAACGGTAGAAATGCGGTTGCGCAAATGATTTTGTCCATTGGTAAATTTCGATGCAACCACACTCACGCTGATGGATCGGTCGTAAGTAGTGCGGGTAACTTCGGTGCGGGTTCCGGAGATGATCCAGGCATCAAGGGAGCTTGGATTTTTTACGATGGCTTCTGAAATTTGGGTGATGGACGATTTCTGCACCTGTCCTACTTCAAAGGGGCGGCCGTAAATATCGTAGCGGGTATAGGAGTAATAATAGCCGGGTTCCTGTTTGGCGTTTTGGGAAACGGCAATGCGTCCGAATTTATCGTACCAGAATTTACTCACTCCGCCATCGGGTGTTTTTTGTTCCACCACCTGACCAAAGCTATTGTAGCGGTATTCAGTGGTAAGGGTATGCGAAGGAGCAATTCGAGATCCTGATGGACGATTGGCATCTACACCGCTTGCTGTAAATGTTCCATCAACACCTTTGGGTGGCACGGTACGCACCAGCTGTCCGGCCTGATCGTAATAGTACAGTGTATAATGATATTCGTTGGAGGGGTATGACCAATTGAGGTACTCCGAATTGGCTGCTGCCCCAATGCATACCGAAAGGTAATTGCNNGTAATTGGCAGTGAATTCGGCAATGATTCCTTCCATGTATTCTTCGTAAGCGCTTTGGGCATTGGCCTCAGCTGTATTAAGAACAGTCTGAACACATGGATCGATGGTCGGAACAAAATTGAACTCATTGCACAGCTTCAGATTTTCGCCGCAGACACAAGTTGCCATCGGGTAGCAGGATGTTGTTCCGAAAATGGTTTCAGTGACCCATCCACCTGGAGTGGAGAAAGTAGCAGTAGCTGAGAATTGGTAGCTGGAAGTACAACCGTTCTGAACAAATGTCAGGTTCTTAATATCAGAGAGCTTGCTCCATCTGTTGGTAGATCCGCTTGCCAGGGTAAGAACGATGGTGCAGGGTGATCCGTTTCCAATGTATAGAGTAAGTGGCGACTGGTCCGGATTTGCTCCATTGGTTCCAAAGTTGGTCCAGTATTGCTCAGTCGATCCTGCAGTATAACCTGCAAGCGTGGATCCCGCCCAAATGGAAAGATTGCTCATCAATACAGGATTGGAAGAGGTAGTCAGGAAGCCACCGGAAGGCAATGTAGAGAGGCTATAGAGTAAATTCTGTAGATCGTGGAGCTCTTGAGTTGGAGTACAGGATGGAACATTGCTTTCCTGTCCGCATGCTTCAATAAAATCAAGGTATTCATCAGAAGAAAGTTGATAACCCAATGCGTTATTGATATAGGTGGCAAGTAAGGTTCCGTAGTTGGAATGCGTAGAACTTAGTCCTGTGAACCGCGTGTGGAAACTGCTGACCAATCCATTTATGGTCTCACAATTCACACAAGAAGGACAAGCAACGCCTGATGGGATATACAGAAAAGGTGTGGTAGTACTCAGGTAAGTGGCAGAAGTGCTCAACCAGGGCAATGATGGATGATACGGAGTGGAAGGATAACCGGCTGTCCATGCACTTTCACAACGGCAGGCAAAATTTTTCACACCGGTTAGTGGAGTTCCGTAAGTATAGGCAAACAACTGATCCATGGAAGTGATTCCGGGAGGCAATGGTTGTCCGGAGAGAAAAAGTTGCTTGATGTAAAGAACCTTATCACATCCACAGGTGTCCAGTTTATAGGTTTCCTGAAAATCGGGCACAACGCCATAGGGCTGCACATCATTGATCAGAAGTTCTGAGCAAACAGCAGTTTCATAACCTGATCCCAATACATCGATGAGAATTTCGTGGATGCTTTGGTTTCCTCCTGTAGTATATACTCCTGTGGGTAAGGAAGACGCTCCTGAAGCGTGTTGGGCATCACAACCCAATTCGCACAATTCAAGGAATTCGGCCTTAATGGCATTATATTGTGGAGTGGTTAATCCGCATTCTGAAAGATCCTGCATCCATTCTTCGATCTTTTGCTCGCACATCGTTTCGCAGAAGTCTCCTTGAAAAGTAGAAATCTGGCCATTCACCAGGGTAGACAAAGCACCGGAATTTAATCCGTAGTAAGGGCTTTGTCGGCGATCAGCAAATATTGGTATTTTACCGGAGTACAATGACACTGTAAAATCAGAGCAAGGTTGTAAAGGATCCTGATCGGCATCGTATTTGGTTACACTGCAAGTTGGACTGATGCTTGCATTGTAGCAGTCAAAATCGTGGGCGTCATCATTAAATGCTGTTGTACCAAAACATCCGCTATAACATTTATTTTCGATAGCATAGCGTGCCTGGAGATCGCTGTAAATGTTCGCCTTTAATTCAAGATACAAATCACGAAATGTCTCCCATAAAAGATCTTTTGTACAGGTGTTCGTTCCAAACTCATTGAACCCGGTGAGGCAGGAAGTCATTCCTGAAACTGTTGTATCGNNTGAAGGAATGGTAATTTCGCATCTCATTTACAAACTGAGATTGAATACTTGGATTATTGGTGTAGAAAGGATCCACAAATGTGCTAGCCGATTGGGCATTGGCTGGAACTCCCTGACCGGAATTCATAAGCAGAGGATTGAGATAGCCCAATGCTTTTGCCTCATCATAGGTTTGAACCCCAAGCATCAGCATATCGGATTGATGGGAGGCTTCCTGCGATTCACAAAAACTCAGGTAGCAATATTCAGGGTGATAAGGCAATAATGCATCTGCCCAGGAATCCTGAAATGCATTGATGAATTCGGTTAAAGTAATTGATGCATGCTCAGGAGTTACCAAAACATTGGAGGAATTTAGAATGTAGGAGGTTGAACCATCACTGTTTTTATATCCACCAACAGGATTTCTCCAGTAAGCATTCGTGTTGGGAAGGTCGTTGCTTACGTAATAAACGGAAAGCGGATCAGTAGAAGAATAGGTACCTGGAGAAAAGGTGACTAATCCGTATTGCCCGTTGGGTTTAACATCATCGAGCATCGATTGGCGGAAATTATCACAATAGGCTGTTGAAGTTGCCTCACAATCGTTAAGACAGGCAGCGAAAAGAACATCCCATTGTGCGCCGGTATTTCCTAATGCAATATAAGCTTCTCTTGTTCCAAGACTTTGAATGCAGGAGAGGATGCAAGGTGAAGAATTACAACCTGAAGTATTGGCTTCTGCCAAAGCCTGTTCAAGAAAATCCGAATAATCGAGAAGACAGGTATTCAGTTCCAGGTATTGCGCAAGATAATACTCCAGCGATGCCTGGTTTACTTTAAGTTTTTTGGAAATCTGGTACGACCCGGGCACCAAATCAACTGCAATTACCGATGTCCCAATGGTATCTAATGCCAATCCATTGCATGAATTATCAAGGGCAGCACCATTTATCGTTTTTGAATGGGTGTAAATGACTTGTCCGCATAGAACATCAGTTATCGTAAACTCCAAATCGTACACACAATCCATGCACAATTCGGGGTGACATTCATTGGCCATTGTTCCCGGTGAAATGCCATAAGAGAAAATGTGTTCACCTTCAAAATCCACTGATATTACCGATTCAAAATTCAATTCACCCGGAGTGCTTGAACTTTGAGCATCATCTCCAGGTTCAATTATAGGTGTTTGAACATTGGTTACGGTATTGGTGTTAAGGGTCATCACATTAGAAGGCGCTTCTCCTGCTAATGCTGTTGCCACAACCCTACCGCTTCCATCAAGATAAGATACAACCCGTTGTCCGTTTCCGTCAACAATAGTGTTTTTTTGGTATTGCACTTCATAGCCTGCATCTGTTCCAAAAAGTTGGTTCAGTCGCTGTTGAGTTGCGCTTCCGTATTCCATTGATACAGAATGCGGATCGTTGATCTGAAATTCCGGTCCTGCAGAACCAATTTTGCTGGCTCGTCCTGTTCCATCCGGCATGTATTGTATTTGTACGAATGGATATCCTTCTGCATCCGGTACATAACCCTGAAATCCGGTGGTATAATTATTAGATGTAGAATAGTAATTTCCGGCACCAAAGGCCGAACTCATTGCACTTGGACTAACCACACATTCGGTTTGTTCCTTGTCGAAATACTCTTTGGAATAGCTAATATTTGACAATCCCGGATCAGAAGGTCTGTTCCATCTGAATCGGTATTTCAGATTGGGTTGAGTTGAAGGTGCAGGCAATGAGCTTAATGCCGCCCTACCGTGATGATCATAATAGGTAACCTGAACAATTGCAAGTGAATCAGTGTTATTTTTCGCTATTTGTTGTCGACTCATACCCAAACCATCTGAATAGGAAATCATATCGAATCGTTTTCCACCTTCAATATAGCTGGCATTATAGCTCCAGTTTAAAGAATCAGAATGCAATGGCAGCGTGGCAACCTTTGAGGTGATGTCAGATATTTTCCCTGATGGCAATGCGCTCCATTTCCCTTCCATTCGGTAAGTGAAATTGGTGCCATATCTTCCTACCGGACGGACTCGGTATAATAGGTATCCATGACCAAAAGTATTGGGTACACGATAAAAATTCTCCTTAATTGTAACCCGGGTAGAATTTCTTGAAAAGTCATAATTGATAAGAGAAGGTGATATGTATCCGGTTTCTCCATCATAATCATTTATGAAAACATACTCAAGATCATATTCTTCAGCGCCATAAATCATGGGCCATTTTAATTCGTATTCATTAATTGGATCATTAAGGATTTGTGTTTGAACTGCAAACCCACCTGGTAAATTATTTCGATCTAGTGTATAATACCTGTTAACAATAATTTCGCTGGACAAACGAAGAACATTGGGAATGCTGCTGGTAATAGAATTAATTTTTACACGTACCAAGTGTCCCTTGGTGAACTCATATACATTTTGATCGGTGATCATTGCACCTGTATTGATATCATAAGAAACGGTAAGAACAACAGGATTAACTATAGTTTGTGATCCTGCGCTGTTAAAATGTGTAACCGTTAGCGAACAAGTTGCTGTGAAATTTGAAGAAATTAGGGTAGTAACCTCAGGATTGATTTCCAGTTTAATGCGGTTGGTCACATTGAAATTACTAAAGAGAGAAGACCAATTCGGATTAGCGAGCATTTCAAAGTACTTATCATCCGAGTGGGTAATAAATCCATTGGTGGCTACCTGNNGAACCGCGTTAGAAATCTTAAAACACAGTATTAAGGCTATAATAAAAAATATCCTGACGTTCATACGATTGAATCTGAAGATTAATAGGTCACTTTTTTAATGATTTCCGCGATTCCGCAATGGTTTTTATTCCATCAATGGTTTCTCGTTTTACACGCACCACCATTCCGTTCTCGTCGTACTCGTAAATGGTTGCATAATTCCTATCATCAAGAACAGCCCAACTTCTTAATGTGAAGGGATCGTACACTACTGCGATCATATTTGAATTGTGCGGGTGAATTCGCAGGTCGTCGAAGAATACATTACCTGCTGTAGTTGCAGAGTGGTATAATTTAACTGTAATGCAGGTTGCATTGGTAGATACTCTAAAAGTACCTTCAATTTTTTGCCAGCCCTCAATAATGGGAGATTCAACTGCACTTAATGTGGTAATAGAGTCAATTCCCGGGTAGCTGACTTTTATTTCAATTTTCGCATCCGGCACCGCTGTATATAAATTCGTTGTATTCTGTTTGGCCCAAATACTGAACTGGTACAATCCGGTTTTAGGGGAGAATCCCTTAAGATTTTGTCCGGAACTGGCCGAATATTCGCCTTTACCTTCCTGTGGTGTGCTACATGGTATTTCGTCAGAAACGGAATACAGTTTTCTGTTTACAGTGAAATTCGCACCTGAAGCAATTTTTAAACTAAACCTACCTGTGTGATATTCAGTACTTGACAGATCTGAAACGGAAACAACCTTTTTGAAGTCAAAATGACCGTCAAGATTTGGGCAATTGGCTAAGTCGCTTCGGAAAAGGTAATCTTCAAATCCATCTGAAGCAATATCGGTATACCTGGCAAATTCTGCAGAAGCAACAGGGAGGATTTTTAATGTGTTTGAATAGCCGAATATCACACCTGAATAATTACCCAATACATCTTTGCTTTCGATTGGAACTCCATGTTCATTATAATGGATAATCTGAGAGGCTATCAACCATTTTTCAAGCGAACCGGCATTGTAATTGGGGTGGGATGGATTGTTAATCGGGACATATTTTCCTGCACCTGAAGAATAAGCATAAAATGGAATAAATGAATTGTATTTTCCTCCTGATCTTAAATCTACCTCAGGAGTTACACTTACAGAATTTTCTAAACGATCAACCTGGTAGGTATAAAATAAATTCGGTCGCAGGTTTCCAGACACCCCGGTAACCCATGGATTTATTGCCGTTCCTTCCGTGAAACCACATTCACTTGACGAAGGTGTACATCCAAAGTTATATGCAGATACAGTTTCCCAGCAATCCTTCATTGAAAGTGCACCTGCACTCAGTATTCCGGTAGGCGCATTTAAAGAGGATACGCCAATAGGATTATTCAAGGTAATATACGACATCATTGGTGTTGATGGATCAGCCTTGGTGTTGGGAGTAAGAACTCTAAGTGTATTATTACTTGATGTGGTTGTCAGTTTAGTTCCTGTTCTGTCAACAAGTGTTACAGTTGAACCTGAAACATAGCTTGCCCATGCAAGTGAATTCACACCGGAAGAGTTAGTAATCATAATCTGATCTCCAACATTAATTAAGTCAGTTGCTGCATAGCCGGTACCTGAGAGGTTTGCTACTCCCGAGGTTATAGTAATATTCTCCGCATGATTGTCGGCTGTCAGATATTTCGGTTTCGCATTGCTATATGCCCAATGCGATGGATATTCGACTGAATAAATACTCTGATTGTGGTCGTTCATCGATTTCGTTACCAAAGGACTCCCGGTTTGAGCGTCCCAAGCCAAATTTAAACTGATCGTTTTGGCACCTTGAAAATGACTTTCAACCTTCGCAAGAATGGGATAATCTTCAATAACTTTAGTAAACGTATTGAAATAATAACCCTCAAATGACTTATTTACTGATGTAAATACGCTCACGAAAGGCTTGTAGTTTTTCATCCCTCCACCAATCTGAATTGATTTATTATCGTTCGTTATCAACGTTGAATAGGCATCAGCAAAGAAATCAACTTCACGATTCATGAACGCTAATTCATGAGTGCCATCATTATTAACTACCCTTAACGGAACACTACTGGTGTATTCGAAATTCGTTGAACCAATTTCTGCCCCATCATTTGAGTATGAAGTTACTTTTTCCGGCTTACCTGCTAGATGTACTTTTCGGATTAGGAATCCCTGAGACATTGTAGCGGTTGAAACTCTTTCCCTCATAAAAATTCCATCGATTACAGTCTTTCCTTGTTCAATAGGAATTGTGGTAATTGCCGTTTTTCTATTGATTACTGGAGCATCTTTTGATGTATAAAAATTGTGAATTGTATATCCTGTCGCATTTCGTTCAACACCTGAATATTCAATACTCTTTACCTTAACTTCCGAATAACCAACCTGCGCTCCTTCATAAAATTGTTCCCCTATTGGAGAAAAATGGTATAATTTTTCGTCCGGCAATTTGTCGCGTTCAACAACATATTCCTCGCCTTTTTTTAATGGGTTTTCATCATTTCCAATTAGGGGTTCATAACTTGCTACACCGTAGGATTCTCCAGTCTCTGATTTATATTCATATTCCATTCCATAAACAGATCCAATTTCCTTATTTCCGGTCATGGCATTGAATTGGTCATAGAACAGAATTTTCTTTACCCTGGATCCACCTCCTTTTTTCTTGCCACCCGCACCAATTCGAATACAGCTCTTTTCAGGAATAAAGCTCCTACATATTTTCTTATTGTACAGGACTTTATTCATGGCTTTTACCATCGAAGGAATGTCTATTNNACGTGATCCATGCTTGCTGATAAGGTGAACTTCCAATTAAACCATAAGAATCTTGAGGATTGGTTCCCATAGCGATTTGGCAATATCCGGTAATCCATTCTTCGGGGCTTCCCGAATCATCGTGTATTTTTACCAAATACCGATAATACAACTTCCCATCATGTTCTTCGTATATGGGCTTTAAATAACGATCATATAATTTATCTTTTCCTTCAGCTAATGTTGCAGCGGTAATTTCCTCCGGAAGCCGAAAGTAAACAACATTATGTGGCTTCTTGCTTGTAGGATCTTTGGCAAAGTTGCTGTTGGCTAATGTTGCGTGCGCAGATTTTTCATTCACATGTCCCATCTTAGTTACCGAAGTAAATAACATTGATGAGTGGTCTTCAACAAAAGCATAATCATCAGATTCATATTCGACGGCAATTTTTCCTCCACCGGGGAGAAAAATTTCTGTCAAATTCCACGCGCTAAAACTCGAGTGATTCGATGGTAAACTCTGATCGACATATGGAAAATCAAAGTTATCCATTCCGGCAAATGATGTATTATTATAGCCCCCCCATCGATCGGTATTAATGGGATTGTAATTAAAATTGCCTTCATTGTATACAAATTCGAACTTTGACTCCTGACCTTCTTTGCTTCGGGATGTATTGACAAATATCTTTTTGAGAGTTAATTTACCAGATGTGTTGTCAAGGCTGGCTGAATTCTTATTTCCGTCGAATCCCTTGCAAAGGGAGTAATCATAAATAAATTCAACCGTTTGGAGCGGTTCAGCATTAGCTCCATGTTTAATCAAATCTTCCTTTGAAAATAGCACGATTTTTTTCAGAAGTTTGCCTGGCTTGGTCAGATCCCTCCCACCATCTTCACCAAGGACAGAAAACATATCATCTCGATTGTCAAGATAAAACAAAGCAATGTGCTCTTTTCCTTCAATAGAATGGGTATACCACAATTCCTTTGAGCCATACTCATATGCTGCGTAATTGTCGTCTGAATAACTTTTTAAATTATCGACAAAAATCGCTTTGGGAAATCCACCTGAACCGGGAGTTCCGGAAGAATATGGAGATCTCCATTTGAAGGGATTCGATTCATCGTATACACAAGTATGATTAATTTTTATGTATGAACCATAATCATCTTCAGTCAATCCATTGTTGGTTCTATCATAATAATCTGAAGACAACATAGCTCTAAGCAAATAACTCGTAGCATAGCCAGGAATAATTGTTGATGAATACAATTTGTCTAGCCCTTTATTATTACTTGTGCTATTGTCGGTTCCAGCTGTGTAAGAGGCCTGTTTACGACCATCTATAGAGGCATTGGAGTTATTAAAAACAACCGACTTTTCCTGAATAGAATACACAGGTATATTAAAAATTTGCTTTGCCCCGGATGCGTCGGTTACAATGTGTTCAGATGTATGATGTTGCTTTTTTACCGGAGTTATACGTGAATTATTTGAAATTGTAAAATTTCCTTGCGGAAGTGAATTTGCGCTATAGCTTATGATAGAACTCTCCATCCCAACTTCTGAAGATTGTTTAGATGTTAGGCCTTGAATTTGGGTTTGATACATATTCTTGCCGGAATTAATATTAACGCCGGGGAGCACCTGACTGGACTCAGAACAACTTGAACATGATTTGGTAACGAGATTATTGGTCGATTTCCCGCGACCTTTCGAAGTTGTGCTTACAGGTAAATGCGATGGATTAAAAAATCCTCCATACTGATCATAGAATCCAGTATTAAGTCTGGAAAGTTCTCCGGTTACTTTATAATAGAAGGTATTTGATAATTCGTCATAATTACTTCCATTTTGAAAACTCAAATAATCATTTGCTATATTTTGATAGTTAATTCCAGACGTGTTATTCCAAATACTACTTTCTGCATTCGGCTTATTTTTTCCCTTACCAACAGAAACCATTATAGTATTTGAACCAACTGCTCCGAAAACATTTGAGGTGGTCGTTGACCCTGATGCTGAATTTTTTTGTGAATTAATTGTTCCAATGTCATTTCTAAATGCCCTAAAGGAGGCTCCTGATACAGGGGTTTGTATATAAAACAAATCATAAGTCAACTGACTGGTGGGGAGTATTTCCATTGAACTATTTATCACATGAGAATTTTCTCNNTCTGAAGATTGCATATTCAGATAACCGTAAGATTTAGCTGAAACTGTTTGTGAATTAGGGATTTGATGAGATTCTGCCTTTTCAAATAACCCATAGGTTGTTAGGGCCAAAGAGCCTGTAACATAAATGTATCCTAAAGAAATACGTTTTGAAAATCCAGAAATATGTGCGTTACTTTGGATGTTAGGTGTAAAATCCTTTAATCCACTTCTCCTTACAGTTGCACCATATCCGGGTGAAATTTTATAAATACTCAGTGAAGTATTAAAATAGTCAAAAAACATTCTTTCTTGCCTTGAATTATTAATAACTCCTTTCCCATAAGCAGCATCAAAACCANNCCCCTTTTTGAATTGGGATCATTCCCATTACCTACGCCTAGCGCAGCATATGTTGTAATCCCCATTAATCCATTGCTTCTAATCCCAGTTCTGGCTTCAAGACCTGGATTGAAAGCACCTTTTACTCTTTGGTATATATTGGCAGTTATGCCCATGTCGAAGAGCTTTCCGAATCCAAGATAGTCATGGTAAATTCCGCCTTCCTTTAATTCTAATCCAACACCCGCAAATAGGTTAAATGGTGATTTGCCAAATTTAAAAATTGACAATGAAGCACCTGCACCTGCCTCCAATGATGCGTATGAATCATTAGCAGAACTTGTTATTTTGGTTATCACATCCCCATCAAAATCATCAGGTATCCCCCTTTTTTCTCTATTGATAGCTCCGGTATTTAGGGACCATCCTAGTCCCACCCAGCTGGCCTCCTGATGCATCCCGATATTGCTCGAATAACTTAGAGAGATTGGAAAGCCATCCACAGACATCAAAGGGATAGAATAGGAAAAATCACCGGTGTAAAGATTCACCATTTCTGATCCACCGGCAGGACCATTAGATTCCATCGATCGTGAGTTGTTACCGGAGGAAAATGAAAGGGCAGGCAAAGACAACTGAATGCCATAAACAGCAAGTAAAAAAAGTGCTTTAACCCGAAGAGTGTTGTTTGATTTCATATTATTCAAGTAATCAGGAAACTTTAAATCGTAGGTATTGTTTTTCGTTCTTGCTGTTAATCACTTCAAGAACATACATACCTGAAGCCAAAGACAGATTTGTTAAATCAAAAGTCAGTTTATTTGTACCCCATACAATAAGAGGTTGTGGAGCGCTCGCAGGGGTAGCAGTCCCGGTTGCAGAAACTTCCGCAATTCTGACATGAAGGTCATTATATATTCTGTACTGTAATTTTTTATTTGCTACCTGGTTGTATTCCTCATCATATACAACATATAGTTTCTTATCCAGAGCATGGTAATAATGGTTATCAATTTCAGGTTTCAATTTTACATGATTACGTATACAGTAAAATTTAATTTCCAGTTTTGGTCTTGCCGAAGAAGTTCCAAAATCGCTGGAATAAAATACGAGCCCTTTACTTGTTGTTCCACCGCGACTTTGTAATTCCAGATTATAACCAAAATTTGAATTACCCGGATTGCTGCGATGATAGTTAACAAATGGTAAGACATTAATTATATAATCCTGACCACTACTTGAATTGGTTGGTATTGAAATTTGATCTGTTGCTGTGTAGGAAGGATGATTGTGTCCTGTAACGCATGGTTCGCACCAATATTCCGTTATTCGTTGTAAATAAGATGCGTTCGCGGTGCCAATGTGTGCATTACCGTCTAAATACAAATTTGCGGCTGTTACCTGCGTTTCGTTGTTTATTCCGTAGTAATTGAATTGAATTACTCCCCTTACGTCGGTTGCAATACCAGCTTCGTCTTTGAAATTTGTATTAGTTGCATTGTTCCCATGAATCATGGCATAGGTACCCGCTACATTTGTAAATGCATCTATTCCATAATCGCCATCCGGTTGAATATTTACTGTTGTTTCGGATTCATAATTTCCCACCAAAACATAGCCCCGGCTTAATGTACCATTTGCATCGGTAATAACAACTCTGTATAAACCGGACGAAAGGCTACTAGCAGATGTTGTGGTTGAAATTACCGATCCTCCGGAATTTAACCATTGGTATGTANNGGTATGTAAATGGTGATCGGCCTCCTGCAACCGAAACGGTTGCGCTTCCGTTGCTCGTTGTTGCGTTGGAACAATGGGTTACATTAACGCCTATGGATAGGGGTAAATAATATTGGATTTCAAGTAAAGGACGCTCAGATGTTGTTCCCCATTCCTTAGAAACGAAATTGATGTATTTTCCATTTTCAGTTGTTTCGTTTTCAAACTTTATCGTCCAACCAAAGTTTGGTGCAGCACATGTCATCTTTTCAACATGTGACTTTACATCATAATTTAAAAACATAAAATTGGTAGCTCCTGTTGATACCAAAATAGGATCACTGTTTTCAAGAGCAGGGGCATTACCCCAATTTACTAGTGATTCTGTCCAAGCTGCCCTATTCCGATGGATGAGTAAATTTCTGTTTGCCCAGCCATTATATTTGTATAATTTCAAATTTGCAGAAACAATATATGATCCTCTTGGGATTGATGACAAATCAAATTCAAACAAATCACGCCATAGACTTGTATTATATTGAATTGTTAGATATTGAGACGTTCCATAATTGGACCCAGAACTTCCACTTGCAATATAACTATCCTTTGATGCTTGTAGATTTAAAGAAATTTGACTGAATCCGGGAATTGAAAACAGTGCAAAAACAAACAGTGAATAAACTTGCTTCATAATTAAATCTGCTTAATTAGAATATTGGAATCCCCACTAGTATAAATAACCTTCACTTGAATAAATAGTCCGGGATTTACGAATAGTTGAGGAATTGTGACTATGGCTAATTCTGTGCTGAGCCATGTAATTGCAGTGTGATTTACAGGAAAGGTTTGGGATAAGTTAGCATCATTTCCGGGGCTATTCCCGATTTTGATTTCAATAGACGTTAAAGTAGAATCAACCTCATTTACAAATTGAATTCCAATAGCAAAACCAGTATGTACCTGCATCGGAGCAACCGTTGAGTCGCTTCCTTGACTTGTTTCGGAATACTGATTAGCACATTGAATGCTTGCAATATGAGTTTGAGTACTTCCTGTTACCGAAGTAAAAACTAAAATCGACATTAAGGCGGCATTTAACAAGAGCGCACGAATTTTCATATCTATTGCTGTTTAAGAGATTGACAGCAACAAATATTAATCGTGAAAAATTAAATCACAAGAGTGATTTTAATGCTGCGGAAATTGTGAACATTGATTTGTTGGAATCAAGAAGTTCAACAGTCTCATTTGTTTTTGATTTGCCTTTTTGTAAAAATCTAAAACAGTTGAATAAAAAACTTAGGCACAAAAAAATGTGGGTAATAATATTTCATACTCAAACATGCGCATAAATACTCAAAAGAATAAAAGTTGAAAATAATGGTAAATAAAAATCACCTAATTATTATTCAAATGTTCCATCCTCTTTCGATAGAAGTAATAATTAATTGATTACTGGTTTTGCAGTTCGCTTTTTGCTTTATTCTGGCAATGTAGGATTGAACCGAGCGGAGTGTTAAGCCCAGTACTTTGGAAATTTCCTTACTGGATTTACCCAGGCACAATAGTTTTATGATTTCTTTCTCTTTAGCATTCCATGAACTGTTCTGATATCCGTCCTGAAATAGCAGATTACTTTTAGTGAAGGATTTATTCCTGATCTTTAATCCGAAACCATCAAGACTTGCAATTGTGATTTTGCGGAAAATGGTGTCAATCTTGTCGTCAATTGAAAACAATCCCTTTGCGCCATTGTTAATCAACTGTATTTCAAGAATGGGATCGTAATAGATGGAATAACATAAAATTCTGGCGTTCGGGTGCATATCAAGTATTCCCCTGATTTTTTTTACACCATTGGCCCCTAGTGCGGTGTAGTTTAATAATAGGATAACCGATTCCCATTTTTCATAGTTAACTACCTCCTCATATGTTCGAAGGTGATCGGAAAAGTTGAAGTCCGGATTGGACTCAAAATAATGCCGAAGGAGAATTGAAAAAAAGCAATCACCTTCAGCGATGGCTACTTTAATGGTTTTGTTGTGCATTGGTTCCGTTTTTGCGACAATTATATAGTTTATTTAATTATTTAAATCAAAATATTGCTACAAAATTTGGGTATTTATTACACTTCTAACTGAGTATATATACTCAAAAATATATAGCCTTAAGGGGGTATAAGAGATTTCTCGGAGTTCTGTAATTGTGGTAACTAGCGCATGTATGAATAAACATGTCCTTCTCAAAAAGCAAAAAGCCTTATCGCTAACCGAAGTTTTGATCGTGATGGTCATCATCGGGATTTTGCTCATGGTTGCCCTTCCCAATCAAACAGCGTTGATCTCGCAAGCCAAATCGCAGGAAGCAAAATTGCAACTTACCCATCTGCACACTCTTCAAAAACAGTATTTCTATCTCAATTCCAGGTACAGTAACGATATTAATGAAATTGGTTTTGAACAGGAATTACTGGTCACTGCCGGCGGAAATGCAAACTATAAAATCGATTTAGTAGATGCAAGTCCTTCCGGTTTCAAGGCCCGTGCAACAGCTGTAATTGATTTTGATCAGGATGGTCAGATCAATGTTTGGGAAATTGATGAAAAGAAAATGTTGAAGGAAGTAACACGCGATTAAATAACCTGTGCATGATCATAGTTTCACTTTGCATTAACGCAGCATTAATTCTTGTTTTGTTATCTGTTGTTGTTACAGATTTCAGGGGGCGCTATGTTGTTGTGTCTCAGCTTTTGGGAGTGTTTGTGTTAGGTGGGATCAGTATCCTCATCAATGGTTCATTTGATCAGTTGTCGCTTGCTGTAATTCAGAATTGTTTCGTTTCACTTTTGCTGGTCGGCCTATGTGGGCTTTATTTTCGATTCGTTAAAGGTGATTCTCAATTTCTTGATAAGTATTTTGGTAGAGGGGATCTTTACTTCCTTCTTGCCTTATCGCCACTTATTGCACCGGCGTATTTTATTCCCTTTATGATTTGCGGATTGCTCATTGCACTTTTTGGTTCAATGCTTCTGAGTGTAATTTACGACCGGCAAAATGGAATTCCACTTGCAGGATGGCTTGCCGGATTTGCCATCATTGTGACCACAATTTCCGGTGAAACCTGGCAGTGGCTTTTTTCTGAATATTCCATTAATATTTCCGGTCATGGTTGAGGACGGATTACTTGAACTCAGTCCTGAGCTCCAATCGCTTATTACACCTGAACAGGCGTGGTATTACCGGATTATTCCTTGTACGCAAACTTCATCTGAAATAATCTTTTACACAGATTCCGGATTCTTTCGTGACGAATTGCTCGAAGAAATTGAATTGGTACTTGGTAAATCTGTTCGGGTTAAAAAAATTGAGTCGCACCTCATTCAACGCACTCTAAGCCGATTTTACCGCAAGGCTCAAGGTCATGGCAAAATCATTCAGGTGCAGTCAGGCCAGGCTGATGATTTTCTTTCTAAACTGATTATTGAGGCTCGTCAATTGGGTTCAAGTGATATTCACATTGAGATCTACGATGAAAAAGCCAGAGTGCGAATTCGTATTGATGGTATGTTGGTGGAGAGGTATAAAGTCAGCCGTTTGGATTACCCCGCATTGATTAATAAAATTAAGATTAGGGCACAGCTGGATATTGCCGAAAAAAGATTGCCGCAGGATGGACGCATACGGTTCAATGAATCCGGACTCAAGGTGGATATCCGTGTTTCTGTGTTGCCCACGCTTCACGGAGAGAAAATTGTACTTCGCCTATTAGGGAATGATGCCGCCAATATTGAAATCGGTAATCTCGGTTTTAATGAAACCGAATTGAAAAGATACCTTGAAGGCATAAAGCGTCCTAACGGAATATTATTGATTTCCGGTCCCACAGGATCAGGTAAGACTACCACCTTGTATGCAACACTGAAAATTCTTAATGAGGAAAAACGGAATATCGTTACGGTTGAAGATCCCATTGAGTATACCCTTGAAGGGATTAATCAGGTGCAGCTTAAAGAAAGTATTGGTCTTGGTTTTGCCAGCGCATTGCGTACTTTTTTACGTCAGGATCCGGATATTATTATGTTAGGCGAAATCCGGGATGGAGAAACAGCTCAAATGGCAATTCGTGCAGCGCTTACCGGACATTTGGTTCTATCTACGATCCACACAAATTCGGCTTGGGGAACCGTATCGCGATTGATCGATATGGGAGTTCCTCCCTTTTTACTTTCGCAAACACTGAACACAAGCGTCGCACAACGATTGCTGCGTTTNNCTTTACCTCCTGCATTTCAGCCTCCTCAGAAATTGGAAACGCATTTTATTCCCGTAGGATGTGAGCAATGTTTTGATACCGGTTACAAAGGGCGAAAAGCGATCTATGAAATTATACCGGTGGATTTTTCGGTGAGCGAAATGATCCGGAGAAATGAAAACCATATACAACCATTATTACAAACCAAGGGAATTCAAACCTTGGGTGAGAATGCATTCCAGCTTTTTAAATCCGGAGAGACGTCACTTGAGGAAGTTTATCCATTACTTATGAATACACAATAAAATGAAACATTTTCTGATCGTATTGACCTCCCTGATTTCGATGAATTGCTATTCGCAGGATAGGTTTGATAAAATGCGAAATAAACTCGAAGTACAGGTAGTTGATATGCCCGGCTTATCGCAAAGCATTCAGATGAATGTGAACGGTGTTCGGATTCAGGATTTCCTGGCTACTATTGCGGAGAATCACAAACTGAATATCAGTGTAGATCCTTCACTCAATTTGGAAGTGTACTATAATTTTTCCGATGCTCAGGTGTTGGATGTACTGATTTTTTTATGCCGTCAATATAATCTGGATATTGAAACAACAGGAACAATCATGCTTTTCAAAAAGTTTACTGAACCTGTTCCTGCTATTGTTCCATATTCACCCAGAAAACCTAAGGTAAATTATGCCAAAGAGACAAATTTTCTTTCCCTTGATTTAAAGCGAGACAGCTTAGAATATGTGGTACAGGAAATAACAGAACAAAGTATGTACAACATCATTGTATCTCCGGCTGCGAAGGGACATCAGGTCAGTGTTTTTATTGCAAACCGTCCGTTTGAAAATGCATTGGAACTTATGTGTGATGCCAATGGGCTTAAACTAATCCAAAAAGGTGAAACAGTTTACCTGATCGACAAGGGCGAAAATCAAACAAGCCCCGGAACACCAGTGAGCAAAACATTCAAAGCAGCCACTGTCGCAGTAAACGGACTTGATGTAAAAACGAATAACAAGGGAACAATCAGTGTTAGAGCTGAGAATGTACCTTTAAAAGATATTATCAGGGAAGTATCAAATCAGATGCTGATCAATTATTTTTTATTCAATGAACCAACAGGGAATACTTCTCTGTATATCGAGAATGCACCCTACGACGATTTTCTTGGTTATCTCCTTACGGGAACATCCTATACCTACAAGAAGCAGGACAGCATATATATGATAGGCGACCGAAAAATTGAAGGACTTCGAAAAACGCAATTGATAAAATTGAAGTACAGGCCCGTTGAGAAAATCATGAATTTTATACCTGCTGAACTTAAAAAGGATGTAGAGATACAGGAGTTTATTGAACTCAACGGTTTAATTGTAAGTGGATCTTCTTTGCGTATAGATGAGATACAGCAATTCATCCGACAAATTGATCAGTTGGTTCCTGTGGTAATGATCGAGGTTATCATTGTCGAATCAAAGCGCAATCATAATGTAACTACAGGTGTACAAGCTGGATTGGGAACAACTAATAATACTACACCAACCAATGGTGGAGTTTCACCGGGCGTTAACCTGGAAGTTTCTCCATCAACCATTAATGGAATCATCAACGGATTTAATGCCGCAGGTGTATTTAATCTGGGCAACGTGAGCCCGCGTTTTTACCTCTCTGTTCAGGCGCTTGAGGAAAATGGAAACATCCATGTGCGTAGTGTCCCTAAAATTTCAACACTAAACGGTAATCTGGCATCGATGAAAGTCGGAAGCCAGGAATATTACCTCGAACAAACTCAGAATGTTTATGCATCCAATACCACTCAAACTATTGTAAACAATCAATACAAATCTGTAAATGCAGATCTCACGATAAAAATTAAACCATTTGTATCGGAGGATAATCAGGTCACCTTAACCATTACTGTTGAGCAATCTGATTTCACAGCGAAAATTGCACCTACTGCACCACCCGGTCAGGTAACGCGAACATTCGAATCCATGATCAGGGTACGCGATGGAGATATGATTGTTTTGGGCGGACTCGAAGAAAAGACAGTTGAAAACAATGCTTCAGGTTTGCCCGGGGTTGCCCGTATTCCGGTATTACGCTCTCTTTTTGGAAAGAATTCCCGAAAGAAAAGCAAATCACATCTTACTGTATTTATTCGTCCAACCATAGTGTATTAAGTGCTTCCATTTTTACAACATATCGCTGATTCGAAAGAAAAGAAGCTGAATTCAATTGAGCTTGCGTTTATGGCTGATGGGATGGTCAAGGTACTTTATCCCGTGCAGTTTCTGATGCGCAAAAAAGGCGTTGAGTTTGCTGGACTGGAAGAAGTTTCAAATCTTCCATCAGAATGGAAGAAGACCTTGAATAAGGAAATTGCATTGCTGATTACATTTTCCGGCAAAGGAATTATTACAAAACGAATCGAAAAGGGTGAGGGATACAATTTTCACATCCGAACTATTTTACCCAATGCTAATCCTGAAGAGTTCTATTGGCAGGTCATTGATTGTCGTGATCATCAAATGGTAAGTGTGATTCGCAAAACTCAGATCGATGATTTTCTCAAAGAAGTATGTGCATCCAATTATTTGATTGCCGGCGTTTTTCTGGGAGCAATAAATGCTTTTCCATTGGCAGGAATAACTGGCTCTCCGGAAATTTCTGCTTCCGGATTTCGCATTGAAATGGAAGCGAACGAACCATCAGCAATCGTTCCTGATCAGAATTTTTCCGAAGAACTATTTGTTGATGGGAAAAAAATTCTCCCCACTCAGTTAGTTGCAGTAGGTTCCGGATTTGGGTATTATTCAGATGTTCCCGGAATTGAAACTTCCTACCATACCAAAGAAGAACTGGGGTACAGAAATCTATTGAATAAAATTGGATTTGGTGCATTAGCGGTGTTAATGATCATACTTGGGTTTAATTATTATTTCCGGAATTATTATCAGGAGCGGTTTTTGCTGTTAAGTGAAATCATGACTGCCACTGCCGGTGAGCGTCAGGAAATGGCGGGAATACAATTGGAACTGGGTGAAAAGAGGGAATTGATTCATTCAACCGGACTCAGCATGCATCACTGGTTGTCGTATTACGCAAACGATATTGGTGAAAGTGTTCCTCTTGAAATTGTGCTTACAGATATGATTATTTGTCCATTACAGGGAAAGCGAATGGAACCCGGTGAACCTGCAGAATTTTTGGCGGGTCAGATTCTAATTACCGGAACCACGCCAGGTTCAGAGATTCTCCATCAATGGGTGGAGCGCTTAAAATCGAGAGACTGGGCACGAGAAGTAATAGTTGAATCTTTTAAGCAAAAAGAAGATATGGATTTGTCGCAGTTTACCTTACAAATAACGCTTTCCTGATGGGAAAATTAAATTACAAACGGAAATTTCTGGCGGTGGCAGTGTTGGTGCCTGTATTGGCATTGTTATCCTGGTTCAGATTGATTGATCCTACACTTGAGTTGAAAGGGCAGTGCAGGAGCATGGAACAATCTCTGGATTCGAGTAAGGGATATGAAACAGATTATTTGTTATTGCGCAATGAATTGGATCAATTGAATCAAATGTTAGGAAAGGAAGCCGGTTCGGTAGAAGAAATCAATAGGGGAATAGTGGAGTTTGTTAGTAAAAATTCAGATGAATTAAACATTTCGCTTACTGAATTTCCTGCTGTACACAGCTTTCAGAAAAACCAATACCGGATTTTCACGCATCAGGCAGAAATTGAGGGTTCATACATGGCAATTTTACGACTTGTATATAAAATGGAGCGCGAATTTAACCTGGCACGAATATGTTCCATTCGCTTTGTAACGCGTCAGGACAAAATAAAAAAAGTAAAAAAACTTTATGGGATCATCTATGTTCAGAATATTCACCGGCTTGGCTAGTTTGCTCCTGATTCTTTCAGGATGTCAGGATTTTTTCGTCAGGGATCTTACCGGAGATACGGTTGTATTGAGTTCTCCTGCAAACGGAACGCAAACAGTGGCATTATCCCATCAATTTACCTGGGAAGAAATAAAAGGTGCAGAATATTACAATCTCGAAATTGTGACACCTGATTTTGGCGCCATACAATCCTACGTGTTGGATACTACCATTTCAAGCACCCGATTTTCACAGACCCTTTTTCCCGGTACGTATCAATGGCGAGTGAAGGCAGGGAATTTTGGTGGTGAAACTCAATTCTCTCAACCATTCACTTTGATAATTGATACAAGCAGTGATCTCAGCAATCAGGTGGTGGTGCTTAATTCGCCGTTTTCAGGTTTTGTTACCAACGATTCTACGCCGTCATTCTCATGGCAAACTATTTTTATTGCCGACAGCTATGTCTTTACCTTAAAATCTGGAACAGTTTGGAATTCCGGGATAGTCATCTATTCCGATACCCTGCTGGCAACATCTATGGCATTGCCTGCAATTAATGCTTTACCGGAAGGAAAATATACCTGGGGAGTAAAGGCTATGAATGCGATCTCTTCCAGTAGTTACACGATTCGCAATCTTCACATCGACCGAACTGATCCACCTGCAGTTTCATTGCAGTCACCTTCAAATTTTTCACTGCTGTCCACCGGTATTTTGAATTTCAATTGGAATCGCCCGGCTGATGTTGGAACTCAGCCCAGCAACAGAGCTGATTCAGTGTATGTTTATTCAGACACAACATTGACCAATTTGTTTTCGAGAAGTGGAACGAGTACAACTTCAATTGCTCTTACACTCACCAATCCGGGTTGGTACAGATGGTATGTCATTAGTTTCGACCAGGCCGGAAATGCATCGGATACTTCGCAGAAGTTTAAATTTCAATTGAATTAATGAATAAGAAACTGCTAAATATCGTATTGATTGTTGTTGTTTGCGGAATCTGGTCGGTAGTGATATATCGTTTCATTAAAAATCAGTCATCTCAGGAAATGGTAATTGATATAGAAAATCAAGCAGGACCGGTTTCTGATTTTTCAACTAAACGGGAAGATTTTCCATTGAGTTCAATTAGTCGTGATCCGTTTCTTGATGGAACAACTCCTTTAAGAAAGATAAACAAGGGGGGACGTAATTTAGTATCAGGAACATCAGTTTCAACAAATAGTGGAAAAGAAAAGATCCAAAAAACTGTGCATGTAGCTGATGTTGCTCCAATGAATTTACGATTTCAGGGAGTGGTAAAAAACAATACGACCAATGCCACAGTTGCACTGATTGCCTTTAATGGAAAAAGTGTGAGATTGTGTCCCGGACAAATACATGAGGGATATAAGCTTGAAAAAATTTACCGCGACTCGGTAATGCTTACCCGCAATAAAGAACGAATAATTGCACGAAAATGAAAAATTGGAATCACTTGTTGTTGATCATGTTTTTGATTACACCGACTGTATTAAGAGCGCAAGAGGAAAATTTACGTCTTTTTCAAATCAATACAAACGGCGAACACATCAAAGCAGAAGCTTATGTAAAACCGCAGAGAATTAAAGTGAATAATCACTTGTATTATTATTGGATAAAAGCAAGAGAAATTCATTTTTCGCAAGGAGGATACGAGGGGAATTTATTGCATGGAAGTTATGTGAGTTTTTATCCAAGCGAACAACTAAAGGAACAGGGACGATTTTATAAAGGTCTCAAGAACGGAGAATGGAAAAAGTGGCATCCCAATGGTGCTGTTGCAGAAATCAGTAATTGGCATAAAGGAATGTTAAACGGAGAGGTGCTGCGGTTTAATGAAGCAGGACGACGCATTTACAAAGCACATTACAAGGGAAACGTATTGCATGGACGTGAGTTAGTTTTTGTTCAGGATACCATTTCTTCCCAGAGGGTTTATAAAAGAGGAGTAGAAAAGGTTAAGAAGGTGAAAGCGGAAAAAAAGCGAAAGTTTAAGAAATCGGGAATTCAGGTGATGGAAGAAAAAACTCAAGAGCCTGAGAATGCAGATCCGAAAGATCGGGGACGTAAAGCATCGAAAAAGAAAAGCAGCGGTAATTAAGTAAAATCCTTTGGTTAAGGCAAAACGATACAAAGCGGCAATATTGCCATACGTACTGGTCATTACTTTGGCCGGAGGCATTGTTGTTTCTTCGATTATGTTGCGGTTTTACCTCTCATTGAAAGAATCAGATCTTCTGTTAAATCAGTGGATCATCGAAAAGGATTTGAACTCTGTATTGAATTACGGAATGCACCAGGAGATTTTTTCTTCTCGATGGGAAGATGTTCATTTTTCTACCACATTAAATTCGATTGCACGTTTTCAGAATGATCATTGGGGAATTTACGGATTGACCAAAGTACAAGTTGAAAGAAACAAAAGCGTTTTTAAACGGGCTGCAATATGGGGACGAAAAAGTGAGCAATCTGATTATTCGCTTTATCTGGCAGATTTAAAACAACATTTTAGCGTTTGTGGCAAAACTGTTCTGGATGGACTTTGCTATCTGCCTGAAGCAGGTGTCAGGCATGGTTATATTGAAGGGAAATCCTTTACCGGATCATTACCAGATCAGTCCACAGTGAAACACGCTCGGCGGGAACTTCCTGCATTAGATCAAAGCTATTGGAAAAGTCTCTGTAAAAGATTCGGAGAATCCTTTTCTGTTCCGGAAGAAATTACCCAATTGGAACAGTCATCCGATACCTTGATCAATAGTTTTTTCGAGCCAACAATTCGCATTAAAAGTACAAGGTCTATAGTTCTTGATCAGGGTTTTTATGAAGGAAACATAATAGTAGAAAGTGGTCGGGAAATTATTGTAAAGCCAGGATTTACATCGAAAGGAATAGTATTAATTGCACCTCATATTCAAATTGACTCAAACAATGGTTCTTATTTGCAAGCCTTTGCAAGGGAAACTATTTTGCTAAAAGAAAACAGCAAATTGGAATATCCTTCTGCTTTTTGTTTGATCAGAGATAAGGAATTTAAATCCGTTTTGGGTGCAGACTCAAAATTAGTGATTGACCTCGAAAAAAATACGCATTTTAAAGGCATACTCCTCGCTGTTTGTGAATTATATGAACCCACTCATCCTATTCTGATTAGGTTAAGAGAAGGTAGCGAAGTGGAGGGTGAAGTTTATTCTTCAAGAATGGCAGAGATAAAAGGCACAATTAAAGGAAATCTTGCTTGTGAAGAGTTTTATTTGGAAACACAGTCATCATCGTATAAAAATCATTTGCTCGACGCCCGCATTTCTATTCATGACAGGAACCCCTGGTATTCCGGATTACCGTTTCAAAACAAACTTGTTCAACCATCACTGATTCAATTTGTAAAATGAAATGGAAATTGAAATACAATGCATTTTCCACGGTTGAGACAATTGTGGCTTCTGTTATCTTGTCAATGTTGCTGGTGGTTTTCTATTCAGCTATTGGTTCAACACTTGATGCCGACCATTCCGTGCTTATAGCGCGAGGAATAAATGCTTCGGAAAATTGGAAGTCCGGTTTTTGCGAAAATGATGCGGAGTCCGCTGATTTTCCCGGAGGGAAATTGTTTGTCGATAGGAACGAATTACAACGAAATCTGATTCTACTGCATTTTACGATTAAGGATAGAGAGAATACCAAGCTCCTTGAATGGGAGGAATACATTACAGCATGCGAAAACTGAAGGCCATGACAATTGCAGATACCATCATTGCAATGGTATTAGCCTCGCTTGTAATGGGAATGGGCGGATATTTTTACCTGGGACTTGTAAAAACGATGAAAAGCTATGAAGAAACCACCAAATTGGCAGGAGATCTTCAAAGGCTTACCCTTTTGATGCAAACAGAAAAAAGTCGATCGGATAAAATGATGGCAGGTGAAAACAAGTTGGTTTTTTTGCAGATGAATTCAGCTGACAGTTTGATCGTTGAATATGTGTTTGAAGGAAATGGCACTGTTCGAATTCAGAACGGCGTAATTACAGATTCACTTACTTTGGTTTGCGTCAGACCGGAATATTCATTTATGGGAAATTCAGTTGGACCGGGTATGTTGTGCGATTATGTTTTTCTTCCATTTAATGAGGGTAATAATCCGATGGAAATTATCCTTCGCAAGAAGTATCCTTCTTCATTTATAATTAATCAGGAACATGGCAATTGAGATCAGTACTATAAAAGGTGCATCCGGAGCAAAAGAAAAAAAATCGGGAACAAACTCATTGAGTGAATTTCTCAATAGAGATATTTCTCTTGGAAGTGGATTCTCCGATAAAAAAAAGGAGTCTTTTTATACCGATCTGAAAACCCTTGCACAGGCCGGTGTTGATTTGCGTACTGCATTTGAATTGATTTTAGAAGAACCACGAAAAAAAAAGGAACACGAAATCATTCATGGAATTCATCAGCAAATTGTATCCGGAAAAAGCTTTTCTCAGGCATTGGAACATTCCGGTGTATTCAGTCCATATGAATGTGTAAGTATAAGAATAGGGGAAGAGACCGGAAATCTTAATCATGTGTTAGAACAACTTGCGGTTTATTATTATAAAAGAATCGCATTGAAACGACAGCTGACGAAAGTTTTTTCATATCCGGTTTTTGTCATTCTGCTTTCACTTGGTGTAGTCTATTTTATGATGCGCTACATAGTACCGATGTTCAGTGTGATTTTTAAACGCTTTGGAAGCGAGCTTCCGGCCATGACTCAAAAGGTGGTTTTCTTGAGCGATGTATTCGTTGCTTATTCTCCAATCGTCCTGATTGGGATGTTGGTCTTTTTCATTGTAGCTTTTTCTCAACGAAAAAAAGTCTGGTTTAGAAGGATTACCGGTAATATGATACTTCGTATTCCTTTTTTTGGAGACATGATCCGTAAAGTATATTTATCCCGTTTCTGCCAAAGCATGGAAATGTTAGTTTCCAGTAAAACCAACTTGCTTGAAGCTTTGGAGCTGGTGGAGCAAATGATCGGTTTTTACCCTCTCGAAACAGCCATTCACCAAATCAGAGGGGAAGTGGCCCGGGGAGAGAAGCTGAGCCAGTGTATGTCGCGCCATGCCATCTTTGATAAAAAGCTCATTTCTCTGATCAAAGTTGCGGAAGAAGTGAACGCCTTGGAAGATATGTTCGGAAAACTCAACAAGCAATACACCGAAGAAGTGGATCACCGCACCGCCACCCTGGGAACCATCATGGAACCCCTGCTCATGGTAGTGATTGGCTCGATTGTAGGATTTATTTTGATTGCTCTTTATTTACCCATGTTCAATTTGGGCGGGGCGATTAAGTGAGGGGGGCAAAATAAAAGAGAAAAATAAATCAAGGATACACTAATCGCCGATTACAAGTCATCAAGTATTTGCTCTAGCGAAATGAGACGGGTTCCAAGAAGTTTTACATCATTAAATGATGTATTGCCCCCAAATATTTCATGAATATCTTCCAACATTCCCGGAATTTCATTTTCTTTATTGACGATGATAAAACGTACTTTTGACTTAAAGAGTTTTTATGGCATGGTTTGATGAATTCAGTAAATTACCTATTACTACGCGTAATATTATCCTATCATTGGCAATGCAACTTCCTTTTTGGTTGATTGCCATTTACCTATTAAACAAACCGCTATACAATTCAGGTGATTACCTCATTATTGGCGCATTTTGCTTTTGTTTCTCGGTCACTTGGTATTTTTTAGGTGGATTAAACGCAGCCATGGCTGCCCAAATGAATAACAAGAAAAGGGACATACATACCATTTATGTTGTCGGAGGAATTGTATCCGTTCTGTATCTATCGGTTGCTATTATCGTATCACACTACTTTTCATTGTCGTTCAAAACATTTTTAATTATCAGCTACTCCTACATGCTTATTGCTTTTTTCAAATCCGTCATTCGATTGGAAATGAAACAATATGACGACAAGCAAAAAAAATCAAACTCCGATTCCAAATCCTGATTTGGAAAGTGCCTCTTGAAACTCGGTCTTTTGAAACTTTTTTTAGGGGGGGGGCATTTCCGAGGGGGGCACCAATTGTTTCATGGTAACGTCGACCTTCCTATTCCTTGTCTTCGTAACAAAGTGGTGTAGGAACTCGAATGTCGCACATTGATTCCTAGGTTACTGGTAGACCTTCACTTTTTTTAGAGGACTCTTCATAGCAGTTGCTCTTAATAAAATTCAGGAAACACCCAACGTTTTTTTTTTGCGCTTGGCGCAGTGGGGTACTTAGAAGCACAAAACTGTCTGCCAGCCCTGAACTTGTTATGAAGTAGAAAACTTCATTTAACCACTGAACCGCCAATTTCTTGTAGGTGCTGTTATGCACAGTTATTTGCCTTTTTTTAATTCGTCCTTGTCCTTTGCCATACCGACTATAGCATTCAATTTTATTTCTCTTTCGTGTCGATGAACATACCACTCTACAAATAGCATTTCGATTAGTTGAACTAATAAGGTCGCTTCTTTTGCATCAACATCAATTATTAGATTAATGTCCTTCTCCATGTGAGCACCAATATTTCCAACTTTTCTTATCGCATCAATAGATTTCCATGTTAAAGGGTCAATTTTATCTTCTAGGGTATTAATTTCATCAACTAATCTAGCCTTGCTAATTCCCCAAAAGTCTCGAATTATTCCTTGGATACATCTTCTTGCAAGAGTAGCAGCAGCTTTGGGACTTAACTCAAGAATTGAATATGCCTCTTGGTAGTCTGTTCTAAGTGCAAGTGGAATATATTCTGGAAACACTTTAGATTTCGTGTCTGGCAATAAAGTCCATTTTTTTATAAACTCTCCTTTTTGCCAAATATTAGGTATGTAATTGTATTCATGCAGTAGAGCATACAAAGTGATTTTTTTACAACTTGTATTTGGGCAGACAATCCAATCAACTCTCAAATATTTCGTTCCGTCTGCATTTTTTATACGCAGCATAGAATCATCTGTTAAATAATCGTCCTTATTAATAGTTGTCTTTGTGTCGCAATGCGGACATGTCCAGTTAAATGCCATAGTTTATTTTATTTTTGTTACTCTAATACTTTTTCCTTTAACTGTCATAATATAATAGCTTCCAATTTTAGCAACCATTGCATCTGGTCGATAAGCATAGAAATATTTGTATTCATATTTGGCCTGTTTCCATATTTGGCCGTTTTGAAATTCAAATATTGTATCTCCAGTCCATCCCTTAAAATCACTTATTATTTTGCTCTTAATTGCATTTGTTTCTTCTATTTCAGCAAAGTCATCAAGTCCATTAACTACGATTATTTTAGTGAGTCCATTGGAATAAATTTTCACAAGTGGTCTGTATGAATAACAGTAATTGTATTTATAGCTTGATTGATAATAAACTGTTCCGTCAGTTAGCTCGAAAATCATTTCGTCATCAAATCCTTCAAATTCGTCTTCAAGCTGTCCAATTTCTATTAACGTCCATTTCGATAAGTCTATGTTCATGTTGTTGTCGATTTATAATTGTGCATAATCGAGTCACGCAGGGGAATCCCACACCTACGTTCTCACAGAACAGTGCATGAACCTCTCAATTCACACTGCTCTTCCTGTTTTTTACGCTGAGCGGAGTCGAAGCGCATCACTTCGACTCCGCTCAGTGTAGCACACTAATTTATTCAAATTTACGGATGCATCAACGACCAGTGGACAAATAGTTGTGGGTTTTCACGGAAGCGAGTTTGCAAGTAGCGAACACTCGCCATCTTAAAACAGCCCTTCTCCCATTTTACCCATTTCAGCAGACGTTTATTCAGGTGATCTAACACGTAGCGCAAATGTCCTTTAGAGAATCGACTATAATAATTGATAATCCCTCTGATGATGGGGTTGATCCTTTGGGCAATTTCTTCCAGCTTCCCTCTGTGTTTGTGCAGCTTCATCCGTCTGAATCTTTCCAGAATCCGTTTTTTTGATTTGTTGCTGATGAATATACTCGGTAGCAGCATCCCCCTTTCCCCTATCTTGCACCATTGCGGACGTATCGTAAAACCCAGAAAATCGTACCATCCTTGTATGGCGATTTCCTCTCCCGATTTTATCGCGCGTTGATGACTTCTCCTGTTCCTTACAAAAGCCCTCAATACATTCCTGGCTGCTTTACCCCGGGTACTACGCAATCAGAAAACAGATCACCCATTGCGCTCTACGCTCTCGCACATGTAAACGTATCCACGTGCTTTCAGTACCATCTCGCCTTTACGAGGCTTCATTCACAGCTTTACGTTCTTCAGCTCTGTATTGATCATCTGCAACAATTCTTTGTCGCTTTTCCTTAACGCTCACCACAATGTAATTTCCTCCATTGCAGCTTAAGGTGATTTGGAAAGTGTCTCTACCAGCCCTCTCCGAAGGGCCACCGATTGTTCCCATGGAACGTCGACCATCATGTTTTGTCGGACTTCGCACATTGTTCCCCATTCTCCCAATCGTCCTTCATCTCTTGTAAAGCATTCTTCTTCGCGGTTGTTCCTAAGAAAATTCAGGACACACACGGTTCTCAGCTATACGCAGGCAGGGCTTTTACCACTGAACTTTCTACGAAGGACTGAACTTTAAATTTATCACTTTCCTATCCTTCGAAGCACGAAACCCCTGCTTGCGTATAGGTGATGCTGGCAGCTACCCTTCTTGTATTGGTCGTTTATTTGTCAATTATTATGTTAAGTTTAGTTTCTCAAATAATACACGGTTTCTCTCTTTTGAATCTTTCAAGACTTTGTCAAAACTCATTATTTCAATATACATATTGTAATTATCATTAAATGAAAAATAGCCGTCACCACTTGGTAATTGTTTATAACCCGCATCTTTTGCAAATGCTTTAAGTTTTTTTGTTAAATCACAAACTATGTAAGTGTAAATAGGTGTGTTTGGTCTAAAGTTAAATTCTCTGTCGTGTTTATCTTTTGCATCGCCTTCAATAATTTCTCTTGCATACTTATTCACTTGCGAAATGGGATTTTCTGTTTCCGAATAATCATCTCTCATTGGTCGCTTAAATTCTATTAAGACGATTGACTCATATGGTTTGTCATCATTAGAAAAAGCAAAAGGCTTATTAAAAATAAGGATGTCAGGTCGATCTCTAGAATCTGAACTTGTTGGTTCTATTTGTTTAAATGATTTATCAGAAGCTAAATACTTATGATATGAAAGTTTTTCGTCAAGCATCCATAAATTATGGTCTTCAAATCCTATTTCATCCGAAAGAGTTCTTAAAGGGAATATTAAACTATGAACTGCTTTTTCTGTCGCTTTTCTTTTCAGCAATTTATCAAAAAGGTCAAGAACTAATTTTCTGTGAATTACATATTCTGAAAGTTTTGCATTTCCAACTTCAATGATTTTAGCATAAAGTTCTCGGTGCCTTTCGTCAAACTCTTCCATATCAGCTTCGCTTTCAATAAATCTCATTACTGATTTGGTTTCTTTTTTTACATCTAGTTCAAGTTCTTGCTGAATTTTGAATACTTCTATTTCCATCTTTTCTTCTGAAAGAGTCGAAGGTATCTTTTTGAGTTTTTCAGGTTTGTATTTTAGTAATTGTCTATAACGTGGGTGTTGCGAAACAAATTCTTTTACTTTGTTAAGTCTCTTTTCGGAAAGATGATTTATTTGTTCTAAAAATTCTGTAAAAATCAATTCCGCAATTTCCTTTCTTAGTTCTTCTTGAGTTGTTTGGTCTGGGAATTCAACTTCCCCTTTTGCGAAATTTATTGCAGTTCTCTCATCATTTACATTTTCATCTAAGTAGTCACCTTCTACATAAACGGCTAAGGAAAATCTTCTTCCTTCTGTGTCAAGCAAAAAATTGTCAAGTTCAGGTATGTCAATAGAAAGCTTATCAATTAATACTTCACGATTGTTAGCACAATAATGAATTTTATTATCCACCTTGTCATTATACAGTTTTACTATACTTAATTTAAAACTGTTGCCCCTAATTTTTATCTCTTCATTTTTTACTTGACCGTTCGTAAACAGTTGAAATAGGTCATTTACCACGATTGTTTTCCCAAGGTCATTGAGCAAGAATCTAGGACAATCATCATTTAAAAAATAAATAAAAGTGTGTTCTATTATTTTTAAGGCTATATCTTCTGAAAGCGTATTGCACCATTTCCTATAGTCTTCCTTTAGTCCTTTAAGTTTTACGACTGTNNACTGTAAATCTCTCTGCTGTTCCGTTAACAGGTTCAATTGTATGGTTCTCAATTCCTCGTTTTGTTGGTTCAAAATTGAACTTACGAAGATTCCATTTGCCATTTTCGGGATACCTACTTTCAATTTCCGCTCTAGTAAATGCTCGCAACCAACTAAATCGCCCAACACCTTTTCCACCTTTTTTGTAAGTTGAGTGTGCATAGTTAAATGATTCATAATTATCTGAATTAAAACCTATACCATTATCTTTTACAATAAAGTCAATAATGTCAGGTAGCTTTTCTTGTCCTTCAAATTTTAGGTCACTTTGATTAGAGCGAATAATATCAATTTCAATAATTCCTGGCTTAGTTGCACTTTCTTCGTCAATAGCTTGAATTGAATTAACGATCGCTTCGTATAAAGGAAGTAGAGTGTTGCTGTAAGCAAGTTTTTTTTCGTTTATTTTTCCTTTTATATCTATTTGCATATCTCGGTAATTTAATATGCTTGATTGTTTTAATTATTCAGCCTTAAAAGTGCCTAAGAATTTTTGGTCTGAAAATGTTAAATCGTCAAATATTTTAGATGTAAAATAGCGAATAACGTAAGTGCTGCTGAACTGATTTCTAAAAGTTATTGTCTCAAGTCGTGTAAATGTTACGCTCACACTTGCAGCTACTTTTATTGCTTTATCAGCTGGCACATTAAACTTTGTTTGTAAATCAGTAGAAATTGAATCTATACTGACCTTTGATTTGTCATAGGTTCCTGTAAGTTGAATTGCGACAAGACCTGTATTGGCTGCGGCAGTTGATGAGTTTATATATTCTTTTAGAAAATAAGCAAACTTGTCATTTCCTACATTGATTTGAGTAGTATTCTTGACGTAAAATTTAATCGTTCCAATATATGAGGGGTCAAGCCTTGCGTCATAATAAAAGCCTTTGATTATGACGGCTTCATCTGCTAGTCTACTTAAGTAAGCCCTAACATTAGCACTTGCTTCAATATTATTGTTTATTACAATTGTGTCTAGTTGAGCTTTTAATTCAGCAGTTGCTTTTGTGACTTTTTTCTTGTCAACGGAGAAAGGTTTTTCTATAACATCATATCTACTTAGAATAAGTTGATTCCTTAGTACTAGATATTGTTTTTCAAAAAGTATTTTCTTTTTTTCAGCTGTGGTTTTTGCTGTGTCTAGTCTTAATTTAAGATTTTTGAAAGTTTCATCATTTTCTATGCCCGGAACTGCTTTAATGACCTTGTCAATTCCTTTACTTTTATAAAAGTCAAAGTCTATTGTATCTAGAAAAGGGTAAATATTATTATGCAAAGACATATTAAATAAGTCGTTTGGTTCAATTGAACCAATTGTTACACGGTAAGTACCTAATCTATTTAAATACTCTTTATTTGTAGTTTCATACAGAGGGTCAAGTATTTTTGTTCTAAACAAGTCAGCAGAAGTATTGAATTTTGATTGTCCTGTGACTTCTTTTGCCGTGAACTTTATTCCATATGCTGTAATACTTTCGCCAAAAAGTTGACAATATGAGTTGTAAGAAATCATAAGTGTCGCTGATAGGAATAGTAGTTTTTTCATTTTTCTAGATTTAAATTGTTTGATGTACGGTTTCTGTCAGGGTTGCTGCCAATGTTTTCGGGCTTTGCGTTGGTGGGCTTTTGAAACCGAAAACCGTTTGCCAGCACCAACGTTTATTTATTGCTCAAATGTTCATATTGGCACTGTCCGCCCACTAACGCAAAACCCGTGTGTGCGCCCTGCATGAGCTGAAGCGCACACGGAGTGAAGCTTGATTCAAAGTTGAAAGATGCAATAAAATTTTGGAAAAAGCAAAGCTGCGTGTGTGCTAATTTCCGGAGGGTGGAAGTCCCTTGATTGCGAAGGTAACGCTTCGAAAATCTAGCAAGTCGCAAGCTGGTTTGGAGAGATCCAAGCAGTGAAGGAAGCGAGCCTGCAAAAGTTGGTACCGATCCTTCGACTTTGCTCAGGATAAACCAAGCAGGAAGTACATAAGAGGCTACAAAACGAGGATAAGCGTCCACAGCAACGTAACGTCCAAAGAATACAAAAGTCGTTTTGTAGTAGATGTATCGGGAATTGACTGAAGGAAAATGCTCTTACCGGGGGAGACCCTGACAACGAAGTTCGTCAGGGAGTCAGCAGAGGTCGTAATAGTCGCGCAAACGAGCCCTAAATAGCCAAAAAGGGGAGGTCTCAGACAGCGATGAAGGACTGAACGTAAATGGGTTTGTAATTTGGAATGGACTATCGATGAAACGGTATAGCCACCCGAAACGCGAACAGGAGAATTAAACGTGTAACAGGAATGATTGAAATGGTAGTGCATCCTTACAATCTCCAAGGCGCTTTATGGCAGGTCATCTCCAACAAAGGCAGCGCAGGAGTGGATGGAAGAAAGACAAGTGAACTTGCGGACTATTTTCGCAAGAACAAATCATCTATTGTTCAATCTATTCGAGAAAGTAAGTACCAAGCTCAACCCATTCTTGGCGTGGAAATTCCCAAAGCGAATGGTAAAACACGACTTTTGGGTGTTCCAACGGTAACCGACAGGTTGCTCCAACAAGCGGTATCACAAGTTCTGATGCCTAAGTACGAGAACGAATTCAGTCAGAACAGCTATGGATTCCGACCTCATAAAAATGCCCGCCAAGCAGTTGGCAAGGCATTGGAATACATCCATGAGGGTTATGCGAATATCGTAGACATCGACCTGAAATCATTCTTCGATGAAGTAGATCATTGTTTGCTGCTGAATCTGATTTACCAAAAGGTAAAATGTCCGTTCACCTTAAAACTGATTCGGCAATGGCTGCGTGCACCGATCAAAATCAACGGCAAACTGCACAAACGCAGGAAAGGTGTTCCACAAGGAAGCCCGATTAGTCCGTTTCTTTCAAACATCTTGCTCCATGAGTTGGATAAGGAACTAACACGACGAAAACTCCGTTTTGTGCGTTATGCGGATGATTTTAGTATCTACTGCAAACGACCAACCGATGCAACTGCCACAATGAAAGCAGTAGAAAAGTACTTGCAAACAAAACTTAAACTCACGATCAATAAGGAGAAAAGCGGTGTTCGCAAACCTGTACAATTTCAGATGCTAGGTTTTGGATTTGTATCAACGTATCAGAAGGGAGTAAAAGGCAGGTATCAACTGGTAGTAACAGAGAAAGCATGGAAAAGGCTTAAGCAACGCCTAAAAACCATCACCCGCAAAACCACACCAATGAGTTTCGACGAGCGCATTGCCAGGATCAATGAAGTCCAACGAGGGTGGATCAACTACTTTCAAGGGACAAGTATTCATGGCAAGCTCCGAGACATCGACGGATGGTTACGCAACCGCCTGCGCTATTGTATCTGGCATCACTGGAAGAAGCCCGAGAGAAAAAGGAAGAACCTCATTCGCTTAGGAGTAGAACCCGATGACGCCTACGCATGGAGCAGAACGCGCAAAGGGGGATGGGTAATTGCACAGAGTCCGATTCTAAACACAACAATTACTACATCTCGGTTAAAGAAAAGAGGGTATCAATCGCTATTGGACATTTACATTTTATTGAAACCATCTGATTGGAGCTTGTCCCGAATTTACTTCGGGAAACCGCCGTATACGTGACCCGTACGTACGGTGGTGTGAGAGGANNAGAGGGAAGGGCCACCCACCCGATTAGCGGATGCCCTTCTTTCTTACATTTTCTGTTTGCATTATTGTCAATTTAAGAACCTAAAACCTTCAGTTGTTCATAGCCATTTGTAGTAAGTGAATCGTCAGTCGCTGCTAATACATAGCTAATACGGTCTGAGATTGAATCTGCCGAAATGCCTGGTTGAACAATTACGAATGAAAAAGCAATCAACTTTTGTTTGCTCATAATTTGTGAGAATAAATGTTTGTTACCAACAAGAAATTTATTGGGTTTGTCATCGGTTCTACCGAGAACCTTTTTAGCAAATGAATTTTTGTTAGGTGTCCAAGATTGCGATTTGACTGCTTGCATACATACTTCATATACATCATTTACTCTGTCTCCTGCATTAACTCCTCCCGAACCTTTGATGTGATATAACGTCACAGTAACCCTGTCAGCTGATTCGCTAATTGCAATAAAGTCAGCAATTTCTCCAGTGCCGTGGTCATATATGAGGATAGGGAAATCGTCTGCAATTAATTTTATTTGTAATGCTTCATGAATAGAATTTCTATTTCCATTTGCAGCTTTTTCAGCAACTGGGTTATATGAAAATTCCTTTTTACCTCCATAAAATTCTCGTTCAATATCTGTATTGTATTTCGCCCAATCAAAAGAAATAATTCTTCCTAATTCAAATCGATATTCACCTTCTTTCGGAGGTTCAAAATATTCATGGTCAGAAATAATTGCAAAATCGTCTAGAAATAAAGTAAATGAATTTTCATTAAGGTATGAAATCAAATCACATGTTTGACTGCCTTCTTCAACTTGAAAGTCACATTCTGGTGGTAGGCGGAATTGATAATGATTTTCAAAATCATATGTCAGTGAAATTATTTGTTCATCTAAAATTATGTCTATCCAAACCAATTTATCAGTGCTATTAGCCGTATCTATTGAAATATCAAAATCCAGCAATTCGTCTCTTGAAATTAGTTCGTCATCAATTATAGAAATTAAAAAGGGAGTATTATGAAATACATTTTTGTTCCACATTCCTATTAAAGCCTTATAAGGCAATGTATCAATTACCTTACCGATAGCAAGATTATCAAAACCAGTATTTGTTTTTACAGCTTTATCACTAACAATTTTCTGACCAATGTGCTGACACCATTTTATATAATTAGGAATTTTGTCATAAGCATTACTCCATACCTTAGAGCCAGAACTATAGCCAATTGTAATGTTGTCGCCTTTATCAATGCCTTTCAAAAATACATGACCATTTGCATAATTTTTTCCGTGACTTTTAGTGATAACTCTTTCTGCATTTGGTCCAGCACTAGTTCGGTATGATTCACCACTATTCGCTGACCTATTTTGCATTCCTATATTGAAAAACTCAGGGTTGGCAACATCAACTAAAACCTTGTTCAGCTGAAATTTTGAAATCCTTTTTGCATCGCCAACCTCAAAGAGTTTCTTCATCATATCATAGAACTGATTCGTTTTAATTGATGAATGTATAAAAAGAAGTTTAGTTTTTTCATCGTAGAAAACTAGAAGGAAAAAGTGGTTGATGTCAACCAAATCATCTGAAGCAATCCATTTAGGTTTTTGAATTTCACGAAAAATGAAAACTACCGCATTATGCTCGTGACTTTTGGCCGTGTATATCATGTTCAGCCCATTAATTTCAACATTAGCATCTAAGTTTACCCCTTCGGACATATAAATTTTTACATGTCTGTAAGGATTGAGATTATAGAAAGAGATATTATCTTTAAATGTGGGGATAACCCTCTTTTCAAATGAGTCCACTACATTTTTTAATTCATCTTCCTCCTCTATTTTCTCCTCACTTAAATTCTTAATTATGTCATCCCATATAGCACCTTCTTCATATAATTTTTTCTTTCCAATTAGAATATCATTTGGAATGGCCAAAAATTTCGCTTCACCAATGTTATCTGCATTTGTTCTTGCGAACCTACCAATGAACTGAAGTGTATTTGCAAGTGATTTCTTTGGGCTGTGAATAGCGGCAATCTTCAAGTTTGGAAAGTCAAATCCTTCGCCAAGCATATCAACACAAATAATCCCGTCTAAGTCTCCCGCTTTTAGTTTTTCAATAGTTTTTTTTATTGTTGAATATGATAAAGTGCTGTCAACCTTTTTCAATTTTAAACTTGTTTTCTCTGAATAGAGTTTATTAAGATTTTCAGCTTCTTCTTTTGTTTCTGTCCGCACCATCATGTAGTGCCTTAATCCAGCTGCTTTATCTTGTTTGAAAATTGTTTCCGCTTGAATTGCAATTGCTAAATCAGTATCCGGACTATCTGTAATAACAGGGTAGTACCCAATCTTGCCAAAAATTTTGTCCTCATACGCTTTAGTTAAAGGATAATTATAAGCAACCCTGCCTTCAATTTCTTTTTTATCCCTTCTAAATGGAGTTGCTGTGAAGAATATCTTGTTCGAGTGTGTAAATCTCTTGACAACATTTGTCCATGTAAAAGCGGGAACATGGTGGGCTTCATCCACCAATATCAAATCAAATAAGTCAACCTCTGGAGTAAAAACATCATTTATTCCTTCGTTGATACTGTTCGGAATTCCTACTACAACATCAAATTCCTTTAAAGCTTCCCATTCTTCCAAAGATTTTATTGGAGATTTTATCTCCTTGACTTTGGGTAATTCTAAATCAGCATGAAAGACATTTGATCCTTTTAGCGTTTTTAGTAAGGAAAATTCTTCAACAATTTGTCCTCTAACCATTACGCTTGAACTAATAACTAGAACTCTCTTTGCTCTCAACAAGTATGCGGATAAATTTAATACAGCAGTTTTACCTGAACCTGTTGGCATAATTACTATTGCAGCCTCGTCTTTAAATAGTGTAAAATGTGAACCAATTGCATGAATAGCCCCTATTTGTGCATTTCGTAACCCCTTGACTGTTTCTGTCGAGATGGGATAATTTATTCTATTATAGTTTGAGGAAAAATAGGTCATTGTTTATTCATTCTCATTTATATTGTGATTTTCTTTTTCGTTGTGTTTTTTCTCCGATGTCTGTTATAGGGTTTCCGCTAACAATTAAAGATTTTAAACGCAATTTACAACAAAAAGCAGCCATAACCCATTGCTTTACAGGCAAATTGCGCTTAAAATTGAGCTGAACGAAACCGCTTGCTTTTCAGATTATTAGCCTATGGGGATTCTATAATTTGCACTTAGGCTGCAATGACATCGCTTTTCTTTGTTGACTCTATTTTCTTGCTTCATTACCCCGTTTCTTTATGTTTATTCATTTTTGACTATTCATACGGATATAGCTTCTACATTCGGCCTTAGCCGTTGATTTTTTTACTTTCAAAGAACTATTTCTTGCCAGGCTAAAGTAGGCGTCCGCGGTTTTAGAATTCCATCAGGTATCATTTTCCCTTTTTTGCAATTCGGACATACCATCACATCCATGCCTGTAACGATCCTTAACTTCTCAACCCATCCCAATGAAATTAGCAGGGGCTCGATCTTTTTAATCCCCATCGTCAATTTGTAGTGGGCCAATTTGAGTTTTCGGTTTTTATTGGAATAGATTAAATTGGGTACAACTTATTCCAAGACTTTTGCAACTAGGTTAAATTGTTCCACTCAAAAAAAACACGGGGCACACAAGACTGCCAGCGCCCAATAAGCATTTGGCCCCTAATGGACCACTCATGAACCCTCAATAACATCAACAATAAATCTATTATTAAGAATACGTCGTGTTCAAGACTGTATCTTTTTTGTTCTCCTAATTAAAACGGCGCATACGATGCCGTGCGCGCCAAAATCCTCACACTAGAAACTATTTCTTCAATTATCGGTTATTGTTTCTCGTCCCTGCGCTCACAAGCCTGTACGCGCCAAAAAGTCATCCTTCATTCTCGCGTGGCATTGCGCCATACTTTTTGGGCTACATAATCAGACAACTTCATGCTATTGACATTTTTGCGAACAAATTCAATTTGGCTTAGAGTTACCCTTATTCCCTCCTTTTTATTAGGATTGAAACGTAAAGCAAAGATGTGAAAATAAGCAGGCCCAAAAAACCAAATGTATTCTCTGGCTTTAACAGTAATACGATCATACCAATCGTACTTTGACATCACAAAAGGGTCCAAAGGGTGTTTGTTCTCCCCTTTATAGTGCGCCACACACAGAACAAAGAAATCCATTTCAATGTCCGGAATATTGGCTTCCCGCTTAAATTCCTTTACCGTTTGATGATAGTGGTTCTTGCAATACAAAGAACAAAAGCGCTTATGCGAACGTCCTTTTAATGGAGCAAAGCAATAGGCACAATGCCCCACCAAGTTATTTTTCCTTTTCATGCTCGTTTGGCTATTTGTCCTTTGATTTTCCTTTGCTCACTGGATAGGATAAAGGCTTCCACATCTTCGCGCTTAAATACCAAAGCTCTTCCCGGCTTAAATGCTTTTAATCTCCCTTCACGAATTCGTTTAAAGATACCCTGACGTGTCATTTGAGTCATTTCCAGGACTTGCTCCATCGTAATAAACTCGTCCATGATTTGCCTCTGCAAAGGCAGTGATGCATTTCTAAAATCCTCCAACTCCTTTTTAATGGAATCGGATATTGTCTTTTGAATGATACTCTCTATTGTCATAATCTTCTACTAAGAATGCATGACAAATTTCCTTTACCCTTGATGACAAACAAAACACAAACGAAACGATTATAATCAATTAAATATCTATTAATAAATCGCTTACAAAAGCGAGCTTATGCCATTTGATCGCTTATAAACGATTGTAATCGTTTTCGGATTTCTTTTACATCAATTAGAAGCTGATCATTGTGCTTGTAAAACTGCTTCGAAAGATTTTCAACAGCTTTTACATTTAACGGATTACCATTCAATAAAAATGCTTTTACCAGCCAATGGTTTTTCTGATTCTGAAATCCACCGGGCAAGGATAGGATCCGTTGATCAGGTAAAATCCAATGTTCCTTTTTTCCAAGTCCTGAAAGATGCAATGTTGAAAGGATTAGAAATGCCAAATTCTGGTTCGCAATATCCATTGGTCGAATAAATTGTTGGGCTGAAGAAGATTGAAACCAAGTGCGCAGTGCGGCTTTTTGATGATCGGAAAGTTCAAGAGGATAAAACACAATCCTCAAATAATCCTCAAGGACATTCGCAGGAAAGTGAAACAAAAGCGCCGGTGTTCCGGTAGTGTTGATGATTCGATCCAAAAAGGAAAAGTCGGTCAATGAAGGCTTACTCAGGCTTGAGTCAAAAACATCAAGGTTGTTCCAGAATTCTACTTGTTGCAAATTAGGCCTGTTTGAACCCGATAAAGCTGAAACCAATTCCATTCCCGATAAACCATCTATCCCGCTTGCCTCATTCCCCAACTTCAGAAGACAATACGATAGCGCTCCCTGTAAATACCCATTATAGGCATGAAGTTCTGTAGGAATGGAAACAAGCTTTTCCTTTTCAATTTCCGAAAGCTGAAGCCTTTGTTTGGATATATGCTTAGCCAATCCATGTTCCAACTGAAATGCATTTATTCCAGCCTGCCTTGCTTTTAAATCCAATACATGTTGAAAAAATGTAAACCGTTCAATAATCATCGCTATAAGATGATTTCGGCTGATATAATCTTCCGGATTAAAGTTGTCTGATTTCCTTCCTTGGATAAAGGGAAATACCTCCAGCCGATAAGAGCGTGTCACTTCATCAATGAATAATTCCGCATCAATGGTGATCGAGCGGTTTTCAAAGGATAGGGAGCAAATCATAGACTAAGACTATAACCAACGCGAAAACGAATCTTCACATCCCTGGTCAAGTTGATTTCGATTTAGGTTTTAGTTTGCTGGCTTTATTTGAATTGACCAGATCTTCCAAGTCGGTTTCTTTTGACTTGACGGAAAAATTGACCAATTCTGATGGATTTACTTTTAATGCAATGGCCAATTTTAGGATCGTAGAAAGCGTAATATTATAACCTGATTCAATTCTGCTGATCTGCATTCTGCTTAGGCCCACTTCCAAGCCTAGTTTCCCCATTGATAAACCGCTTCCCTTCCTGAGATTTTTAATATTGCTCCCCACTTCCTTCAGGAACTTATCTTTTATTGAACCTTTTCCTTTTGCCATAAGGTATTTTCAGGCAAAGTCAGGGTTATGTGTTAAAATTATGTACCCTTATAAGAGTACAATTTGAAATTTTTACTAATTTGGTTTTGAACCAAAATCTTCAATCATGAAAAAAACATTGTTTTCCATTTTACTCTTTGGGATTTCTGTTCAGGATGGTATTCCTCAAAAAGGGAAATTTAGTCTTGCATCAGAAAATGGATTTTCCATTCCTACATTGACCTATGCCAGAAATTACAGGCCGCTTTCCGCATTCACCTCCAATTTTCACCTTGGATACTATCTATCTGACAAATCCAAACTGGGATTACATTTCGGGACAATCAATCACCGGTATGATGCACAAACAACAGCGGATAATGTTTTCCTAAATGCTGAGCCAAGTATGTTTGGCGAGCCACTTATTGGAGTTAAGGTAAGCGGATATAATAAGTACCAACATTTGCTCCTTGGATTACTCTATATCTATGAGATTCCGTTAGGTGAAAATTTCCGGTTGGACCTTAAAGCATCTCTGGGTGTAGATTTGTTCCAAGGAGGAAGGGTGGCAATTACAACCTATTACGATGATGCCCCATTTAACCGCAATATGAGAGAGGAACTTATTCTCAAATCAGGGAATTGCTCTTCTATTTATTCATTTGCAGGTCTCGGTTTTAGGCGTCTCACAACACATCGCATTTCGTTTGGACTTAGCCTTGAGTTGGGTTCAACCACACTAAACTATAGCCAGTCCTTCACCCAAGAATCCCTGGACGACCTCTATAGTTATGAGAAGAATTCAGGCAAGGTCAATCACACTTATAACGCGGGCTGGTTTAATATTTATGGAGGTGTTACCTATCTTCTGGGAAAAGGGAAATAAGTCCCTTTTCCATCCTTCAAAACATCAATCAGAAAAGATGTGGAATTCCTTTTTTAGGTTCAAGAAACTTTCTTACAGGCAAGAAATGCAACTAAAAAACAAGCCAAAACAACCCGATGGTCAAAAGATGTTTGCAAATTGTTTGCAAATAAAAAGAGGGTCCTGTCGGGCCCTCTTCTAACTTGTTGATTATCAGTGATCCCGTCTGGATTCGAACCAGAGACCTACTGCTTAGAAGGCNNTCCAACTGAGCTACGGGACCAATTATAAATTCATTTTCTAAAGAACGAAGAATCCTGTAATCCAATCACGACCTTGAGGTCGGGATCCTGACATCAACCGAAGGGAGATCGTCAGGACTGAGCTAAAGGATCTGGTTATTAACCGAAGTTAAAGTATTAAAAGAGGCAAAAGACTTTTTTAACAACCGCGCAAAAATAACACAAAATTCGAGCAGAAGTCCCCCAAAAAGGTTCAGGATTTCAATTCTGCTTAAAAATTGTCGTCATCGTCCCCGGGAACGTCCCTTGCTTTCGTTATATTTCGGGTGCACCAAACAACCAAACTCTCTACTGCGTATGAAGAACAAATTACTTGCNNTCCGGATTGTTCTCGCAACAGTACGTGCAGATGATGCAAGATCCGAATGCTAATTTTTACGATGTCGTTGCCGAATTCGAAAGTTATTGGTCGGGCAGAACGATAGAGAAAGGTAAAGGATACAAAGTTTTTCGTCGCTGGCAGAATTTCATGGAACCCCGTGTTTATCCAAAGGGAGACATGAAACAGGCTCATCGGGCCTATCAGGAGTTTCAGCAATGGTTGACCACCAATCCTTCTATTCTTGCAGGAGAAAGAGCTGGTAACTGGACCATTATGGGGCCCTCCACCACTCCAACAAATGGCGGAAATGGCCGAATCAATTTCGTCAGGTTTCACCCTACCAATACAAACATCATTTATGCAGGATCACCTGCAGGCGGATTGTGGATAACCACCAATGGAGGTACATCGTGGAATACCAATACCGATCAGTTATCTGTTATTGGTTGTACAGATATTGCGAAAGATCCGGCAACACCTGCCACCATGTATCTGGCAACAGGCGACGGAGATGCAAATGACACCTATTCGATTGGAATTTTAAAATCAACAGATGGTGGTAATACGTGGAATACCACAGGACTCACCTGGACCGTCAATCAAGGCAGAAGAATTTCACGGTTATTGATTCATCCAACGAATACCCAAATTCTATTGGCAGCCACTTCCAATGGAATATACCGAACAACCAATGGCGGAGGCGCGTGGACACAGGTTCGTACAGGGAATTTCAAGGATATGGAGTACAAACCGGGAGATCCCAACACGGTGTATGCATGTGGAACCACTTTTTGGAAATCAACAGATGGAGGCGCAACCTGGACACAAGTTACAAGTGGAGTACCATCAGCAAACGTAGGTCGATTGGCGATTGCAACAACAGCAGCGAATTCAACCTATGTGTACATGATCGCTGCACGGGCAGATGACAATGGATTATTGGGTGTTTATCGTTCAACAGATAACGGAACAACGTTTACCACAAGATCAACCACACCAAATTACCTTGGATACAACTCAAACGGAGGAGATGCAGGCGGCCAGGGTTGGTATGATTTGGCAATTGCGGCTTCTCCCACCAACGCAGATGTTGTAATTGTCGGAGGAATCAACATCTGGCGATCTACCAATGGCGGAACGAATTTCACCATTAACGGACATTGGACAGGATCAGGCGCACCTTATGTTCATGCTGATATTCATGATCTGATTTTCCTTCCCGGTAATGGAACAACCTATTACGCAGGTTGCGACGGCGGCGTTTTTCGCACTGCAAATTCAGGAACAGGCTGGTCGGATATTTCTGCCAATCTTGCAATTGCACAACAATATAAAATCGGACTTTCAGCAAGTAATGCCAACCTGTTATTGGCAGGTCACCAGGATAACGGAACCAACCGTTACAACGGAACAACCTGGGCACAAGTGTATGGTGGAGACGGAATGGATTGTTTCATTGACCGCACGAACAACAACACCATGTATGCTTCTTATGTATATGGAGATTTCAAACGATCAACCAATGGTGGAGGTGCATGGACAACCATCACAACCGGATTAACCGGAAACGGCGCCTGGGTAACACCATGGAAACAAGATCCAACAACTGCGAATACTCTTTATGCAGGTTATCAGCAAGTATTCCGATCTACCAATCAGGGAACTTCATGGACGTCCATTTCAAGTTTTACCAACACCAATACGATTGTAGAACTTAAGATCGCACCTTCCAACAATCAAGTCATTTACGTGGTTAAAGCGAATGCCGTTTTCAAAACCACTAATGGAGGAACAAGCTGGACAACCATCACAGGAACATTACCGGTTGCAAGTGCTGCGATTACAAATATTGATATCAGTACAACCGATCCGAACAGGGTTTATGTTACGTTTTCCGGTTACTCTGCAGCGAACAAAGTTTTTATGTCGACCGACGGAGGAACAACCTGGACAAACTATTCTACCGGATCACCCAATCTTCCTGTAAACTGTATCGTTTATCAAAACGCGGCAAATGAAGCGGTTTATTGCGGAACAGATGTTGGCGTTTATTACAGAGATGCGAGTCAACCTTCATGGATTCCATTCTTTGACGGATTACCAAACGTGATTGTAAATGATCTTGAGATCTATTATCCAACTTCAAAAATCCGTGCAGCTACTTTCGGAAGAGGGACATGGCAATCC